>CAJTZF010000003.1:59752-212305 GCA_910584245.1 uncultured Eubacterium sp.
TCCCTTATCTCCTTTGTCCTATCACTGCCAATCTTTCTCTTATTCAAATAACCCCACCCCATAATAAATGCGCTTACATAATATTTACATTGCCATTAAAGTTTCCCTTATCTCCTTTGTCCTATCACTGCCAATCTTTCTCTTATTCAAATAACCCCCACCCATAATAAATGCGCTTACATAATATTTACATTGCCATTAAAATTTCCCTTATCTCCTCTTCTGCCACTGGCCTGGCATAAACATCGTCTCCAAAACTCATCACATCGCCAATCCCTTTCTGGAATACGAAACGAAGTTTTCCATCCCGTACTTTTTTATCTGTGTAGAGCTTTCGGATCAGCGCCTCCCGGTCGATATAATCGGGAATAGTAACCGGAAGCCCAATTCTCTTTTGCAGGGCAATGACCCGGTCCCTCTGCTCCTCACTCAGAAAACCAAGCTTGCAGCCGAATGTCACCTGCGCCACCATACCGATAGAGAGCGCTTCTCCGTGCAGTAAACGGTAATCACTAACCGTCTCAATTGCCCGTCCTACCGTGTGTCCCAGATTTAGTATTTCTCGGAGGTTCTTCTCCTTCTCATCCTTCATGACAACCTGGTATTTCACATTGCAATTTTTTTCTGAAATATACTCACATACTTCCGGCACACAAGCAAGCACATCTTCCACATGTTGCTCGATATACTCAAAAAATTCCATATCTGCAAGGCAGGCGTGCTTAACTGTTTCTGCAAGTCCATTTATAAGATGCTCCTCCGGCAAAGTCTTCCACGTATCAATATCCACGTACACTTTTTTCGGCTGGTAGATAAGTCCGATTAAGTTCGTAGCAAGCTCCGTATCCACCGCTGTTTTTCCACCAATAGAAGCATCCGCAGCAGCTAAAAGTGTAGTCGCATAATTCACAAATGGCACACCCCGCCCAAAAGTGCCTGCCACAAAACCTGCCAGGTCTGAAACAACGCCGCCGCCTACTGCAATGACGCAGCAATCCCTCCGAAATTCTTTCTCGAACATAGCATCCTCGATCTGTTCCTTGGTTTTCCTGATTTTACTTTTTTCCCCTGCCGGAAATACAAACAACTCCACTGCAAAACCCGACTTTTCCAACTCTTCACATATCGGAACTGCATACAGCTCCTTTACATTTGTATCTGTCACCACAGCAAATTTTTTACACAATCCCACCAGACCGTTTTCCATATCCCGGACCAATTGTGGTATAAGCTGCCGTCCAATTTGCACATCATACGAATCATCCACCATCTTTTTTAATTCTACTCGAAACTTGTTCATTTTCATACCCCATTCTTTTGCAAAACAAAATTTTCCGCTGCCTGCACTTATTTTGCACCTTCCGGCATCGCAATACAATGAACATTATACAACTTTACTATACAGCCAAAAAATTCATTATACGAATGACACAATAACCCGGACAGTACATTAAGATCTATTTTATCATATGCTTTCCTTACAAACAACACTTTTTTCTCATGCCGGGAAATCATCACGCGTAAAAGCTGCCCGCTAAAAAATAGAGAGGTACGAAGAACATCCCACATAAGGAAATGTACGTTGTTTCATTTGTTATACCTCGGTATCAGTATATAATTCCCTTCGTGGATCGAAGTAGAAGACATATTATTAAGAGAAATAATCTCTTTTATATATTCCTGTATTCTTTCATTTGTAGGATGCTCCAGGTTCGCCCTTGCAATTGACCACAGGGAGTCCCCCCGGCAGATCCGGACAGGCTCATAAATCGCTGCCTCTGTCACTCTCTCTTCTGTCCCCTCCACGCGTATACTGCCTGCGCAAACGGATAAGATACATACTAAAACAAAAATCGGTATGGCACAAAACATAACTATTTTATAATGATGACGCCACTGTTGTCTGAGACTATTATTACTTAAGATCCGTTTGAAGCAATAGGACATATTTCCCATAACTGCCGCCCCCCTCCTGTAATAAATATGTTTATAGCGAACACACGGTTCGAACACCTGTTTTATTTATAATATCACGCGAACAGGTGTTTGTCAAGGACTTTTTTAGCAATGCCAAGCTTTCTTGACTTTCCCTTTTGCATATCATATAATACTAGTGATATTAGGGGCAAAGGGGCCTCATATCCTAAAAGATAACTCTGCTATGTGCAGAAAAGTGATTTGAACATTTATTGGGAGGTTTACTATGTGTGGAATTATCGGTTATGTAGGTTTTCTAGACGCAAAAAAGACATTGGTTGACGGCCTACAGACGTTGGAATACCGCGGTTATGACAGTGCTGGTATCTCTTTTTTTACCGACGGCGGCATTCAGACGATTAAAACAATAGGAAAGGTTTCAGTCCTTCGGGAGCTTGTACATACCCAGGCAAATGACACCATCTCAACCTGCGGCATCGGTCACACCCGTTGGGCGACCCACGGCGGCGTGTCGAATACAAATTCCCACCCGCATACGGCTGGCAAAGTCACATTAATACACAATGGTATTATTGAAAATTACCAGGAATTAAGAAAGGAGCTGGAAGCACAGGGCAAAACCCCGGTGTCCCAGACCGATTCTGAAATTGCCGCTATGGTAATTGACGATTGTTATAGTGGAAATCCAGAGGAGGCAATACGGCTTGCCACAACGAAACTAGTAGGCGCCTACGGCTTTTGTATTATGTTTGAGGATATTCCGGAAACGATTTACGCCATTCGCAGCGGAAGCCCTCTCGTAGCTGCCCATACGACAAATGGATCTATTATTGCTTCCGACATGGTTGCTCTTGTGAGCCATACGAATCATTACTTTGTCCTAAAAGAAAAGCATATTGCAAAAATGACAAATGATGAGATCCTTGTAAAAGATGAATACGGGGATATTTACAGTCCGGCAATCCACCATATCAGCTGGGACGTCGGAGCTGCCAAAAAGGGCGGATATGAACACTTTATGATGAAAGAAATACACGAACAGCCGGATGCACTGAGAAATACCATTTTGCCCAGATGCGTCAATGGCATGCCTGATTTCTCGACAGACCAGATATCCGATGACATATTCCAGAATATAGACCGCGTTATTATTACAGCGTGTGGTTCCGCCATGCACGCAGGATTGATTGGAAGAAATATGATTGAGCGGCTGGCACGGATTCCTGTATCCGTCGACATCGCCTCCGAGTTCCGCTATCAGAATCCGATTGTAGACGACCGCACTCTTCTCATCACCATTTCCCAGTCCGGCGAGACGGCAGATACCCTGGCAGCCCTGAAACTTGCCAAATCGAAAGGCGCAAAGACCCTGTCTGTCGTAAATGTCAAAGGTTCCTCCGTCGCCAGAGAAAGCGACTACGTTTTATACACGCACGCCGGCCCGGAAATTTCCGTGGCGAGCACAAAGGCTTATACGGTACAGCTCTCCGTCATGTACCTAATCGCATTCCGGCTGGCCTATGTCTCAAAACAGATTTCGGAGGAAGAGACAAAATCTTATATGGAGAACCTGACGAATGTAGCCAGCAAAGTAGAAGAAGTTCTTTCCTATGACAGCCAAATTGAAAATATAGCAAAACGGCTCGCTAAGGCAGGCAATATCTTTTTCATCGGCCGCGGGCTTGACCACGCGCTCTCCTGTGAGGGGTCCTTAAAACTAAAGGAAATCAGCTACATCCACTCGGAGGCATACGCGGCTGGCGAACTGAAACACGGTACCATCTCCCTTATTACGGACAGCGTACCTGTGATCGCACTTGCCACCCAGCCGGACGTCTATTCGAAAGTCATTTCAAACGTACAAGAGGTACGGTCCCGGGGCGCAAAAGTTATCCTCATCACAGATATTAACGCCGCGGTAGATGCAAGCCTGTGCGACCACCAGATTGTACTGCCTGAGACATCACCACTGTTCACCCCGTTCGTATCCGCGGTGGTTCTCCAATATCTGGCCTACTATGTATCCGTAGAAAAAGGACTGAACGTAGACCAGCCGAGAAATCTCGCAAAATCTGTCACTGTAGAATAACCAAAGTCCGTGATATTCAAAAAAGCAGCGAACAATAAACGTTTGCTGCTTTTTCTTTGCCACCCCTAGCGGCGCCATAACATCTGGCTGTCCCTGAACTCAACCGCTAATTTCCCATGATCTTTCAGCCATGAAAGATAGGAACGCACGGTGCTGCCAACCAGAGCATACTGTTCAAAATTCATAACAAGCCCGTACTCTTGGAACACCTCCTGCAAAATCCGCTCGAAGTTTACAGGCTCCTCACAAATCGATAAGATCCGTTCTGCGACTTCGTTTGCCTTCTCCCTATTATAGCGGACAAGCTCCGTTATGTCCGTCGCCGCCTCCGCGTGCGAGGGAACAAACATGGATGCCTTCATCCGTTCCACCCTGTCAAGCGTTTCCATATACGCCTCCACATCATAAATAAACGCCACGCCATACTTTTCCAGCGTATCTCTGCTGCTCATGCAGTCGGCAAGAAATACCGTCTCATCCGGCGTCCGAAAACCCACCATGTTAAAAAAATGTCCCGGAAGCGGAATCACTTCAATCTCTTTTGGAAAGCGGGCATCCGAAAAATCCAAAACCTCACTTTCCTGCGCCATTAAAAACTTGTGACGCAAATCCTTGCACGGATAGCCGCCATAGAGAAACGAGGGCTCCAATACGGGATATTGCGTAAATGCAGCCTCTATCCCGCTGGAAAAAATACTACATCCGGTCTGCCCCTGTAAATAATGGTTTCCTCCGATATGGTCCGCATGGGAATGAGTATTTAGTATTCCAAGCAGATGCCAGCCATTTTTCTCTAAAATCTGCCGGACTTTCCTCCCTGCACTTTTATCATTTCCGCTGTCAATCAAATAGACACCGTTCTCTCCCGCGAGATAAACACCGATCTTCGCCGGACTATTTATGTACCAGCAGCAATCGCTGACCTGTATTAACTCATACATTTGCGTTCCTCCTTCCACAATAATAGGATGAAATGGCATCTCCTGCCAGGAGATGCCACACATAACAAATATCACATTACCGATGTATTCATTTGACTACTTTCTTAGCGCAGCCACATGCCGGCTTTCATCAGTACACTACAACCGGCGTCCCAATCTCCAGCTGGTTATAGAGCTTTCCTGCGAAGTCATATGGCAGATTGATACAGCCGTGGGAACCGCCCGTTTTATATATTTTTCCGCCAAATTTGCTCCTCCAGGTAGCGTCATGCAGTCCCTGGCCATCCCAGTTAAATGGCATCCAATAATTCACAAATGTATGGTATCCCTGCACCGCGATTGTCCCCAGATAACGGTCCCTCTGTTTGCCATAGAGCCGGTGGACGCCAACGGTCGTCTTCCGGTCCTTCGTCAGCTTGCCCGACACCATGTCGGACTCTAACTTGAGCTTCCCATTTTTATAAAACCAAACATGCTGCCGCTTAATACTGATTTCCACATATGTGTTTCCAATATCGTCTTCGCCGTGCTGTGCCGCTACATTTCGGTATACCGGCTCTAACTCTTTGCTCTTTTTCTTTTTCAGCAGCTGCTGTAACTCCTGCACTGTTTTGCCCTCGTCAATCCACCACCCGAGTATGCCGCCTTTTATTTCCACCGTTCCATCTTTCGTGCTCTTAAACTTCCTTGTCTTTCCATACGTATTGTACTTTTTTGCAAGCTCGCGGACAAAATCCTCCACCCAGTTTGTCTTTAGCTTCAGCGTCGCTTTTTTCGGATTGTACTGTAAATATTTTTTAATTTTTTTCCAGTCAATGACTTCTTTGTTCTCACCGAAATCGTACTGGATTTTCATATTTTTATACGCATCAATCTCTTTCACAACGCGGACAATCTCCTTGCTCTCTTTCGTAAAGACGGGCTGGATATAGTAATCCTCCAGCTTATAATCCAGCTTGAGCCCGGTCATAATACCCTGCTTAATCTCCTGAATGAGCGCGTCCAAATTCACCTCATCCCCGAAAACTTCCGATACTAACTGGTACTCATCATCAATGTAGGCGTCCGCCGCCTTCACTGTCGTCTGGGGAAGAGACTGCTCAAGTATAACCCGAAGCTTCTGCTCATCCACTATGGAATGGCTTGGCTTAACTTGAAAATCCTTTTCCCTCCCAAATAAGTATTCCTGGAACGTAAAATTATTCTTACATTCCACGACTTCATCTTTCGAAAATTCCCTTTTCACTGCAGCAGAAATATCGATATCCCGGACTTCTCCATTCTTCGAAAACTCCACTGAAAATCCCTTTGATTCATTCATTACCGCAACCGCTTCATCGACAGTCATGGAACTAACATTCGTATTACTGATGTACGTGTTTCTTCCAAATTGATTGGAAAAATACTCCTTGCTATTAAATAGAAATACCCCAACTAATCCCAATAGTGCTGTTCCTGCAATTATCCCGGCAATGATCAATAGCTTCTTTTTTAGCATAAAAATCGTTCCACCTTTCATTGTCCTATCTTGAAAGTATATCACCATAAGTTTATGTTTTCAATCCTAAAATTGTTCTAATTTTATTACAGAAACATGTTATAATTTTGTCATAAACTAATTTGACAGCGCTGCCAAAAATAACTATAATTAGTTGTGTGGAACGCAGGTAATATCCGTTTCCAAATGTAGAAACCAGTGCACTGACAGATGGGAGACAAATACTTTGCAAACAATAGCAGCTCAAATTAAATCCGGCCAGCTATCCCGGTTTCACCTAATATACGGAGAAGAACCGTACATGGTCCGGTATTACAAAAACAAATTAAAAAACATGCTTGCCAGCGAAGGAGACGATATGAATGCCTCTTTTTTCGAAGGTACTTCTGTTCCTCTGCAAGAAGTCATGTCGCTTGGCAGCACATTACCTTTTTTTGCGGAGAAACGCCTGATCCTAATGGAAAATACGGAATTGTTCAAATCCTCAAACGAAATGGCGGATATACTGAAAAATTTTCCAGAGACAACCTTCGTTGTCTTTGTAGAAAAGCATGTAGACAAAAGAAACCGGCTATATAAATGGATTCAGAAAAATGGCTGTATCACCGAATGTACCACACAGCAGGAACGCGATTTGCTCCCCTGGGCGGCCAGATATTTGAAAGAACATGGAAAAAGCTGTTCCCGCCGCACAATGGAATATTTTATAACAAAAACCGGCTTCCAGATGGACAATATTGTAAACGAGCTGGATAAGCTGATCGGCTATGTAGGAGAACGGCCCGAAATTACCGACACCGATATCGACACAATCTGCTCTGGCCAGACTGTGGGAAAAATATTTGACATGATTGATGCCGTCGCCACAGGGGAAAATAAAACGGTATTCCGTCTCTATGCCGATTTACTGGAATTAAAAGAACCACCTCCCCGCATTCTTCACCTGCTCGGCCGGCACATCAATATACTGCTTCAGATAAAAGAGACCGGGGAGAGCTTACCAGACCGGGATATTGCAAAAAAGGCAGGAATCCCCTATTTTACAGTCCGAAAATATAAAACCCAGGCAAAACGCTTTTCCAAACGCCAGCTTTTGTCGCTGCTCGAAAAACGCGCCGATTACGAAGAACGTTTTAAAACGGGAAATCTTTCTGAAAAATTAGTGGCAGAACTCTTTCTCATAAAGGCATTGGCCGGAAATAAATGAATGGGTTGGAATGTTTCTGAATAAAAGCATTGACAAAAGGACAAAAAAGTGATACAAATATAAAGGTAGCTTTTTGACAAGCTAGTACGGAGACGTATCGAAGTGGTCATAACGAGAACGACTCGAAATCGTTTTGCCTTCACGGGCACGTGGGTTCGAATCCCACCGTCTCCGTCTATCCGGGGTGGCATTTTGCCACCCTTTTTCATGTGCATTATAATTTTTAAATTCCTCCTTCACGGAAAGAATATATCTGCTTTCCACCGTTTTTCCACTCGAGAAATATTGCTCCCTGCTCCATCGTATGCCAGACGCGTACCCCCTGCTGCCCCAGCTTTTCCAGTGTCACCGCGGCCGGATGGCCATACCGGTTCTTCCTGCCCGCTGAAACCACTGCATTTACCGGGCGCGCCTTGTGAAGAAACTCAGGCGAAGTCGAGGTTTTAGAGCCATGATGCCCTACCTTGAGCATATCATAGGGGCCGCAAACGTCTGTCAAATCCCTCTCTCCGCTCTCCTCCAAATCACCGGTGCATAGAATCCGCATATCCCGGAACTCAACCGCAAGCGTCAGTGAATAATCGTTTTCACTCTCCCACTCATATTCCGGGCGCGGGTGCAGGCACGAGATAGAAAGCTCGCCCAGACGCAGCTGGTCGCCCCGTTTCATCGTGCGGACAATAACGCCGTACGCTCCAAATGTTTGCATCAACGACACATATTTTTCATCCCGTTTTTGTATGTCCGGAAAAATAACGCTCCCAACCGAAATTCCCCAGTTTCCCTTGTTTTCCACAATCTCTGCAATCCCATTCGTGTGGTCCGCGTCGCTGTGCGTCACAAACACGCCGTCTATGTCAGTTCTTCCGTAAAATTTAAGGAAATTCCGAATTGTATATTTACCTATTTCTTTTTCTGAGGAACTTCCGCCATCAATGAGAAAAGTCTTGTCCTTATAAAAAATACAGGCGCAATCCCCCTGTCCCACATCCAGCTGCGTGTACAAAAAGAGGCTTTCTTGCCGGAAAAGCAAACAAACAAAGAGCAGAACAGCCCCAGTATACAGCCACCGCCGCTTCTCCCATCTCAGATAAAGGACTACTGCCGCCGCTAATATTGTATAATATAACACAATACACCAAACTGGTGGCCGCCCCGTCACAATTGTGCTCGCCGGAAGCCCACTTACCAGACGGCACACCAGCTTATAAAACGCTAATATGTAATGTGCGGTAGCAAGTACAAACTCCCCTCCCGCCGGCCAAAAAAAGGAAACAAGACAACCCGCGGTTCCCACTCCTACCAGAAGGGAAAGAAAGGGCAGCACAATCATATTCGCAATAACCGAATACGGGCATATCTCATAATAAAACCAGAGCATGACCGGCAATGTCACAACACATACAGAGGCGCTGGAAAAAAGAGATTTCCCCCATGTACTCTTTAATTTCATCCGGTCCATCACCGGCGCAAATAAAACAATTCCAAAAACCGACGTGTACGAAAGCAGAAAACCACATTGAAACAACTGCACCGGCTCGGACACAAGTGTGATAATGCCGCCGAAAGACAATGCCGAGAGCGCATCGTAGCATCTGCCGGTATATCTGGCAAATAAGACACAGCACATCATAAGGACAGCTCTTGCCGTCGCCACCTCAAACCCTGTAAACTGGCCATACATAAACAGAAAAAGAACCGTCACCACCACTGCCTGTCTCATCGGCATAATGTAACTGCGCAAAAAGAAAAACAGGCCCGCTGCCAAAAGCGTCACATGAAGCCCCGAAATCACGAGCATATGGCCAATTCCTGTGCGCTGGTACAATTCCTTCTCCTCCTCCGGCAAATTGGTCTTATCCCCGAGAATCATAGCCGAAAGTATACCCGCATCCGCCTCCTCCATCACCGCAAAAAGCTTTTCTACCGCCTTTTGCCGCAGCATAAAAAGTGCATATTTCACATAGTCATAGCGCCCGTCCAGTACGTCCGCTGAATCCGCAAATATTTTTCCGTCAATGCCCCTGCTCCCATAATAGGATAACTCGTCAAACTCCCCGGGATTTCCTGCTGCCTCAAAAGAATACCCAGTTCCCTTGACCTTTAATTTGTTGCCTGGTCTGAAAAATTGGAACAGATCTTGTTCCGCAGAATTATAAATTAGAAATGTCTGATTCTCCTGTTTGTCTCCGGCATTCACGCTGTCCGGCTTAATGCCAGATAAAATAATACTGCTACCGGATGCCCTCACCTGTATTTCCTCAATACGTCCCACGCACTCCACTGGCTGGCCCTCTTGGAAAACGGATTCATGCGTCCCCTCTCCCTCCAGCCAATACCATATGCGGATCAATACGATGAGGCTAATAAATACGACCAATAACGGTCTTCGAAAAAACCTCACTTTCCACCTCCCTATTTTGTTACCCCTTACTTCCGCCGCTTACCAAATCAAGATTTCTCTCAAACGGCTGGTCGAACTGTTTCGTGTCCCCATACACCTCCCTCTGCTCGCCGTCAATTGTAAACTGCACTTTATTAACATCCGAAAGCTCACACAGTGTGTTTACAATGCTGTAAATGACGATCTCGCTATTTACCTCAGCCTGCACATTCATAAACTCTTTGCTAAAATCAACATAGCAGACGTTATCACGGATCATAATAGAATTTAATCTCGTGCCCCCCGGAACAGTCGGGCGCACGTCGGACGTATTCACGCCTGCGACCGCCTCTGGGCCTGCAAGAATTTGCTCAATCAACAGCCTTGCAAGAGGCACCGTCATATCATACGTAAGTAAAACGGTGACCTCCTTCATCTCCATACCGGAAACATCCGAAAAAAACAGCGTGACATACTTATTCTGCGTAGACCCATCTCCCCCGATTGAATCCAGAATAGAGAGCTCGCTCATCACCCCGACCGGCTCCCCGTCAATCGTCAGGGAAGTGTCCTCCACGAAAAACTCGACATACTCAACCCCTTGCACCTGACAGAGCGTCTTGACAATGGCCGCCCGCTGAAGCACCTCATCAATGCCCCGCAAATTGTTGTAGGCAGAGGAAAAATAAATCGAAAGCTGTCTTTCCTTAATCTCAAATTCCCGCACATCCGCCATCTTATAATTACTTAGCAGCTCTATCACGATTTCCACGGTGTCATCGCTATCCGATACCGTCTCATACTCCGACTGCTTCAGCCCCATGCCGTCATCCGCCATCTGATATAAAATAAACGCCCCTTTTTTATGCTTATAACTGTCCCTGTCACAACCGGCCAGCACTATTCCCGCTATGGCCACCACTATAAAAAGCGGCCACCGCCTCATAATCTTCATACCATACCTCTCTCTTCCCATCAGGCTTGATAATTCAAGGGAATCCGCACAGCAAAGGTCGTCCCCTGGTTTTCAACGCTGTGAACCTTAATAGATCCCCGGTGCAGTAAAACAGCATTTCTCGTAATCGCCAATCCCAGTCCATTGCCGCCAGTCTCCCTCGACCGCGCCTTATCCACCCGGTAAAACCGCTCAAAAATATGATCCTGGAGATCCTCTGGTATTCCAACCCCGGAGTCCGATACCCGCAAATAAAAAAACTTATAATCCGCGTTTAGGGACACCTTCACCCATCCATTATCGAAGTTATATTTTACAGCATTCTCTATAATGTTTGAAAATGCCATCCCCAGCTTCACACTGTCAATTTGCGCCGTCACCGGCCGGACGCTCTCATAAATAATCTCGATATTCCGTTTCGAGGCAATCGGAGTAATCCCCTTCAAAATACCCTCGATAAATTCGTTGATGCTGACCTCCTCAATGGACATCTGAACTGCGGATTTATCCAGCTTAACAAGGGAAAGCAGATCATTTACAATCTTGTTCATGCGGTCCAGCTCCTGGTTGATATCAACCATAAATTCCTTGTACAGCTCCACAGGTACATCCTCCTGTGTAGTGAGGGACTCCGCCAATACTTTGACCGAAGTAATTGGCGTCTTTAGCTCGTGAGACACATTGGACACAAACTCCTGTCGCGAGTCCTCCAGATTTTGTACTGCCGCCAGCAGCGAATTGATGGATTCAGAAATATTTTTCACTTCCAGATTGTCCGCAACTTCCAGTTTTTCACTAAAATCCCCCGCCTCGATATGCCCAATGGAACTGACAATCCGGCGCAGCGGATGTACGAGCCGCCCTGACAAAAGCCAGGCGGCCACAACAATGACGACAGAAAGTAAAAGCAGAACCGAAAACATAACCGCCCGTATACTGCTGTAAAAGGAGAGGACGGACTGGTAAGAAAAATTCATGACTACCACGCCATAAACCGATTCCCGGTCCGCACTGACAATAGATAAATAAATCTCCGCGTACTTTGAATGCTGGTTGACAATTTTCGTCGTTTTGCCCCGAAAGCATTTCACCACCTCTGGCAGCACGACAATCCCGCCTTCCTCTAACCCATACGTATCCCGGACCACACGCAGTTTCGAATCGACAATAAAAATCCGCCCGCCATAAGAATCCGATACGCGGGCTAGCTCTTCGTCCACTTCACCTTTGTCCTCGCTTGTGAAATAACCGGAACTGACAATCCGGTTTGCAATTACATTTCCCCGCATTTGCAACTCTGTAATCTGCTTTGAAATGCTCCTCGCCTGAAACACATTCAAAAATATAATCGAAAACACGATGAGTGGCACAACGCCAACGACAATAAGCACACCCATACTCTGAACGTGCAAGCTCTTCATTACATTAATTTTTTCTTTAATCCTGGAAATAATAGCCAACACCCCATTTTGTATGTATATATTTCGGGTCACTTGGATTCGTCTCAATCTTCTCACGCAGACGCCGCACATGCACATCTACGGTTCTCACGTCACCGAGGTATTCATACCCCCATACGTCATTGAGCAGCTTCTCCCGGCTATACACTTTATTAGGGTTATTCATAAGAATTTCAAGTAAATCAAATTCCTTCACCGTCAGGTTGATCTCTTTCCCGTGCATATACACACGGCGCCCCTCCGCATCGATCTTCATATTTCCAAGCGTACGGATCGACGGATCCTCCGCCGGTGCCGTCTCCTTTTTCGTACTTCTGCGCATAATCGCCTTAATCCTTGCTTTTACCTCTAGAATATTAAATGGCTTCGTTATATAATCGTCGGCCCCGTACTCCAGTCCAAGGATTTTATCCATGTCATCCCCTTTTGCCGTAAGCATAATCACCGGTACATCGGAAAACTCCCTGATCTTCTGACACACTTCAAAACCGGTCAGTTTCGGGAGCATAATATCGAGTAAAATCACTTCATACTGGTTTCTTTCCGCCATCTGAAGCGCCTCTTCCCCATCATACGCACAATCTACTTCCATACCATCCTGTTCCAGACTAAAACGAAGCCCCTTTACGATCATCTTTTCGTCGTCCACAACTAATACTCTCTTTGCCATCCAACATTCTTCCTTTCTCTATTCGGAACATCAAATCCCCTAAACCTATCTATACCCTGATCTGATTTTTAATCTTTTCGAACACACCAGTCTTAATCCCGGTAATCTTCATAATATCCTCGATATTCTCGAATTTTCCATTTGTGTCCCGGTAGGCGATAATCGACATTGCCTTCGATTCCCCGATCCCCGTCAATGTCATAAGCTCTTCTTTTGTCGCCGTATTGATATTTAGCAGACCGGATTTGTCCTCTGCCGCCTGCCCCGTACGCTGCCATCCCTCACCGGCAGCTATCCCCTTCTTTTTATCCCTTTTGGATTCAATGACAATCTGGCTCCCGTCTTCCACCGTTTCCGCCTGATTGATGCCGGATTTTATAGCGTCCTTCGCAAATCCTCCCGCTTTCTCTACTACGTCTACTACTCTCGGTTTTTCGTCAAACGTGTAAACACCCGGCTTTTTCACCGCACCGACGATATGTACGTATATCTTTCCGCTCCCGGCCGCTGTTTCCGGCGGCGCTGTCACGGCGCTCTCAAAGATACCCGACATTTCACTGCCCTGTTGTGTAGAACCGGCGCGCTCCCGGTACCATATCATACCGAAAACAAGAACCGCTGCAACAACAAGTACCATTTTTATTTGTTTTTTCTCCATTTTCAGCCTCCGCTCAAAACGGGAATTTAACTAAGGTGCATATTTTAATTGTATCAATGAAAGTGCCATTTGACAACTATAAATTATAAAAAATTTTATTTCCATTTAAACGTGAAAATGCCCGCTATAATAACTACAAGCCCAATTAGCTTCCTCCACTCAAACGGCTGCTTATCCACGCCAAATATACCCATCAGCTCAATCACATATGCCACTATAATCTGGGCCGTCACGATAAATACGACCGCTCTCGCCGGCCCGCACTGGTTCATCGCCTGAATAACCGTATATGTGATAAAGGCGCCGATCGCCCCGCCCAAAAGCATATATTTCGGGTGTACTTGCCACAAACTACCTATTGTTCCATCCCTGCCGGTCACAAACCAAGCTGCAACACATACCACAAACGCGGAAATTTGTACAAAGGCAGCAGCCAGCCACACACTGCTCTGCTTCGTCACCTCTGAATTAAACACGCCCTGAACGCTCATAAGCGCCCCGGAAATCATGCCAATGATAATACCCCACATAAAAATTCGTCCATCCTTTCCACCGGCCCTGACAGCCTTTCTATGGTAAGTATGGACGAATGCTTACACTTCTATACGTTTTCCTTTGTTTCGCTACTCTGACAACCCCTTCACACGCGTGGCATGTGTTTCAAACACCTCTTTCCGATACCATTTCACCCGGTTCCGCGGCACCTTTATAACGGCCTGGTCCATTCCGCCGTGCAACACACCCGTTACCACTCTGACCAGCTTCTTACTCTTGATCGTAAGTGATTTAAGCTTATAAGTATGACAGAAAATATGCTGCCCAAACTCCTTCATTCCGGTTCCGATCGTAATGTGCTCCACCTTTTGTGATAAGTAAAATGCAAAATTTCCAATTCTCTCCACACTGTCGCCGATCACAATATCCTTTATTTTATTATTAAAAGCAAAGGCCCTGTCTGCGACTTCTGTAACGGTAAACGCTACTCCCTGGCAATACGCTGTCCCAGGTATATTTACCCGCCTGGCGTCTTTTCCTCTGGCAAAACCGATTACAGCAGCTGTCAGCCTTCCGTTCTTACACCCAGTAATGCGGTATTTATAGCCGCCGCTCGTAAACTTTGTGCCAATCCGTTTGGCGGCACGCACGGTCGTCCTATCACAGACTTTGCATGTCAACCGGACCTGTCCTTCTTTTTTTCTGCCCGGCCTCTTTATAATTTTGCCTTTGTCCCACCCGTGTGCCTCCACATCCTTTTTGGCGCCGCACGAACACTGGTTCCAATGACTGTTTTCATCCGTCGTCCACACATCCCCATTATAATTATGTGTGTGGGATAAAACCTGTTTCGGAATACTCTTTGTTTCAGAAACTCCACAAACGGTACAAGTCCGCTTGAATAATCCCTCGCGCTCTGCCGTCGGCTCCGATACCCGTATCCAGTTCCCGAACGTATGGCGCAGCGACGCACTCAGCGCCGGAATCACTTCTTCCCAGCTCTCACCGCAGCCTTCAACTGTACAGAAAATGCGCTTACGGCCCGCCTCAACACAAGTAGCTGGCTGGATAACTTGTTCTGCATACGTATGCTCCTCCGGCTCTTCGGTCTCCTCCGGCTCCTCGCTTTCCTCTGGTTCCTCAAATGGAATTGGCTGCCGGATCATGTTTCCGCACACATCGCATAAAATCTCCTCCAAACCGTCTTCTTCCGGACTCGGCTCCTTGATTACGATTCCCTCATTCTCTCCAAAATCATGATCGTCATAATCCATTATGCCATCCTCGCCTTGAAGGTCACAGTCTGGCGCCGTACACACCTTCCAGTGGGCGTCCTCGTCAAACCTCCACTCCAGCTGGTGCTCATGCGCCGGCGGTATTTGAAGCAAAACCGGCTCACTCGCATAATCTGTACAGTTTTCACCGCGCGACTGCTCCGCCAAAAGATATACAAAACTGCCTTCCTCGTCATATTCTTCCGGCAATTCAAAATTCACCGTTCCATCTTTTCCTATTTCATCTTCGGAAACGGTCTCATAGTATTCGACCTCTGTATCGCTCTCTTTAAATTCGCCATCGGTTATCATGACAGAAATCTTGTCTGCCGCATTTCCCCTATACCCATATGGCACACTGATCTCATTTTGATGCCGGGACACTCCTCCCGTCACTTCCAAAGTCGGCCCCTCTGACAACGTGAGCTTCCACTCATTATTTCCTTCGGCAGACAGTAATTCGCCGCTTTCCTCCTACTCTGCCGGGGACATAAATAACACGTTGGATGCATCGAGATTAAAGGCCGGTGCGATACCTCCCTCCTCAAATATAAATTTGTAGTAAAGGTAACCTCCCGGGAGCACGTACCCTGCTCCGGCCGAATGCTTCGCATGTGCACTTCGCAGCCACCACGACTGCCCAAAGCTGTCATTTATCCTATGATCCTCATACGAATATCCATAAGCGGCATTCACCACATCACAGGCATCCAGCAAAAACATCGTATCTCTGTCAAGCCCTGTACTTCTAAGCTCTTCCACCGGGGATTCACCGGCGTCACGTGTCGTTTTCATAACGCCATCGAGTTCCCTTTGAGAAAAATGGGAGCCGTCAAGAAATGTATCCTTTCCCTGCAGCCATTCCCGGATGCCGCTCTTCTGCCATTGGCTGCCCGCTCTCACTTTCCTGGAACGGCATGCTGTGTAAAACCTGGTCCGATTGCAGCAAAATTCCACCTGGCATGGAGCTGCTGCCAGCTTCCCCGGTCGTATCTAAAACCCGCCATTTGATTGGCTCCTCCCCATAACTCCCATAATAAACATAATCGCCGGACCATTCCTCACCGTCCTGCGACGCCGATGTCTGGTTCAAGCCGGAAATACCAAGGCTGACCTCGCACCCCTCCTCCTCGGATGCCATCACCCGGTGTTCACTAAATTCCGGTTTGAGTGACAGCGCTGTACTGAACACTGACACGGAGACCATACTTGCCACTACCCGTTTCCAAATTTTACTACGCATATCATTCCTCCTAATACAGCTCTATTTCGAATTAATATAATTCATAAGTCCTTCTGCCTTTATTATCCTTTGCATAAACTCTGGAAACGCCTGGCCCTGGTATGTCTGGTTTTTCGTTTTATTCACGATAACGCCGCTGTCAAAATCAATTTCCACCTCGTCCCCCGCTTCTATGTTCTGGGAAGCCTCGCGACACTCAATAATCGGAAGACCAATATTGATGGCATTCCGGTAAAAAATGCGTGCAAAGGTTTCTGCGATCACGCAGCTGACTCCCGCCGCCTTAATTGAAATAGGCGCGTGCTCCCGCGAAGAACCGCAGCCAAAGTTTTTCTCCGCCACGATAATATCGCCCTTTTTCACACGATTGACAAAATCCCGGTCGATATCTTCCATACAGTGGGCGGCGAGCTCTGCCGGGTCAGAAGAATTCAGATAACGTGCTGGTATGATTACATCGGTATCTACATTGTCGCCGTACTTAAATACTTTTCCTAATGCTTTCATGTCTTCCTCCTATAATCCAAGTTCCGATGGTTCCGATATTTTACCCGTCACAGCGCTGGCCGCAGCTACAGCCGGGCTTGCCAGATACACCTCAGAATCTACATGTCCCATCCGCCCGACAAAATTACGGTTTGTCGTCGATACGGCGCGCTCACCTGCCGCCAGTATTCCCATATGTCCGCCAAGGCACGGGCCGCACGTTGGTGTGCTGACAACTGCCCCCGCCTTGACAAAAGTCTGGATCAGTCCTTCTTCCATTGCCTGAAGGTAAATAGCCTGCGTCGCAGGGAATATGATACAGCGAATGCCCTTCTTTACCTTTCTGCCCTCTAATACGCTGGCAGCTGCACGCAAGTCGCCAATTCTTCCATTCGTACAAGAACCGATAACTACCTGGTCAATTGCGACCTCTCCGGACTCACGGACTGTTTTTGTATTTTCCGGCAAATGCGGAAATGCCACCGTCGGCTCCAACGTATTTAGATCTATAACAATCTCCTCGTCATATTCCGCATCCGCGTCCGGCTCGTAAATATGATACGGCTTTTGTGAATGCGCCTTCATATATTCAATCGTCTTCTCATCCACAGGGAAAATACCATTTTTCGCCCCCGCCTCAATAGCCATATTGGCAATCGAAAAGCGGTCGTCCATCGAAAGGCTCGCAATCCCCTCACCGGTAAACTCAAGAGAGCGGTAAAGCGCGCCGTCAACACCGATCTTCCCGATCAGATGAAGTATCACATCCTTGCCGCTTACCCATTTCGGAAGATTTCCCTTCAAGACAACCCGAATCGCCGAAGGCACTTTAAACCACGCCTTACCAGTAATCATGCCAGCTCCCATATCCGTGCTGCCTACACCTGTAGAAAATGCGCCAAGCGCACCGTACGTACAAGTGTGAGAATCGGCGCCAATACATGTTTCCCCGGCCACGATCAACCCTTTTTCCGGCAGAAGGGCATGTTCAATCCCCATTTCCCCCACCTCAAAATAATTCGTGATTCCCTGTTCCATCGCATACTGCCTCACACATTTGCAGTGCTCCGCTGACTTAATATCTTTATTTGGTGTAAAATGATCCGGTACAAGCGCAATTTTATCCTTATCAAATACGGTCTTCTTGTTCAGCCTTTCGACCTCGTGAATTGCCACCGGCCCGGTTATGTCATTAGCGAGAACCATATCCAGCTCCGCCTCAATTAACTGACCCGCTCTCACGCTCTCCAATCCCGCATGGGCAGCCAGTATCTTCTGTGTCATAGTCATTCCCATGTTTCTCTCTCCTTTCTTGCGTTCGCTTTTTTTATTGTATCAGAGAACTTGCATTATGTAAATATCCGTTTTGCTGACTTCTATGTGTAGTGTCTCCAAATAGTAAGATGCCGGGGCCAAACGGCACAATATAAAACGAGACACCCATCCATTCACTAGTGTCTCGTCTTATCTGCAGCCTGATGGCACGGTCAGGCTGCCATATTGCATCGCATTTATGCGTATGCCCCTGCATCATAAGCGCGCTGCAGATCTCCCTTTACTACATCGTAAGGTCGAATCCGCCTGTCGCACAATCCGGTTCACCGGCAACTGCCATCCGGATTTTCCGGATCAATTCTTCGATGGAATCTGCCTTGACAAATTGACTGCTGTCAGACTTTTGTGACTCCATTCGTTCCTCCCGCTCCTTCTTTTTGGCTTTCTTCGCTGCCTCCGCTTTCTCTTCTGCTTTTTTCGTCTTGGCGCTCTCCACCTGCTTCTTTCTGGATTCACTGATCTTATCCAGCTCGGCAAAATAGGAAACCTTTCCTTCTTTGTCGATCGAAATTCCAAAACTCTTTACGTTGTCTGCCTCTTCCCCGAGCTGTTCCTTGAGCTGTGCAAGCTTGTCACCTGCTCCCGACAAAATATCCTCATACTGTTTCCGTACATCGGCATTATCGGCCATCGCCTCCAGCGTCTCCGGATCCAAAAGCACACTGTACTCTTTCGTTCCGCGGCTCAAATAACTCTGTGCTTCCTCGTCACTCGAATACGATGCCACGAAAAAATCCATATTTCCGTATTTCTCTTTTAATTGTTTTAATAGCTTCTTCGCGTTCTCACTCAATTTTACGTCACCATTTGTTCCTGCCGTTTTCGAAGACGTCTTATTGACGCTGTAATCCCTCGCCGCCGCAGAAGGCTGGTAACTCTCTGCCGCCAGCTTCCATATAGAATCCCGGCCGGCCGGTTTGTCCGCTCCCCTGGCATTTTTATTTTTTCCCGTGGAATACGAATAATTCTTTCCCACCGTCTGCTGTGAATTCGTTCCTTGTAATGGCATCCCTGCATAAAAATCCATAATCTACCTCCCTGTGGAATACAAGTAATAACATACCGGATCACCCGGCAAAAACATCCAAAGTTTCCTATATTTTTTATTTCGGCAAAAAAAAGGAAAACCTTAACCACCCCCGGCGAAGGTTTTCCCGATTTAACGGCGGTATCAACCGCCCGTCCGCTCTCCAACCGTCTGAATAAACACACGGTATCCCTTGTCATATATGATCCACCCTACCTGTCCCGCCAGCCAGAGCACGATACTTCCTGCCGGCATTTCACCGGTAAACAGCAGCTGGCGGCCAAACATAAGCACAGGTATGTATATCATATTAAACAAAATACCGTTACAGACGAGCTGCACGCGCATCTTCTTCTTCCTGTCCCGGACGCGGTTCCAACGCTGGAAAATGACTTCACTAAAAAAAATATATCCAGACAGACAAAGATAGACGATCCAGTTCAGCTTATCCGGAATGAAAAACATGTCGAGAAGCGCGCATACAACTAACTGGGCGCCCCCGTATTTTATTCCGTATTTATTGATCGTATAACCGGCCAGATACGCGGCCATCGCAGTAAAAAAAAGCGTATTAACCGGAATATACACTCCGATCAACAACAATACCACACTCAGCGCCGCCATAAGGGCTGCGGCGGCCATTGCATAGGTTTTTTTTATATGCATGAACACAAATCCCCTCCCATACATTCACAGAGCGTATCGGCGCACCACAAATCACAGCAAAAATTACCCGTTCCACAGGAGCTGCCTCCGCCCCCGTAACTCCCGTAACCGCCATAGCCTCCGTAGCCGCCCCCGTAACCTCCTCCGAACGGACTGCCAAAAGACCCATAGCCGCCGCCATTCATAAGCTGCTGGTAATACTGGCGGAATTCCATATTATTTGGCTCGAGCTCTACCGCCTTCTTCGCATAATCCTGTGCCACCACGTTATTTCCCAATCCCATATTCGCCACCGAACTCAAATAATACCAGCGCGCGTTGCGGTTGTTGATACCATTTAGCACATTGACCGCCTCATGATAACGCCTTGCCTGAATATAATTTACAGCCGCCATCAGGTGCTGGTCCTCCTCTGAGTAGGACTGGCCTCCGCCGTAGCCGCCAGAATAACCATACGCACCGGAAGTCCTACCGGAACGCTCGCTCACAATCTGGTTATACGCCTCCTGGATCTGCTTAAACCGCTCCGCCGCCGCATCCGCCTCCGCCTTCGAGCGGTTCGCAAAGGAATCCGGGTGGTATTTCCGGCTCTGGTTGCGGTACGCCTTCTTTATCTCTTTGTCACTGGCACTTCGGCTGACGCCAAGTACACTATATGGATCATTTATCACTTCTTCTCTCCTCCTGCAAATATTTGAGCAAGCGCACTTTCACGCCCTCATACAAAATGTTTCGTAAAATAGGCAGATCCCTGTCGAGCGGAAGTTTTTCAAATTCAATGACCGCCTGTCTTGCCGTGCTGTCGAGTATGTGCGTCATCCGCTCTTCAAAGCCGCTCTGCTGACAAGTTTCCTTGAATGGATTGTAGCTGCCTTTTTCTTTATCCTTCTCCAGATCCAGAAAGGCATCGAGAAGATAAATGTATTTTCCGATAAAAAAACCAAACCGTCTTAAAATATGCATAAATGCATCTTCCTCATACACAAATAGTTCGGACATCAGCTCCCCAAACGGCCGGCTGATCTCGTCTAAATCCGTCACGCCGCTTTTTTCCAGTTCCGCCAGCCTGGCAAGCTGCATCTTTATCACCCCTGCCTGGCGCGGATAGCGCCGCGCGATCTTTTTCGCCTTGCGGGAAAAAGCATAAGAACCGCACAAGCCGGAAAGCTTTCGCTCGTCCTCCCAGTCATCTACAAAATGATAGTAGGACAACAGGACATTCATATCCGCCGCATAATCTGTTATCTTATTATAAACCATGCGCTGCTTTCTGCCCGGATGGACAAGGCAGCGGTGACGCTCCTCCTGTTCCTCCGGCTCATACAGGGAGGACAGAAGCAACACGAGAAACGTCATGTCATAAGTAAGCGTCAGCTGGCCGAGACGTCCGTTTCTCTTCTTCAGCTGCCGGCACAAACCACAATAATATGCCTTATACCGGTCAAATTCCCGGACTTTTAGCTCCGGCTTATTTGCCATAACATATCCGAACATAATACCTCATTTCCGCTCATGTTTTTTTAATAAATTCAAAATGGCATTTCGGACAGGTAATCGCGATCTTTCCTCTCCCCTTTGGCACCCTTATAACCTGATGGCACTTCGGACAGCGGTACAGTTTCTTCACGCCGTTTCTCTCCACAAACCGAAGCCGCTGGAATTTAAAAAAGTTCTTTATCCTATTTTTTACTGATAAAAATATACGGTTTTCCTTTTGCCGCTGGACAATATTTCTTGAAAAAAAGCGAAAGAAATAAGTAAGGACAATCAAATAATCTATGACTGTCAGCAGGATGCCAATCCATGTTCCGCGAAACAGCATGGATACAAGCCATATGACTGCAAAAGCCGCAAAACAAAATGTGCTGAGCTGGTCATTTCCATATCTGCCATACATAAATCTCTGTAACCGGTCCCGTAATCTCATAAGCATACCCTCCTATTTTGCCCCCCACCATCCTGACGTTAGTATCACTAAACTATGCTACACGACATATGTGAACATTCCGTGACTTGTTTTTTAATTTCCCGTAACGGTTTCCACTACTCCCGGCGGCAGGGGTTTACATGCACCATACAGTGCTTTACATTGGGGAACGCCCTCTCAATCTCATCATGGACATCCTCCGCCACCTCATGGGCGGCGAACAGCGTCATGTTTCCATCGCATTGTATTTCTATATCCATATATATTTTATTGCCAAACATCCTCGTCTTTATGTCGTCAATGCCAAATACACCGTCCCTGCCCAAAATACACTGCCGCATCTGTTCTACCGTCTGTGCGTCACACGCCTCGTCTGTCAGCTTTCCGACAGCGTCCATAAAAATATCATAGACGGCCTTCAGGATAAATATACTTATAACAATACTGGCAACCGGGTCCAGCACGGGAAAACCTATTTTGGCGCCGAGAATACCGGCGAAACTGCCAACCGACGACAACGCGTCCGACCGGTGGTGCCAGGCATCCGCTTTCAATGCCCCGGACTGGAGTTTCTTTGCCACTGCTATTGTATACCAGTACATGCCTTCCTTGACTGCGATGGAGACGATAGCAGCAATAAGCGGAAGCATCGTGGGAACGTTGATTTTCCCAGTATCTCCCGACCAGATTACTTCGATTCCCTGATAGCCGATCCCCAGTCCTGTGGCCGCCAGTATAACGGCGAGCAATATCGCCGCCACACATTCCAGCCGCTCGTGCCCGTACGGGTGGTTGGCGTCGGATTCCTTTCCCGACAACTTGACGCCGACCATAACAATAACTGTGCTAAATACATCCGAAGCCGAGTGCACGGCATCGGAAACCATCGCCGCCGAATTTCCAAAAATACCGGCAGCCAGCTTTCCAATAGCAAGTAAAAGATTTACAAAAATGCTATTCCTGGAAACCCGCATCGCAATCCGCTCACTTGCCTTTGTCTGCTTTTCATTTTCCGACATTTATTTCCCATCCCCACTCTTTTTATTTTTTAAATATTTCACAGTCTCTACAACTGATATCACCACCCAGATTACGGTAAGTATAATAAAAACCCAATCGATCACCTTATTGTTCATTCGAAGCATAGTAAGCCGGAGTATGTTCATAAACAAAATCATTCCCGTACATACCCAGCAGGAAACCACTCCGTTTTTTTGATTCCTTACTGCACTTGTTCCCGCCATGCCAGACACCACCTTTCTTTCTCTTTTATTTGGACGGGCTAAGCCCAAAATGTTGATACGTCTTTTCCGTCACGGTCCGCCCTCTTGGCGTCCGCGCAAGAAAGCCATTCTGAATGAGATATGGCTCATATACGTCCTCGATCGTACCGCTGTCCTCCCCGATACTCGCCGCCAGCGTATCCAGTCCAACCGGCCCGCCGGTAAATTTGTCAATCATTGTCATAAGGATCGAGCGGTCTGTATTGTCCAATCCGTATTTATCTACCTCGAGCAAATTAAGGGCAAAATTCGCGACTTCCTGTGTAATCCTGCCGTCATATTTGACCTGGGCAAAATCCCGGACCCTCTTTAACAGGCGGTTTGCAAGCCGCGGCGTCCCCCTCGACCGCCGGGCGATTTCCATCGCGCCCGCCTCATCAATTTCCACCTGGAACACCTGCGCGGAACGACGCACAATCGTCAAAAGCTCCTCTACTGTATAAAACTCAAGCCGGTGCACAACTCCGAACCGGTCGCGGAGAGGCGCCGTCAGCATACCAGCCCTCGTCGTAGCCCCTACCAGTGTGAATCTCGGAAGATCCAGACGGATGCTTCGCGCCGACGCCCCTTTTCCAATCACAATGTCAATCACGAAATCCTCCATAGCGGGATATAAAACCTCTTCCACCTGACGGTTTAACCGATGTATCTCATCGACAAAGAGCAAGTCGCCTTCCTGCAAATTGTTCAGTATGGAGGCGATTTCCCCCGGCTTTTCAATCGCAGGGCCGGAAGTAATCTTTAAATTGACGTCCATCTCGTTGGCAATAATGCCGGCAAGCGTCGTCTTTCCCAACCCGGGAGGGCCATATAAAAGCACATGGTCCAGCGCTTCTCCCCGCGCCTTCGCCGCCTCAATAAACACCCCCAGATTTTTCTTCACTTTCGTCTGCCCGATATAATCACACAACAGCCTGGGGCGGAGACTGTTTTCAATTTTGTAGTCCTCCTCCATGACATCGGTAGAAATGACACGTCTCTCCATACCTTCCTCCTCCCAAAACTTACAAATTCTTCAAGGCCGCTTTCAAAATATCTTCCACTGTCTGGTCCGGTGCAGCCGCGACTTTCTTCACTGCTTTCACCGCCTCCGCACTCGAATAGCCGAGCGCGACCAACGCCTGGATAGCCTCATTTGCCGCAGCCCCATTCTCCCCAGCGGAGGAACGGCCGGCAGCATTCATTTCTCCCCGGTCCAGTGCCCCTTCTATTGCCTCCTCAAAGTCCACCTTATCCCTTAGTTCCAGAATAAGCCTCCCCGCCGTCTTCACACCGATGCCGGGCGCCTTGGATATGCTCTTCGCATCGTCGGCCAAAATAGCAAAACGAAGGGCATCCGCGTCCATCACGGACAAAATACCGAGCGCCCCCTTCGGGCCAATGCCGCTAACCGTAATTAACAGCTGGAACATCGCCAGCTCATCTTTCGTAAGAAAACCAAAGAGCTGCATGGCGTCTTCCCTCACATGCATATACGTGTAAATCTTCACTTCATTTCCCGTCTGTGGCAACGCGGATACGACGGACAGCGGCACCAAAATCCCAAACCCGATTCCCTGGTTCTCGACTACAATCTGGTTTTCACTGACCGTATCCAATATTCCCCTCACAAACTGTATCATGTCTTACCTCTCTTCTAAACAAGCGTTGAAAATACTTTTAATATATGTTGTACCGCTTTGCGCGCAAGCGGCCGATTCTTCCAGGCCTCATAACGGATTTCCGTACTGACGGCAAATGTGTCGTCAAAATCCCTCCTGACCTCTTTCAGGAAATCTTCATCATACACCCACACACCGTTTTCATAGTGCAGGTAAAAACTGCGGTAATCCAGATTAATCGTTCCGACGACTGCACAGTGCTCCGACATCACAACTTTTGAGTGAATAAATCCCGGTGTATATTCATAAATCCGGATACCGTACGCAAGCAGCACGCCATAATTGTATTCCGTCAGCCATTTTACATGCTTTTTATCCGGGATATTCGGCGTAATAATGCGAACATCTACCCCCCGGCGCTTCGCCTCAATCAAACTTTGGACCAGCGTATCCTCCAAAATAAGATACGGCGTCATAATATACATAATCTTTCCCGCATAATTTATCATTTGCTTATACACACTTTCCACAAAACTCCTTGTACCGAGTGCCGGGCCGTCGCGGAGCACATGGCAGTACATGTCCGATGCGGGGAATTTCTCCGTCGGCCAGTATCTCTCCACCGCCAGCTCCTGCTTGCGGTCACACACGGACCACATTTCCAAAAATGCCACGGTGAGTCCCCACACGGCATCGCCCTGGATGCGGATTCCCGCATCCTTCCATACGCCAAACCGTTCAATGAGATTGGCATACTCATCCGCGATATTAAAACCGCCGGTATATCCAATATTTCCATCAATAATAACGATCTTCTGATGATCCCGGAAATTCATATAAAGCTTGCTGGCATATTTATGGATCGGGTTAAAAATTTCAACCTCAAACCCCTCGGCCCGCAAATCCGAAGCAAAATTTTTGCCAGTCCGGAACATCGCCCCGAAATCATCATAGAGGAACTTAACCTCGACACCCTCCTTAATTTTGCGGAGAAGAATTTCATGAATCTGGTCCCACACCGCGCCTTCTGCCACAATAAAAAATTCCATGAATATGAACGAATGCGCATTTTCTAAATCTACAAACAAGTCCTCGAACGCCTGCTCCCCGAACGAATAATATTCGGCCGCATTATTTTTGAAAATGGGAGCCCCTTCTGCCGACATATATTTTGACATGCGGGAGGATACCGGATGCCGGCTCGAAAATTCCTCCGCCACCTCCGGATTCTGCACGAGCCACACATCGGTTTTTTTAAACTGTTCCTGGATGGCTTTATTTAACTTATTCTTTTTCCCAACCTTTCCCCAAAGATTAAACATAATTAATCCTGAAATTGGGAAAATTAATATAACACAGAGCCACGAATATTTATAAGAATAATTCCTGCTGTCATTTGTCAATGCCAGGATACCGATAATTCCACACACTTCAATTAAAATATAAAATTGCAATGCAAATTCCCGAAATAAAAATGGAGTCGCAACAATAATTGCAAACTGAAATAATACGAGCGCGCCCACCATACACGCCCGGAAAAAACCACTCAGGCTGCTCTGCATTCTTCCCTTAAGTTTTTTTAATCTTCCTTTTCTCTTCGTCACCATAGGATTACCTTTCTATTGTAAGCTTCCTCTTCGTAGCATATCCAAATAATCCGCTCCCTATTTCCACCGCCATTATTCCATATCATAACACAATCCCATGCTTTTTTCCAGTTTTTCTACAAAAAGAAACACCCTGTCTATGACCCGGATAAGCCGTAGACAAGGTATCTCTAACGTTATCAAATACAATTAATATTTACCGAATTCACCGTCCAGGGAAATAATCTGCTCATTATTGCTGCTGTAATTATCCATTCCCTTTGCCTCAGAAGCATAATTTCCACCGCCATAGCCAACTGCCAGTTTGTAATTTGCAACCACCTCTTTGAGGTTCTCTGCCTGGTTGGAAAGCTCTTCACTGGCTGCCGCACACTGCTGGCTCGTAGCCGAGTTTGTCTGCACAACGGTAGATACCTGGCCAATCGCCTGGTCGATCTGGGACACTGCCGTTGCCTGGTCATTCGAAGCCACTGCAATCTGGCTGATCAATTCTACAATCTTATCAATGGATTCAATAATCTCACTAAGTGATTTTGCTGTCTCATCCGCAATTCGGGAACCATTGCTAACCTTCTGGATCGAATCTTCAATCATCTCAGCCGTCTCACTGGCTGCTGAAGCGGATTTTGCTGCCAGGCTTCTGACTTCCTCTGCAACAACGGCAAAACCTTTTCCATGTACGCCTGCCCTAGCCGCCTCAACTGCTGCATTCAGGGCAAGGATATTCGTCTGGAACGAAATATCATCAATTGTCTTAATAATTTTGGATATCGTCTCGGAAGATGCATTGATGTCATTCATAGCGTTAATCATCGATGTCATCTGTCCGTTTCCATCTTCTGCAATGCGTTTCACATTATGAACAAGCTCATCTGCCTCATTCGCCTGGGACGCGTTGTTCTTCGTGCGCTCTGCAATCTCTGCCATAGAAGCAGTCACCTGCTCAAGTGCGCTGGCCTGCTCCGTAGATCCCTGTGCTAAAGACTGGCTGGCGCTCGCCACCTGCTCTGCACCAATCGTAAGATGCATCGTAGATTCCTTGATGTTTCCGATGTTCACATTATTGTGCTCGATCAGCTTTCTAATTGCCTTTCTGAGCACATCCTTGTCACTGCGCGCATGAACTTCCGCTGTCAAATCGCCGTCCGCAATCGCCTCTGCCATCTTAACCTGCTGCTTGATATCCTCTACAATACCCTTGTAGCCATCCATCAGCGCACCCAAATCATCGTTGGCAATCTTCTCACAATCAACTTCGATATCACCTTCTGCCAGCTTCTTCGATGCGATGGAAAGCTTCTCAATCGGATGTGTGATCGCCCGGATAAGCACAACACAGTATATAATGCCGATCAGCAAACTAATTCCACAAATGACACTAAGAATAATCGTGAGTATCAAAACCGTGCGGTCAATGTTTTTCGATTCCTGAGCCGCATCCTGAATCAACGTGTTCAACGCCGTTTTAAATGATGCGCGCGCATTCGACGCTATATCGATCGCATTCACAGTCAATTCCTGCTCCGCACCTCTAATATCCCCTTTGGTAACCATATCCATCGTTTTTTCAACGGACTCTTTGTACTCTGTCAGATAGGTCGCCATCTGCTTAAACTGGTCTGAAAAATCCTGACTGAAAGAATCCATCACTTCACTGACAGAAGCTAACTGGGTCTTAATCGTCTCTAACCCTTCGTTTATCTCTTTTACAATGCTTTCCTGCTGGGCCTTGTCATTCGGGTAAACATAAATCGCATCTCTCATCAAAACCCGGATCTGGTTAAAACACCTAAGGCTGTCACACATTTTAAGCTCTCTCTCACCATAAATGGTATAACGATCTGAGCGCTCTTTATTTACCCTAGACACAACAACACTACTTGCCAATGCAATTATTAGGATAAGTCCTAACATAAGACCACTGAATACCATCAGCTTCGATTTGACCGTCATACTGCGGCCTTCACTCTTTTTCTTCATGACACAATCCTCCGTTTTATTATTTTTCTTCCTCTTGAATATCTTCAATTACTTCTAAATCTTCATCCTTAATCAATTTCTCAGGATCAATGAGCAGTTTTACCGAATCTCCTGTTCTCGCCAGCCCATACACATATTTATTGTGCTCGTGCTCCTTATGTCCGAGACTTGGCGGCGGCACTATATCGTCCTCGGATATCGTGTCCACCTCTGCAATCTGCTCTACAATCAAACCGATGACCGTAGTTTTTACATTGATGACAATAATACAGGTCCGGTCCGTATACTCCTGAGGCTCCATCTTAAATCTGGTTCTGACGTCAATAACAGGAATAATTTTACCGCGAAGATTGATCAGGCCCTTGATATAGTCCTCGGCTTCGGGTATTGCTGTGATCGGCTGCATCATGATAATCTCATTGACATAACTGATATTGATGCCAAAATACTCCTTGCCAGTCCGGAATGTCATAAATTTCCCTCTCTGGGCATCATCTTCCAATTCCTCTTTGATTTCTTCCGCCATCTATTAACTCCTTTCCTCACTCTGTACTAATCCGGCAACATCCAGAATCAGTGCGATACTTCCGTCTCCGAGCTGTGTACAGCCTGACAGTCCTTTGACTTTCTTTATGTAGGAAGGTATCGGCTTCACCACAATTTCCTGCTCTTGTAGCAGTCGGTCAATCAGAATACAAATCTGCCTGCCCTCATACTCCAACACAACGACGATTCCGCTGTCCACTTTTTCTCTCGTATCGGATAGATTATATTTCTCATTCAGGCGTATGAACGGATAGCACTCGCCGCGCAGGACAATGTATTCCTCACCGCTGGGCTCCTGTACGATAGTATCTTCCCCAACTCGCACAAATTCTTTGACGGAAGCTGTCTCCAGTACAAAGGAATAGTCGCCAACCTCTACAACAATACCATTTATAATTGCCAGCGTCAGCGGTATAACAAGGGTCATCTCCGAACCATAGCCCTCTTCACTGTCAATTTCCAGCCTTCCGCCGATGGCCTGGATATCCTTAATCACTACATCCATGCCGACACCGCGGCCGGAATATTCTGTGACAACTTCTTTTGTCGAAAATCCAGGTAACGTAATAAACCGGAAAATTTCCGAATCGGAAAACTCTGTAATAAGCTTATCGCCAATCAGTCCGTTATCCAATGCCTTTTGGTATAGTTTTTCTTTATTAAGGCCCTTTCCGTCATCCCTGACACTGATATACACTTTCCCGCCCTCGTTCTTCGCCTCGAGTGTAATTTTACCTTTGGACGGTTTACCAAGATTGACACGCTGCTGAGGATCTGTCTCAATTCCGTGGTCAACAGAATTTCGAACTAAATGCATCAGCGGGTCAGAAATATGTTCAATAATATTTTTATCAACCTCAGTATTTTCTCCGATTACTTCTAACTCAATTTCTTTACCGAGCTTTCTTGACACGTCGAAGACGATTCGTCTCATCTTCTGGAACACATTCGTCAAAGGCATCATTCGCATGGACATGATAGCCTCCTGCAAATCTGTCGTGATTTTCGCGAGCTGGCCGGCTGCCTTTTGGAAATTGCCAAGCTCAAGTCCCGGTACTTTTAGATCTGGATTTTGCATCACTGCCGCCTCCGCAATGACGATCTCACCGATCAAATCCATAAGCGCATCCATTTTCTCTACATTTACGCTAATAATACTCTGCTTCTTCGGCTGGTTTTTCGCCAGCGTCTTGCCTTTTCCGGTTTCCTTTTTCTTAACGACGTAATCACCAGGTACAACCGGCTCTTTCTTCTGCGCTTCCTGGCCGGATGTATTTTCAGGTTGCTGTGCGGAGATGTCTGGTACTCCTCCACTCCCCAGTTCTCCAATTGCCTTTCCAAACTCGTCGGCGGAAACCTCATCAAAATCAATTTTCTCCGCTTCTGTGCTGTCAATCAGCTCCAGGATCTCACTTTTGCTGCTTTTTGTCTGCAAAAGCATATAAAATCCCTCTGCCAGAATCACGTCACCACTTTCCTCATTGGAAATAATGTCATCCGGTGAGTACAAAAGATCCTCCGCCACTTCCTTTAACGCATAGGTTGCAGAATAAGCACGGATATTGCTCATCATCGTATCATTCCGATAGTGAATGACGATCCGGTAAAAGTGGCTGTCGTCGCCGGCAACCGGTGTTATGTAAAACTGGCTCGGTTCCTCACTCTTATTCTCCCGCGGCAGCCGAATCCCCTGTTCTTTAATCTCACCCTTTATATGGGCAAGGAAATCGTCAAGTTCCTTCAGCAGCTCACCTTCATCACTGTCCGGCGATCCCCCGTCTTTAATCTTATCCAGCTCACCCGTAATAAAATCCGATACGGCAAGTACCTTCTCCACCAATTCGAGATGAGGTACATTTTCTGGATGAGATTCCCGTAAATAATAAAACACATCTTCTAACTTATGGGAAATCTTTGTTATATTGTCAAACATCATAATTCCCGATGAGCCCTTGATCGTGTGCATGATACGGAAGATTTCATTGATATCGGCATCGTCGAAGCATTCTTCATTCTGTTTTTCTAATATGATGCTTTCTAAGTTTTCCATCAGCTGGCTGCTTTCATACAAAAACACATCAAGCATCCCATCTAGGTTAAATTCTTCTGCCATACTTCCTCCAATCCTAAGGATTTATTATCGTTATAACAATCCCAGTTTCTTTAATACCTTGTCAAATTTCTCCACGTCAATGGGTTTCCCGGAATATGCCTCGCACCCGAGCTCAAATGCCATTTTAACATTGCGCTCTTCATTTAATGCTGTCGTCATAATAACTTTTACGCGTTTGCTTTTCGGCATGCCTCTTTGTGCCTCAATGTCCCGGATGGCCTTTAATACCTGGTATCCGTCCAGAACCGGCATCATCACGTCAAGACAAACCAGATCATATGGCTCCTCGTCCTCTAACGCCATCATAAAAGCATCTACTGCCTCTTCGCCATCTACCGTTACGTCACATTCACCGTACTGTGACAGGTATTTATCCATAAACTTCCGGCTGGCAAAATCATCTTCTGCCAATAATATCTTCATTTTTCCATTCTCCTTTCCTTCATCTATTTGCTCAACAGGCTGTATACCTTTCCTGCAATCGCCGTCAAATCCAATTGGCTCTGTACCGCGCCGATATCATATGCCACCTTTGGCATCCCGTACACGACACAGCTCGCCTCATTTTGTCCGATCGTCAGTGCACCGGCATTGCGCATCTCCAAAAGTCCCTGTGCGCCGTCTCCGCCCATTCCGGTCAAGATCACACCAATTGCTTTGTCTCCTGCCACCTTTGCAACTGACTTAAATAGAACATCTACAGAAGGACAATGTCCGCTTACTTTTTCCTCCCCCCTGCACTCAACCTGGTAAACATCTCCAACCTTCACCAGCTTCATCTGTCTGTCTCCCGGAGCAATCAATACCTGCCCCTGTAATACTTGGTCGCCGCTCACCGCTTCCTTGACGGCCACCTCACACTGGTTATTGAGACGCTCTGCGTACATTTTCGTAAATCCCGGCGGCATATGTTGTACAATAACGACACCCGGAATATCCCTCCGAAAACGTTTTACCACCTCAAAAATCGCCTCCGTTCCACCGGTAGAAGCCCCGATTGCCACGATGCGTCCATTCCCGCAGGCGCCGATATTTCCATTCACACGGCCGACATCTACCCGCTTATATCCACCAACTTTTGCAGCCGAAGCGATTTTCACTTTTGTGACCAGCTCCTGCTTCAAAAACAGCCCCAGCTGCTCCCGATTCAAGTTCGCAGGCTTATTTACAAAATCCACAGCGCCCGCCTCCATAGCGTCAAACACCTTGCCGTTAAGTGAACTAATCATAACGACGGGAAGCGGATACTGCGGCATGAGCTTTTTCAGGAAATCAATCCCGCTCATCCTCGGCATTTCCACATCCAGCGTCATGACATCCGGTTTATATTGAATAATCGCGTCCCTCGCCTCGTATGGATTTCCAACCTGCGCTACTACATTTATATTCGGGTCTGAATTCAGGCTCTGTACCAAAAGATTCCGAAACAGAATTGAGTCATCCACAACAAGCACTTTAATCGGTCTCATACTAATCTCTCCTAAATTATTTTCTATAGATCGACGGTCTGACATATTCAAACCTTGTTTTATTCTTATCCAGATTCTCCGTAGTGCCGATAAAAAGATACCCGCCCGGCTCCATGAAATCATAAATTTTATTTAAAAGATTATATTTCGTCTCGTCTTCAAAATAAATCATCACATTCCGCAAAAAGACAACATGAAACTTCCTGCGGAACGGAAAATCATTCATCAGGTTAAACCGCCTGAAAATCAATTCCTTTTTCAGAACGTCCTTAGCCACGTACTGCTCGCTATTGATCTGCTTAAAATACCGCTGTTTCCATTTCGGCGGCAGCGGTTCCACCTGCTCCTTCAAATACATGCCACGGGACGCATGCTCCAATACCCTGGTGGAAATATCCGTCGCAAGAACTTTCGTATCCCATGCCTTATGCTCTATTCCAAAAAAGTCCATAAGAACCATAGCAATCGTATACGGCTCCTCACCCGTAGAGGATGCTGCCGACCAAATCCGCAAGTCCTTTCTCGCTGCTTCTTTCTTTCGCAGCTGCGGTAGTACAATCTGCCGCATATAATCAAAATGTTCGCTCTCTCGCATAAAATATGTATGGTTGGTCGTCAGAACATTGATGAGATTCTTAGCTTCCTCCCCGGAAGGATCCTTTTCCACCTCTGTCATATAGTCATTGTAACTATCAAATCCATTTCGCAATAAATAATTCTCAAGTCTGCCCATAATCAGAACACGTTTCTGACTCAGGTCTATGCCAAAATTACCCTTTACATAACCTACGATACGGTTAAACTCACTGTCCGTAATCACACATCTTCGCCTCCGGTTTCACTACAAATGTCACCCTCCCGCCCCTGTCCGCTCATGCTACGCAACTGTTTAATATTATAATCCCATCCGAAATATTTGTCAATATTCTGCTCAGAATTATTTGATTGGAGAAACTTTCCTAATCCGTTATTGTCTCCTGGACCGTCCTCCCTTCTAGCGCCCGTTCCACCACTTCTACGACCTTCGCCGCCGCGCGCCCGTCGTCCCACGGATTATATTTCCTGCAAAAATCCTCATAACGCTGCTTATACCGGCTGGCATCGTAAGTCCGGATGTCCCTTATGAGCGTCTCCGTATTTGTAGAAATGGGCCCGGGAAGCTCTCTTTCATAATCAAAGTAAAATCCGCGCAGCTCATTTTTATATTTATCCAGGTCATAGGCACAGAAAAACATCGGCCTTCTCAAAATACTGTAATCAAACATAACAGAGGAATAATCGGTAATCATTATGTCTGACACGAGAAATAGCTCTGCGATGTCATCACTCTGGTCAAAATGATAGATAAAATTTTTGTAAGGAAGCCAGTCGATACAATCCATAATCAAATAATGGTATTTTACAATCAGCACATACTCCTCTCCGAACTCCTCCCGTATGCGCTCAAACGAAATCTTTGGACTAAATTTATAACTGGCCTTCTCATCGAATTCATCGTCGCGGAATGTCGGGGCATAGAGCATGACCTTTTTGTCCAGCGGTAAGCCCAGACGCATTTTCAGCCGGCGGATATCATCCTCATTATTTTTTGAAAATAAAATGTCATTTCTTGGATATCCAATCTCAAGCATATCCTTTTCAAAAGCAAATGCCCTGCGAAACGTATTCGACGCATACGGGCTCTGGGAAATCAGGACATCCCATATCCCTACATTTTTTACAAAACCATCCTGATAAGAAGAAAGATCCTTCTCATGCATCATAAATACGTCGTCCATATCAAGTACAAGCTTTTTCAGCGGCGTCCCGTGCCACGTCTGGATGTAAAGGCAATCCTTTCTCTTAATAAGCCACTCTGGCTGCCGGCAGTCAAAAATCCACACCTTCGCCGTCGCCATATAATACAAATACCGAAAGCGCCCGTAGCGGAACTGGCATCCCTTTCCCGGAATTGGATATGGCGCTTTCTCATAAAACCAGGTACACTCCCATTTATCAACATAGCCATTCTCAACCATGTATTCGAAAATACGTCTCGGATTCCCCGAATAACTCCTGCCCAGACTTGAGTCGAAAACAATGCGCCTCTTATTGACAGGCAGCACAACACACATGACACGATATAAAATTATGGCAAATGTTTTTACAAAAGTCCGTATCCATGCTTTCATGCCGGCTCCTTTCCCGCTACCTCCCGCCAAATACGGCCTGAACGACCCGCTCTGCCGCATTTCCGTCATCTATGTGACAAAATTTATCATAAAACCGTTCATAACGCTCTCTGTACTGCTCCGTTACCTCGTCCAAATGCCGCAGCGCGTCTATCAATTCATCATTTGTCTGAACGACCGGCCCCGGCAGCTCTTTTTCCATATCTAAATACATCCCCCGGATCTCTTCTTTGTAGTCCTCCAAATCATAGGCAAAAAATAACAAAGGACGCTTTAAATTTGCAAAATCAAAAAAAACCGATGAATAGTCCGTTATACATATATCCGAAACAAGATAAAGTCTGGATACATCGCCGTAGCCGCTCCCATTGTACACAAAGTCATCCAGACCGGATAACTCGAGACGGTCGGCAATATAATAGTGCGTGCGCAGCAAGAGTACGCTGTCGTTCCCAAACTCGCGCCGCATCCGCTCCAAATCCAGCACCAGGGTAAATTTATACTTCGCCTTCTCATAAAACTGGTTATCCCTCCACGTAGGCGCATAGAGAATCACCCGCTTCCCCTTCGGTATACCGAGCTCCCTCTTCACTTCCTCCGCAATCCGCCCGGCATGCTCCGAATACAAAATATCGTTTCTCGGATATCCCGTCTCTATAATCTTTTCCCGCGGAAAACAAAATGCCCGTTCAAAGACATCCGTCGAAAACCGGTTTGCAGAGACCAGGTAATCCCACTCCTTACTCTGGCTGTAAAACAGCTTTTTATGGTCCTGGCTCACAGCATGGATATCCTCTAAATCGAACGCAAGCTTTTTCAGCGGCGTCCCGTGCCACGTCTCGACAAATACAGTCTCTTTGCGCTTTTTAAACCATGCCGGCTGTCTTGTATTGCAAATAAAATACTTTGCCCGCGCTGTGTAATACACGTACCGGAGCGAGTGGCGCCTGCATATGGAGGGACGCCCCTTTACTTCCCTGGTCCGCCTGTTCAGGCACCATATAAAGCGGTATTGGTCCCCGTATTTATCGTATAAATATTCATACAAATATTTAGGACTGTCGGAGTAGCTCTTTCCAAAAAAACTTTCCACAAAAACCCAGTCCTCCCGAATGCGCATTTTCTGAAAGACCAGCTTATCTAAAAAACGCCAGTACTGGATCGGCTTACCAAATATACCGCATTTTTTCCGCCATATATGCACCAGCTTACCGGCCAGCGCCGCCATTCGGTAATTCCCTCTTCGGATGCACTTCAGTTCCATCCTTTGAAGGAAACGGAATCTTTTATTCATTTGCCCGAACTCTTCGTCTTTTATCTTCTGCAAATTTTTTGTATACCGGACTGCCCTCTTGCCTTTGATCTGCCGGGGAAATTTCCGGAGAGTAAACCGGCATAGCCACCAATTAAGCGCCCCCAGTAAATACGCCTTCTGTGGACCTCCGTCTTCTTCCAGGCATTTACATGCCGCCTCATATGCCTCGATAAATTCGCCGCTCCTCCATTTCCCTTTTTGCTGGCAGAGAGCCGGCATGTGAACCGGGTCATTGCGGCGCCGCCAAACATATATACTGCCGCCATCCGCCCACATATCCCCGGCTGCCCCGGCAAACATGCGGGCCACAACCGGAACATCGGAATAAAATGTATTGTACACATCAAACTCAAATTTCATACTGTCATAATATTCCTTTTGAATTAAAAGGTGCTGCACGGTAAAACGCCGGTTCAACACATTTTTCAATGTATTCCCCTGAAGTGGAACAATTCCATCTATTTTCGTATCCGCGCCCGCTTTGTCAAACGTAAAGCTGATTGGGCGAAACCATGTACTATAGCGGTTTCCGGTGACGACTTTCGCTTTTTTTTCGTCGGCAAGCTTTACAAGCCGAGCCAGCGCATCTCCCCAAAGGTAATCATCGGCATCCAAAAAATACAAATAATCACCCGATGCATAACGGACGCCGGTATTTCTGGCTACCGCCACCCCAAATGGGCGCACCGGTATTTCCTGTCTCCCTTTCGCACCGAATTCCTCCTCCAGCACGATGTGTCTCACATGCTCCGCCTTCAGAACCGATTCTGGCACATCATGTCCGCCCCTGTCATCCACGATCAATATTTCCAAATCGGAAAGTCCCTGGTTTTCTATACTTTTTACGCACTCTTCCAAATAGGAAGGCCCCTTGTGATAGGGAACGATCACACTTACTTTTGACATTCCATCCTCCAATCCAATCACGATTGAACTCCGAACCAACTACGCCAGCGCGATGGCGCAAATCATATTTTTTACAAAAACCTCCTTATTTATCCGCATTTCTTCATTATATTAAAACACGCGGCCAAAAATACGCCTTATAAAAGTGTTCTCCCGCTCCGCAAAAAACTTTTCAATAAAAAACTGCCTATGCTGGCAATGAATAATGGCCAGCATAGGCAGTCTCTTCGATCACTATTTCTCTTATTCACAATCAAATACCGCATTTACGACCTTTTCTGTCGCATGCCCATCTTCCCAGGCGCAATATTTCTCGCAAAAACGGTTATATTTTTCCTCATATTTTTTCTCAATATCCCCAATGTTTTTTACGGCATCCACGATTTCCTGCGTATCAAATACGATCGGGCCCGGGAGCTCCTCCTCCACATCCATATAAAATCCCCTCAGTACGTTTTTATATTTATCCAAATCGTACATGAAAAACAGCATCGGCCGCCGGAGATTCGCATAATCAAAAAAGACCGACGAATAATCTGTGACCAGAAGGTCCGATATAATATAAAGCCTGGCAATATCATCGTATTTGCTCACATTATATGCAAACCCGTCAAATGCACATAAATCAATTTGATCCGCGATAAAATAGTGCGTCCGCAAAAGAACGACATACTCTTCCCCCAGCTGCTCCCTCATCGGTTGCAAATCGAGCTTGAGGGAAAACTTGTATTTGGCATGGCCGTAAAATTCATCATCCCTCCACGTCGGCGCGTACAAGATTACCTTTTTTTCCCTTGGAATCCCAAGTTCCTCCTTAATTTCCGCCACAAGCGGTTTCCGCTCACCGGCGTATAAAATATCATTTCTCGGATAACCCGTTTGGAGTATCTCACCGTCATACAAAAAAGCCCGGCGAAAAATATTCTCTGAAAATAGGTTCGGCGCCACAAGATAATCCCACGAGCGGGTCTGTACATAAAACTGCTCCTTGTAGAGAGGAGAGGCCGTCGTCACATCATCCATATCAAATACTAATTTTTTCAGCGGAGTTCCGTGCCACGTCTCCAGAAATATGTTGCCAGGCCTCTTAATAAAATAGTGCGGCTGACGCCCGTTAAACACCATATATTTACACCTTGCCATATAATAAAAATAGGCAAAACCAAACCTTTTCAGCTGTTTTGCCGGATAAGCGAGCGGCAGCTCTTTTCCCGCGTTTACCCATACATATTTGTACCTGCCGGGATAGTTCCGGTTCAGATACTCAAAAATATATTTGGGATTGTCGGAATAACTCTTGCCAAAAAAACTCTCAAACATTATCGTGTCCGAAAGAAGGCGCAATTTTGAAAATACCTTCTTGTACAGATACCGTTTTAGCTCCGCCCTGCTCTTACACACACGCCAAAACGTCTGCATGCGGGAATGAAACCGCGCCTTTTGCGCAATCTGTTCCGCCCGGCCCCTCCTTCCGCACTTCAAGAGCCGTTTTTCGTACGAACCCAGTTTATCATACACACCGGAGCCTAGCTGCCCGATTGCCTCCCTCAGTCCCCGGCACACCTCTTCTCCCGTCTCTGGTTTTGCCTTTACGATAAACGGAACAATTTTTTTCATAAAAAAGTGTACAAATTTATAATCGAACCAGATCTCGCTGTCTCCTTTCGGAATAAAACACTTATATTCCGAAAACATCTGTATTGCTTCCAGGCTTTTTCCTTTTTCGTCCTTCCACTGAATAAGAGACGGAAGATTTACCGGATCGTTATGCCTCCTCTTAATATAACATCCTGTTTCACAAAAGGCGGTACTCCCAGAAGCAGCCAGCACTTGCAGCAAAAACGGCACATCCGCAAAATACTTGCATTTCTCATCAAAACGTATGTGATTCCGGTCCACAACGGACCGGGAAATCAACATGCCTAAAATGGTTACATTTTGCAGCCCCCTTGCCCGCTTCATCAAGCAGTCATAAGGGTTGTGGCTTTCCCCCATAGAGAATCCCGCCGTTTTGGCCCCATTTCCCAAGTACACCTTCCGGCCATACCAGGTGTGCCGGAGCTTGCCATAAACGACCCCCCCCGGCACTGCCAGCCCGGCCAGACCGCCGAGCACCTCTCCATCCAAATAATCATCGGTATCCAGAAAGTATAAATACTCTCCCTTCGCCGCCTCAAGTCCTATATTTCTTACTTTGGCTACATTGCCAGCGCTACATTTAAGAAAGCGCAGCTTCAGAGCCGAAAATGGTCCGGTGTCCGGCTTCTCACACCCGTCGCACACGACGATCACTTCAAAATCCCCGTAACTCTGGTCTGCCAGACTGCCGAGGCAGTCTTTTATATAATTTGCCTCCCCATGATAAGCTATTATAACACTTATCTTCACAACAATACCTCCCACATAGAAACTACTTGATACGGTTCTGTTCTCAGAATAAATCTTTAAAGAAGGATGCTATCTTATCCGCCACATCTTTAAAAAACTGTGTGATTTTTGAAAGAATCCCGCTGGCTTTCTCCGCATCCAGGCCGAGCTGCTGAAGTTTCCCATATACTTCTTCCGCCTGCTGTTTTAATTTATCGACATCCAGATCCAGTCCATTGATTTTGTCAAAAACGCCAACCAGCGCCTGCTCCTGCTCATCTGTCAGTGTCACGCCCAGTTCCTCAGAGGCCTCCTTGACCACATCCTGAATTTCCCCTACCGTATCGAAGTCACCATCTGCAATACGCTGCTTCGTAAGCGCCATCAGTTCTTCTGCCTTTTCATTTCCAATATCAGAGGCAAGGTCGCTCGTGACGACAAGCTCATTCGTGGCAGCATCTGCATTCTCCTGACTGACCGTCTCTCCCGTCATTTTTTCATATGCCTTCATTGCGCCGACGAGCGCTGCCGTGCCCGAAATGCCGAACGGTCCCGCCACGACCACCTCTGCATCCGTGACACCGGCTGTCGTAAGCGCATTTGTGTACATACCACTCGTACAATAGGTGATATTTTTTGTCTCCACACGTATCCCTTTCTCCTCGCCAACCTTTTCAACCCGAACGGAGGAAAGTGCCTTCGTGCCGATGACAGAAGCGGAAAGATAATCGTCCAGATAATCATGCTCGTCCTGGTTTGTAATCTCAATCACTTCATAATCTGAAAGTTCATTTTCCCGCACATCCAGCAGTGAGAGAACCGTTTTCCTCTGCTCCTTCGTCAAATCCGCCCCAAGGGATAAAAACGGCTTCAATTCGACGGAATCCGCTCTTGCCGGCAAAGCAGGAATGAATCCAACCGACAAGACAAGCATTACCGCTATTATTTTTTTCCATTGACCTCGTCTCATATACTAATCAACCTCCGTTTTTTCATTTGCCATAGGTTTACATTTACTATTTCCTGATCCGCTCCATCGCGTCTTTCGTATTTTCAAGAGATCCAAATGCCGTGAGGCGGAAATATCCTTCTCCGCTCGGTCCAAAACCGCTTCCAGGCGTACCCACAATATTCCGTTCCTCCAATAAATAATCAAAGAACTCCCATGAAGTCATCCGATCCGGTGTTTTCAACCATATATATGGTGCATTGACACCTCCAAACACCGTATATCCGGCTTCTGTAAGACCATCCCGGATTATTTTGGCATTGTTCATATAGTAAGCAATCTGTTCCTTCGTCTGTTTTTTACCTTCCTCACTATATACAGCTTCCCCAGCTCTCTGGATAATATAAGGGGCGCCGTTGAATTTTGTCCCATGTCTCCTCGCCCACAGGCTGTTCAGGGAAACGCCATCGCAGACCAGTTCTTTTGGAATTACGGTAAATCCAAGCCTCGTTCCCGTAAACCCTGCATTTTTTGAAAAGCTTCTCATCTCAATAGCACACTTTTTCGCTCCCTCACATTCGTATATCGTGTGAGGTACATCTTCTTCAGAAATATATGCTTCATATGCCGCGTCATAAATGATAACAGCTCCTTTTGTCAAAGCAAAGTCAACCCATGTCTGGAGTTCTTCTTTTTTCATCGCCGTTCCCGTCGGGTTGTTCGGACAGCAAATATAGATCAAATCCGGCGTCTCTTCCGGAATCGCCGGCACAAAATTATTTTCAGCTGTACATGGCATATAAATCACTTGGGACCAGCATTCCTTGTCTTTATCATATTCGCCGGTTCTGCCCGCCATCGCATTCGTATCCACATACACAGGATATACCGGATCGCAAACGGCAATGCGGTTTTCTTTTGCAAAAATATCCCCGATATTCCCGGAATCGCTCTTTGCACCGTCGCTAATAAATACTTCGTCAATCGCTATGTTCACCCCGCGCGCCTCATAGTCATTTTTCACAATGGTGCTCCGAAGGAATTCATATCCAAGATCCGGCGCATATCCCCTGAATGTAGCTGCGTCCGCCATCTCATCTACCGCACTGTGCATGGCCTCGATAACGGCAGGAGCCAAAGGAAGCGTCACATCCCCGATACCAAGGCGGATAATTTTCTTATCGGGATTTGCCTCCGTATAAGCACTTACTTTTTTTGCAATCGTTGAAAACAAATAACTTCCGGGTAACTTTAAATAATTGTCATTAATTTTATACATCTTCATCCTCTTTTCTTCGCTGTTTATTTTATTAGGAAAGCATTCCCTTGTTTTTTCGGGCCTGCCTAAGGCCATTTTATCATTTCATTAAATTTTATGCAAGTCCTTCTTTACAAACATTTGTTCCTGTGGTACTATAATGTTATCATCACTCATAAGGAGCTGACATACATGGTCATCTTTCACATTGATGTAAATAACGCTTATTTGAGCTGGGAGGCCGTTTACCGGCTGGCAGAACTAAAGGAACCTCTTGATCTGCGCAAAATCCCTGCCGTCATTGGTGGAGATGAAAAAAACAGACATGGCATCGTCCTGGCAAAAAGCATGCCTGCGAAGGCATTTGGCATTAAGACGGCGGAAACTTTAGTAGAGGCCAGAAAAAAATGCCCGAATCTCCAGGTGATTCCACCCCGTCACCACATCTACAAAACATTTTCAAAGGAATTGATCGCCTATCTCCGGCATCTGACGCCCATCGTCGAACAGTACAGCATTGATGAGGCATTTATGGATATGACCGGCTGTCCGCTTCTGGCCGGACACTCCCCTATCGAAGCAGCAAATCTTATACGGACACAAATCAGCCGCCGTTTCGGATACACAGTAAATATCGGCGTATCGTCAAATAAACTTCTGGCAAAAATGGCTTCTGATTTTGAAAAACCGGACAAAGTCCACAGCCTGTTTCCAAGTGAAATCGAAAAGAAAATGTGGAGCCTGCCCGTTGGCAACCTCTTTTTCGTCGGACGCGCGTCTGTAAAAAAACTTTTAAATCTGGGCGTACGTACGATCGGAGAGCTGGCCCGTTATGACCGCAGCATTTTGAAAGCACATATGGGCAAACACGGCTTACTGATCCACGATTACGCAAACGGCATCGACCATTCCCAAGTCCTGGACCAGCCGCCGGAGAGCAAAGGCTATGGCAATTCCACCACCCTCCCCCGCGATGTGACGGACACTGCCGCCGCCAGGAAAATTTTACTAGAGCTCTGTGAATCCGTGGGAAGCCGGCTCCGCGCTGACAACTTTATGGCACAAGTAATCTCCGTAACAATAAAAGACCACGAATTTCACCACTGCAGCCATCAATGTACCATGCCCGCCGCTTCTAGCGTCACAAGTGAACTGTACCACTATGCCTGCAGCCTGTTTGATGAAGCGTGGGACGGCTCCCCGGTCCGCCTGCTCGGCGTCTCTGCTACAAAACTCACAAAAGAGCGTTCCCGACAGCTAAATTTATTGGATGGGAACTTTTATATCCGGCAGGGCCAGCTGGAACAGGCTGTTGACGACATTCGTAAAAAATATGGAAAAGATGCTATTTTCCGAGCATCCGCTCTTGAAAAACAGAAGAAATGATTCGATATATAATAGGAATAGTTTTGATTTTTGATACAAGCGGTTTGATATATAAATATAAGTAACGCGCAAATAAAGCAAAAGTGAGCAGCGCTCACTTCGCAGAAATGAGGTATTTCATGGCAATCACGAGCAATAGCATACAAAACAACCAAAACCGGTCCGGAAACCTAAATACCAATTCGGCAAAGCGGGCCTACCGCACAAATGGCGGGACGATCCAAGTACGGGAAGGAGAGACGCTCAAGGGCGTCGTCAGCGACATCCACGGCAATGAAATTACAATTTCGATGGACGACGGCTCATCTTTCACAGGAAAGCTTCCGGAGGCGTCCCAGTACTCCATCGGACAAAAGGCGGCGTTTCAAATTACGGGACTGGACAATGGCACCATTTACATGAAAGCTATATCCCAAGCATACCTTCTCGGCATGGAAGACACGATTGAGCAGGCGCTGGAGGAAGCAGGTCTCCCAAAAAGCCCGCGAAATCTCGAAATCGTGCGGAGCCTGTTGGAAAACCAGCAGTCTATCAGCAGGGAAAACATATTAAACTCACTGCAGCTATGTGCCAAATATCCCAAAGCGGACGTAAATACTGTTATTTCCATGAAGTGTCTCGGCATGCCAATGGATCCCACAACGGTGACGCAATTTGACAACTACCAAAAACAGTCCCATCAGCTACTGTACCGTATGGAGTCGCTGACCAGCTCCGTCAATGACCTCCTCGCTGACCTGGTAAATGAAAATCCATCCATCGCCCGTTATGCGGCAACGGAAATGCTAAATATTGCACTGAATTCCCTGCCTTCACTGGAAGAATTCAACCTCGCTGCCCAGTTGGCAGAAACGGATCCTGAAAATGCCAACCCCGAACTTTTAAAGCTGATTCAGCCCAACGGTGCCGATTCCCAGCAGACAGCTCCGGCCGCAAGCGGCAACGAACCGGTAAACACAGCGAAACCGAATGATGTTGCCGATTCTGCAGACGCCGCCAGCCCGGAAAAAACTCCTGGCCTGGCTGACGCCGATTCTTCGTTGAAAAAATCCTCCGATGCGAACACATCTCCGTTCGCCCGCATGAAACAACTCTTTACTAATATGACAGACCGGGCTTCCGGCGGCCAGGCGGCGACCGAAAAAAATGTTCCCTTTATTCATGAGCAGACGGGACATATCCTTTCCACAGAGGAGAGGTCGGAACTGGCCGAACTGCTTGGCCGGTTTACCGAAAATAAAAAAATGCTCTCATCGCTGGAGAGCGGCATCCTGACTACCCGGGAACTTCTCACCAATATCCGGCAGATCCTGCCGTCTCTCTCGGACGAAGATTTGTTCGGGCTTCTGACGTCTAAAAACTTCGGCAAGCTTATAAAGGGACAGTTTCTGTCCAGTTGGACACTTTCACCGGAAGGTCTGAAAGAAGGCAACGGCGTGGAACGGCTATATGGCAAACTACAGGAGCAATTGTCGGATCTCACCAATCTCAGCCGGATGTTTGCCACAAGGACACCGGGCGAGGCCATCGTTAATACGACGATGGATATGCAGCAAAATATGGAATTTATGAAAATGCTAGGGGAACATTTTGCCTATATGCAGCTGCCCGTCAAGCTATCTGAGGAAAATGCCCACGGGGATCTGTATGTCATGACAAAAAAAGACGCGCTCCGAAGATCAAAAGATAATTTAAAAGTACTGCTCCACTTGGAAATGGACTACCTTGGCACTCTGGACATACACATCACCAAAGAACACACAAGCATTTCCACAAAATTTTACGTAGAAAAGGAGGCAGCCCGGAAACTTCTCGAAAAAAATGCGAATTTATTAAAAGATGCAATTAACGAGCAAGGTTACAGCTTTACCTCCGAATTTACCGAAAAAGAAAAGGATGTGGATCTGATACACGATTTTATGGAAAAAGACGCCCCCACACCTGTGGGAAATGTAACAAGGTATAATTTTGATTTGCGGGCGTAAGGACGTTCGCCCGCTATTTTTGTAAAATGCGCGGAAACAAAAAGGCAAACAAAATCCCACATGTCAACGCAGATGTTATGTCAGAAATCGGTTCCGCATAATAAATAAACAGGACATCTCCTGTGACCTTTGGCAAAATCAACGCCAGCGGAATCAACAGTATAACTTTTCGCAAAAGAGCGATAAAAAGGGAAACCTTTGCCTGTCCAAGCGCCATAAACGTCGTCTGGCAGGACATTTGCACGCCAAAAATAAGCATACCACAGAGAAATACCGGAAGTACCCGGGACACCATCTGAACCAGTTCGGCATTGTTCGTAAATAATTGGGCAAACGCCGCCGGGACTGCCATCACTGTCCCTGTAAGCGCAGCTGTATAAACAAACACGATTCCGAACATGATAAAAAATGTTTTTCTGACACGTTTTTTCTTCCCCGCCCCGAAATTATAACTTAAAATAGGCTGGACTCCCTGTGTAAATCCACTGACCGGAATGCTGACAAACTGCATAATACTCTGCATAATAGTCAAAGTTCCCACATACAGATCCCCGCCATATTTCTGAAGGCCGCTGTTCATCACAATGGATATAAAACTCTCCGTCGCCTGCATAATAAAAGGGGCAATTCCAAGCGACATAATTTTCCCAATCACTCTTCGATCCAGCTTCAAATAGCGTTTTCGAATCCCGACACTGCAATCCTTTTTCATTAAAAAACGAAGCACCCACACAGCGCTGACAAACTGCGAAATAACCGTAGCCAAGGCCGCACCTTTTATTCCCATATGCAAAACAAAGATAAATAGCGGGTCTAAGACAATGTTCAAGACAGCGCCGATCAGCGTCGAAATCATCGCCGTGCGCGAACATCCCTGTGCCGTAATATAGGGATTCATTCCGAGTGTGATCTGAACGAAAAACGTTCCCAAAATATAAATTGTCATATATTCATTTGCATAGGGAAACGTGGCATCACTCGCACCAATTTGATAAAGGACGGGTTTCTTTATAAAAAAGAAAAGAACCATAAGTGAGACAGAAAATAGAATGAGAAGCAGAAAACCGTTCCCAAGAATCTTCTCCGCTTCTTTTCTATCTCCCTTGCCAAGCGCAATTGCGGAGAGGGGTGCTCCGCCCGCTCCCACAAAAGCGCTAAACGCAGATATAATGACGATCATCGGCAATGCCAGTCCAACTCCGGTAAGAGCGGTGGCGCCCACATCGGGAATATGCCCAATATAAATCCTGTCGATAATATTGTATAACAGATTGATAACCTGGGCAATCAAAGCGGGAATCCCCATGCCAAGCATAAGCCTGACAAGAGGAGCGCTGCCCATTTTTTCCTCGTTTGCCTGCATAATTACCCTCATTTCTGCGCACGCACTGCTTCTGTTACGCCGCGCTTTATTGCGTTCTCACGCTTATGGCCAAAACCCTGGAACTCCACACCGTCCATCATGACTTTGCCCACTGTCTTAATCACATTTTTACGACAATATTGATGATTCTTCCCGGAACATAAATCTCTTTGACAATCTGCTTTCCGGCAATCTTGTCCGCAATCGCCTCTTTCCCTGCGGAAACTGCTGTGTCCTTATCCGCATCAATCGCTAAGTTCACCGTAGCCCGCACCTTGCCGTTGACCTGAACTGCAATTTCCTGCATTTGTTCTACTGTCTTCGACTCATCATACTCCGGCCATGCGTTCTGGTAAACCCTCTTTTCATAACCCATTATCTCCCACAGCTCTTCCGTCATATGCGGCGCAACTGGATTTAACAACAACAAAAGCGTCCGGAAGTCATCCTGCGTCAATTTGCCTGCCTTATAAAACTCATTGATTAATGCCATCATTGCCGCAATCGCTGTATTATATTTCAACGCTTCAAAGTCATTGCTGACTTTCTTAATCGTCTGATGTATCTTTGTCTCCAAATCACTGGAAAATCCGGTATCGTCTGCCACCATATCCTGCAACTTCCACACTCGCTCCAGAAAACGGCGACATCCCTTTACTCCGTCATCGGACCACGCCGCAGCCGCGTCAAAAGCGCCGATAAACATTTCATACGTCCGAAGCGTGTCCGCACCGTACGCGCGTATAATATCATCCGGATTCACAACATTGCCGCGCGATTTACTCATCTTCTCGCCATTTTCCCCGAGAATCATTCCGTGGGACGTCCGTTTCTGGTACGGTTCTTTTGTCGGCACAACACCCTGGTCATATAAAAACTTGTGCCAAAAACGGGAGTACAGCAGATGCAATGTCGTGTGCTCCATACCGCCATTGTACCAGTCAACGGGAAGCCAGTACTCCATCGCTTCCTTCCCCGCCAGCGCCTCGTCATTCATCGGATCAATATACCTCAGGAAATACCAGGAAGATCCTGCCCACTGCGGCATCGTATCCGTTTCCCTCTCAGCCTTTCCTCCGCAGCAAGGACATTTCGTCTCCACCCAGGAGCGGATATTTGCGATCGGGGATTCCCCGTTGTCAGTCGGCATATAATTATCAACTTCCGGAAGCTCCAGCGGAAGCTCTTCTTCAGGAACCGGGACATAACCACATGTGTCACATTTTACAATCGGAATCGGCTCGCCCCAATAGCGCTGCCGGGAAAATACCCAGTCGCGAAGCTTGAAATTCCTCTTCGGCGTCCCGACGCCCTCCTTTTTCAGCCAGTCGATAATGGTCTCCTTGGCGTCTGCCACCGATTTACCTGTCAGAAAACCAGAGTTCACGAGCGTTCCCGTCGCCACATCCGTGAATGCTTCCTTCTCCACGTCCCCGCCAGCGATCACTTCTATAATTGGGATATTGAACTTTTTTGCAAATTCCCAGTCTCTCTCATCGTGGGCCGGAACGGCCATAATGGCCCCTGTTCCGTAACTCATCAGAACATAATCGGAAACCCACACGGGAATCTCTTTCCCATTGACAGGATTGACCGCCATAATTCCATCAATCTCAACTCCTGTTTTCTCCTTTGCGAGCTCGGTTCTCTCAAAATCCGATTTTCTCGCCGCCGCTTCACGGTAGGCAACAATCTCATCCCAGTTTCGGATCTCATCTTTATATTTATCTAAATATGGGTGCTCTGGAGAAACGACCATATACGTAACTCCAAATAATGTATCGGGCCGGGTCGTATAAATGCGGAGTACTTCTTCCTTGTCCTTCAGTTTAAAATCTACCTCTGCTCCATTTGAGCGCCCAATCCAGTTTTTCTGGGACACCTTGACTCTCTCGATGTAGTCTACGCCATCCAGGTCGTCAATCAGGCGGTCTGCATACTTTGTAATTTTCAGCATCCACTGGCTTTTCACCTTGCGCACTACTTCACTTCCGCAGCGCTCACACACGCCGTTTACCACCTCTTCATTTGCAAGACCGCATTTACAGGAAGTACACCAGTTGATAGGCATCTCCGTCTTGTAGGCAAGTCCCGCCTGGAACAGTTTGAGGAAAATCCACTGCGTCCACTTATAATAATTTGGATCCGTCGTATTGACCTCCCTATCCCAGTCAAACGAATACCCGAGCGCCTGAAGCTGCGCCTTAAACCTCTCTACATTATTCTTTGTGACCTCTTTCGGATGTATTTTATTCTGGATCGCATAGTTCTCTGTCGGAAGACCAAATGCGTCCCATCCCATCGGATAAAGTACATTATATCCCTGCATCCGCCTCTTCCTCGCCACGATATCTAACGCCGTATACGGCCTTGGATGACCTACATGAAGTCCCTGTCCAGACGGATACGGAAACTCAACCAACGCATAATATTTCGGTTTTGAAAAATCGCTGGAAGCGGCAAAAGCCTTTTCCTCATCCCAAATTTTCTGCCATTTCTTTTCAATCTCCTTTGGGTTATATGATGATTTCATTCTTTACCTCATTTCTGCATACGTTTGTATGCGCCTTTCTTTATTCTGCAGTAACTTCTGCTATCGCACTTGCGTCTCGCTGCCCGGTGTACTCACAGGCGGCGTCGGCGCCGGGGTCGGTTCCGTCACCGGATTGACGGTTCCTCCACCATTTTCTTCCGGCTTCTCCAGTACCCTGTGCTTAACTGTCACTTTCGCCTTTCTGCCAATCGCATCCTTCAATTGGTATGTGATGCGGTAAATGCCAGGCTTCTTTGTATTCACCTTTTTCACCTTTTTATACGAGCTGCTCCCGGCCTTTTTATATTGGATAGAAACCTGAACTTTCTTATTCACCTGGAACCCCGTTGTATTTTTCGCCCGGATTCCTTTCCTGACATCATAGGCAGTATCGCCATAAGAAATCGTTTTATTCTTTGCTCCGGTGATTTTCGGCTTCATTTTATTATACGGGTTCCCCGCACTCCATTTATCCGTTGGATCATAGCCAATGCCCTTCGGCAGCTTGATCGCCTCTGGTTTCCCTAACGGCCCCGGATTGGCTGACCGATAGACGATTACCGGGGTTCCCATTGAGCAATGGTCATAAATCCATTTTGCGTCCTGGACGCTCAGCCGGATACAGCCGTGAGATGCCGTCGTTCCCAGCTTGTTATATTCTTCATTGGAAAGCGTGGCAGGATTCGGCTTGTGATACCACACGGAATGGAATAGTATGGGCCCCACAAAACGGCTGCAATACTGACCATATGTAGAATCAACTAGCGCGCGCCACCGATGCTTCTGGTAAATCCGAAACTTGCCGGTCGGGGTTGCCTTGCCAACAGAGCACACAAATGCCTTGTAGGGCTCATAGTCCCCTCCCTTCCTCTTATAAACGGTTACCGTATTTTTCTGTTTGTTAATTTTGATCCTATATGTAGAAGCTGCACCCGCGTCTGTATTAAAAAGACACAACCCAAGCGTCATACATACTGCAAACATCAAAAATAACTGTTTCCACCTCATGTTCTCCTGCCTCCTTCTTATGTTTCATTACGCCGTTACTCCTCTTTTGTCATTTCAAACAAATTTTATTATACCAAGTTAATTTCACTTCGTAAAGGTATTTTTACACTTTTCCGCCCATATATATGAAAATAACGATTCACAATATACACCGTTACCATCTGCGGGTGTGTACGAATGGAGGCATTATGGAACAAGTATTACTTTGGATTCAAACATATGGCACCCCAGCCATCATATTGCTCATTGCGCTTGAATACGCATGTTTTCCTATTTCAAGCGAGATCGTACTGCCTTTCGCCGGCGCTGTCGGGGCCGGTATCGGCATTTCCCTCCCGCTTCTGGTCTTGTACAGCAGCCTGGCCGGACTGGCCGGCACCAGCCTGACCTATGCTATCGGCCGCTACGGCGGTTCTCCTCTGATGGAAAAAATCATGTCCCGTTTTCCCTCCACAAAAAAACCAATTCTCGCCTCATACCGCACTTTTGGGAACCACGGAAAAATAGCAGTCTGCCTCGGCAGGGTCATACCCATCTGCCGGACTTATATCGCATTTGTCGCCGGCGCGTGTGAACAATCCTTTCCAACCTATGCTTTTTTCTCTGCTATTGGCATCGCCGTGTGGAATACAATGCTTCTCACGCTCGGTTATTACTTTTACCAATTTCGTGAGACCTTTTTCCTTTATTTCAATAAATATAAAAATATCATCCTCGTCGTCGGCTTGTTGCTCCTCGTCCTGCTGCTCGTGATCAAACGTTCTGATGAGGAGGAATAGCACAATTTGTTTGACATAATAAAAGGCCTCTTATGATAGTTCAATTTTATCATAAAAGCCCTTTTGGGTACGTTCATTTCTTTCAATAAACATGCATTTATATTTTCCCTCTCTCTCAGACGAAGGCCTTACCGGTATTTCTGTATACACATTAATTTTATTTTGATATATCATATACAAGCTGCAAAAGTTCTTTCACCTTTTCCAAATGACCCGGTTCAAACTTTTCGATTGTATCAATAATGTCGTCCTCATAATTAGAATGACTGCTTCCAAACAAAAGATAATCACTGCTTATATTTAAAGCATTGGACAATAATTTCAATGTCAATGCAGAAAATCCCTTTTTACCCACCTCTATTTCATACAAAAACCCTGATGATATATCCGCTAGTTCCGCTAACGTTTCTCTTGAGTACCCTTTTTCTTTTCTAAGACAATAAATGCGAAAACCTAGTTCCCTTTTATCAACATCTTCCATAAAATATTCCCCCTCGCTTTTTAAACCATACTATATGATAAAAAAACATAATGCAAGGAGCCATTGTTCTGCAAAAACTTGATGTTAGTTCTGACATCAACTGTCCCGAATAATCTGATACAAACCAGGTACATATTTATCCCCTGCCGGATGCACAAAAAAACAGCAGCGAACAAATTTACTCACTGCCGTTTTTTGATTCATTACAGGCGACAACCAGATTTGAACTGGTGATCAGGGTGTTGCAGACCCATGCCTTACCACTTGGCTATGTCGCCATCCATACATAATATACCATATCTACCGTATTTATGCAAGGTTTTTATAAATTTTTTTGATTCCTGCCAGAATCATGACTCCTACGGGAATCGAACCCGTGTTACCGCCGTGAAAGGGCGATGTCTTAACCGCTTGACCAAGGAGCCAATGTCTTTCCTGCGAAAGCCATTACTTATATTACCACACTTTATTCCTTTTGGCAAGCACTTTTTAATAATTTTTCTGGCACTGCGTATCCGTCAGCCCCATTCAAAAAACCATACCTCTGCTTGTTTCATCCATCATTCTTCCTCACTGTTATAGACAATCTCACCGTCCACAATCGTATACTTAGTTGTTGTAAACAATTCCATCGGATTGCCGGTATACACAGCGATGTCGGCATCCTTACCTGGTTCTAACGACCCGACCCGGTCTTCCACACCGCATATTTCCGCGGCATGAATTGTGACAGCGCGAAGTCCGCCCTCTTCTGACAGTCCATACTTTACGCTTAATCCGGCACAGATAGGAAGATAATGGATAAGAGACACTGGATGATCTGTCATAATCGCCGTTTTAACACCTGCTCTCTCCAGGACGCCCGCCGTTTTAAAACTCATATTTTTAATTTCGATCTTGGAACGGGATGTGAGATCTGGACCGACAATGGCCGGATACCCCGACCGTGCGATTTCATCTGCGATTAAATGTCCCTCCGTACAGTGGTCTAGCGTTACCTTTAAATCAAATTCCTTGCCAATCCGTATAGCCGTCAAAATATCATCCGCCCGGTGCACATGTGCCTTGAGTGGTATTTCCTTTCGAAGCACGGGAAGCCAGCACTCCATCCGCATTTTTTCCCCGCCCTTCGGGATATTGCCCTGCTCCTTTTTCTCCCGGTAACGACATGCCTCATAAAGCTCTTCGCGAAGCATACCGGCAATCGCCATTCGGCTTGCTGGCATTTTATCCTTTTCCCCATAACACATTTTAGGATTTTCACCAAAAGCGACCTTGATCGCCGCTGGCGCCATCACAGCCATACGGTCGATACATCTGCCCTGCACTTTCATAAATAGGGATTGTCCCCCGACAACATTCGAGCTTCCGGGACCGGTCATCAGAGATGTAATACCCGCCTGGATCGCATCATGAAATGCGGGATCCATCGGATTTACCGCGTCCAATGCCCGAATATGCGGTGTGACCGGATCCGTTGTCTCATTGCAATCTTCCCCCGCAACGCCCCATTTTTCCTCTGAAATCCCCACATGGCAATGCGCGTCAATCAGTCCCGGCATCACCCACGCCCCCCGGACGTCAATCACCCTCTCCGACAACTCCCCAACGGACTGCTGTCTGGCTGCCAGCTCTTCCATCGGCCCTACCGCCTTAATCTTTCCGCCAGAAATGAAAACATACCCATGTTCCCATGTACTGCCTGCCATCGTGTGTACTTGTCCATTTATAAGTATCATTTCCCCAACTCCGTTTTCTTCTTATGTTGTACAAAAGCAAACTAAATTATGTAAGATACCAGGGTCTCAAAGTCATGCTTGCCCTTTTATCCCCTCTATCATGTATATTAACTAGCTATTGATTTTTCAAAAAAACTATTGTATCATGGATGAAAAAGATTGCAGAAAGGAAAACAATGACTATGAATTATGGATTAATCGGAGAAAAATTAGGACACAGCCTGTCCAAACCTATTCATGAGAGCCTCGCAGATTATACATACGAGATCCACCCGCTTACAAAGGAAGAATTTAAAACATTTATGGAAGAAAAGGCATTCCGGGCAATCAACGTCACGATCCCATATAAAAAAGATGTCATACCTTACCTGGACTCGATGGATGACAATGCAAAGGCGATCGGAGCTGTCAACACAATTGTAAATACAGAGGGAAAGCTCCGCGGCTACAACACCGACTTTTCCGGATTTGACTATATGGTCGTGCGGCATGGTATAGAATTAAAAGGCAAAAAGGTTATCATTCTCGGAAACGGCGGCGCCGCCCAGGCCGTCAAGGCCGTCGTAAAAAAACACCAGGCAGGAGAGATGGTCGTAGTAGACGTCGTAGACGACGGGGAATCCATCTCTTACGAGGAATGCTTTCACAAACATACAGACGCGGACGCCGTAATTAATACAAGCCCGATTGGTATGTATCCAAACACAGATGCCAGTCCGGTAGACCTGACGAAATTTCCGAATTGCAAAGCCGTCATGGATGTCATTTACAACCCGCTTACGACGAAACTTACCGCACAGGCCAGGGAGCTCGGCATGATTGGTGTCAATGGCCTCGAAATGCTCGTTGCCCAGGCGAAATATGCCGTAGAAATTTTCCTCGGTGTCAAAATCAGCGAAAATAGAATCCAGGAAATCTACGAAGAGATGAAACAAAAAATGGCAGAATAAAGTTCCATTGCCAAACCACATATAAAGAAAAAAAGAACGGCAGCAGCCGCCTCAAGACAGCTGCTGCCGTTCCTTTTGATTAAAAACAAATCATTCTATCTATCCTTGGCTTTTTCCCACATAATAACTCTCTGCTGGTCCCAGATGGGAGGAAAGTACATCTTCTTCCGATATGACAAGTTTTTGCAGTACCAAAGTCGGATCTACCAAGTAAACCCGTATCGTATTTGTTCCCGCCGACAAATTAATATCTGTCGTTTTCTTTCTTCCATTGGCGGAAACATCGCCTGCCCATGTACCGCTGTATTCTCCTGACTGGTAATTCGAATTAATCGTATTGACAACCTCTGTGCTGCCGCCATTTACCGATACGCCATACCGTATGCCCACATCCTTACGGTCTACGTTGTTAGACGGGGCAGTAAATACAGTAAACTTGTAAGTTCCAGCTGTTTGCACATTTACTTTATACTCGACATAAGGTGCATCCTGCACATTGTCCGCAAAACAGAAATTGCTTGGGAATGCCTTGACTGACTGGCCCATTTTTCCGTACCGGTCAATGGTTCCGCAATAGGTTCCGCCAGCTCCCGTGCCGCTATTTACAAAACCGCCGGCGAGCATAGACGCATAGCCATTTGCATATACGTAAGTATGATTCTCCAGAGAAGAAATATCACACACCTTCGCGCGAACTTGAACGGTCACGGAGCTGCCTGCCCCTGCGATGGTTACCGTCCCGCTCATATCCGTCTGCACCTTTTCCCAATCCACCGACACGTCAAGCGTATCCTGCGCGTCCACGCTGCCGGAAGCCTTGGAAAGTTTAATCCAGTCCGCGCTGGCCTGCGCCGTATACTCAAATGACTGTCTGCCGCCGTTTGAGACTGTTACCGTGTATGTCTCTTTGTTCATATTCGTAAAGTCATCGAGCACACATTCTCCCTCTGTATATAAATCACTCCTATTTTCCAGCGTAACCATCAGCTGTGAATTTTCTGCCAGTGAACTCAGCCGTTTTACTTCCGGATATGCCCAGCCCTTCGAATCCCATGTTTTAAACCCTACGTGGGGTGAGCTCATCATGTTTTTCCACTTGTCCCCGACGCCCGGCATATCATTGTTGTATGTGTTCTCTAGCGACTTATCGTACGCAATGGATTCTTCCAGAAGATCCGCATATATATTGGCACCCGCATTCCCCATATCATAATAGTATTGGTTAAGGCCGCTGAAAATTTGCATCCTGGCGACATTGGCCGACGCCACCGTTGGGAAATAGACAAGCTGGAAGTAGGCCGCCTGCAGCGGATCCGGGATAAATTCCTTACAGCGCTCCGCCTTCTCCATCATCTGGCTGGTTCTCTTAAGCATCTCCTGGGCCTCATTATAGTTTGTGACATGGTAGGTATCATTCTTTAAAGCCTCCGGAATACAACAGCCATTGAGCCATGTATAATCTTTCAGCAGCGAAGCCACCTCTTCGGACTGCTGCTCATTCAGAGCGGCGCCAAACTGCTGTTTTACCCATTGGTTCATGTAGTCTCCCGTCTTATTCCTGCCATTCGCTCCCCATGTTTCATAGTCATATGCCATATCAAGGAAATAGGAAATATTCATTTCCATCGGCTTGAGGTCGCCTACATTAACAATCCAAATATCATCAATGCCGTGCTCGTAAGCCATTGTCATCTGTTCCCATACCTTATTCAGCTCTTTTGTATTGATCCACTCATAGGAAGTCGGGCCGCCGTGGTAGTCAAAGTGGTAGTACATACCCCAGCCGCCTGCGCGTCCCTGCTCTTCCTTCGTCGTAGGAATGGTGCGCAGATTACCGTTATTGTCATCGCACAGCATAATAATCACATCATCGAGTTCATTCCAATATTTCAGTCCCTCAATTTCGTCTGTGCCGTGCCAATAATTCTCCACCTCTTTGTAAACGGTGAGAACCTGCGGCGCATCACTTAAATTATTATCCGCAAGAATTCTCTTCTGCGTCGTTATTACCTCTTTTAAAAGATCAATATTTTCCTGGACACCGCCCTCTAAGGCAGAGTCGGCCTCGCCTCTCATACCAAGCGTATAGACATTTTCAAAAGGCTTATTCCGCGCCACGCCATCTTCCCAGAATCTCGTAATCGCGTCGCCATTCTTATTGAAATCCCAGGCGCTCAGCTTACCATAATCTTTCCGGAACCTGCCCCACTCAATTCCTGCGCGGCAGAGCGGCTCATGGTGGGAAGTCCCCATCACAATACCGTACTTATCCGCCAGCTCGGCATTCGCAATCTTAGACGCCTTTCCGTCCTCGCTAAACATATTGGACCACATCGCCGGCCACAAATAATTTCCTTTACACCGAAGTATTAATTCATATACTAATTCATAGAAATCCTCGTTGTAATTTCCAAACTTATTTTTGACCCAGCCAGTCAGTGAAGGAGCCTCGTCATTTAAGAAAATACCCCGGTATTTGACAGATGGCTCTTTTGAAGTCATTTCAAGCTCCCAGTTTGACAATACGATTTCCTCGTGCTTATCCGGAACCGCATCTCCCCAATATACCCACGGCGATACTCCCATCGCCTCCGAAATATGGTAGAGACCGTAAATTGCCCCGCGCTTATCGCTTCCCACAACGACGATTGCTTTCCCTACACCTGCCGCCGGGTCTTTCACAAACTGGATTTTATAAGTCTCCCATTTTCCCTGGATCTCCGCTACATCAAGCTTGCCCTGGCTGACCAGCGAATCAATGACGTCATTATTGCCGACCGAACCGCAAATAATGGCCGTACCATTCATGGCCGCACCTTTCAGATCCTCCAGTTTGTCCACAACCTGGGAGGACGCGCCGCTGTTTGTCACAAGTGCGACATCCTTCGCAAACGATTCCGCCACAAGGCTCAGGCCGTCGTAGTCATCGCCTTTCCCGTCCACATAAACGGGAACTGCCTGGCTGGCAGATGCAATCACAAATTTCTCCTCCGGCGGACGCTCCGTAGCTGCCGGCGCCTGACTGCCGGATGCCGTCGGGAGAACAGCGGAGGACGCGGCCGGTACACTGCTTGCATCCTGTACGGTCAGACGGCAGACAGCCTTGGCACCGCGGCCATCTTTCGCATAGGCAGTAACCGTAGCCGCACCCGGTTTTTTAGCCGTCACTACTCCTTTAGCATTCACAGTAGCAACCGACTTTTCCGATGTCTGGTATGTAACTTTCTTAACCGTTGCTTTTCCCGGTGAAATAACCGTCTTCAACGCAAGGCTTTCCCCGACCTTCAACGCAGCGCTCGACTTGTCAAAGGAAACCTTTTTCACCTTTTGAAACTTTTTGTATACCGTTACTTTAATTTTTGCCTTTTTCTTCGGCTTCGAAGTACTCACCGCTGACACGGTCGCCGTACCCGCTTTCCGGGCCTTTAAAACACCCTTGCCAGTTACTTGTACAACCGCCTTTTTGCTGGAAGAAAACTTGATGCTATTCTTTCCCTTTTTCGGGATGACGTTCACCTTAGGGCGGTATGTCTCCCCCTTTTTCAGAGCCAGCGTCTGGACTGCCGGCTTTGCAAATGTAATGCTCTTCACCTTCACCCCGGACGCCGCCTGAGCCGGACGCACTGGAAGAATCGTGGGAACAACCATCGCAAATGTAAGCAGACACGCCGAAAGCTTACGAAATTTTACCATATTTTATCCTCCATTCCAAAATAATATATTATTTCTATTGTACATGAAAAAAGCCTAATTTGCAATGACTTAATCAAATTAGGCCTATGAAAATACTGGGACTCCGGACACCATACATCATTTCCCATATCCTTCTAAAAAGTGGTGCTTCACCCCGTCCTTTTTATATGCTATGACTGTGTCCACATTTACATTCTCCACACTCCGGAAAATATTTTTCGCCACAGACGGGCTCTTCGTCTCAAGCTCACGGATCAATGCCTTGACTTCTTCCCGCTTAGAGGTCGTCCCCGCGCCGGAGGGCCCGTCCGAACCTCCCCCTGCCGCGCAGTTCTCGGTAAATCGGCAAGCGCACTGGATAAACTGAAGTTCGTTGTACCGCATCCAGTGAATAATATCGTCCTCCCGGATAAGGTACATGGGGCGGATCAGCTCCATCCCCTCGAAATTCGTGCTGTGCAGCTTCGGCATCATCGTCTGGATCTGGGAGCCGTACAACATTCCCATCAGGATCGTCTCCACCACATCGTCAAAATGGTGGCCGAGAGCAATCTTATTGCAGCCAAGCTCTTTTGCCCTGCTGTACAAATATCCCCTCCGCATCCTGGCACAGAGGTAGCAGGGCGAAGCCATACCGTCCCCCGATACGATTTCAAAAATTTGCGTCCCGAATACCGTAATTGGCACATCCAGCATTGCGGCATTGTTTTGTATCCTCTCAAAATTGGCCTCGTTATACCCGGGATCCATAACAAGAAACACGAGCTCAAAATTTTTCTTTCCGTGACGCTCTAACTCCTGGAACAGCTTCGCCATCAACATAGAGTCCTTTCCGCCGGAAATGCACACAGCGATTTTATCCCCGTCCCGGATGAGCTCATACTCATTAATCGCCTTCGTAAACTTACACCAAATCTGCTTTCTGAACTTTTTAATAATACTTCTCTCCACATCCCTGTTATAATTGTTCTCCTGTTTCATCGTATCCTTTCCCCAAACTACTGTACTGCCTGGAACGCCTCTTCCAAATCCTCAATAATGTCATCTATGTTCTCCGTGCCTACGGACAGCCGGATCGTATTCGGCCGGATGCCCTGATCGTTTAGCTCCTCCTCACTCAGCTGTGAATGCGTAGTCGAAGCCGGATGGATTACGAGCGACTTCACGTCCGCCACATTGGCAAGCAGGGAAAATAACTCCAGATGGTCGATAAATTTTTTCGCCGTGCCGGCGTCCCCTTTGATTTCAAATGTAAAAATAGAACCGCCGCCATTTGGAAAATACTTGCTATAAAGAGCCTGCTGGGAGGGCGAGTGGCTGACGGAAGGGTGATGGACTGTCTCCACCTGCGGATGTTTCGACAAATATTGTACAACCTTTAATGCGTTCGCCACATGCCGTTCAACCCGCAGCGACAATGTTTCCAGCCCCTGAAGGAAAAAGAACGCATGAAAAGGGGAAAGAGTGGCACCTGTATCACGGAGCAGGATAGCGCGGATTTTCGTCACAAATGCCGCCGCACCGACCGCATCTGTGAAGCTGATACCATGATAACTCGGATTCGGCTCGGCCAAAGATGCAAATTTGCCGCTTGCCGCCCAGTCAAATTTTCCGCCATCTACAATCACACCCCCGATCGCCGTGCCGTGGCCGCCGATAAATTTCGTAGCAGAATGCACGACAATATCCGCCCCGTATTCGATTGGACGCACGAGATATGGCGTCGCAAAGGTATTGTCAACGACAAGAGGTATACGGTATTCATGGGCGATCCCCGCCAATTTTTCAATGTCTACGACATCCGAGTTCGGGTTGCCGAGCGTCTCGATGAAAATGGCCTTTGTATTTTCCTGGATTGCCTCCCGCACCCCGTCTTCCTGAAACGGGTCTACAAAGGCAGCGGTAATGCCGTAATCCGGCAATGTGTGGGCAAGCAGGTTATACGTGCCGCCATAAATATTTTTCGCCGCAACGATATGGTCCCCCGCATGCGCCAGGTTCTGTATCGTGTACGAAATCGCCGCCGCGCCGGATGCCACGGCAAGCGCCGCCACTCCGCCCTCCAGCGCCGCCATTCTCTTCTCAAAAATATCCTGCGTCGGGTTCGTGAGCCGCCCATAAATATTTCCCGCATCACGGAGCCCGAATCTCGCCGCCGCATGCTCGCTGTCATGAAATACATAAGAGGCACTCGCGTAAATCGGCACCGCCCTTGCATCCGTTACCGGATCCGCCTGCTCCTGCCCCACATGCAGCTGCAGCGTCTCAAATTTTAATTTTCTATCTTCTAAGCGTTTCATACTTATCCCCATCCTTTCTATTTATCATCTCCGCCAAATAACGGCGTTGACAAATACCTGTCACCGGAATCCGGCAGCAATACAACAATTGTTTTTCCTCTATTCTCCTGTCTCCCCGCCAATATGGAAGCGGCCTTCAGCGCGGCGCCGGACGATATTCCGACCAAAATCCCTTCACTAGTCGCAAATGCCTTTCCCTCCGCAAATGCATCCTCATCCTCCACCGCGATAACCTCATCACATACTTCCATGTTTAATACCTCTGGTACAAACCCAGCGCCAATTCCCTGGATCTTATGTGCGCCGGCGACCCCTTTTGTGAGTACTGGGCTCGCCGCCGGCTCCACGGCCACAACGCGCACATCCGGCTTCTTTTCCTTCAAATATCCGCCGACTCCCGTCACCGTGCCGCCTGTTCCTACACCAGCTACAAAAATATCCACTTTCCCATCCGTCTGTTCCCATATTTCAGGCCCCGTCGTCGCCCGGTGCACCGCAGGGTTCGCGGGATTTACAAACTGGCCCAGAATCACGGCCCCTTCCATGCTGTCCCGCAACTGCTCTGCCTTTTCGATAGCTCCCTTCATCCCCTTTGCCCCCTCTGTCAATACGAGCTCTGCTCCATATGCCTTTAGAAGCTTCCTGCGCTCTACACTCATCGTCTCCGGCAGCGTAAGCAATACCCGGTAACCTTTTGCCGCCGCAACAGCCGCCAGGCCAATTCCCGTATTGCCTGAGGTCGGCTCAATAATCGTCGCCCCCGGTTCCAGCTTTCCCTGTTTTTCCGCATCCTCAATCATGGCGAGCGCAATCCGGTCCTTGACAGATCCCGCCGGATTCAAATATTCCAGTTTGGCAACAATTGTGGCGTCCCGGACACCTGCTGCCTCCGCATAACGATTCAGTTTCAGCATCGGAGTGCCTCCGACCAGCTCCAGTGAGCTCTCCAATATTTTATTCATGTTTTTCTCCCTTCCGAAGTGCCTTACACTTCCAAACATAATAATACATTATCCAATCATAACATCCCTCTGTCACGAAACTTGCCTATCTCCTCCAGATACTTTTCCCCCAACGGACTAATGGCTACACCGGAACGGACGATATAACCAATCGTCATGACCTCGTCTGACTTGAGCTTCACCGCACAATAATCCGAACCGTTCAGTTCTTCACACAATATGCCCGAACAGAGTGTAAACCCATTTAAGCCAACTGCCAGGTTCAGCATTGTCGCGCGGTCATTCGCCTTAATCAGCTGCTTATACTCATACGTGCTGAGTACCTCTTCGGCAAAATAAAAGGAATTGTATTCCCCCTGCTCAAACGACAGGCAGGGATACTCACCCAGCTCCTCCAACGCGATTTCCTCTCTTCCCGCCAGCGGATGCCCTTTCCACAAGTAAACATATATGCCGCAATCTAATATCGCATGAAACTCCAGCCCGCATTCACGGAATATTTTCATCATCACCTTTCGGTTAAACTCATTGATAAACAAAATACCAATCTCACTCCGAAATGTTTTGACGTCTTCTATCACTTCAAATGTCTTTGTCTCATGTATGGCGAATTCATATTCCTCCATGCCAAACTGCTTTACCATTTCTACAAATGCCACCACGGCAAAAGAGTAATGCTGCATGGAAACGGCAAATTTCTTTTTGACAGATTCCTTTGTCACGTATTTGGACTCGATCAGCTGATACTGCTCTACTACCTGCCTGGCATACCCGATAAATTCCTCCCCGTCCGGCGTCAGGCAAATTCCGCGGTTCGTCCGCCGGAAAATCTCAATTCCTGCCTCCCTCTCAAGCTCTTTTATCGAAGAGGAAAGACTTGGCTGGGAAATAAACAGGTTCCTGGCAGCTTCATTCATTGATTTACTATCTGCTACTGTAATAGCATACCGCATTTGTGTGAGTGTCATGTGCACCTCCGTTCTACTAAATCATATCATACCACTTTTTCTTTGTAAAATATGCATTATTTATGATTAGTTATAGTTTTTTCCTATAACCAAAAAGGAAGGGCGCTGCACAACTCCATTTGTGCAACAACCCTTTTCTTTCCGCAAACACTCCAGCTACCACTTCGGACTCACATGAGGACAATAACCTGTCTTACGGGCCGCCCGTACCGCCACATAGCAGCCGCACTGCCCACATAACCCGCCCCGCAGCTCACGGCAGCCATCACAGAGGAGAAGCCGCTTTTCATACTCCTCCTCTGTGACCTTCTGCTCAGCCGGAATGTTTTCAATATAATCCTGGAGCTTGAGCAGCTCCTTTTCTACCATCTCTTTCGTCCACGCACATCTCGGGCACACCTTTTTTTGCTGTTCCATGCCTTTTCCTCCCCGTCTCCTATCACGCTGCCCTGGCCCGCTGCGCTGGCACAGACAATCAAAAAAATGACATTCATCTTATTCCGCACGGAGAACGAGCGTGACAACGCTACAAGGCGGCAGCACCGCACACAGCTCACCGTCTGCCAGCTGTGCCCCCTGGAAAGCAGATGGCACGACAACATCGTCCTTCTCAAATGAATTGAAATCATCCATTTTTCCCGTTAATATTGTACCGGTCACAGCGTTATACCCACCTGTCACCGAAACGGCACATGAAATCTCATCTTCCAGCGACGCGTTCGCAAGTGTAATGGTGAGCTCTCCTGTCTCATTGACCGAAGCGGAAGACGAAACGAGGGGAATCGTATATCCCTCGCACTCCTTCACCGGCACATCGAGGAAACAGTCCACAAGCGTAGCATTCTGATGGCGCTTGTACATTTCAAAAACGTAATAAGTAGGTGTTTTCACGATCTTAGCGCCTTCGGTGAGCACAACCGCCTGGAGTACATTGACAACCTGGGCAATGTTCGCCATCGCAATCCGGTCACAGTGACGGTTAAATATATTTAAGTTCAATGCCGCTACGATCGCATCACGCATCGTATTTTGCTGGTAAAGGAATCCCGGGTTCGTTCCCTCTTCTACCTGGAACCACGTCCCCCACTCGTCCACAATAAGTTTCACTTTGTGTTCCGGGTCATACTTACTCATAATTTCCAGATGCCGGCGGATCATCTCTTCTATCCGGAGCGTGCCCTCTACCGTCTCGTAATACTCTTTCTTATCAAATACAGTAGCCTTCGACTTCTCCTCCCAGCCGCCGGGCACCGTGTAATAATGCATACTGACTGCATCCGCATAACCGCTGCCGATGACGCTCATAAGCTTTTCCGTCCACTCATAATCATCCGCATTCGGACCACAGGCAATTTTATACAGTTTGTTCTCACCATAGTTTTTACAGAAAGTCTGGAACCTGCGGTACGTATTGGCATAGTACTCCGGCGTCATATTGCCGCCGCAGCCCCAGTTTTCGTTTCCTACTCCAAAGTACTTAATCCTCCACGGCTCCTTCCTGCCGTTTTCTACACGCAAGTTCGCCATCGGGGATTCGCCGTCAAACGTCATATATTCGATCCACTCGGACATTTCGCGCACCGTGCCGCTTCCGACGTTGCCATTTATGTACGGCTCGCACCCAAGCTGTCTGCACAGCTCCAGAAACTCGTGCGTACCAAAACTGTTGTCCTCGACAACCCCGCCCCAGTTTGTATTCACCATACATTTGCGGCTTTCTTTCGGTCCGATTCCATCCATCCAATGATATTCGTCGGCAAAGCACCCGCCCGGCCAGCGGAGCACCGGAATATCCAACTCCTTAAGCGCCTGGACAACATCGTTGCGCATTCCGTTTGTATTCGGTATTTCGGAGTCCTCGCCCACAAAAATCCCCTCGTAAATACAGCGTCCAAGGTGTTCTGAAAAATGCCCGTAAATCTCCTTATTGATTTTGCCAAGCTCCCGTTTGGAATTAATCCATCCTTCCACTTTCATTTTCTATTTCCTCCTTAATCTTTAATTTTCACTTCCTTACTTTAATTTATAAAGTACCTCCTCGAAGCAGACCCCGTCTGTCTCAGGTATATCCAGCTTTTCCGTCACAAGAATACAGTCGCGCACAAACGCAGCTGCCTTCCGCACGGACTCCTCAAACCCTGCCCCGTTTACACAGTCCGCCGCAATAACGGCGGAAAAAATATCTCCGGTTCCCGAGCGCACCTTTCCCACCCGTTTTTGCCGGAGCAGACGCAGATCGCCCGGTCTTTCACTAATTGCGTTCGTAATAAAGGAATCTGACGTCAGGCCCGATACGACAATTTTTCCCGCCCCCAGCTCCCTCAGCCGTTCCATTATCCCATGCAGCTCACCCTTACTCCACCCGGAAGCCTTATAAGGCATGTCGGCGAGCATACATGCTTCTGTCACATTGGGGGTAAGAATGTCCGCATATTGCACAAGCTCCTTCATCTTATCACACATCTCCTCTGTATACGTCGGATATGCCTTTCCGTTTTCCCCCATAACCGGGTCAAGGATGACTTTCGTCCGCGCATCACGAAACTGTCTGATAAACTCGCTCACAATATGGATTTGCGCCGCGGATCCGAGAAAACCGCTCGCAATTCCTTCAAACCGCAAACCAAGTTTCTTCCACTCCTCCATAAACCGCGGCATGTGGGCAGTGTAATCCTCATAATAATACGACGGAAAGCCGGTGTGGTTCGAAAAAACAGCGGTCGGCAATACGCAGCCCTGTACTTTCATATGCGAAATAACAGGCAGGGAAACCGCCACCGAGCACCTTCCAAATCCTGATATATCATTGATAATTGCAATCTTTTTTTGCTTGTTATGAGACATGCGCCATCCATTCCTATCTATCATTTTTATTCTTTTTAAAAAATACCCTCGTTTCCTTTACCACGACGCCACTAAGGGCAAACAGCGCAATCATATTGGGCAGCGCCATCAGGCCGTTAAAAATATCGGCGATGGTCCACACAGCCGCCACCGTCATATAGGGGCCGGTAAAAACAGCGAGTATGTACAGCCACCGGTAAATCTTAACGGCTCTTTTGCTGCCGGAGAGATATTCCAGGCAGCGCTCCGAATAATAATCCCAGCCAAGTATTGTAGTAAATGCAAAAAACACAAGACACATCATAAGAATAAATGCGGAAACCTCATTGGGAATCGGAAGTCCGTTCTGAAACGCATAAGTCGTCACCTGGACACCCTCCAGCCCCTCTACCTGCCACGCCCCTGTAAGAACGATGGAAAGCCCGGTCATCGTACAAATCACAATTGTGTCAATAAACGTTCCCGTCATGGAAACCAGTCCCTGGCGCACCGGCTCGTTCGTCTTCGCCGCCGCTGCCGCAATCGGGGCGGAGCCGAGTCCCGCCTCATTGGAAAAAATACCCCGGGCAACTCCCTTCTGCATAGCGATTATCATACTTCCCACAACGCCGCCTGTGACAGCCGACGGGTGGAACGCACCTTTCACAATGTGAACAAACGCAGCCGGAATCCTTTGTACATTGCAAACAAGCAGCACTACGCATACGAGTACATACAAAACTGCCATAGCCGGCACAACGACCTGGGATACGTGGGCAATCCGCTGAATACCCCCAATTACAACAAGCGCCACACAGAGGGCCAGCACAAGGGACGAAAGAACTACCGTCCAGGAATAGCTCGTTCCCAGAAACGGCAGGTCTACCATATAGCTGTCATTCGGATCAAAAAAGTCTTTGATCGCAGAGGCAATTCCATTTACCTGGGAAAATGTCCCAATTCCAAACAACCCGACGCACACGCCAAAAAAAGCAAAAATCCTGGCGAGAAATTTCCATTTTTGTCCCATTCCCTGCTCAATATAGTAAAAGGGGCCGCCAAGAACATGATTTTCTTTGTCCACAACCCGAAACTTTACTGCAAGAAGTCCCTCTGCATATTTTGTCGCCATGCCAAAAAAGGCGGCTACCAGCATCCAGAACAGCGCTCCCGGGCCGCCCGCGCAGATCGCTGTCGCCACACCTACGATATTTCCGGTACCAATCGTCGCTGACAAGGCGGTGCAGAGCGCGGCAAACGAAGTAACTTCCCCCTCACCGCCCTCTTCATTGCGCACCATCCATTTCAGCGCCAGCGGCAGCCTGCGGAGCTGCATCAAACCGAGACGGCAGGTTAAATACACCCCGCCTGTCAAAATTAGCACCATAAGCGGAGCGCCCCACAAAAAATCATCCAGCTTCGTAAGAATTCCATTTATTTCTTCCAACATATTCCATCTACCTCGACCTTATTTTTTCCAAGTGCTCGGCGATAACAGCAGTAAAATAGGGAACAATTCCAGCCTCCCCGCGATCATATCAAAAATCATCACCATTTTGGACAGCGGCGAAAAGATTGAAAAATTCGCCATCGGCCCGGCATCGTGAAACCCTGGGCCTATGTTGTTTATCGTGGCAGCCACCCCTGAAAAATTCGTCGTAAAATCAAACCCATCGAGGCTGACAATGAGCACAGAGGCTGAAAACACAACTAAATAGGCCACGAGGAACACATTGACTGAGCGCACGACCTCATGTTCTACCTTCCTGCCATCTACCGAAATCTTATATATATTTCTCGGATGAATCATCACCTTTAATTCCTTAATAAACGTCTTTGCCCAAATAATCATACGGGAAACTTTCATACCGCCGCCGGTGCTGCCCGCACAGGCCCCCACGAACATAAGAAGCAGCAAAATCATTTTCGAAAACTCCGGCCACCGGTCAAAATCTACCGTAGAAAATCCTGTCGTCGTCATGATTGATGCCACCTGGAAAGCGGCGTGACGCACGGCTTCCAAACCACTGCCGAACATGCCGCGGATGTTAATGCTGATCGCGGCGATCGACACGAGAATAATACCAAAATATGCGCGGATCTCAGACATAAGAAGCGCGTCCCGCCAGCGCCTCGCAAAAATAATCAAATAGTAAAAGGTAAAATTGACGCCAAACGCTATCATAAATACGGTGACAACAACTTGTATGTAAGGGGAAAAACTGGCAAGGCTGTCGTTGTAAATGCCAAACCCGCCCGTTCCTGCCGTGCCAAACGTAGTTGTCACCGCATCATACAAGCTCATCCTGCCGGCGAGAAGAAACAAAATTTCAATCATAGACAGTACGATGTACATGCCATAAAGAAGCTTCGCCGTCGATTTCACCCGGGGCACAAGCTTCCCAACAGAAGGCCCCGGACTCTCCGCTTTCATCAAATACATATTTCTGCCGTCGGCAAGCGGTACGACTGCCATCATAAACACAAGAACTCCCATACCGCCGATCCAGTGGGTAAACGTCCTCCAAAAATTCACACACTTTGACATATCTTCTACACTGCCCAGTATGGTCGCCCCCGTCGTCGTAAATCCGGAAGCTGTCTCGAACAGGGCGTCGACATAAAAAGGAATCGCCCCTGACATAACAAACGGCAGGGCGCCAAATATACTGAGCAAAAACCAGCTGAGCGCCACGATAACAAATCCTTCTCTGGCGTAAAGCGACTTGCTCTTCGGCTTAAATCTCGTAATGACAAACCCGGTAACAAGGCATACCAGCGCCGTCAGCGCAAAATATACCGCATCCTCTTCCCTGTATATGGCTCCCACGAGACATGGCAGCATAAGGAAAATGCCCTCAAAATTCAAAAGCCATCCCAGCATGTAAATGATAACTCTATAATTCATCTTCGCATCCCTTTCACTGCTTCACGCGGATCACATCATGAATATCTTTCAATCCAAGTGTCGTCGTCACAATCACAACCGAATCACCGACCCGCATCGTATCCTTTCCTCTGGGAATAATAATATTCCTTCCGCGGATAATGCACGCCACAATGGTATTTTCCTTGATTTGAAGATCTTCCAGCAAAATACCGGAGAGCTCCGAATTTTTATTTACGACAAACTCCAGCGCCTCGGCTTTTTCATCCAAAATACGGTACATCGTCTCCACATTGCATCCGATGGAGTTTTTCTTTCCGCGCACAAATTGTAAAATGTGCTGGGCTGTAATTTTTTTAGGATATACCGTAGTATCCAGATCAAGCTCACGGATAATCTGGTCGAAATCCATCCGGTTGATTTTCGTAGCAATCTTTCCATCCGTCTGGCTCCGCGCAAAGAGGGAAAGCATGACATTTTCCTCGTCAATATCAGTAAGCGCCACAAACGCCTCCGCCTGTCCGACGCCCTCTTCAATCAGAACACTCTGCTCCGCACCGTCCGCATGGATAATCTGAGCCTTCGGGAGAAGCTCTGACAAAATCTCACATCTCTGCTCATCCCGTTCTACCAGCTTTACTCCGATTCCCATCGGAAGCAGCAGTTTTGCCAGATAATACGCCGTCTCGCCTCCGCCGACAATCATCGTATCTTTTACCTGGTGCGTGTCAATACCAATCTTTTTGAAAAAATAACTGGCCTTTCTCGGTTCTGCCAGAATAGATACGAGATCTTTTTCATGAAGCCGGAAATCGCCTTTTGGTATATATATATTTCCGCCGCGCTCCACAGCGCAGACCAAAACGTCTGCGCCGAGCTGGGGAGCAATGTTCATGACGAGCATGTCACTCAGTTTTGATTCCGACGGCACCCGGAATTTCAACATCTCCACTTTTCCCTTTGCAAACGTGTTGATCTTGATCGCCGACGGAAACCGCAGAACTTTTGCAATCTCCCGCGCCGCCGCATACTCCGGGTTGATCGTCATAGCAAGGCCCAGCGATTCTTTCACAAAATCAATCTCCGCACTGTACTCCGGATTGCGGACTCTGGCTATCGTCTGGCAATTGCCCGCCCGTTTGGCGATCAGGCAACAGAGAAGGTTCAATTCATCCGAACCGGTCACTGCTATGAGTATATCTGCCTTTTCAATACCCGCTTCCATCTGTGTCTTATAGCTGGCTCCATTACCCGCCACGCCCATCACATCGTATTTATTGGAAATCTCCTCTACCACAGCATATCTGCGGTCAATCACCGTTACTTCGTTGTCCTCTTTGTTTAATTCCTCGGCCAGTGTCCTTCCTACCCGGCCGCACCCAACAATAATTATCTTCATCTTTCTTTTTATCTCCATTCGTCGGTAACAAATCCACGGTAATAACGTAACACAATATGGACGAAAAGTCAATTATCTTCAAAAAGCCCCAGCAGCTCCTCTTTTGAAAGCTCCGCCACCGACACCCCTTCCGCTGAAATGACCTTTTCCGCCAGGTTCTGCTTTTCGTTCTGCATATTCAAAATACGGTCTTCGATTGTCCCCTTCGCAATCAGCTTATATACCGTGACTTCTTTCTCCTGCCCGATCCGGTGCGTGCGGTCTGTCGCCTGGTTCTGCGCCGCCACATTCCACCAGGGATCATAGTGGATTACGACGTCAGCCGCCGTGAGGTTCAAGCCGGTTCCCCCCGCTTTCAGCGATATCAGGCACACATCTGCCCTGCCGCCCTGGAACCGCTCCACGATCTTCCGGCGCTCCTTTTTGTCCGTACTCCCGGTCAGTACGAACAGGCGGAGTTTTTGTTTGCGTATCCGCTGTTCCAGAATATGAAGCATCGACGTAAATTGTGAAAACACGAGAACTTTATGTCCTCCCTCCACTGCATTGGAAATGACCTCCATACACGTTTCCAATTTTGCCGACCCCGCCTCATAATTTTCATACAACAAAGATGGATCACAACAGATCTGGCGCAGCTTCAAAATCTCTGACAAAATTTCGATTTTGTTCTCCCTCACCTCACGGTCCGATTTTTGTTTCAGGTTCATTAAAATATTTTTCTCGACGGCCCGGTACAGCTGTTCCTGATCCTTGTCAAACTTTGTATAAACGACCTCCTCAATTTTATCCGGCAGATCGTACAGCACATCCTTTTTCAGCCTTCGCAGCAAAAACGGTGCAATCATCCGCTGCAGGCGCTTCAAGGCATTGTCTGCGACCTCCTCCGTCCCCAGCAGAATTTTCTCTTCAAACGTTTCCTTAAAATGTTTATACCGGTTCAAGTATCCCGGCAGAACATAGTCAAATATACTCCAGAGTTCACTCAGGCGATTCTCAATGGGCGTTCCCGTAAGGGCAAAACGAACCCGGCTTTCCACGGATTTAACGGCCCTGGATATTTGTGTGGAGGGATTCTTGATATACTGCGCCTCATCTATAATCTCACAGTCAAACCTCCTGCCCTTATACTGTTTGATATCCCTTCTAAGCAAATCATATGAAGTAATCACCACATCATAAGATTTATAATCCTTCAACAGCTCCTCCCTCTCATCGGCGCTGCCCACGAGCAGGCACACGCGGAGGGACGGAGCAAATTTCTGGATTTCCGCCTCCCAGTTATAAACAAGGGACGCCGGGCACACGATTAGATTCGGCTTCTCCTTGTACCCGCACAGAAAAGCAATCATCTGGATTGTTTTTCCCAGTCCCATATCATCTGCGAGCACCCCTCCAAACCCAAATTCAGCCAGCGAACATGCCCAGGAATATCCCTGCATCTGGTATTCCCGCAGCTCACCCCGGAATATCCCCGGCTTCTCATTATTCCGGGTAAGCTTCTCATCCATGTGCTCGATTAGCGTTTGATAGGATTTGTCACACCGGACGCGGATCATTTTCGCATTTTCCCTCATAAGGGAATCTACATATATTGAGTGGTACAGAGGCACAAGCGCTCCTCCGCTCTCTAGCTGTCTTTTAGACAGTTGAAGATCCTCCTGCATATCCGACAAAATATCTACCCCGCTTGATACCAGATTCAGCAGTTCACCCGATTTCAGCCGGAAATATTTCCGCTTCTGCTGGTAGGCCTGCAAAACGTCATGCAGCTCATCAACCGACATGCCGGACACATCCCATGATATGCGCAACAGGTTCCACTGGGTGGACATTCCTACCGACACCGATAGTTTTCCCGTAACCCGGATCTTGCGGAACGCTTCCGATACGTATACCTCCGCCAGTCCCTCCAGCTGCCGTATTCCATACTCTACGAGCTCAGCCAGACGGTCGTCGTCTTCCCGCAGCAAATACCGGCTTCCATCCTCCGTCTTTTCTGGAAAATAGCGGTCTAAAAGCGTGCGTATTTCATATTCGATGCGAACATCCCGGTACGTCTGCCCCACTTCCGCCATCTCAGAAAATTCATGTTCCTTCTCACCGTAAATAGCCGTTGCACGGCACATTACCTCATTGTGTTCCGTCAGGTCGAGATATAGCTTGTACACCCCTTCTTCCGCCATATAGTCAGAAAAATCCACTCCCTCAATGTGCAAATCCGTATATTTCTCCATTACAGGAAGCAGTGTGGACGCAAAAGAAGCAAAGTCCTTTTCATATAGTTCGTAATGCTGCGGGCTTTTCAGGGAATGGTAAAGATAATAGTCCTCCCCTCTCTCTGCCCTCGTCATATTGGCCGCCATCATTTTCAAAAGCCCTCTCATCCTGGCGCAATACCCGTCCGAACAAATATAAATACAGTCCTTCCAGAAGATATAGTTATGTCTCGTTCCCTCCAAAAGAAATATCTTTGCCGTTTCAATCCTCGCCGGTTTCCCCTCCGCTTTCCTCTTAACCATCACTGGAAGATGTGGATCCCCGTAGCACACGGGCACTTCTTTTCTACTCGCCATGAGCGGGTGGTCGACAAAGATTTCCTTCCCCGCATACAGCTCCATAACCTCGTCCAGCATACCGGCATCCAGCCTAAGATTCTTGCTTTCATTCCGGTACATACGGTGGCGGCTCTGATAAAAAATAGTAGGAAAATCTACCCGGAGCAAAAATGATATAAATGGCAGCGACTCTTTTGTAAAGGAACTCTGCATATGTATAAATTCAAGATTTTTTCCATAAGATACATTGTTTTGCTCCCGTATATTCTGCACTAGCTCCTTTATGCTCTTTATGACATACATCTGTTTCCGCCCGATCCGCAATGAGATCTCCTCTGCGTCGGCAAAAAGATGCAGCGTCACCTCCAGTTTAACATCACCGTGGGATATTTCCTGGCAAAACTGGTTCCTATCTTGTAATATCAGCTCAGTCATAACATCCAGCAGCTCTTGAGAGCTTTTCTTTGGCTCCAAATCCCCCGTCTCGGAAAACACCCGTCCCGAAGCAGTAAACACTTGGCGATTGGAAGCCTCCTCAGATAATCCCATTCTCTCCTCCGTTCTGAAGCATATTAACACACCTTCTTCAAAAAAAATTAATAAAATAGTTACTGTTATATAAATAATACAATATTTTCCTAACAATTGCAACTTATATAAATTACATCTTTCCACCTAACACCAAATGTGTTATACTGTACCTATGAAATGACTGCAAAGGAGAGAAAAGGAATATGTTACATTCAGCTACGAAGAAAAAAACAGACTCCGCGAATACCGAAGTACAAACGGCAAATGAAGCGCTGCTGGCGAATATTTCGGAATCCGCCCTTGCCAACCGGGTCGTATGCATTTCACTGACGATACTCGTTTCTGTCATCTGCCTTGCCTACGTGATTGAGGTCGTCAAGGGAAACCGGGAGCCCGCTTATGTTGTTGTCACTGTTGTCCTGTCTTTTTTGCCCGTTGCCATCGCCTGGGTTTTATTTCATAAAGACAAGGAAGATGTGCGGGTCAAATACGCTCTGGTCTATGGTTTTTTAATCCTATATACCTATCTTCTGTTTACGGCGCAAAACGATCTGGTTTTTACATATGCAATCCCGGCTCTTATTGTCGTGACACTTTATAATGATATTCGTTTTACCCGTATTGTCGGAAGCTTTGTTATCGTAGAAAACATTGTTTCAGCGGCCATGTTAGTTTACAGGGGAAATCTCGAGCCACAGGATATTGTTACCTTGGAAATCCAGATTCTCCTCCTGCTTATAACCGTCGGATTTTTCTTTGCCGTATCCCATACATCTGCGAAATTCCAGCAGATCAAGCTATCCCGGATCCACGTGGAGAAAAACAAGGCGGACCACCTGCTGGAGCAAGTTCTCACGGTTTCGGGCCGCATGACGGAAAACATAAACTCGGTTACGGAACAGATGAACACATTAAATGACACGGTAGTACAAAATATGGATGCCATGTCCGAGGTTTCTTCCGGCACAGCGGAAACCGCAGAGGCGATACAGAACCAGCTGCAAAAAACATCGGAAATCCAAAACCACATCACAAACGTGGAGCACGCCTCCTCCGCCATTTCTTCCGACATGCAGCTGACGACGGAAGCAGTATCCGAGAGCACAAAACTCATCACGGGATTGCGCGAACTCGCGTCGTCCTCGGAGACAGCCGGAAATGATGTGGCAACTGCACTGGAATCCCTGCGCGAATACACCGGGCAGATGAATTCCATCACAGAACTGATTACCAGCGTCGCTTCACAGACAAGTCTTCTGGCGCTGAACGCCAGCATAGAAGCGGCCAGGGCAGGCGAAGCGGGCAAGGGATTTGCCGTCGTCGCCTCAGAAATATCAAACCTGGCAGGGCAGACTACCGCTGCTACCGATAACATCGTCTCACTGATCGGTAACATTTCGAATCAGCTTCAAGTTATGATCAGCACGACAAATAAACTGATCAGCAGCAACCAGGAACAGAACCGGTCAGCTGGAAAGACAGCGGAAACGTTTGAAACGATTAATGACAAGATGACAAACATCAATTCCCGGACGCAGGAATTGAACCGGATCATCACAGACCTGGCTTCCGCCAATAAAACAATCGTGTCCAACATTCAGACTATCTCTGCCATTACAGAGGAAGTTTCCGCCCATACAAATGAAACCTATACGAGCAGCGAGCGGAGTAAACAAATCGTAGAACAGGTAAACACTCTTGTGTCGTCTCTCAACGAGGATTCCAAAACACTGCAGTCCGCAGAACAAAAGGATTAAATTCTGAATGTTTTTATTACTATTATGAAGGAGATTTTACCATGAAAAAATTTATTACTACAATACTTATAAGCGCACTCACGTTATCCACCCTCACCGGTTGCGGCAACGTCGCAGATTCCGACAACTCAGCTTCTTCCGGCCAGAAATCTTTTACCGTAGGTTTCGACGCCGAATACCCGCCGTACGGATATATGGACGACAACGGGGACTACACTGGCTTTGACCTTGAAATGGCTGAGGAGGTATGCAAGCTCAACGGCTGGGAACTGAAAAAGCAGCCGATTTCGTGGGATAATAAGGACAATGAACTGAATACGGGCGCCATCGATTGTATTTGGAACGGCTTTACCGTCAACGGCCGTGAAGATAGCTATACCTGGTCCGACCCGTATGTAGACAATAGCCAGGTCATTGTAGTGGCAAAGAGTTCCGGCATATCCACACCGGCGGATCTTAAAGACAAAACCGTAGGCGTACAGGCCGCTTCCGCAGCACTTGACGTGTTAAAGAGCGAGGAGGAAGGCGGTCAGAAAGCCCTTTCCGATACATTTAAGGGACTCCAGGAATTTGGCGATTACAATACTGCGTTTGTAGAGCTGGAAGCTGGTTCCATTGACGCCATCGCTATGGATATCGGCGTGGCCCAGTACCAGATCAAAAACCGCGGGGACGGAAAATATATCATTCTGGACGACCACCTGAATGCTGAGAAATATGCGATCGGTTTTAAGCTCGGCAACGAGGAGCTCCGGGACAAAGTAAATAAATCCCTTCATGAATTAAAGGCCAATGGTAAATTTGATGAATTGGCAAAAAAATACAACTTAAGCGATATGACGTGCTTAGAGTAAGGAGCAGGACGAATGAGTTTTTCCACTATGCTTTCACAGATGTCACAGGGTATGCTGAGTACCCTTGGCATCTTTGTGCTGACATTACTATTTTCCTTGCCGTTGGGCTTTCTCATAGCTTTCGGCCGAATGTCAAAATTCAAACCGATCAGCGGCGTCACCCGCATCTTTATCTCGATTATGCGCGGAACTCCGCTTATGCTTCAGCTTATGGTCGTTTATTTCTTTCCCTATTACCTATTTGGACTTCCCATCGCTTCCTGGCGTTTTCCCTCTATCGTCGTCGGCTTTTCAATCAATTATTCTGCCTATTTTGCAGAAATATACCGCTCGGGCATCGAGGCGATACCGAAAGGACAGTATGAGGCCGCCACAATATTAGGCTATAGCCGGGTACAGGCGTTTATGAAAATCATTTTTCCCCAGGTAATCAAAATAATATTGCCTTCGGTGACAAATGAAATTATTACACTTGTCAAAGACACCTCGCTTGCTTACTCCCTTTCCTACATGGAAATGTTCAGTATCGCAAAACAAATTGCGGCGAGAGAGACAACGCTGGTGCCATTTGCTATTTCCGCCCTGTTCTACTACATATTTAACCTTATTGTTACGTTCGTGATGGAGAAAATAGAAAAGAAAATGAACTATGAGAAATAGGAGGAATCGGATGTGAACAACTATCTTGAAATGAATCATGTAAAAAAATCCTTTGGCGGACTGCAAGTTCTGAAAGATATTTCTCTCTGCGTACATGCGGGAGAAGTCCTCTCGATTATAGGGCCGTCCGGTTCCGGCAAATCTACTTTGCTGCGGTGCGCGACCTTGCTTGAAAAAATGGATTATGGAGATTTATCTTATCTGGGACAGCAGGCGGCCACCATTCAGGGAGAGGGATGTGAATATGCCAAACCGTCTGCGCTCGAAAAAATTAAGGAATCCTTCGGGCTCGTGTTCCAGAATTTTAATTTATTTCCTCATTATACGGTGCTCAAAAATATCACGGATGCCCCTCTTCACGTGCAAAAACGACCAAAGGACGAAGTGATGAGGGAAGCGGAGGGGCTTTTAAAAAAAATGGGACTGGAAGATAAAGCGGACTATTATCCGCATCAATTATCCGGCGGCCAGCAGCAGCGCGTCGCCATCGCCAGGGCGCTGGCGCTAAATCCCAAAGTGCTGTTTTTTGACGAACCGACGTCAGCCCTGGATCCCGAGCTAACCGGGGAAGTGCTAAAGGTCATTAAATCTTTGGCCGAGGCAAATATGACGATGGTTATCGTAACCCATGAAATGGAATTTGCCAGAAATATATCCGACCGGGTCATTTTTATGGACAAAGGTGTGATTGCGATCGAGGGAACGCCGGATGAGGTATTCCACTCCGACCACGACCGGATAAATGAATTTCTGGGAAAACTCAACCAGACAAAAGAACTGGCACACGAGCGGTAAACCGCCTGTGCGCCATTTTCTTTTCATTTTATCCACTATTATTCTTCGATCTTAAACTGGGCAATCAAACCGTGAAGGATATCTGCCTGGCTGGAAAGCTCCTCGGATGAGGCAGCGCTTTCCTCTGCGGCAGAAGAATTCGTCTGTACCACATTCGATATCTGCTCGATCCTGTCATCAACTTCCGTAATCATCTTCGACTGCTCCTCGCTGGCAACCGCAATCGTATCAACAAGTTTCCGCACAGACTGCGCAAATCCACCTACCGATTGCATCGCCGTCACCGCCTGTTCTACCGCGTCTGCACCCGCTTCTACATCCGCGATTGACTGATTGATAAGCGTTGCGGTATCCTGCGCCGCCTCCGCCGTCTTCTCCGCAAGGCTCCTCACCTCCTCGGCTACGACGGCAAACCCCTTGCCCGCAGTTCCTGCTCTGGCCGCTTCAATCGCCGCATTTAGCGCAAGAATATTTGTCTGAAAAGCAATATCCTCAATCGCTTTTATAATTTGGCCGATTTTTTCAGAGGAAACACTAATACCGGCCATTGTCTCCGACAAATGTTCCATTTTCACATTTGCATCCTCGATATGCTCTGCCGTCTTTTCTGAGAGTTCACTGGCCTCACTGCAATGCCTTGTATTTGTCTGTATACGGCCTGATATATCCCCGATATTTTCAACAAGCGTATGAATAGCCTCTGCCTGTCTCGTCGCGCCCTGGGACAAGGACTGCGCCCCTTCCGATACCTGGTCGGCCCCGGCGCTGACCTGATCGGACGCAACCGTCATATCCCCCATCACTCTGACCAGCTTTGACTGGATCATTTTCAAGCTCTGTAACAGTACCGTAAAATCCCCGACATAATAAGTATTGTTCTGACTGACGTCCACTGCAAAATTTCCATCTGCCATTTCTCCCAATATCCGCTCAACATCTTGTGTCGTCTCACGCAGAATATCGCACATCCTCCGGATTGTGTCCGCAATGATGCCCACCTCGTCTCCGCGCGAAGAAAATTTATCCAGTCCTTTATCCGCGGAAAGGTCCAACTGCCCCACTGTGGAGATCACCGCTTCAATCTCCATAAGCTCCCTTCCCATTTTCCGCAGCCGCAGTAAAATAAGCAGCATAAGTACTACTGCCACCGCGGTACAGGCAACGCCCATCTGGAACCGAAGCGTATACACTGACCTAAAAATTTCATCCTGGTTATCACTTACCATAAAAATCCAACCCCGGTCGGCCAAATATCTATATACTGTAAATGTCCCGTCTTTCGCCAGATATGTACCTACCTCATCGCCCGCCTGTACTTTTTTCATGATTTCCAGGCAGCTCTCGTCTTCCGTCTCCGTATTTAGCATCGACGCGTCTTTATGATAGAGATATACGCCCGTCTCCGCATTGAGAAACGTGTACTGGCTATTTGGCAGCCCCTCCATGTCAAGCTCCAAAAGAGAATTCATCAGCTGGTCCGCAAACACGCCAGCTCCCACATATCCAATACATGAGCCATTTTCAAAAATAGGATGATACATAGAGAGGATCATATTACCCGTTCCGGGAGATTTCATAATTCCCAGATTTGTAAGCTCCTGCTTCGCTAGTACCGTATTCTTAAACTTAGCCAGGGAATCGCCTTCCCGGGTAGTGATTCCGATCGCACTTTCCTCCGTATGTGTGAAAATATACGTATCCGGACTGCCAATATAGAGCCCTTCGAAAATGCCCTTAACCTTTGCAAAATCGACCGTATACTGCTGTGCTTTCTCCAGGCATGCCGCGTTGTCCGGATCCCGCAGCAAGTCTCTCACCTGGTCGGCAAGAGAAAAAGCTACCAGATATTCCTCCGCTTCAGAAACATAATTATCAATAATAGCCGCCCGGGCCTCAACGGAATCGGTCATCTGGTTCGTAATATTTTTCTCTACCAGCGATGTGACATTGCGCGACATCATAACCCACAGCAGACACATCCCTGCCATTGTCACTACCGTAATAAAAATACCAATTTTCGTAGCTAATTTCCATCTCTTCCATATAAAATTCATGACATTCTCTCCATTATCACTTGATTAAATTAAGTTTTCTAAGTTCATCCTCAAATTTCTCCTGCTCAATCGGCTTACCCGAAAAGAGCGTACAGCCGAGCTCAAATGCCATCTTAGCATGTTTTTCATCCCTGAGTGCGGTCGTCACAATGACCTTTACCGCCTGTTTCTCAGCAATATTCCTCTCCTTCTCCAAATTCCGGATTCCCACCAGCGCCTGAAACCCATCCATCACCGGCATCATAATATCCAGACAGATCAGGTCATATGGCTTGCCGTCCTCCAATGCCATCAAAAATGCATCTACTGCCTCCATTCCATCCACAGCGACATCACATTCCCCATACTGGGAAAGGATTGCCACCATAAGCTTCCTCGTCACAAAATTATCTTCTGCCAATAAAATTCTCATAACTTTTCTCCATTCACGCACAAACTCAGCTAAACTGCCGAGCTATTTTACAGCATATATCCACGATGTCCGCGTTGAATTTCTTACCCGCTTCCTCTCTCAGAACTGCGAGTGCATCCTCTCTCGTACACGCCTCCTTCTCTGTCAGCGTACAGTACCGCTCTATTACCGCGACAATCTGGGCCGCCAGCGGAATCTCCTCCTTCTTCAGGCCATCCGGATAGCCCGAGCCATCCCAGTTCTCATGATGATGATTTACTACATCAATAGACGTACTAATAAAATCATTGTAATCGCTGCTCACATACAAATCTCTCAGAAGATTGGCTCCCAATTTCGTATGTGTTTTTAAACAATCCATCTCCTCCTCGGTCAGATCCGTTTTCTTTTTCAAAAGCTCCACTGGTATTCCAATATTTCCAATATCACAGAGCGGGGCTGCCAGCTCTATCGTCTCAATAAACGTATCCGATATCTCATTTTCAAATAATGGGGACAGCTGCATGCCCTGTGCAAGTGTCCGGCAATTATTTCTAAGCCGCTCGATGTGCTCTTTCTCATAACAGGAATTTTGTGCTGCAATATTCGCCATTGCATACAATATATTCTTCTTCTCCAGCTCCATCTGCATAAGCTGTTCACTGACGGTCACCTGAAGCCGGCGGTTCATTTCCAACAGCTCCTGCTTTGCCTCATACAACCGCAAATACACGCCGACACGCGCCTGCACAACTTCAGGAACAAATGGCTTCGTTATATAATCCTCACCGCCCAGGCGGAACCCGTTCACAATACCCTCAGGATCATCCACACCCGAAATAAAAACAATCGGTATATTCTTCGTGTCCTCTTTTGCTTTCAGCGTCCTGCACAGCTCGTAGCCATCCATGCCCGGCATAGAAATATCCGTCAATATGAGCTGTGGTCGGAATTCCTTCACCATCTCCAATGCCCATTCTCCATTTTCCGCAAGAATAGGATCACATCCCATTCTTTTTACAATCTCTTCCAAAATCAGACGGTTTGACTCTACATCGTCCACGATCAGGACTCTCTTTCCTCCCACATGCTCTTCCTTACCCATACATGCACCTCTTTCCTCACAAGAAATTGTCCAACTCTTCAAATTCCGCTACTACTTTTTCATAATTTTCTTTTTGAATGGCCATCTTTAACCGCAGTACTTTCCTCTTTACCTCATGAGGGGCCTCGCTGGCCAGCTGACGGACCGTCTCCATAAACATCTCGGCCTTTTCCCAATTCTCCATCTCCACGCAGAGGATAAGCTTCGAGAGTACTTTTTTTAGCGCCTCCTGATTTGCCGGTGTCCCATAAGCGGGGATAGCGTCCGGTTCCTCCTCCGGTTCGGCAGATGGGGAAACGGGCATAACGGGCGGCTCTTCGTTAGACAGGCGGTCTTTATCTTCTTCTGTGAGGCCGACCCATATCGAAAAGGAAAAGGTACTTCCCTTATTTTTCTTGCTCTCCACTTCAATTTTACCGCCCATCATCTCTACCAGCTGCTTACATATGTTCAATCCAAGTCCCGTGCCGCCGTACTTTCTCGATATCGAGGCATCCACCTGCGAAAAACTCTGGAACAGCTTATCCCGGTCCGCCTTGTCAATGCCGATGCCCGAATCCTTAACGATAAAAAATAACTCAACCTGGTCGTTCACACGGGCCGTACGCACTACCTCCACCGAGATTTTACCGAGCGACGTAAATTTCTGGGCATTGGACAACAGATTATTCAAAATTTGCACAATGCGCAGCTCATCTCCGATAATTTGTTCCGGCACCTGGGGCGATACGGACATGAAAAATTCCAATCCCTTTTCTGTAATTTTATTTATATGATTTCCCTTGACATAATCCATCATTTTACGGAAATTAAACTCTCGCGATTCCAACGTAAATTTCCCAGTTTCAAGCTTGGAAAAGTCCAAAATATCATTTATGATATTATACATGTCATTACAGCAGCGCTCGATCAGCTTCAACGCCTTCTCATTAACGGCATTCTGCTCCTCCTTGAGCATTTCCCTCACATTTCCAAGTACCCCGTTTACAGGCGTTCTCAGCTCATGCGTCACGTTGGCAACAAACTCGGACTTGACCTTTAGCGCATTTTGCGCCTCCTGGCGCACCTGCTCAATTTCCCTGCTCAAATATTCCTTTTCCAGAACGTCATTTGCCATACATATGTAATTGCCCGCATCCCAATTACTAGCTACGATGCGCGCCTCAACCGGAAAACAAGTGCGCTTTTTCCGGTATGCCACAAGATTCTGCGGCTCATCCCCAAATTCACACTCCGCCTCAAAACCTCTTTCCGCTGCCGTAAACGTATTGGGAAACACCTCGCTAATATGCCTGCCGCACATATTATCATCCCCGTACTGTAATTTTTCCCTGGCTGCTGTATTCGCATACGAGATCGTTCCTGCCCGGTCAAACACCAGGATCATCTCTAGTGCGTGTTCCATTAGAAATTTCATATATTGCATCTGTTCCATACTTTCCCTCTTTCCTGCAAAGTGAACAAAAAGAAACGGCAGCAAAAACAAAATGGCTTTTTCGCTGCCGAATCCGACCGACCTAACTATCACATAAAATCAAACATCTTTATTACTTCTACAATATTGAAGAAATCAACCTTGGCAAGCTCAAAACACTCAAGTATATCTGGTGAAAACTGACCACACTCACCACTCATAATCATATCAAATGCTATATTGTTTGCGTATACGCTCTTATACACCCTCGGACTGATCAGAGCATCGTACACATCGGCGATCGCGACAATCTGTGCACTAATTGGGATCGCATCACCCACCAGATGATCTGGGTAACCGTTGCCGTCCCACCTCTCGTGATGATGGCGGCATATTTCATAGCAAAACCGGTAAAACTCACTTGTCTGGCTGTCACGGAACTTTTCAAGTATCTCACAACCAATCGTCGTATGTGTTTTAATCACTTCAAATTCCTGTTCAGTCAACTTACCCGGTTTCAACAGAATCGAATCCGGAATACCGATCTTACCGATGTCATGTAGTGCAGACGCCCTGGCGATCTGCTCGGCCTCGGACTGCGTCATATTGTATTTCGGGAAATACTTCATCAAATACTTGAGCAAAATCCTCGTAAAATACTTGATCCGGCGGACATGCTCCCCTGTCTCTGCACTTCTAAATTCCACAACGGAGCTCAGTGCATCAATCATAAACTCATTGTTGTCCTGAATCTCCTTTTCCTTTGCCTTAAGCTCCTGCTCCTGCTCTTTCAACCGCACTTCCATTTCCTGCTTATGCTGGTAGAGCTGGATAATATTCCGGCTTCTTCTTCTGACAATATGCGGAAAAAACGGCTTGTGCATAACATCCGCCACACCGTAGGAATAAGCGCGGTCCTCGCTGTCCATAACACTCTCGCCCGTAATAAGTATAACGGGTATTTTTTCCATCAGGTCCTGCCCCTTCATATATTCAAGCACCCCGAAACCATCCTTCACGGGCATGACTACATCCAGCAGGATCAGAATAATATTCTCATTATTTTCGATCTGGTAAATCGCATCCTGCCCATTGGCGGCCTCCAATACGTCGTAATCCTCTTGGAAAATCTGCTTGAGCACGACCCGGTTTATCTCTTCGTCGTCTACAATCAATATCTGTTGTCTATGCTGTTTCTCCATAATAAATATCTCCCCAGCTTTTCTCAAGTTATATACGTCTAACATATCACTTTCTGACAAAAATGTCAAGGAATTGTTACCCACACAAACCCGCAAGACGGACCGTCACTTTTTAGTCCTTCTCGAATAAATATTTCTTCAGCGTCCGCATACATTCCTGAATATCAAGAGGCTTTGTGAGATGGGCATCCATGCCGCTGTCAAAACAGCGCTGGGCGTCATCTGAAAAAGCATCGGCTGTCATTGCAATAATGGGAAGATCACTGTCCTCCCTGTCGAGTTTACGGATCGCCCTGGTAGCCTCGTATCCATCCATGACCGGCATCCGTATGTCCATCAAAATTGCTTCATAATACCCGGGTTCTGATGCTTCAAATGTCTCCAGGCACTCTTTTCCATTCTCCGCCCGGTCCAGTATAAGACCAACCGGCGTAAATACCTCGTATGCAATTTCCCAGTTTATATCAATATCCTCTGCCATAAGCAGCCGTTTTCCCTGAAAATCAATTTGCTCAATAGTTTCCTCCGGTTCTGTCCTGGTTCCCTCCACATACTTTTTAAGGTTCATATACAGCTTCGATTTAAACAGTGGTTTCGAGATAAATCCCTCGATTTCCATCGTTGAAAATTCTTCTTCGAGATCTCCCCAGTCATAAGCAGAGATGAGGAAAATGGGCATGTCACACCCTGCCCGCTTCCGAATCTCCCGTATTGTCTGCAAACCGTTCATATTCGGCATCTTCCAGTCAATCAGGACAAACTTATAATCTTCGCCCTTGTTATGCCTCTCCTCGATCATCTCAACTGCTTGCCTGCCATCCAGCGTCCACTCCGCATTGACACCGAGCTCCTTCAAATTGGAAACAGCGCTGTTACAAAGCATCTCGTCGTCGTCCACAACAAGCACATTCCATTGGGGCAATCTCATCTCTTCGTCCATTTCATCCGCCTTTCTGAAATCGACGATAACATGAAACTTACTTCCCTTGCCTTCTTCACTTTCGACCAAAATCTCCCCACCCATCAGCGTGACGATACTGTGCGTAATTGCCATACCAAGTCCCGTCCCCGCTATACTGCGCGCCCGGTCTTCGCGCTCAAACGTATCAAAGATTTTCTTCTGGAATTCCTCCGACATACCTATACCGGTATCTTCCACAACCATGTGCGTCTGTATGTAGTCCTCCCCCTTTTCCGAAGGCTTCTGATACAGGTAAATCCACACACTTCCCTTCTCAGGCGTAAATTTTAGGGCATTCGATACAAGGTTCAACAATACCTGGTTTAAGCGGATTTCATCACAACACACATTTTCGGATATAATGTCGTGGATAAAAATGTCAAAACTCTGCTGGCGCTCCCTGACCTGCGGACGCACGATATTTACGATATCATCCATAACCTCGCGTAGCGACATCGGCGCAAGGTTCAGCTTCATCTTTCCACTCTCAATCTTAGACATATCTAACACATCATTAATCAGCCCGAGCAGATGCTTGTTCGACAGCTTGATTTTCTCCAAATAATCCTTTATCCGCTCTGGATCGTGTAAGTTCTTTAAGGCAATCTCAGTCATGCCGGTAATGGCATTCATCGGCGTGCGGATATCATGGCTCATGCTGGAAAGGAAATCACTTTTTGCCATGTTGGCGCGAATCGCCTCCTGCCTGCTCTTCTCCTGCTCCCTCAACTGTTTTTTAGACAGCTGGTGGTACATAATAAGAATGGAAAGCAAGGTGAGAAAAATAATGGCAAAAGAGGCTGATACAATACGAAACCGCTGTTCATCCAAGCCGCTGATCGTGTCATTTAATACACCGCTCGGCATAACGGAAATCAAATACCATTCCATGTCCGCCGAAATCCTAGCACAATATATATGGTTCTCCTGCCCATTTGTCCAAAGAACCGTTGAATAATCCTGGTCCTTTTCCATTGCTTCTTTTAACTCACGGTTAAACTCTTTTGCGTCCTTGCCATTCTCGTCGTCAATAATGGCCTCTGTCCGCTCAAAATAATTATCCCGGTACGCATCACTGTTCCGGATAACAAAGGTTCCGTCCTTAGCAATCAGATGGGAATACATCAACGCTTTTTCCTCATCCAGAAAAAGAGCCTCGTTCAAATATTCCATTGAAACACCGGCGATCAGCACGGAACTAGTACCCCCGTCTTTGAGAGGATATGCCGCCGTTACTGCGAGCAGAAGGTGCTTCTCACCATCTTCGGTCTTTCCCATTGCAATGCCCTGCCCGTTTTGGGCCAGGGATTCCAAAAGGGCATTATAATCTTTAATTTCTATCGGATTTCCGATGATCCTCTCCGCTTCCCCATCCTCAGAATAAAGCGAGAGAAAACAAAAATCCCTGGATTCCGCACCCATTTTCAATTCTTCCAGCATTTCCTCCCCGTAAACGCTTTCGGCTGGCGGTACACGCTTCCGTATACTATCCATCTGGCTCAGCCGCAGATTCGTAATGGCCTGGTATTTCTGCTGCAGCTGCTTACTCATCTCCGACATATAAATCTCACCGATCTCATCCAGTGAATTCTCAGTCTGGCTCGACATATATATAGTCATGATAAAAAAAGTAACAAGGCATATCACCACAGCAGCCGCAATACTGCCGCCAAAATATCTTCTTAATTTTCGTCTCATGTCCATTACTCCTTTCATCCAGTAACGCTGCTCCCCGTCCTCACTTTTTGTCTCACTTCATCCATACATTCCTGAAATGCCGCCAAAACCTTCGGGTTAAATATGCCGCACTCCCCGTTCTGAATCATCTCAACTGCTTTTTCATGGCTAAATGCCTTCTTATATACACGTTCCGATGTGAGCGCATCGTACACGTCGACAACAGATACCACCTGCGCCCAAATGGATATATCATCGCCGCTTAATCCATCCGGATATCCGCCGCCATCCCACCGCTCGTGGTGGTGTCTGCAAATATCGTAACTGTAATGATAAAGTCCTTTATCCATAATATGGGGAATCTTTTTAAGAATGTCGCACCCTCTCACCGTGTGCTGCTTCATCGTCTCAAATTCTTCCTTCGTGAGCCTGCCCGGCTTATTTAAGATCCGGTCCGGTATGGAAATCTTACCGACATCATGAAGAATCGCCGAAGTAGAAATTTTATCAATCTCCTTATCTGGGAGGAAATATTCGGGATACAATTCACTAACCTTCTTCATCAAAATCCCGGTGAGACCGCTAATATTCTTGACATGCTCCCCGGTTTCACAATCCCGGAATTCAATTACTGTGGCAAGCGTCTCCACCATTGCCTGGTTCATATGGCTCAATTTTTTCACCTGCTCTGCCACAACCTCTTCGAGCTTATTCCGATGACGGAACAGCTCAATTACATTTTGGATCCGGCATCGGAGGAAGTGCACCAAAAATGGTTTCCGGATGACATCAATAGCCCCCATATCATATGCCTCCATCAGCATCTCCTCGCTGTCCGCAGCCGTTATCAAGAATACAGGAATACTCTCTATCTTTCCATTTTCATTCATGTCCCGAAGCACATCCAGGCCATTGACTTCCGGCATTAGCAAATCAAGTAAGACGGCAGAAATCTCAATCCCGCTGCGAATAATCTCTATCGCCTGTCTCCCGCCTTCTGCCTCTATAATCTTATATTCATCTTTAAAAATTTCCATCAAAACAGCACGATTTATCTCAACATCGTCAACAATCAGTATCGTCTTACTGTTATCCATTGGGACCTCCGAGAATTTAATATATATACAAAAACCAGTTACTTATACTTTTCAATACACGCTATAATCTGTTGCTGGACCGGTAAAATATTTTCAAATACTTCTTTCGCCTTCCCCGGCTCCTCCTCACGAAGTAATTTCACAATTTCCGAATATGCATCGTACACAGGTGTAATTGACAGATTGCCGGAAGCTCCTTTAATCGCATGTGTTTTTTCTATCAATTCCGTGCAGTCGCCGCAATCAAACTCCTCTGCTTCAATTGTCGTATTCGTCATCATTTTATGAAACGTACCCATCATTCTTTCATAAAGGGAAACATTTCCCATCAGGCGCTTCGTCCCCTCTTCGGTATTTACCCCAAGAGTAGCAAGTTCTTCTAAAAGACTCATCGTTATCTCTCCTTTACATTTTGGTCGTTATAATTGCTATAATTTTAACACATTTAAACACCACAGGCAATCCTTTTTTTATTTCCTTCTACACCCATCCCGCGCACAGAGGCCGCTCATTTTTTAACATTGCATTTTCTGGCAATCTCCTCCGCAATGTGCGCCACGCTTTTTCCGTCCGTTGGCACCACTATCGTCGCCGCCCTCTCATAAAAGGGACGCCGTTTTTCCATCAGCTCTTTTATGTACGGCACATTCATATTTCCGTTTAATAATGGGCGGTCCGTGCTGTCCTTCACCCGGCCGTACACCGTCTCCGGCGTCGCCGTGAGCAAAACAACCTCCCCCAGGGCGCGAAGCTTTTTCACATTCAAATCCCGCAGCGCCATACCTCCTCCACAGGAAATAATCGCCGGTGGCAGCGTACCGAGTCCATCAATCATGTCCGTTTCCAGACGGCGGAAATAGAGCTCTCCCTTTTCCTCAAAAATATGCGGGATCGAGCACCCCTCCCGCTGCACAATACGGGCGTCCGTATCCACCTCACGCCTCCCGGTAATCCGGCGGAGCTCATTTGAAATAGTGGATTTGCCGACACCCATAAACCCGATTAAAAAGATATGCCTCTGACCGGAATATATATTGTCAAAAATATCAATCAATTCACCGAGCGCAATCTGTCCCGGCGCAGAAACAGCGCCCGCACTCGCAAAAGATACTTCGGAGCCATACAGGCCCCCATATTTTCTACTGTCTCTTCCCTGTTCCCCCATACTCATCGTAATGAGCGGAAAATGCGGGTGTCTCTCTTTCATCTCCTCCGTGGCGGCGAGCAGCACATCTACATCCCGCCTGCCCTGTTCTTCTTCGCTGGATGGCATACACGCAAACTTACCAGCGTCAACCCCAAGTTCTCTCGCCTGGTTCAACATCTCCACTATTTTCTGCTGCGGGGGCGTCTGCCCAAAATCATGATAGGAGCCGATAATTTTCGTGCCCGTCTCTCTCGCCGCCCTTACAACTTCTGTCACAATTTCACTTCCGCGCCGGATCTCCACGTCCACAAAATCCACGTCTCCGCTCCCCGCCAATTCAGTGAGCAGGGCGCGGTAATCCAAACGGCTTCCATTTTCCTCCCCGCCTTCCTGTACGGTTCTCAGCGTGGCCACCAGCTTTTTCCCCGCCAGAATGTGTTTTAGTTCCCTGGCAAGACTTACAATCTCCCTTTCATATCCAGCGAAGAAATCAATTCTCCATTCCACCATATCTGCCGGCATCCCTGCAAATGCCTCCGCCCGTTTCGTAATTCTATCCCGTGTCCGATCTGTAATCGGAATGCAAATGTTCGGTCTCTTCATTTTTTTCCTCATTTCTGCAAGGTGAACCTCGTTCACCTTTGCTTTATTGCGCATAATCAATGTTTGTGGCAAGCAGCGCGCAGACACAAACTCGTAAAGTGAAAAATTTATTTTTCACTCTTTTCTCCTCATCTTTTTATAGTTCTATCAGTTCCTTGGGTGAATGCGTGAGATTCCGGAAGCCGTCCTCCGTGACGACGATAAGATCCTCAATGCGGACGCCAAACGCCCCCTCTATATAAATACCCGGCTCTACCGTGATGACCATCCCCGGTTCCAGGACGCTCTCCTCGCGCGGTGAAAAGCATGGCGTTTCATGAATCATAAGTCCCACGCTATGTCCCAGTCCATGCCCGAAATTGTCCCCGTAGCCCGCGTCTGCTATGATCTGTCTTGCGACGGCGTCCACCTCACAGCCCTTCCTGCCTGGCCGCACTGCCTCGAGAGCCGCTGTCTGCGCCCGGAGAACAATGTCATAAACGTGTCTCTGCCTCTCATCTGCATGCCCGATCATAACAGTCCTGGTCATGTCAGAGCAATATCCATTGACTTTGCACCCAAAATCCATCGTGAGAAAATCCCCGTCCCTGAGCACCCGGCCAGTCGGAATGGCGTGGGGCATCGAAGAATGAATTCCGCCGGCCGCGATCGTATCAAAACTCGTATTCTCCGCACCCTGCTCCCTCATAAAAAATTCCAGCCAGGCGGCGACCTGCTGTTCGGTCAAAAAGCTGCGCTCCTGTCTCATTTCAGCCAGCTTTCTGATGATTTTCGCAAACGCCCCGTCGCCGATCTGCTCCGCCCTCTCAATATCCCGTATTTCATCCTCACTCTTAATCTGACGCATCCGGTCCAGCGCCCGGTGCAGCGGAACCAAATGAATCTCTTCCTGTACATATTTGCTCCACAATGCCTGAAGCGTGCGCCCCACCTTTACGGTCACATGCTCGTCCTCAAATCCGACCGAGAGCCCGGACGCCTTCTCTTTCCCCACGCGTTTTAAAATCTCTTCCACACAGCATTCATAAATGTTATTTTTAATCTGGATCACTTCAAAGGCAGGACACTCCGCCCGCGCCGCCTCCGTATATCTCGAATCGGTAAAAACAAGATGCAGCTCCCGGGACAGATAGATAACCCCCTCTCCCCGGAAGCCGCTGCATTTGCGCATATTGGCAGGTGAGGTAACAAAAATGCCATCCACCTTTTTTACCTCCATCACCTCTGTTTCCCATTTTGAAAAAAATTCCCCGTTATTATTTTCCGTCATCCTTGTTCTCCTTCTTTCGATCCCTTCCGGCTGCGGTACTCCTTTAAAATAATTTTTTCCAGGTACCGCTTGATAACAATCTGAATTTCCTCCCGTTTATTTATCGGCTTTACGAGAATATTCCGAATGCCGCACCTCTTGGCACCCCAGATGTCCGTAAACAGCTGGTCTCCCACAAACAACGTGGTCTCCTTTTCCGTTCCCATGCGCACCATAGCATCCATATACCCTTTGCGCCTCGGTTTATGGGCGTTAAAAATCATGTGTACCCCGATTCTTTTATTAAAACTGCTGACACGCTGCTTTTTATTGTTGGAGATAAGACAGCACTCAAATCCGATGCGCTTCAACCGCTCAAACAGCGCAACCGCCCTCTCATTGGCATCCATGCCATGCTCTACAAGCGTATTATCAATGTCGAACAGAATTCCCCGGTATCCTTCCTCATACAACCCCTCGAAATCAATGTCGTACGTAGACGATACCGTCTCATCCGGGAAAAATATCTCAAACATAGGTTCCATCCTTTCCAGTTAGGGCAAACCGGACGCCCGATTAAGCCGTACTACCGATTTTGGTAATAAACTGTTCTGCCACACGCCCGGAATACCCGCCATTTCGAACACTCCACGCATTTGCCTTCTGAAGCAGTTCCTCTCTTGAAAGAGTGATCTCCGGTTTCTCCGCGGCGAGGCCGAGCACAATCTCCTCGAATTCTTTTTTTGACGGCCTGGAAAAATTGATCTGGACGCCAAACCGCGCCACTAAAGATAATTTTTCCTGCATCGTATCTGACCGGTGCAGTTCATCCGCAGACATATCCGAGCGGTCGCTCCACGTCTCACGAATCAGATGCCTCCGGTTTGACGTGGCATAGATCAGCACATTATCCGGTTTTACTTCCAGACCACCCTCGATAACTGCCTTCAAATACTTGTATTCGATCTCAAATTCTTCAAAAGACAAGTCATCCATATAAATGATAAATTTATAATTTCGGTTTTTCACCTGTTCTATAATATGTGACAAATCCCGGAACTGGTGCTTGTAAATTTCAATCAGGCGCAGCCCGCTGTCATAATACTGGTTTAATACCGCTTTAATACAAGTGGATTTCCCCGTGCCGCTGTCGCCGAACAGCAGACAATTATTGGCCTTCCTTCCCTCGACAAATGCCTGGGTATTTTCGACAAGCTGCTGCTTCTGGATCTCGTAACCGACGAGATGGGAAAATGTCACATCGCTCGTATGGGTGATCGGGGATAGTTCCATCTCCCCCAGCTCCCGATCAATAATGCGGAACGCTTTATTTAAGCCAAATTTGCCGACGCCGTATTTTTTGTAAAAATCCGTGACAGCTGCAAAAAAACCATACCCGCCGGACGCCCCGGCCAGCGCCCCGGCCAGCTCCTTGACTTTTTCGCTTACGCTTTTATTATAAGTATTTTCATCCTTTGCCAGTGACCGGTAATTCGTCAGTATGGAAAAACATTTCACAGAAAGCAGCTCCTCGATTTCCGTAAAATCAAAATGAAAGATCCGGTAAAAGCACTGCATATCCTGTTTGACAATCTCATTCACACTCGCCTGGTCCTCGTGCTCCCTGTCAATCCCTACCTTTTCACATATTACGCTAAATGGGTTTTCATCTGTCGCAAGCAGGTAGGCGATATAGCATTGCCACAAATTGTCATCAAACCCGTACCGGGTGGCGATATCCAGAATACGGTATACCTGGTCGTAGATCTCCCTCACATAGGCGTCCTTATCCCCGGCGCTCCCATCCTCTGAAATACGTCTAAAAATGTCACTCAGTTTCATGAGAACGGAATCCCCTCTGCCATTTCCATACATAATCAATCTTGCTGTGTCACGATACATAAAGTTTCCCCGCTTTCTCTCGTCCGGTGCAATACGGACTTACATTTTTTCCGGCGCCGAAAAACCAAGCAGCTCAATACACTGTTCCAATACATTTCTCACAAGGACAAGCAGCTGGATATAAGACGCCTTTTTTGTCTCGTCCTCATTGCCGAGAATTTTATTTTCATGGTAAAACACATTTAAGCTATCGCTCAGCTCATATATAAACTGGCAAATTTTGTGCGGAGCCTTTTCCTCATACGCCGCCTCCATCGTATCCGCATATTTGGCAAGCGTCAAATACAAATGAATCTCGCTTTCCTTTTCCGGCGCCCGAAGCAGCTCCGGATTCCCCTTTTCGTCCAGCTCTCCACCGCTTTCCTTATATTTGCCGAGCAGCGATTTGATACGGACGATCGTATATAAAATGTACGGCCCCGTATTTCCCTCAAACGACGTAAAACGCTCCATGTCAAACATGTAATCCTTCGACGCCTGGTTCGACAAGTCACCGTATTTGATTGCGGCAAGTCCCACCTTCTCGGAAATTTCCCTGGCCTCTTTCTCGTCATAATCGCGGTTTTCCCGTATCTTCCCGTACACCTGCTCGTTTACGTCATCCCTTAGCACTTCGAGCCGGAGCACTCCGCCATCTCTCGTCTTAAATGGCTTTCCGTCCCTGCCGTTCATCGTTCCAAACCCGATAAACATCAGACTGGTATCCCCGCCCGTAAGCGATGCCTTTTTTGCGGTGCGGAACACCTGTGTAAAATGAAGCGACTGCCTTTTATCCGCAAGGTAAATGATTTCATCCGGCGAAAAGAGCTTCTCCCTGTCGATAATGGTGGCAAGATCGGTCGTGGCGTAGAGCGTCGCCCCGTTTGATTTTACAATCAGGCACGGCGGAAGCTCCTTTTTATCGCCCTCCTCCGTCACATCGACGACCAGCGCGCCCTCACTTTCATAGGCGAGCCCATCTGCTTTCATTTTCTCAATCATATCCGGAATATATGCCTGGACGTCACTTTCCTTTTTCCACAGATCAAATTGTACATTTAATTTTTCATACACTCTCTTTAGATCGGTGATGGAAACATCTAAAATATGGTTCCAAAGCGCGATATACCCGCGCTCGCCCTCCTGCAGCCTGGCCGTCGCCTGCTGCGCCTCCAAAAGATACTCTTTGTGCTCCTTGGAGTATCCGCTGGCGTAGGGGTAAATCTCCTCTAAATCCGAGATACTAAACGGCGGCTCTTCCGGGTATTCCCCGCTAAAATCCGCGTCAAAATAGGGCAGCCCCGGCTGGCGCCTCTTCAGCTCCGTAATAATTAAACCGATGGGAAGCCCCCAGTCGCCGAGATGTACATCTCCGACCACCGTGTCTCCCATATACCTCATAATACGCTTGATGCTCTCGCCGATAATCGCCGAGCGGAGATGGCCGACATGAAGCGGCTTTGCCACATTTGGCCCGCCATAATCAACAATAACCGTCTTCGGCATATCCGGAAGCTCCAGTCCAAATTTATCCTCTCTCATCATCATTCCCGCGAGCCCGGCTAATGTATCGCCGCTGACGGTTATATTTATAAATCCAGGATTTACTGCTTCGATCTTCTGAAACATTTCCTCCCCTTCTAATTTCCCTATTACATCGGATGCGATCTGAACCGGCGCCTTTTTATATTCCTTTGCCGCAGCCATCGCTCCGTTACACTGGTACTGGCACAGGTCCGGGCGGTTCGACACAGTCACAAACCCATACTTTTTATCATATCCCGCCTGCTCAAAACCGAACCCAAGCTTATCCTTCAGCAAATCAATCAGTTTCTTCATCGTTTCCCTCCATGTCTATCGTTCTCACTCATTTATTTTAGTTTCTTATCCCAGGCTTGTCAATAGCTCGAAATAATTTTCAAAGGTTTTTCTACAGCACCCGGGATTGTCAATAACAATGCCCTTTACGCGGCATCCAACGAGTGAAAATGCCATTGCCATGCGGTGGTCCTCATACGTATTTACCACTGCCGGCCTTACCTCGCCGGGATGTACCGTAATCCCATCCGGCCTCTCCTCACAGCGGATACCCATGCGCGCCAATTCTGTCACGATACCGTGTATGCGGTCGGATTCCTGTCCCCGGATGTGCCCCACACCATCTATAACCGTCTCGCTGTCTGCAAACGGGGCCACGGCTGCCAGCGTCATCGTCTGGTCGGAGAAATCGCTCATGTCCACATGGACGCCTCTCAGCTGCCCACACTTCACCCCCGTCACGACGACGCCGTCCCGCTCCTCCTTTACATGGCATCCCATCTGCTCTAATACATCAATAAATTTTATGTCTCCCTGGGTTGTGGCGCTGTGCACATGCATAACTTTCACTTCGCTGCCCGTCACGGCCGCCAGTCCATAAAAATAACATGCCGCCGACACATCCGGCTCGATCTGGTACTCCCTGCCCCGGTACGTCTGTCCGCGCATAACCCGGTATGTATTTTCATCCAGCCTGCACACCTGGCACCCAAACTCCTCCATCATTTTCATCGTAATTCCGACATAAGCCCTCGCACTTCTCGTTCCGGTCAGATGCACGGTGACCCCCTCCCGGCACATCACACCGCTCAATAAGAGAGCGCTCAAAAACTGGCTGCTGGCATCTATATTCAGGCCTACGGATTCCGGGTTTCTGTCCTCCCTGCCACAAATGCGAAACGGAAAGGCATACGGCTGCTCCAAAAACTCAAACTTTGCCCCGAGCTCCTCCAATGCGCGCAAAAGCGGCTCCATCGGCCGTTTCTTCATCTGCTCCGACGACTCCACCCAAAAATGCTGGCCGGACAGCGCGAGAAGCGCCGTGAGAAATCTGGCCGCCGTGCCCGCACTTCCCACATACACCCTCCGGCCCTCGTGCGCGCCAGAGACTGCGGGAATGCTTCCCCCGTGTCCTTCGATCACGACTTTATGCTCTTCTTCGTTTACCTCCACTAAAAAACCGATATCCCTCAGCGCCTGCATAAATACTTTGGAATCATCGCTAAACAACACCCCGCGAAGCACTGTCGTCCCCTCCGCCAACGCGCCCACAAGCAGCGCCCGGTTTGTGATGCTCTTCGAGCCGGGTACCGTCACCTCAAATCTGTGAAACCCTTCGATCGGTGTACAAACATATTGTTTCATAACCATCCTCCGTTCTATATTATGATATCCGCAGGAGACAAACGCCTCTTAACCCTAATCTAGTATCTTATTATATATGCCTCTACAAAGAAAAGCAACTAATTTGATTTTTCCTGTCAAAAATATTATAATATATTCAATAAAATAACGGGTAAATATCTATAATAAAATATCAGGCAAATTTTAAAATAGTATTAACCTATGTAAAATAAAAAGAGGCTAGGTATATTATCATGAAAAATAAAGGGATTAAAATATTAGGGGCCGCCGCCGTGGCAGCCAGCGTATTTATGGCGTCCGGCTGGTCCTTTTTTAAAATGACTGTACGCTGTAAAAAACAAAAAAAACTGCTGAAAAAGAAGTGGTTTCAATTATCTCATACAAAAATCAATCATCCGAGACATAAATTTGAGAAAGAGTATGAGGATGGCAAAATGTGGTGCATGCGGCAAAATATGCAGGACTGCTATATAAAAAGCAGCGATGGGCTCATACTCCATGCTTATTACCTGCCGGCAAGAAACGCGGAGAGATTTGTGCTGTTAATCCACGGATACAAGGGCAGCGGTTTTGGGGATTTTGCCTATACCTCCCGCTTCCTTCATGAGAATCACTGTCATTTACTTTTTATTGACCAGAGATGCTGCGGAATGAGCCAGGGAAAGTATATTACTTTTGGGGCGATGGAACAATATGACGTACAAAAATGGGCGTATTATATTGCCAGACGGAATAAAAGCAGGCTTCCTATATATCTCTATGGAGAATCTATGGGAGCGGCGGCGGCGCTTATGGCATCGGGCCGCAAATTGCCAAAAGAGGTAAAAGGACTTATTGCTGACTGTGGTTTTCGCTCCATGAAGCAACAGATCAAAGATATGGCGGCAAACTGGTTCCACCTGCATTGGATTGGGCTTTTGCTGCTCCGGCTGGATTTGTTTTGCGCCATATCCGCCGGCTTCCGTATGAAGGAGGCAGATACGACGAACGCCATGAAAAAAAATAAAAGACCTGTTTTATTTTTTCACGGGGAAGAGGATACCTATGTGAATCCAAAAAATTCCACATATAATTATTCTGTATGCCAGGCTTCCAAAGAACTCGTGCTTATCCCGGGAGCAAGACATCTTTGCAGCGCCTATGTGGAACCGGAATTGTACCGGGAAAAGATATTATGTTTTTTTGCAAAATATGATTAAATCCTCTTAATGTCTTGGACAATTTCACATAAAATGTATGTTAAATCCCTTAGTGGGTAGAAATAATAAATGAAATATGATAATGTTTCAATGGAAGGAATAAGACAGGGGGATTTGCAAATGCAACAATATTATCCTTTAACAGCAGCACAGAAACTTCATCATAACTGGATTCTAAATTATAAGACGCAGCAGGTGGCGGGAGTCAGTGTCGTGGCATCCCTAAAATCGCCGCTGGATTTTGGCCTTTTAAAAAAATGTATTCAATTAGAATTTGAGCGTTATGGATGTATGAGAGTCCGTTTTACAAAGCCGGACAAAAAAGGAGACGTAAAACAGTACATTGTAAAAAAAGATACGAGGGATATTCCGATTAAGGATTTATCCGGCATGCGTATGGCGGATGCAGACCAGCTCATGCAACAGTGGGCATATGAAACTTTTGACGGGGATGATATCTCATTATGTGATGTGACGATGGTAAGACTTCCGGAAGGGTACAATGGATTCTTTATCCATATGGATCACAGACTTATTGATTCCTGTGGTCTCGTAGTAATGATTAATGATTTGATGCAGCTCTATACCCATTATAGATTTCAATCCGAATATCCTTCCGATCTGGCGGACTTTGAAAAAGTCCTGGAAAAGGATTTAAAAAAGGCAAACAATGAAAAACGGTTTGCCAAGGATAAAAAGTTTTGGGATAATCAGCTGGATACTCTGGGGGAGCCTCTTTATTCTGATGTTCAGGGGCCTTCTGTTCTTGAGGAGTCGAGAAAACTACACGGCAATAAACATTTGAGGGCGGCGGATATCGAGTTAAAAAATTTATTTGTGGAAGTGAAAGATTATTACCTGGAGCCGGAGCCGACCAAAAACCTCATACGTTTTTGCATGAACCATCAGCTATCCATGACAAATCTTTTACTATTGGGCATTCGAACTTATTTGTCAAAGGTAAATAATGGCCAGGAAGATATTACAATCCAAAACTTTATTTCCAGGCGTTCCACCCACGACGAGTGGACATCGGGAGGCAGCAGGACCATTATGTTCCCGTGCCGAACCGTCATTTCTCCGGATACAGATTTTATGTCGGCCGCTTATGAGATCCAGAGTGTGCAAAATAAAATTTATATGCACAGTAATTATGACCCCGCACGAATTGAAGAAGAAATGAGAAAACGTTATAATACGCCGGAAAATACGTCTTATGAAAGTTGTTATCTCACATACCAGCCGATGCCTGTCAAGCTGGAGAATCCACATCTTGTAAATATCCCACAGCATGCTAAATGGTTTGCAAATGGTGCAGCTACTAAAAAAATGTATTTGACCGTATCCCATACGGAAAACGGGGGAATGAATTTCTCCTATCATTACCAGACCGCCCATTTAGTGGAGCATGATATGGAACTTTTGTATTACTACATGATGCGGATTCTGTTTAAGGGAATTGCGAACCCGGATATGAGCATCGGGGAAATCATGGAACAGGTATGAGAGGCAAATGTATAAAAAATCAAGATTATGCGCAAAAACAGCGCAGAAATGGGGGAAAATATGACACAGGACATGCAGTTTAAGAAAATTGTAGCCCAGTATTGCGATATCGCGCCGGAGGAAATGAACAACGATATGAGGTTCCGGGAAGATTTAGGATTTAGTTCTCTTGATTTTATGTCTTTTTTAGGAGAGCTGGAGGATACCTTTGACATAGAGTTAGAGGAGGAAGACGCATTACAGGTTGTTACGATTGCAGAGGCTTTGGAATTATTAGAACGATTACAGCAGGAGGCGTAGGGAAATGGGAAGACTGATTCGTGATATATTAGAAGACAGTGCAAAGAATTTCGCACCTATTAAGGCCGTAAAGTGGCTGAAAAAGAAGGAAATCTTTGAGAGAAGCTACCAGGAGCTTATGGACAACGTTGTGGCAATAAGAAAGGGGCTGTTAGCAGAAGGGTTCCAGGGAAAACACATCGCCCTCATTGGAACCAGCTCTGTGGAGTGGATTGAAAGCTATCTAAGTATTATTACCGGAAATACTGTTGCCGTACCTCTTGACGCAGGTCTCCCGGGTGAAGACCTGATCGAGCTGATTAACCGCTCCGATTCCGAAGCGCTCTTTCTAAGCCCTAAAAACAAGGCGCTTCTAGACGGGATTTTAGACGGGTGTCCAAACCTTAACAAAATCTGGATACTGCAAGAGGAAGAACTGGAGTTTACACATAAAAAGATTGCATCCCTGTCAGCGCTTATGGCAGCCGGAAGGGATCATGGGGATTCAGACAGACCGGCCCCAGACGATATAGCAACCATTATTTTTACATCCGGAACGACAGGAAAAAGCAAAGGAGTTATGCTGACACAAAACAACCTGGCATCTAACGTGATTTCCGTTGCGTACACGACAGAGCCCGGAAGTATATTGCTCAGTGTGCTTCCGGTCCATCATGCTTATTGTCTGGTAATGGACTGGCTCAAAGGATTTTCTTTGGGCACGACGGTATGTATTAATGATTCTCTTCTTCATATGGTAAAAAACATGGGAATATTCAAGCCGGATGTGATGCTTATGGTTCCGATGATGATCGAGACTATTTATAAAAGGCTCGCCAGTGTAGATCCGTCTATTCCAAAAAAGGCCGTAGCACATAATGTATTCGGAGGCAACCTTAAAATTATATTTACGGGAGGCGCCCACCTGGACCCCTACTATATTGAACAATTTGCTGAATACGGGGTGGAAGTCCTTGAGGGATACGGCATGTCGGAGTGTTCACCGGTAATTAGTTCGAATACGCCGGAAGTCCACAAGGCAGGTTCGATCGGAAAACCACTCCCCAATGCGGAGATTACATTTGAAAATGGAGAAATTTTAGTAAAGGGCAGCAGTGTTATGAAGGGATATTACAAAATGCCGGAGGAGACTGCGGAAACATTAAAAGACGGCTGGCTTCACACGGGAGATAAGGGATATGTGGACGATGACGGATTCCTATTTATCAATGGCCGCGTAAAGAACCTGATTATCCTTTCAAATGGAGAAAATATTTCCCCCGAGGAAATTGAAAATAAGTTAGCGCTGGACGCGCTGGTAGGTGAAGTAATTGTAACAGGGGAGGACAATGGACTTACGGCAAGAATTTATCCAGATCCGGAAGTTGCCGCCGCCAAAGGACTGGACCGGGAGGCCATACAGGCAGCACTGCAAGCATTTTTGGATCATTACAACAAAAACCAGCCTACTTACCGCCGAATTACGGGGCTTGTCGTTAGGAAAAATCCATTTATAAGGAATTCGACAAAGAAAATTAAGCGACAGGAAGCTTTGATTGACGAGCCTCTCTCCCTATAATATGAAGGGGAGCGTGCCGGATATAAATGCCTGCGTCAGAATGTCGGCGATTGTCTCAGGAGGAACTTGAAAATTATCCTTTACCCATTTGTGCAGCACGCCAATAGTGCTGCCGATGGTGCAGGCGATCATATAGGACCTCTCCTCCTTATCATGGTGGGAAGGCGTCGTGTTCTTCGTCACTTCTTTGACATAGTGGTGGAACATAGTCACTACTTTCTCAAAGAATGCATCTCCTCTCGGACTGCGGAGAAGATTGGCTAAAAAGGGATTTGTCAACGTATATTCACAAATTGTTAAATAATATGATTTACACATATCCCAATCATTTTTTGGATGAAACGTATTCATGAGAGAAAATATATCCTCTATCGTTTTGTCTTCAATGGCAGTTACAAGGGCTGGAATATTTTCATAGTGATTGTAAAATGTACTTCGCACGATTCCAGCTCTTTTTATTACATCCGACACCGTTATTTTATCTAATTCCTTTTCTTTCAAAATCAGAAAAAATGCATCATAGATAGCCTCATCGGCTATACAGTATCTCTCGTCCTGTACTTCATTCAGCATATTGTCCTCCTTACTTCCCTTATAACAATACAATTTTCCCGGCCTGCTTCCATTATAATCCATCTGCTCCAGAAAGGCAATGAGCTTTATACAGATCATACTTGCGGAGAAGGGCAACAATGTGGTAAAATCAACTTAAAAAGGACTGTAACCTTGGGGAGGCGAAAGAAGTTGATCCGTTATATACAGGAGATCATTTTAGGAAAACGGGCCATCACTGCCCGCATGAGATACGAAATAGCGAGAGTCGGCGTGTGGTTTATCCACACCGTACTGCTTGTTTTATTTATTTGCATCGGGTGTACTCCCCTTGCCATTTTTAACTGCTTCAGCATTTTATTTTATGCGATTATTGCTGAAATCCTTATTGTAAAAGAAAAATATGAAGCCACCTTTGCAAGCGCTTATGTGGAGATTATACTGCACTCTCTTTTTGCATGCATTATAATGGGATGGGGATTCGGATTTGAATTGTATAACATCGGACTGATTTATATTGCTTTTTACTTTTCATATATCTCTACCAGTATACAAAAAAAGATTCTCGTTCCTGCCATATTAGGCGGCGTCAGCCTGGCGCTAACGTTTGTCATGAGGCTGTACGCATATTTCCACAGCCCGGTGTACACGGGGGATTCGGAAAGCTTTTCCCTCTTCTTATCGTGTATGAATATAGCGGTATCCGCGGTTATGATTATGTTTTTTGCCGCTCTTCACTCCATCGAAATCCGCAGAAAGGAATATGAGCTGCTGACTATCAACGCGGAACTGGATGAAATTGCACACTTTGACGCGCTGACAAAGTTGAGAAACCGGCACAGCATGGAACAAGAGCTGCACGCGATACTCGACCAAAACGAGGGGGAGCATTGCTTTATCATGGGGGATATTGACGATTTTAAGCTGTTTAATGACACATACGGACACGCCTGCGGCGATTATGTACTGAAAATGGTCGCCGATATATTCTTAAAAAATATGGAGGAAAAACATATCGCCTGCCGCTGGGGCGGTGAGGAAATACTGATCCTCGTAAATGGAAATATGGAATATTCCCGCATTATCGCAGAAAAAATCCGCTACGAAATTGACCATATGGACAGTGTTTACCAGAACCAGCCGCTACATATCACGATGACCTTTGGCATCGCCCCCTGCGTTTTTAACCAGTCCTTTGAAAAATGCATCCGTATGGCGGACACACGGCTCTACAAGGGGAAACAGGGCGGAAAAAACTGCATCGTAAGCGAGTAAGCCGGCGCGCATGGCTTAACGGTTCTCTTCCGCTTCCTTTTCATGAATGAATTCCTCCAGTATTTCCGTCGCCATCCCGATCAATTCCTTACATGGGCGTTTTTTGTAATACTCTTTTGTCCTGGCCTCCGGAACAGGGGCCTCTTCCTTTGTCGAAAGTCCCAGCAATTCCCGGCACACGATGGAACCGTTTTGCTGTTCAAACCGGTGCGCCAATTCCTGTATCCTGCTGTACAGCTCCGCTTTGTGCGGCCCGGTTTCCGGTCCGGAATATCCGTATAAAAGCCCCGCAATCAAAAACATTCCGCTGACACAACCGCATACCTCGCGCAGACGTCCCATACCGCCGCCGAAGGCGGAACCCATACACATAATTTCCTTTCTGTTTTCTTTCGGTATTAAATCCTCAAACGCCATAAGCACCGATTGTGTGCAATTATATCCCTTCAAAAAATTATCCATAGCAGCTTCTTTTCTGCTGCCTGAGACCTGGTCTGTCTTGTTTTCCTTCTCACTCAAGGCATGTACCTCCTTTTCTAATTTTCGTTTTGTCCCTCATCCATCCATTCCCTCACATGCTCCAGCACAAACTCCGCGAATATCCCTCTTTTCTCCATCACCAGGGCGCGTTCCGGCAATCCGGCGGCTGCCCGCAGTCCATCAGGTGCGATTGGGACGTCCGCGCATTGCAGCATAGGAATGTCAAATTCGCTGTCCCCCGCGGCAATAACGCGCGAAGCCCCCAGCCTTTCCCGCAGACGCCGGACCGCAAGTCCTTTGTTCATCGGCTTCGGCACAACATACACCTTCACCCCATTTTGCATTACATCCACCAAGGACCGGTCCAGTCCCGCCGACAGCCGTTTCACCGTCTCCTGTGGCCGGCCGCTTTTTGTAAAGAGAAACAAACGTCTTATGTTCCGCACCTCAAAATTTACATCCTCGTCTGCGCCAAGCATTTCTTCCGCTAACGACAGCTCCTTCTGGCACCCTTCCACAAGGCGCAGCGAATCCTCGTACCACTCACCGCTCTCCTGTCCGTCAACCAGAAGCACTCCGCCATTACACACAAGTGCATATGGCGGAGTCCCGGTCCCTAATTGTATCCTGTTATATTGTTCAACGGTCCTCGTCGTTGTCGGCACAAAAAGTACGCGCCCGCATATATCCGCCAGAAGCTCTTCTGTCCTGCGGGTAATAAAGGAAACCGGTCTTCCCTCATAAATCTCTACGCACTTCTTATCCGGGCCGATATCACGTCTGTACGAGTAAATCATCGTGTTGTCTAAATCCGTATGAAATACAATCATGACTACTATACGTACCGGTTGGCAAGCTGCCCAAGCCCCGGATCCATCGTCGCCTGACCGATTGCGTTGAATTTCCACTCTCCATTATAGCGGTAGATCTCACCAAAAATCATCGCGGTCATGTTATCATAATTCTCAGATAAATTGTATCTGCACATTTCGTTGTTGTTGCGGGCATCCACAAGCCGGATAAACGCATTCTGGATCATGCCGAAATGCTGATTTCTTTTCACGGCATCGTAAATATTCACAACGATAACAATCTTATCGTATTCCTGTGGGATATTTGCCAGATCAACGACAATTTGCTCATCATCGCCCTCACCGGCGCCCGTCAGATTATCCCCCATATGGATAACGGTATCCGTGCGATGTCTCAGATTTCCAAAGTAGATAAGATCCGATTTATCCATAAGTTTTCCGTTCCGCAGCAACAGAGCCGATGCGTCACAGTCAATCGGCTGCGGCTTTGGCGCAAAAAATCCGGCTTTTTTCCTTGGTGCCTCGTCCCACCCCAATCCGACAATCACTCTGGATAGTCCTGCATTTTCTTTAGACAGACTAACTTTCTGCCCCTTTTGTAAACTAACAGACATAATAACCTCCATTTCTATATTGTGAACATCGTCCACTTTCGCTTTGTACTGACTGCCGCTGCTTGAACGGCACATTACTCAGCTCGCATCAATTCCATAGTGGCCGCACAGCGCGGCAAGCCCGCCCTGGAATCCGCTTCCGATCGCATTAAATTTCCATTCTCCGTTATTCTTATACATCTCTCCAACGACGACGGCCGTCTCGATCGAGAAATCCTCGCCAAGGTCATACCGGATCAGCTCCGTCCCCGTCGACTCGTCTACGATACGGATATATGCGTTAGAAACCTGCCCAAAATTCTGCCTTCTCGTCTCTGCATCGTAAATAGTGACGGTAAAGGCGATCTTTGAAATGTCTCCCGGAATTTTCCCCAGGTCGATCAAAATCTGCTCGTCGTCGCCCTCTCCCTCGCCGGTCAGGTTATCGCCCATGTGCTTCACTGACTCGCTGGTGTGTACCAGGTTCCCATAGAAAATAAACTCCTTCTCGGTCGGACATTTACCATTTTCCCCAAGCAAAAATGCAGCCGCATCCAGATCGAAATCCGATCCGGAATCAAAAGCGTTTACATCCCATCCCAGTCCAACCATCACATTTTTCAGTCCTGGGTTTCCCTTTGTCAAGTCTACCTTCTGTCCCTTTGTTAAACTAATTGGCATAATATTTTACCTCCTTAATATATAATTAATTTCTTTTATCTGGCACATGATATGATTGTTCAAACTCGGCCTTAATTCTCTCCAGCCTTGCCTGATCCTCAACCCGCTTCTTCCTTGCGTTTTGCTGGATCTGCTGTGTCTCATTGATGCCATTCATAATCGTTCTCCACGTCGTCTCCAATGTCTCAACCTTAATGGAGCTGCCCGATGCAAGCTGCGCCGTCAGTTTAGATGCCTCGACTGTATTGGAAGCGTTCCGTATGAGCATTTCATTCGTCTTTTCATCCAACGCCGACATCGCCTCTGCCTGGATTCTCTGACGCTTGAGCATAACCGCCTGGGCAAGCGCCTGTTTAAATACGGGCAGTGTAATAATAAAAGCAGAATTAATCTTGCGCACAAGGTTCATATTGCTAAATTCCATCGTCTTAATCATCGGAATCGACTGCATAGCGACATTTTCTGCGGTCCTCAGATCCTGCGTCCTCTGCTCTAGCATCATAAGAGCCTGCTGTAGCGACTGCAGCTCAAACTGGATCGAATGGTCCCCCGTCGCGTCCATATCCGCCTGCCGCTTCGCAATGTATTGTTCAAGCTCACGGCATCCCTGCTCCCCGGCCAAAATATATTTGACCAGATCATGATAATAATTTACATTGGCATCGAACATCTCGTCCAATTTCCGGTTCGACTGCTTAATCTCGGATTCATACTGTTTGAGCTGGACGTAAATCTTGTCGACTTCCTCGCCCATCGTATGGTATTTCGCCAAAATTTTTTCCAGCTTCTTTTTCAGATTGCCAAACAGCTTTTCAAACAATCCCGGATTGTCCTTGATTTCCTCAATATCAAACTTATCCATAATTTTAGCAAGTGTATTGAGCATCTCACTTGAGTCGTCAAGCTGTGACATATTCATGCTGTTAAGCACGATATCAGACGCTTTTGAAATCTCCTCGGCGGTCTGCGCGCCAAAGGAAACAATACTCTCCAGGTTGTCAACCTCAATCGTGCTCACAAGCGCATCAACTTCCTGTGAATTTACAAGCTCCTCATTCATCTTCTGCCTGTCCGCGACAATATCGTACTCCGTGACAACCTCAATTTCATTTTCAACTGTCGCAGGTACTGTCTCCGGCGCTGACGCCGGCGTTTTTGTAAAATCCAATCCCATAATCACATTCCTCTCTTAAACTATTTTTCCCGTATTCGGTATGTTTATAATTACGTTCCTCTCTTAAATATTCCCCGCCACGTCCGGCGTGGTTCCCGTGATGATATCCGGTTAAAATCGGGAACTGCCAAGTCATAAATAAATTCCCCGATCTGATGTTCTTCCACCATTCTGACCTGAAAATATTTTTCCACCACCTGGTATCCGGTTGGCACAAAGAATAGTATATCAAACCCGATTCGATTCAAAAATGCCGCCATAATCGAATCTTCCAGCGACAATGTCTCCTCATTGACACAAAAGTAAACCAGTTTAGGATTCTTTTTCGTGAAGTCAAATTTCTGTATCAACCGGACGATATCCTTATCCATATTCAGTACGGTAGATACAATTGTATACTCGGTTCCATTTTCGAACGTTCCCTTTAGCGCTTTCTGGTCAAGCAGCTCCTGCAGCTTTTCAAGAATATAATCCTGCATCTCATCCCGCAATACACTATATTTATACTGTTTGTGCTCCTTAATTTTCCGTTTCTGTACCCTGCCGTTCTTTAAAAATTCGGTGGCAAACGCCTTCATCGGATTAACGTCGGTGGCGCTCAGGTTCGGAACTCTCTTTATCTGCACGGTATCCTCAATCAACAGCCGTTTTACCGATGACCAGTACGCGTTGACATCCCCGTCCTTAACCCCAGATATCTTTGCAAATACGACGGGAAGCGTCACCACTTCATCGACAACGCTGAAATTCGGCCGGTATTTTAATTCCTGGTCCCATAAGATCTCGATTTCTTCATACATCGTCTGCAACGTCACCGCATTCGCCTTCTCATACTGCTGGTTCCGGTATATCCCGGAATCCCGGTACATAATTGTATCCAGTTCCCTCTCCGCATGGTATGCGGCAGTGCCCATATGCACTTCTGCATTCTGCTTCGGATATTTACTCACAACCATCGAATCGTTATAAGAAATCTCATATAGTACAGGATCCTCTATATGGGCCGTCTCATTCAAATTTGGCTCAAATAAAATAACATCCGCCGGCAGCCTGGCCAGCATGCGCAAAAACAGTATCTCGTTGCTGCTTTTACATGCCCCGAAATAAATAAAACAGGAAATCTCACCCCGGACCCAGTTCCCAAACAGCTCTTTGCCATACCTCTCCAGCCAGCACAGCAGATAAACGGCTTTGTTTGTCAGCTTATTCAGATTCATCCCATCCCGCCTGGATTCCGCCAGAATCAAGTCAATAAACGCCTTTCTCATGATTTTCTGCAGCTCCATGCTCTGACGGTAGTGGATATTTGCCGACAAGCCGGAAATCATCTGATTTACATCCGTATACATCCCCCTCTGGATATGGCTGATTTCCTCTGGCGAAGGCGCCGGAATACCATCGTCGGTAATAACCAGTTTTCTCCCGCTGTTTCGGATCTCCAGCTGAAATTGATATAATTCATTCAGGTAAATGAGCTTGTCCTCCACACCGCGGATCCGGTAAAAGCAATTATAAAACAGATGCGGATCCTGCCCCCTGGCAGTGAGATTCGCGCGCGCATCTTCAAGACCTTTTCCACTGATCCACGCATTTGTGCAGGCAACGACCGACGGCGGTTCGCCGTACAATCTCTCATGCTCCAGCTGCTCCTGGATGTCCTGTCTGACTTTTTTTAGGCTGTATCCCTGTGGAAACGGCGTCATCTGCGGAAGCTGCAGCGGATCCGACCTTCTGTTTCCGGGATCCAGCTTCGTATACTCCGAATCCCCGCTGTATTGCAGCAAAACAATATCACAGCCCGCCCCAGACAAAACGGAAAATAACAGCAATTCATACTGGCTGATCGTTCCCTCGTAAAGTATTTTAGGAACAATATTTTCTCCCAGGCGGCTGACAATTCTCTCGAATTTGTAGTACAGCCAGCACATAAACTTAATATAGGCGTTTTTCAGCATATTGAGGTTTTTTCCATCCTTCATAAGCCGGTCCAGGGAGCCATAAATCGCGTCTGCCACCGTCCCCCTCTGATAATCGTTCATTCTCGGAAGCCACCGCCCAAGGCTCGTACAAATAAAATCCCGGTCCATATAAAAATCCATCCCCATTATCTCGTTGTAATAGGACAAATTGTGGTCATCCGGATTAGGGATTTTCCCCTCTATGATAACACCAGATTTTCTAGCCTCTTCGTAATACCTTTGAACAAAAGTTCCAATTTGCTCGTTGTACCCATTGATCCTGCTGAAAAATACTCCCTTTTGTCTCCGGCCATTCAGGTCGGTAAAATACTCATTGAGATCCGTCACCTTTTCGCGTTTGAACATGGCCCATTCACCTTCAATATCGATTCATTTTGTTTTTATTCATCACAAATCCGAGACTTGCGCCCGTAAAACCTCCCAAAATATGCGTCAAATTGGACACATTGCTGTGGACAAACATCCCCTGGTACACCTGTTCCCCGATATAAATAAATGCAACCAGTATAAAAGTCAGCGGAATCTCGCCTTCTTTTATCGAGGTAAGCGAAGAAAGCAGGATCAGCGCAAACACAACACCGCTGGCCCCGAGCAGCCGTATGCCCGGAAAAAATATCACATTTACAACACCGGTTACAAGAGCTGTCGCCAAAATAATAAAAATCATATTAGAGGACCCGTACTTCTCTTCCAAAAGCGGGCCAACAACGAGTATAAGCATAATATTCCCGATAAAATGTTCCCAGTTCGCATGCCCGAATACATGTCCGACCAGCCGGATATATGTAAAGGGATTTAAAAACGATGACCGGTACACGCTAAATGCGTAAACGGTTGATCTCCCACTGGTCGCATACCCCAGCATCAGTACAGCGAAACATATAATTGTAAATCCTAGTATTACCGGTGAATTAAATGATATTCTTAATTTTTTCCCCGCCATCAAATTCCCTCACATTCTGCCGTCCCCGCGGCGCATTCTCGTAGTAAAAAGAAGGCCCGGCTCCCAACAGCGACCCACCGGGCGCCAGAACCTGCTTCCACAGTAAATTATAGCACATGGCTTACCTTCACGCAAGAATTTTGTCAACGTATGATGCCTTTTGCGAACATACGAATACATTCATATCCCATCGCAAGATTTATGTTCTGTCCGTCGTCAAATCCCGCCGTGCTGATCCCGATAACCTCGCCGTACATATTCAGTACGGCGCCGCCTGAACTGCCGTGGGAAATAGGAGCGGTAAACTGAATCATATCCACACGATCAATCGTCCGGAATCCCGCGATAATGCCGTCCGAAATCGAATTAAATAATCCGAGCGGACTGCCGATTGCAACCACCTGCTGTCCCCGTACCAGTTTATCCCTCCCATCGTAGACCGGAAGCGGGGCCAGCTGCCTGTCAATACGGATAATAGCTAAATCCAGGTCCGAATTGTACTTCACAATTTCATCCGTGTAATAGGACTGGTCGTCCTCCTCGATCTTTACAGAATAATACACGCCGCCGCTCGCCACATGATTATTTGTCAATATAAATCCGTCCGCGCTTATCATAATGCCGGAACCTGTTCCTATAACCTGTCCGCTCTGGTTATGTATCGCAATAAGTACGACAGAGGACGAGAGGAGCGCCAGCTCTTCATAGGTTTTCGTTCTGCGCCCGCCGCCAGCAGACGCCGCAGGTGTCTCCGGCTCTTTTGGTTCCGCCTGCCCTTTTGCCGGCCTTACCCGCTTTGGTATATTGATATGCGGCATACCGTGTGTAGCCGCACAGGGCGCCTCCGGCTCTTTCTGTGATGACACATTTCCCTCTTCCTGCGCTTGGGGGGCTTTCTCTCTGGCACAGAAAACATCTGGCAGTGAAACCTCACAAAAAGTTCCAAACACCTGTTTCCCCGAGAGCAAAAGCCGGTCCATCTCCTCGTCAATATCCCCTTTCCATTGAAGCAGCAGAACATCAAATCCGAGAAGCGTAAGCAAATAGTAAAACAGGTATTCCTGCCTTTTACATACATTTTCCGACACGAGCTTAACGCACATCCGCTCATCCCATTCCTCAAATAGTCCTTCCCGCACCGTATCCAGCCAAAAAAGTAACTTTACAATAAAATTTTGCTCCTGGGACTCACTCGTATGGGCATTTATGCGGCGATATACCTCCAGGACCTTCATACAGGAATCATTCAGCACTTCAAAAAACCGCTCGTTGTTCATGGACGGAAGTGAGATTTTCGTGCGGCCGCTGTCTACCCAATCCTTATAAATCCGAATGTAAACTGCCATTTCACGCTCCATGCCCACACGCGGGAGCTCCCTCATTCTTTTATAACAAACCTTGCCTTCCCGGCTCCGGCCGCACATCACCCGGTCCATGTCCCGGATACTCTCAACATATGTATCATTTACACCGACAAAACGATAAAAATATACATCCCGGCAGCCTTTATTCAAACCGCCCTTTATATTGGCAAATGTACTCATAGATGAAATCGTCATTACATTCAGCCGTGTCGTAAATGGTTCCTTTCTGTTCATCTGTACACCTCACTACTATGTAAAAAGTCGTTCCTCCCTTGACTAAAACAACGGGTTGCCGCTGCTCACTGTTTTAGTCAAAGTTCTGCGAGTTTTTTTATTATCCCGCATGTTTTATAATGGCGCAGCGGATAATATTCAACCGGCACCTGTTTTTCTTCGGATAGCCGGATAATATGCGCAAGCGCTGGGTCGTCCCGATCCTGCTCGCCCACAAGTACCTTCCACGGAACCCTGCGGAGCAATACGCGCGTCGTCTCACCGATGCCCGGCTTGATAAAATTAATATCATCCACACCGAACGCTTTGGCAATCTGAATGGCCTCCTCCATTCCAGATCCATCGGTCCGGTTGCCGCCCACTTCCCGGTTCTCAAAAACAAATTCCTTCTCTACACGCTCTATAAAATCATAAGACAAATCGGAGTCCTTTAACTCTCCATAATACACCGCCCCATGAAAATCTCCGTCCTGAATCACATCGCTGCGCAGGAACGTCCGGCTGACGAGACCGGAAACCGTGCAGTTTAAACAGGAACTTGGAATCAGTATATCTTCATGTGTCCCACAATAATCAGTCACATTTGCGGGATCTGCCAGGACAGCGATTTCAGATGAAACGCCCTTATACTGGGCGATTTCCTTTTTTAATTCCCGCAGGATCGCCCCCTTCCCGATCCATCCATCGACAAATAACAGCGTCTCCGGGGCGTGATGGCGGAGTAAATATTTCATCGCATTTTTGTCAATCCCCCGGCCGCGTATGATAGAAATGGAATAGTGCTTGACGCAGACGTGATATTTTTTCTGGATATACCGCTTGAGTAAAATGCCGACGGGAATGCCCGCCCTGGCCAATGAGACGAGGACGACCCCGCTTCCCTTCCGCCTCATCACCTGGTCCGCCAGCACGCCAACCGCCGCTGCCGTGGGAACAGAATAATTCTTCAGCGCATCCCGGTATGCCTCCATATACGCCTCCGATGGTACGTATTCAACCGGGAGCATTTCACAATAATGCCTTCCCGCCTGGATCAAACGTTCCCTTTCCTCCGTCGGCTGTGGTTCTACCAGCCCTGTGATGTCCTTCAATAATAATATTACATCGTCTTCCGTATAAGATGTTCTCATAGCTCACACCACCTATATAAGACAATATCCGTATTTCCACATTCGCAAAGCGCTCCCATAAGTGTATCCGCGCCATCCCGAGCCATCCCGCAGGCATCTGTGAAAACCAGCGCCAGATCATATTTCCCGAGATCATACACATAGGTCGTGCGGCCGCTGTCATAAAAGCTGCGGAGCTCAAATCTCACATGAAGCGGATATGCCTCCTCTGTGCTCACCTCAATTGGGCTTCTGGTCGTCGCATGACAGCGTACCTCGTTTCCCTCGTCTTCCAGCCGGCTGGCCGCATAAATCGCAGGATACATAAATTCTTCCGTTCCCAGTACTAAAATGCGCTGGCCGCTCCTATTGCCTAGTTCCGCATGTACCTGTTCCCACAGCCGTTGACACGCCTCCCGATACTGCCTGCCACTCACAAGACGGCGGGCGTTTACATAGCCGCACAGCTCCCTGAAATCCCACTGTACAGCGTCGCCTGCCCCCGCCTTCTCATAGTATGTCCCATCTCCCTCATAAGAAGCCGCCCGCTCCGTATAGTCGCTGTGGTCCGTCTTCAAAATATAGTGAATGCCGATACCGTCGCTGCGAAACTGTCCAATCGCCTCCCCGGACATCCCATTGAGCAGAGATGCGACCGAAAAAGAAAAGGCTCCATTGTATTTATCCCGAATGATCTGGATAATTTTCTTTACCGTATTTCCTGTAGTCACCTCATCTTCTACAAAAACAATTCGCTGAACTCTGCCCACCGCCTCGTCAAGACCGTCCTTGGCCAGCTTTTGTTCCGTCGCATGGCTGTGTGATTCACTGAAATAAATATAATTGACGCCCGTCTCCGTCTCTCTCGTCGTCTGCATATAATACGAGTTAAGATAGACGGCGAGCCTGGCCCCGATTGCCGTCGCCGTCTCCGCAAAACCGATAAGCAAAAGCGTTTCGTTCCCATATTCACGTTTAACCAGCTGAGCCAGCTGGTCAAACAGTTCAAGTGTCCGGCCGGGTTTGGCCGGTATATGCTTGGCCTGCAGGCGGTTTACAACTAAATAGGACCTTTTTGTGTTGTTCTCCCTCCTCGCCACACAAACCAAATCTTCTTCTTTATACATAACTATTTCAATACCTCATACACCTTTTTAAATGCGCCGTTTACCGCATACAGCTCTGAAAACAGTCCGCAGTACGGTCCATTCATCGAATACTCATAGGAACTCCGCGCCAGCGTCGGATCGTCCACAAGTCCCCATATACATACTGCTGTCAGCGGCTTTTGTGCTCCCGCATTAACTTCCGTAAACATCTTAAATAATTTTCCATAAAAGTCCGCGTGCTTTTTCCTCATACTGCTCGTATTAACATAGTTCCGCACTGCCATCTCCGTTACCTGGACTTCCATCCCGAGCGCCGCATATTTCTGAATCGCTTCTCGGATCAGTTCAATACTTCCCGCGCTCAGACATCCGGTCTGCGTCCCATATCCCCCGATATAGCCCTGCATCCCGACACCGTCACACAGTTTGCGGTTATTTCCGGACGCGTCTTTGGCATAAGAATTTACGCTCGATACCAAATTTAGTATGGCATCCCGCTTATTGGCAAAAAATGCATTGTAATCATTATAGTACAGTTTTACGTCGACTCCCAGCTTCTCAATCGTATCCTTTGCATATAGAAACGATTGTTCCACATAATCCGGCCCAAGCACATCATAAAATTTATTATTTTTAACCCGAAGATTCCGCTTGTCATCCTTTAATGCCTCTGCCGCATTGTCCGCCACTGCCTCGTTCACGACATCCCAGCAGTAAATCGTGCCAGGATATTTTGTCTCAAAATGAGTGATTACCTGTTCTATATAATATTGAAGACGCTTCTGCATCACTTCTTTGCTAACATATTTCCCGTTGTTCTCATACCCCTCACGGAAAAACCAATCGCTCATAAACGCGTGCCATACGAGCACATGTCCCCGCATCTTGATTCCCTTTTCCCTCGCTTTTGAAATGATCTGGTCCGCCTTCGTATAATCCATCACTGGCATGCCGTTGGGATTTTTAGACGACTCCATCTGGTTTAAAAGAGAATACGCCTTAAACTCATTGGATGCGGTCAGGCTATTGAAATGATAGGTGGCAAGCTTAAAATAATCCTCCCGGAATGTCTTGTCAAAATTAGTGACCGTACCCAGCTTAAAGCCATGCTTTTCCGCGAGTTTTGCCAGCGGCTGGTACTTTGTCGTAGCCGCCTCCACATTACTTTTCTTCGCCTTCTCCGGCGACACATACGGCGCCGCCTTAATTTTACATTGGATCGTTGTTTTGCGCAGCTTTTTGCTGCCCTTCACCTCGTAGCGGATGACGGCCTTAATAACTGCGTTTCCCTTCTTTTTCGCCTTGATACGGACAGAATCCTTCTTTTTTGAAGAGAGGGCAATCACCTTTTTATTTTTCGTCGTCCACGAAGTCCCCGCGATCCGCTTCACACCATTTTTCTTAACCGTTAGTTTCTTTGTCCTGCCAATATATACGGTAGCCGTCTTAGCGGACAGTTTCGGCTTCTTTGCCGCCTGGACTGCCAGGCTATTTCCCGCGCCGCCCGCAATAACCGCCGACGCGGCCACAAGCATGAGTGCCGTGCCTCTCTTCCACTCTTTCCTCATAACAATCCCCCTTTTCTTCCTGCTCACAGCTGTTACGTTTTCGCACCTTCCACCTTATAATCTCCGATACCGGTTGAGGCATGCAAAAATCTCCTGCCTTCTCGGCATCGCCAGTCCCGTACCCACATTTTTCTCTCCGCATATACCCCCAAACCCAAGCTTTTCCAATTTCTCTTCCAGAATATCCACCACCTGGGCCATCGTCCGCCTGCCATCAAATACGTGCAGCTCCGCATACTTCACAAGGTGAGCAAGCATCGCCAGCTGCTCCGGGTCGGCCAGCTGCTCGACATATCGCAGATCAATCGTTTCCCTGTCAATACTAATACCGTCCATCCCCATTGTTTTCATTTTAATCCGGTCACTGCCCGCCAGCTTGCGGTTCTGGCCAAACTTTCTCTCAAAAGAAGGCTGAATGGAAGCCGGCGCCTCCTCCAGCACAGGAAACTCCTCCGCCTCCTTTTTCGCAAATTCCGTAATATCCGCCGGCACATAATGGTTCATCTGCACAATACAATCCGCCTTGTGAAAATAACTGCCGGAGCTTCCCGCCACGAGCACCGTGGAAATGCCAAACGTTTCATACAATTCGCGAACCCGTTCGATATACGGTGTAATCGGCTCGACATCCCGGTGTACGACGCGCTGCATCAGCTCATCCCGAATCATAAAATTGGTGGCGCTTGTATCCTCATCAATGAGGAACACACGGCTGGCCGCCTCCATCGCTTCCATCATATTGGCCGCCTGGGACGTACTTCCGCTGGCGTCCTCGGTACAGAACCGAACCGTATCTTTCCCGTTCGGCAGATTATTTATGAAGAGGGAAATATCCACATCTTTGACACTTCTTCCATCCTCGGCGCGAAGCTTGACCGCCGTCCGGTCCGTAATCACAAATTCACGCCCGTCCCCGGCAATATGGTTATAGATTCCGAGCTCCAGCGCTTTCAGCAGCGTCGATTTCCCGTGATAGCCGCCTCCTACAATAAGCGTAACTCCCTGCGGGATTCCCATCCCCCGGATCACCCCCCGGTTGGGAAGCGTCAGCTCCACTTCCATAGACGGCGGTGACTGAAATGCCACTGCCTGCTTCATCGGGCGGCTGCTCACGCCAGACTCCCGGGGCAAAACAGCACCATTCGCCACAAATGCCACCAGACGGCGTTCGGCCAGCATCCGTCGGACCGCATCCTGGTCCTCCGCAAGCTCCGCCGTCTCACGCAGTTGATCCGCATCCAGCGCCGTATAAAATAAGCTCTTGTTCACACATCTCGGTAATAACTCAAACAAAATCTTTTCAAGCTCCCTGGCATTGATGCTTCTTCCGTTTGCCGGAAATCCGATTTCCATGCGGACAACGACATCCCCTGTCTCTTTTGCTAACTGACATCCACTCCGCTCCAAAACTTCCTGGCCAGGGTTGCTAACTGCCATAAGTCCGGACTTTCCAGATCCCTTCGCCTGAAAAGATACTTTGCGGAGCTGTTTTCCCATTTCCCGTAAAAGAGTATCCTCCAGCGCCGTCTTCTGGCATGGCAGGCGATAAAGCCCCTTCGGAAATGCTGCTTGCTTTCCCTTAATATGAATACTCACTTTGGAAGGGGCAGCAAACGGATCCCCCTGGACGTGGTCAATGCTCAGTACATAGGACGGAAACTGGTACTCGTCCCTCAACTGCTTATACGCCGGGTAGCTCTTGCGGTCGATCTGGCGCAACATACGGCTTAAATCCGATGATTGTTTCATATTTCCCCCATTTCTGCGCTGCTTTTGCGCACCATTAATGTCTGTGACAAGCAACGCTTTTCCTTCTATCTATTATTTTATTTCTCTGCCCAAAAAGCCGGCTTCTTCTTCCTGCCGGCGCCTTCTCTTATCCTCGTACATTTTACTGTCGGCCTCTTCTAATAGTTCACTCATCTGGCCCGCATACTCCGGCTTCCATATAGATCCGAGCGCCATCGGCGCCCTGTTCTCTTCCATATCCTCTTCCAACAGGCGGATCCGGCGCGCTAAATCCTGCTCCCCGATCCCCTTGCAAATGCCTAAAAACTCATCACCCCCGATGCGGAACAGGGCATAATCCCCAAACTGCCGCTCCAGGCTCTCACAAGCGCGCAGCAACAACTCGTCCCCCGCCTGATGCCCTTGCGTATCATTGATCTGCTTTAATCCCATTACGTCACAATACAGAATGCCAATGCTCTCACCCGGATCCAGCTTATTTTCGTATTCTCCTATCGCATGCCGGTTGCCAAGGCCGGTAAGCTGGTCATACATACTCAGCTTTTCCAGACGGTTCACCAATGCCAGACGGTTCAGCATGGAAACGATAAAATGACCCACGATCCAAAACAGCGTGGAAATGTGATCCAAAAATGCCTTCGGTGGGTTATCCACACCGTAAAAACCGATAATACGTCCGTTATCCAGCAGCGGACTGACAACCAACGTCTTAATATTCTGCGGTTTTAAATATTCATATGCCAGCGGGTCCTCTTCCCGAATCCCCTCCAAATCCTTTATAATTATATTTTCATTTTTATGGAACGCTTCGTACCAATGGGACACAACCTCAAACGGTACTTTCTGAAGCGCTTCCTTCTGCGGCGTCACGTTCATTCCGCACCACTCAAACGTGTTGTCCAGCGTACCGTCTCCATTATCCTCAAAAATATACACCCTCTCCCCCTCTAAATGCCGCCCCAGGTAGTCGAGAAGCACTTCTATGGACTGGTTGGGAACCGGCTCGGCCAATGCCAGGCGCAGCCCCTCATTAATCATACTCTCATTCGTCGTATATTTCTGAATCGTCCTGCGCTGCTCCTCCTGGACCGTCATATCAATGGCAAGCTCCATGCGGTACTGCCTCGAACCCTCTTCGATCACCGTATCCTTCAACGCAAAATTTTTCCCTATAAACGGGTTAAAATACCGCCACTCATGAAATTCCCCGGGCCGCAGACAATCGTTTGTACAGAAATCACACGGTCCCGTCTTGTTCTGCAATACTTCATAGCACTTCTTTCCTTTTACCTCATCGAGTGACCGGACCCCGTATGCCTTGCAAGCCTTAGGGTTCATATAAACGATCTGATGTGTATCCATATCTGTCGTGTACACAATCTCATCCATGTTCTCAAAAAATTCCCATATTTTTGACATAATCGCCGTCCCTATCCTTTTCTACGTTTTTCTTATATATTGTATTTTTACTTTTTTTCCTTCGGTAATGCTATCTTTTTATCCACAACCACCTGTTCTTCCAGGCACTCAAAAATACGATTGACTTCCTTCTCCTCCATTTTCGGCGTCAGCCAGCTGACAACCGGCACGACAACCAGGCCGAGTACCATCGCAATTGCCCCCGCATTAATGGGCGACGCAATATAAGACAAAAACAGGTTGGAAACGGTAACACCGATACCACATGCGAAACTCGCCCATACGGCCGCCCGCGTCACGCCCTTCCAGTACAGACCATAGAGGAACGGCGCCAGAAACGCGCCCGCCAGCGCCCCCCAGGAAATTCCCATCAGCTGCGCGATAAACTGCGCAACCGATTTCGGCGGAAAAAGTGCGAGCACAACCGAACAGAGAATAAAAAACACGAGCAGTATCCGCATACATAAAAGCTGCTTTTTCTCTGTCATCTTTTTAATAATATTATCCTTTAAGAAATCCAATGTCAGCGTCGAACTGGATGTCAGTACGAGAGAGGACAGCGTGGACATGGAAGCGGACAGTACGAGGACGATCACAATGCCTACGAGCAGATCCGGCAGTGTGGACAGCATGGATGGAATAATAGCATCGAAAATGACACTGCCGTCCGCTTTGTGTATCGCCGCCGTGTCAAACAGCCTGCCAAACCCACCGAGAAAATAGCAGCCGCCGGAAACGATTACGGCAAAAAAAGTAGAAATAATCGTTCCAGACTGAATGGATTTTTCATCCTTAATCGCATAAAATTTGTGTACCATCTGCGGAAGTCCCCACGTTCCCAGGGATGTCAATATAACTACGCCGAGAAGATTCAGGGGATCCGGCCCAAAAAAGGACGTAAACGCCCCCTGCTGCCCCATCGTGACAGCCGCATCACTCTCAAATTCCGAAAGCGCCCTTACCGCGGCCATAAAACCGCCGCGTCCGTTCAATACCGCCGCAATGACAGCGACAATACCGCCAAGCATTATAATTCCCTGGATAAAATCATTGATGGCCGTCGCCATATAGCCGCCCAGAATAACATACACGCACGTCAGCACAGCCATAACTATAACACAGACCTCATAGGGAATATCAAAAGCCATGCCAAACAGCCGCGATAAACCATTGTACACCGATGCCGTATACGGGATGAGAAATACGAATGCGATCGCAGACGCAGCAATCCGAAGGGCGTTGCTGTTATAACGTTTCCCAAAATAATCGGGCATAGTGGCCGCCGAGAGATGATTCGTCATAATACGGGTACGCCTGCCCAGCACGACCCATGCCAGAAGCGATCCGATCAGAGCATTTCCGATCCCGATCCAGGTGGACGCCAATCCGTATTTATAGCCAAACTGTCCGGCATAACCGACGAACACAACTGCCGAAAAATACGAAGTTCCATATGCAAATGCGGTAAGCCAGGGACCTACGCTCCGGCCTCCCAGCACAAAATCATTGACATTTGTCGCATGCTTTCTGGCATACAGCCCCACTCCTACCATTACCGCAAAAAATATAATTAAAAAAAACAGTTTAATAAACAACCTTTTTCCTCCTCTTTACAGGCTTCTTCTATTCTCCCAACAATCTCTCCGCGTTTCCGCCAATGATTTGATCCAGCTGCTCGCGTGGAACCGGAAGTCCCCTTACATATTCCAGCGACTCTCTCTGCCCGCTCCATGGGCTATCCGTCGCAAACAGCACATGCTCCGCACCATGCTTTTCAAGAATGCCCAAAAAGACATCTTTTTCTATAAACCCGAAAATATATGCCGTATCCAAATATACCTTTTCTCCTGCCAGCAGCTCTTCCACCTCCGCCCACATGCCAAAACCGCCAAAATGGGCAAGAACAAGGTTCTGCGGGTTCACCTCGTCCAGAACCCGGCGGATCCGCTCCACCGTACAGCGGACATGATCCGGAAATCCGATATCCACCCCCGCATGTACGACACTGACCAGCCCAAGCTCTGACGCATAATCCACAATACGCATGTACTTTATATCATCAAAGTATGTATTCTGGTAATCCGGGTGAAGTTTGATTCCCTTCAGGCCTAAGTCCCGTATCTCGCGCAACATCGCTTTATAATCCGGGGAATCGGGATGGATGCCCCCGAACGACAGCAGACGTTTTTCTTTATCTGCATACTTTTCATTCAGACGAACCGCAAAATCATTGACAGAGCGAAACTGCTCCGGTTTCGTGACAACGGGAAGAACGACAGACAAATCAACATCTGCCTGCCGCATTGATGCCACAAGACTCTCCTCCCTGCCATCCGTAAACGCCTTAACGTTTGCAAGCTTTTCCAGCTTTTCAATCGTCCTTGCCGCTATTTTCTCCGGAAAAATATGTGTGTGAAAATCTACAACCATGCTCCTCCATCTCCCATTTCTGTTTGTCGTTTCAGTGGAAGATTCTCAGTATATCTTCCTGGCTGTATAGCTCCACTTCCTGGCTTTTCAACAGCTTGGCCGCCTCATCGCCATTTGAAATCTTGCAAATAATGGACGCGTCATCTTCCTTATTTGACAGCGCATACATATACTCTACATTCAGTCCAGCTTTACATACCATACTCAAAATCTCCTGTAATCTGCCCACCTGGTGGGACAGCTTTACTGCCAGTACATCTGTAAGCATCGCGGCAAATCCCTTTTTCTTCAATGCCGCCTGGCCAGCTTCAGGATTCGTCGTAATCAGGCGGAGAAGCCCATATTCACTCGTATCCGCCAGACTAAGTGAGATAATGCTGATCTGTTCTTCTTTCATGACATCCAGAACCTCTTCCAGACGCCCCTCATGGTTTTCAATAAAAACTGACAACTGTTTTATAAACATAACATACTCCTTTCTTCCGTCCCATACGGTTAATTATACGAGCTTTCGTTTATCTACCACATGCACTGCTTTTCCCATACTGCGCTCCAATGTTTTTGGCTCCACCAGCGTAATTTTTGCCGCGAGGCCGATCGCATTCTGAATCAGGTGCGCAATTTTCTTCGAGAGGTTTTCCAATTGACGGATCTCATCCGAAAAGAATCCCTCCTCGACCTCTACCTGGATTTCCAGCGTATCCAAATTATTCTTTCGGTCCACGATCATGAGGTAATGCGGTGTAATGCCACCCATCTCAAGCAGCGCCGCCTCAATCTGGGAAGGAAATACATTGACACCGCGGATAATGAGCATATCATCCGAGCGGCCCTGGAAGCGGCTGATTCTCGCCAGCGTCCTGCCGCACTCACATTTGCTGTAGCTGATGCTCGTCAAATCCTTTGTCCGGTAGCGGAGCAGCGGCAGCCCCTCCTTCGTCAACGTCGTAAATGTCAGTTCCCCGACTTCGCCTTCCGGAAGCGGCTGCAATGTATCGGAATCAATAATCTCCGGCAGGAAATGATCCTCATATACGTGAAGTCCCTGATGGTATTGGCAGTCACAGGCAACACCCGGTCCCATCACCTCTGAAAGACCGTAAATATCAAAAGCGTTAATATGGAGTTTGGCCTCAATCTGCTTGCGCATATTTTCTGTCCAAGGCTCCGCCCCGCACACCGCAGCTTTCAGCTTTATGTTCGGAATGTCGCCTGCCTCCTCAAGCACTTCTGCGATATGGAGCAGGTACGATGGCGTACAGGCAATAGCGGTGACGCCAAAATCCTTCATCATCGTCGTCAGTTTTTTTGTATTTCCCGTCGACATCGGCACGACCATCGCACCCAGCTTCTCAGCGCCGCCGTGGGCTCCCAGCCCTCCTGTAAACAAACCGTAGCCGTAGGCGACCTGGATAATATCATCTCTCGTAACGCCAGCCTGCGCCAACGCTCTTGCCACGCACTCACTCCAGATTTCCAGATCCCTTCTTGTATATCCGACGACCGTAGCCTTTCCCGTCGTCCCGGAAGATGCATGAACGCGCACAATCTCTGACTTCGGGACAGCAAACAATCCAAACGGATACGTATCCCGCAAATCGTTCTTTGTCGTATAGGGCAGCTTATGGAGATCTTCAATACCATTAATATCTCCGGGCTCAATGCCCAGCGCCTGCATTTTCTTTCTGTAAAATTCTACGTTGTGATAGACCCGGTCCACCACCTTAACCAGGCGTTTACTCTGCAAAAACTCTAATTCGTCCCTGCTCATGCACTCCTTCGTCTCATTCCAAATCATCTCTGTACTTCCTCCTGATTCCATTTAAACATTTCGCATACGGTCAGCTGCGGTACCCAGCTAAAAATGCTTTCTTATTTATATCGACAGTCTTCGGGGGAACTGTCTTCTCTATAACTTCCAGCCATGCCTGCTCGGAAAAGTCCATATGTCTGGCCGCCATTCCGAGAACAATAATATTAAATACCTTGGAATTTCCAAGCTTCTTCGCTTCCTCCATCGCGTCAATCCTGTAAACGGTATGCTCTTTTTCGAGTCCCTCCATAATATTTTCCGGATACTGGGCCACCCCCGTCACGACAGTGATCGGTTCAATCCGCTGTTCATTTACTACCAGCGCACCATCTTCCTTTAAAAAGTGCGCGTAACGAAGCGCCTCCAGCTTTTCAAATGCTATGAGTACATCGGCCTGCCCCTCTTCTACAATCGGCTCCGCCACCTTATCTCCATAGCGCACAAATGTCACCACGCTCCCGCCGCGCTGTGCCATGCCGTGTACCTCAGATAATTTCACGTCGTATCCGGCATCCAGCGTGATGCCTCCTAAAATGCGGCTAGTCAAAAGCGTGCCCTGACCGCCTACACCTACAATCATTATATTCTTTGTCATGGTTTCCCTCATTTCTGCTCATTTTTGCATACAAATGTATGCGAACACGTTATCTCCTGATTTTTTATGCCTCTACCCGCTCAATTGCGCCAAATTTACAGAGCTGCTCACAGAGGCCGCATCCATTGCACATCGTCTCGTCTATTGCAATTGTTCCATCCTCTTTTTTAGTCAGTGCGGGACATCCCGGTTTCAGGCACATACCACATTTTTTACACGCATCGTCCACCGGCCGGCACTTGTAAGGAAATACATTCCCTTTTAAAAGGACGCACGGTGATTTCGTGATAATGACAGATATCGCATCCCGCGCCACCTCTTCTTTTACAATTTTTTCGAGTTCCTTCGTATCGAAAGCGTTGACCTCCGTCACGTGTTCGATCCCCATCGCCCTGCACAGCTCAAACATATTTATGGCAGGTACGGTATCGCCCTTCAAGGTTTTCCCTGTCGCCGCGTGGTCCTGGTGCCCCGTCATGCCCGTCGTAGAGTTATCCAAAATCATAACCGTTCCCGTTCCCTGGTTGTATACCATATTCATCAGGGAATTGACCCCTGTGTGAAGAAAAGTCGAATCACCGATCACGGCTACCCAGTTTTTGATATAATCCCTGCCCTTTGCCTTCTCCATGCCGTGGAGCGTCGATATGCTGGCTCCCATACAAATCGTCGTATCAATTACATTGAGCGGCGGCACGGCTCCGAGCGTATAGCATCCGATATCACCTGCCGCATGGATTCCCAGCCGGTTCAGCACAGAAAATACACTGCGGTGCGGACATCCCGGACAGAGAATCGGCGGTCTTGCCGGAACATCTGCGGGTTGTTTAAGGCAGACCTCTTGTTTTAACACCCGCTCACGAAGCAAATTCGCTGAATACTCACCCTGTACAGTAAATAGTTCCTTCCCTTCTGCCTGAATGCCCCATGACTTCACCTGTTCTTCAATAACCGGCTCCAGTTCTTCAAATATGTATAATTTGTCGACTCTGGAAGCAAACTCCTCGATCAGCTTTCTCGGCAATGGATGTACCATTCCCAGCTTGAGTACCGATGCGTCCGGACAGGCTTCCTTTACATACTGATATGGAATACCGCTTGTAATAAATCCAATTGAAGTATCATTGTATTCCGCCCGGTTAATGGCAAAACTGCATCCATCCTCTACTAACGCCTTCATTCGTTTCTCTACATAAACATGACGCTTAATGGCATTTACCGGCATCATGACAAATTTTCCAGGATTCCTCTTATACGGCTTGTCCGCCACCTCAACGCGGTCTTCCAACGTAACCGTCCCCTGTGAGTGTGCCAGCCGTGTCGTCGTCCGTACAATAACAGGGGTATCATATTTTTCACTAATCTCATACGCACACTTCACAAAATCTTTCGCCTCCTGGCTGTCCGACGGCTCCAAAACAGGCACCATAGCAGCTCTGGCCACGCATCTCGTATCCTGCTCATTTTGCGAGCTGTAAATACCCGGGTCGTCCGCTGCAACGAGCACAAGACCGCCGCCCACACCTCCATAGGAAATCGTATACAGGGGGTCGCTTGCCACATTGACACCGACATGTTTCATCGAAGCCATCGCCCGCACACCGCTAATAGAAGCACCAATCGCTACTTCTGTCGCCACTTTCTCATTTGGTGACCACTCCGCGTAGATCTCATCGTACTGGACAATATTTTCACTGATCTCTGTACTCGGTGTCCCCGGATATGCCGCAGATACCTTCACACCAGCCTCATATGCTCCTCTTGCAATCGCTTCATTTCCTAACATAATTTTCTTTTCCACAGTATTACACGTCCTTTCTCAAATCTTTTATCCTTTTTGCTTTTCCCTCAAACCGCTGCAGCGTATTGGGGGACTCCAGACGGATTTTTGCATCCAGTCCCAGCACGATCCGCAGTCTGTGTTTGATCTTCTTTTCCAGCTCCTCGAGCTCTTTATAGACATCTACCGGTCTCACCAGCTCGACGCGGATCTCAAGTATATCGGAATGATTTTTTCTTGTCACAATGATTTCATAATGCGGGCCGATTTCATCAATTCCCAGAAGCACTTCCTCAATCTGGCTTGGGAATACATTGACACCGCGAATTTTCAGCATATCGTCTGTTCTTCCGTCAAGATTTTCCATACGGACGGTTGTCCTCCCACATTTACAAGGCTCATAGATCAACCTTGTCACATCCTTTGTGCGGTAACGGATGAGCGGCAACGCTTCTTTATAAATGCAAGTGATAACCAGCTCTCCTTTTTCGCCCGGCGGCAGCACCTCACCCGTCTTCGGATCAATAATTTCAGGAATAAAGAAATCCTCATTAATATGCATACCGCATAAATATTCACATTCACCAGACACACCGGGTCCCATCAACTCACTCATTCCATAGTTAGACGTGACCAGCATATCCTCTCCCCACATCTTGTGCATTTCTGTGCGCATAGCCTCTGTCAGAAGCTCACTCCCGACCAAACCAATCCTGACATTCAGATCTGTTTTAGGGTCTACCCCGATCTGCTGCGCCACCTCTCCGATGCGCAGCGCATACGAAGGCGTCGCAACGAGCAGTGTCGTCCCGAAATCTTTCATAAACATAATCTGCTTTTCCGTATTGCCGGTGGACGATGGGACGATCGCTGCCCCAATATTCTCAAGCCCGAAATGCAGTCCAAGTGCCCCAGTAAACATACCGTACCCAAAACATATCTGTGCGACATCTTTCTTTGTTGCCCCGCCCAGGGCGGCGATGCGGGACACACACTCCGTCCACATGTCCAAATCCTTTTTCGTATAGCCTACCACCGTCGGTTTTCCCGTCGTCCCACTGGACGCATGGATCCTCACCAATTCATCCTTTGGCACTGCAAAAAGGCCAAACGGATAGTTATCCCTCATATCCTGCTTCGTGACAAACGGCAGCTTACTGAGATCCTTCAAGGATTTGATATCCTCCGGCTTCACCCCTGCTTCCACCATTTTCCGGCGGTATGGCTCAACCTTCTCATATACCCGTTTCACCGTCTCCTGAAGCCGTTTCAGCTGAAGCGCCTCGATCTCACCCCGTGACATTGTCTCTTCTTTTGCCCAGATCATACTAACTCTTACCTTTCTGTTCTCAATTTCTCCTATTATAACACAGTTGCGCCCGCCTTTCAACTGATTGTAAAAATTGCTTCATATTCAAATCTCATCATTATTTCGCACGTTGGATTCTGTACAAAAAGCAGCAGTCCTTTTACCCTGTTTTTCAACTACTATATTCCTGCCGCATACTATGTGCCTGCCTTTCTTAAACTTTGCACTGAAAAAAATGTAAATTAAAGAAAGTATAACCCCATGTAGTTGCAGAAACGGAAAAATTGGGGTATCATATGGATGTGGAGACTTGGCCTGTACCTGTATACCTGTAAAATAAAAGACGAAAGTATTATTAAAACATAAATGTTTTTGGAGGATACCGTTCTATATGAATTATAAAGAAAATGTTTTGTGTTATGAGGATTATTATAGGCTTAGAGAAAGTGTTGAGTGGTTAAATTTTTCAAGAGTACAAACAGAAAAATTACTCAATAATAGTTTGTACACGGTCGTTGCGGAGAAAGATAAACAAGTAGTTGGAATGGGGAGATTAATTGGCGATGGAATGTATTATGTAATAGTCGATATTGTAGTACAACCTGCTTATCAGAAAAGAGGAATTGGCAGTAAAATAATAGATATAATAATTGCGTATGTCGATAAAGAAACACCAATCGGAGGGCGTTCCAGTATACAATTAATTGCAGAAAAGGGAAAAGAACGATTTTATGAGAAAAGAGGATTTAAAACAATTCCCCACGAATTTTGCGGTTCCGGTATGAGGAAAGTTATTCGTAAGTAGCATTAAATTTCGAAAGTGGCATGCCTGTCAACGTGGAACAGAAAAAGAGACTTGGGGGACCAATGGATATTTTATAGGCCGCATTTGCTATTCTTACAGCAAATGCGGCCACACTCACCCGGTCAGGCATATTTAATTCGAAACAAACTTATCCAGGTCTACCCGTTCAAACACTTCCAGCGCCCCGCCCCGTGTCGCATTGTAAATCGTCACGCCGCGCTTCATGGCATGTTCTTTCAAAAGTGTATAGGCGTTCAACGATCCGTCGAGGAAATATTTCTCGTAGTCATCTCCTTCTATACCGAGTCTGCGCATGCGGTCAAGAATCTTTTTAGCGTCGCGCTGCTTCAGCCGTTCATCCGTATATCCCTCGACAAAGTGGGTATTTCCGCTAAACGTCGAAGTACAGTCGCACCCGATCAGATAAATCTCAGAAAATCCCATATAAACAGCCATCTCGATCATAAGAGACATAACGGTGGAACCGGACGGGATATAGTACGCAAGCGGCGAGCGCTTAACCTTATACTGCTTCCGGGCAATATTGTACAGGATCACCGGATTCCTCGGTTTATCACGGAAAATGTTATACGTCGTTATATTGGTAAATAGCGGAATATCCCGAATCGCCTGATTGATCTCCGCACTTTGGAACTTTGCACAGATTCGGTCAATGAGGAAATAGTAATCCGGTCTCCACGATGTCTGTCCAAACACTTTCGTCACCAGATTGCACCCAAAAGTGATTTCCCCTTTTTCCTGAAGCTTCTCCAGGTCAGAAATGCGCAGGCTCGGTCCATTTCCCACAAGAAAGCATCTCTCACCTTTATGCTTATTTTTGTAGGAATACAAAAGTTTGCTGTTTCGCGTGCGGCACAGTCCCATGCACCGAAGCATACCGCAAAACGCAATATAACCATCCCGTATGCCCTTCCGTATAACGTTTTTTGTGTGGATGACCCATTTATAAAACCGAAAAGCACGACCTAACTCCGTCTTTATCGTCGCTTCCACGACACGCTTCGCCGCGTGGGCGTCATCGAGATAATTAAATTTTTCTGAAAACGCCTTATATTTTTCATCGTAGGCGAAATTCGCAAACTGGTCCTGAACGGCCTTTACTAAATCGTTCTGCGTCTTTACAATCGGTCCCGGCAGCTCGTTTATGTCAAAATAGAAATCCCGGATCTCTCCCTGGTACTCATCCAGATCATACATATAAAATACCATCGGCCTCTTCAAATCAGCATAATCAAACATAGTAGAAGAATAATCTGTAATCATCAGGTCGCTAATAATGTACAAGTCATTGACATCGTCTACCGCGGTCACATCAATGACGCCGGGCACATCGTGAGCTACGTCTTTAAAACCAATTTGATGGTGGGCACGGAATAAAAGTACATATTCCTCCCCGAGCTCCTTCATCAGAGTTCCAAAATCCAGCTCCGTACTGTACTGGAACCCCTCACCCTTTTTAAATTGGTTATCGCGCCAGGTCGGAGTATAAAGAATAACCTTTTTATGCGCCGGCACGCCAATCTCTTCTTTGATACGGCTGACGTCCTCTTCGGTAAATTTGAAAAGGGCATCATTCCGCGGATAACCTGTCTCCAGTATAATATCTTCTTTGTGGCATTTATCCAGACGGAACGAAGATATCATTTTTTCAGTATAAAATCTGGAAGGCGAGATCAAATAGTCCATTTTCCTTCCCTTGATATAATACTTTTTGTGCATCTCCGCCAGGGACTGCCTCGGATCTACCTCATATTGTATGTCATTTCCAAGCTTTTTCAGCGGCGTTCCATGCCACGTCTCCACATATACCTGGTGCGGGCGGGGAATGAGATAATTGGGCAGCGCCACATTATTAAACCAGTATTTCGCCTTCGCATACAAAATAAAGGCAGAGCGGGAGTCCTTCTTCACCACTCTTGTATGCCGCCTCACTTTCAGGTCCACATGCTCCTCTACCTCGTTGACAATCCAGACAAAGCGGAAATCCCGGTAGCGCTCATCCTCCATAAGCTCTTCATAAACCGCCCGCAGATTCCCGCCGCACCGCTTTCCGCTAAAAGCCTCAAAAACGATTAAATGCTCGTTTAATATCGGGTGCGTGAGACAGCAAAACCAAAATTTCAGCCGTTTTTTCAAAAACCGTTTATTCTTATTTGAAAGTAAGCCACTCATAATAACCTCCATTCCGAACCACTGTTAATTCCAGATCAAGATCGTTTTTCCAAATTCCTTGTGTATATCTGTTTCAAATGCCAGCTTCATATCGTCAATCGTCCGGATCTCAAATTCCGCGCCGACGATATTTTTCAAGTAATCCAGTATATCTGGATTCGTCTGGTAGAGCTCGATTGTCTTTAGAAAGTCATCTCTTCCGCTCCTGCTGCTGCCAAACATCCGAAGCCCTTTCTCCAACATCATACGCGTATTGATGGCCACCGGGTTTTCCGACACACCCAAAATCGAAATCGTTCCTTCCGGATTGATGCGGTCAATAATCTGGTTAATCGCCTTGGGAGCTCCCTCCCCTCCCACGCACTCGAAGGCATGATCAAACTGGATACGTTCCGGTATGTCCGCCACAAGAAAGGTGTCATCAGCAAACGTAAAATCGGAGAGCTTGTCCCGGTTTGTTCCGAAAATATACAATGTTACTTCCGGGAACATCGTGTGAAAAAATACTGCCGTTATATAGCCGAGGTTTCCATCGCCCCATATGCCTACCGCCCTTCTCTGCTCATGCGCAAAAACATCAAATCTGCGCAGGGCGTGTACACTGACCGAAACAATTTCCGTAAAGGCGGCAACACACGGATCAATCCCGTCCGGCAGCCGCACGATCCGGTCCCGCCGGATATCGACGACATCCTGCATAAAGCCGTCAAAACCGCTCGCACGGAATTTTGAGTCGGGACGGTAATTTTCCGCAATCACTTCATCGGGAACCTCCGACGGCGTATTCGGGATCATAACGACCCGCTCGCCGGGTTCAAATTCTCCCTCCGGATCAAATACAACCTGTCCAATTCCCTCATGGATAAGCGCCATCGGAAGCTTCTTCCTCAAAATGTCATCCGCGCGTTTCCCCTGATAGTACCGCTGGTCGGCGTTACAAATCGATAAGTGGGTCGGGCGGACGATTACATGTTTGCCTCGCAGGTCTATATTGGTAAATTCAACTTCAAACCGTCTCGGCGCAACAAGACGATACACCGCATTCAGCATAAACTTCCTCCATTTCTAACATTTCTCCCCAAGTAAAGCCTCTGCCACACGCAAATCATACGGATACGTAATTTTTATATTAAACACTTCCCCGTTTACAATCGGAACTTTTTCACCCTTCATAACAAAAATCTTAGCCGCATCCGTGAGCACAGCCTTTTCTTCCTCACTCAGCGCATAGTACAGATTTTTCAATTTCAATGCCTTAAACGTCTGCGGCGTCTGTCCCTGGTACATCCTGCGCCGCTCGGGAATATCGCTGATTACCACATTGTCATCACTGCACACGATCGTATCCGTAGCGGCGACCGCCGTATCACACGCACCGTACTCCTTCGCATAGCGGATATTTTCCTCCAGAATCCGCTGTGTTACAAACGGACGTACGGAATCATGGGTGACGATAATCGTCTCTTCGTCTAACTTTCCCTCCGATTCGATGTACCGGATCGCATTCATAATCGTCTCATTGCGGGTCTCTCCCCCCGCAAGCACGATTACCCGCCCGGTATCCCGGATATATTTTTTAACTAAATTTTTTGTATGTGTCATCCACTCCGCCGGACAAAGTACTAATACCTTTTCGAAATCACTCTGCATATAAAATTTTTCCAACGTGTGAATCAAGATCGGTTTTCCGCCAACCAATAAATACTGTTTTGGCTTTCCCACATTTCCCATGCGGCTCCCGACACCGCCCGCCAATACTACACCGTAAATCATAACTTCCTCCATTCCAATTCACTTAAATGTCTCTCTTAAAACATACATACATTCTAATGCTTTTGATCGGAAATGTAAAGAAAAGCTTTGCCAGCATCCTCTTGCCAAACGGCTGCACGGACAATTCATTCTTTTCCGCCCGCATCACAAATCCGTCGCTGAGAACGATATTTTCCCGCTTGTTCGTCCCCGCCTGGAGACAATCGGCAAACTTCATCCGTATTCTGCCGCGGTACCTTTTCTTATATCCATACATAAAACGCAGCCCCGCCGGCCTGGTTCGGGTTTTGAGCGCCGCCGTAAACCGTTTCCGCGTCTGCATACGCTCTCCGAGAAAAAACCATTCTTCCCCTTCCTCCCACTCCAGCTCATGTTTCTTATTTTTATGATCCATAAAAAAGTAATGTATCCCGCGATGCCCGAATGGGAGCACAGCCGTTCCGCCGATACGGACAACCCCCTCCTTATATTCAAAACGGTCAATCACAAACGGATTCCCTTTCAGGGATGCAACAGTCAGGTTCTCAAACTTGAGCCTTCCTTCCCGGTACAACAATCTGTCGCGTATATCCATGCTATACTTAAAGGACAACAGGCGCACGCGCACATCCTCTGGAACACCCTCACAAATAATATTGTCATCCAGCTGTTTCACAAGCTCCAAATACAGCGCGGCATCCCCTGGCATCTCCGAAAGAAGCCGCAAAACAAGATCCTGTAAGAGAAGCTTCTGAAAAAAAGGAAGAAGCTCCCCATATTTAAGGCGGACCCTTTCTATCATATCCCGGTAACGTCCGGCGTCTATATACGGCTCTGCCGGCACATTTGCCCGCAGTCCCCCAAAACCGGCGTCCCTGTGCGAAAAAACGTAAAACTGTTCCTTTTGTAAAAACAATTCCCAAATAGCTGGAAAATCATACTCCGACAAGGGTTCCCACCGCTGCCCGCCGCCTGGCTCCCTCACGAAAATGCTAGAAGGATCCGCCGTGGCAAACGTATCGTGTTCCTCCACCGAGGCCACTCCACCTCTGTGCTCCGGCGCGCCGCCGCACCGCACAGCGAGTGAAACTGCCGGATCTACCTGCCGGAAAGACGCTTTCCTCCCCGGCTTTTCCCACGTGTTTCCCCCTATCAATCCTACGTCCCCCTTCCTGGCTAATCCAGCGACCGAATTTCCTCGTACACACGTCTGCAGTTATTATGGTCAAACCAGCGGTAAAACCGGCTGCTTCTCTCATCATATTCTTTATCCAGCCTGCATCCGTTCTCCACATACCGGATTATAGTGTGTACCGTCGCTTCATAATCATAACAGACGGGTCCGAACGCGTCCCGCTCATAGTCAAAATAGCCCTTATCGTACACCTGCCCCTGGAAAAAAGTATCTCTGTCAAATTGCGCATAAATAACGGGCTTTTTCAAGTAGGCAAAGTCAAACGCCACGCTTGAAAAATCGGTGATAAGCAGCGCATTTTTCTGAAACTCCTCCTGATAATCAATACCGTCCCGCACAAGGCAAATCGTATCATTATCTTGAAAATCCTTGATCTGCACCCTGTGATGGGTGTGCAGAACAACCCGTCCCGTGTAGCCGTTCGCCCGCAATGCCTGTAAAATCCGGTCATCCTTAATTAGGCTCTGGTAAAACTGAAAAAAGGAAGAGTACTTAAAATAAGGATTGTACTCACGTTTCCCGGTATGGTTATTGACCCGTCCGGCCAGTGCATAGCGCCATGTGGGCATAAACACGATCGTCTTTTCCGGTACAGTCTCCCGGTCCAAGGAGTCGTATCTGGGCAGCCCCGTCAGTTTCACGACCGACCTGTCATAAAAATAATCGCCGTCCAAGACCGACTGGTACTCTGGCGCCGCCGATGTAACAAACATGCGGAGGTTTTTATTAAACTTATTCAGCCACTCGGATAAATCGTCCTTGACAATTCCATGCTGGAGAAACACATAGCGGTACTTATATAAATCCCGAATGTATATACTATCATTGTCCCAAGGATTAAAAATATTATCCTCCGCCTGCGAGGACACAATATATTTTGCCAGAAGCACATGAAATTTGTGCCCAAATGTGCGGAACGGCAGCACTTTTCCGATTTGCTGCATTCTCGCATAATCGGGACTATCCTTTGATATTACAAAATAGGATTTGATATCCTTTTCCCCGTTTTCTTTCAAATACTTATAAAAATGCTCTGCATTGTCTCCCGCCAGCTGGGCCCGTTCCATCACGATCCAGCGTTCCTTACGCAAAAATGGCTGAACAAGATGACACAACACCCGGTATACCGCTATTTTATATTTGTGATCCCGTATACATCTGCATAACAGCCGCAGCTCCTTTCCTATATGAAGAAAAAGATGACGCCGCCGTACCCATAGCACGGATTGTTCCCCACAGCCAATCATATAGCCGCCGTCCGTAAAATAGAGCTCCTTTACTTTCTGGCTCAGATGCGAAAATTTACCCATACGGATGTATAGCGGTTGCGGATACCGCTTTTCATACTGTCCATACACGCGGTAGCCGCGGACTCCTTCCAGGGGAAGAACCGCCTCATATCCTCTCACCCGTATCATTTCCGTTCCCAATATAACAGCTTTCCGAAACCAGGCGGGCGACGACACAATCGGAAATCGCTCCCCTGTATCATTTTCAAAATAAAGGTCCAGCACATCGGCAAACGGGCTCCAGATCCGCCCGGAAAGATGCAGCATGCCGTCCCGGACCGCCAGCACATCTACCGAAAAAAGCGACTTCGCTTGCAAACTGTACAATTTTATATTACGAAAATACACGTTCCCCCGGCGGTATGTGAGCCGATCCCGAATATCACACCCATATTTGAGGGATAGCGCGTACATTTTATACTCCACATACATTTTATCCGCCTTGCAAATCATATCGTCATCCATATACGATAAGACTTCTTTCAGCAGAAGCATGTATTCATCCTGTTCCTCCGCCGTCAAAACGTGAGAAGGATCGTCCCGCAGACGCGGACGGAGTTCGTGTAGCACCGCATCCTGCACATATAAAATCACCTCGTCATATATTCGGACCGACTGTTTTATTAAACCCAGATCCGTCAGAGGCATACGCAAATACCACTCCTTTGGCTTCCCCTTGCCCCGCAACGCCGGCCGGCCTTTTTTTCCATTTTTGTAATAAAAGCTCCGGGCGGCCGCCACGACGCCATATCTATGCCGGTCGAGTACAACCGAGTTTACGAAAGCGGTCTCTCCTCCCCATGTGAGCTGTTCATCGAACACATGGGCACACAATGCCTCTTCTTTCACAAAACAAGCGGACAACGGCGCCTGTATACTTTTATACTTCTCCAATATGTTTATGACACGGCTCCCGCTTTTTGAAACCGATTGCACAGCGCATACGAGGTCAACCGTACTTCCCCTCTTCTCAAAAAACTTATACACAAGCTGAAAACTATCACTTGTCCAGCACTCGCCCGCATCGAGAAAATTTACATACTTTCCGCTGACATATTTGATACTGGCATTTCTCGCCCCATTTTTACCTATGTGGGACCGGCTGTCATAAACGATATTATCCACGTAACGGTTTTGGTATTCCAGACAGAGCTCTTTGCTATGTGCAGAGTTCCCCTCGTGAACCAGTATAACCTGTATATTTTTTTCGAAACCAATATCCTGGGCGACAAGTGATTTCAGTGTCTCTTCCAATTTTTTAGAATCACTGCCCACCAAAACCACAGCCGAAAACAGAAACTTTACTTCCAATTCACGTCTCCTTCATTTTACTACATGCTCTGCCACTAGGGGCAGCTATGCGGATTTACATAGAAAATAGAAGCAAAAACAGAAACTCCCTTTTTGCTTCTTATTTCTTTCTATGCAGTTTTTTATCATCCCTTGCATACTTCTGTAAAGTATTTTTCCAAAGAAGAGACGAGGTGATCCCCTTTGGCCTCGCTTTCGCCCTTTACGAGATAGTACATCTTTATTTTAGGTTCCGTTCCGGAAGGCCGCACCAACACATTGACATCCTGCTGCATATTGAACTCCAGCACATTCGATTTCGGCAGACCGCCGACGCCCTGGGCGTAGTCCTTCACGCCCAATAAGCCATATCCGGCGATTTCAGACGGCGGGTTCTTTCGCAGATCTTCCATCAGATCCGCCATCTTCTTTGCCCCGCTTGCCCCCTCAAAAGTAATTGACTGCAACGCTTCCTTGAAATAACCATATTTCTCATACAGGGAATCGAGAACCTGTAAAAGCGAAAGTCCCTTTGCCTTGTAATGGGCGAACATCTCACAAATCAAAAGAGAGGCGTTGACGCCGTCCTTGTCCCTTACATGGCCGCCGCTCAAATATCCGTAACTTTCCTCAAATCCAAATATATAGCGGTTCTCCTCGCCCTTTTCCTCCAGGAACCCGATCTGCTCACCGATAAATTTAAAGCCGGTAAGCACTCTTCTGACTTCCACTCCGTAATCTGCGGCAATTTTATCAATCATCCGCGTAGAAACGATGGTCGTCACCACGACTGGATTTTGTGGCATCGTACCATTTTCCCGATGTGTTTTACAAATATAGTCAAACAATAAAATTCCCATCTGGTTGCCAGAAATAAGCTTGTAATCCGAACCATCCTTTACAGCAACCCCAACCCGGTCACAATCCGGGTCAGTCGCAAGCAAAAGATCGCTTCCTGTCTCCCTGGCTTTCTTCAATCCGACTTCAAGCGCCTCTCTTATTTCGGGATTTGGGTACGGACAAGTCGTAAAATTGCCATCCGGCATCTCCTGTTCCTCAGGAATGGTAATTTGCGTGTATCCGTTCTCTCTCAGACACCTCGTCACCGAATAACGCCCCGTCCCGTTAAGCGGAGTGTATACGATGGAAACATTTTTGTCAATTTCTTTTGGATTCATCGCGCGCTCGGAAACAGCGTCGATAAACCCGGTTATGATTTCCTCGGAAATAAGCATAATGCTGCCGCGCGCGCAGCCCTCTTCAAAATCCATCGTTTTCACATCATCAAAGACATCCACACTGTCAATTTGTTTCAATATCGCCTCTGCCGCCTCCAGTGTAATCTGGCAGCCGTCCGGACCATATACCTTATATCCATTATACTTGGCGGGATTGTGGCTGGCTGTCACAACAACGCCGCCGTCACAGCCGAGTGCGCGTACCGCGTAAGAAAGTGCGGGCGTCGGCATAAGCTCCTGATATATATGAACCTGGATCCCATTGGCGGCGAACACGCCTGCCGCTGCCATAGCAAACAGCTCTGACTTATTTCTGCTGTCAAAGGCGATCGCCACGGAAGGCTTTCCCTGGGATGACGCATGGCTATTTAAATAATTGCTGTATCCCTGTGTCGCCTTCGCCACCGTATGCACATTCATCCGGTAACTTCCCGCACCAATGACGCCGCGCAGCCCGCCGGTGCCAAACTCCAGCTCCCGGTAAAAACGGTCGTTAATCTCTTCATCCTTGTCACGGATACTCTTTAGCTCCTCGAGAAGGTCGGCCTCCTTTACGTGCTCCAGCCATCTATTGTAATTGTCCATTATCTTATTCACTCTTGATTCTCCCTTTCCTGCCCGGTAATGCCGCTATGCCAGACACGCCCTCCAATAGTCCAGCGTATCCTGCAATGTCTGCTCCAGAGATATCTTCTGTTTCCAATCGGTCTGCTCCGTTATTTTCGTAATATCAGCTACAATAAGCGGAACATCAATCGGGCGCAGCCTCTCCTTTTCCACCTGTACTTCTATTTTCTGCCCGGAAAGCGCAATAATCTTATCCAGGATCTCCTCGATAGTATAAGCAGTACCGGAACCAACATTGTAAGTTTCCCCGCCTTTTCCCTGGCGAACCAGGCATTCATAGGCGGCGATCACATCCCGCACATCTGTAAAATCCCGTTTTGCTTTTAGGTTTCCCACATGGATAACAGGTTCGCGAAGACCCTTCTCGGCCTCGACTACCTGCTTGCAAAAATCCGATACGACAAACTGCGGGGACTGCTTCGGCCCTACATGGTTGAAGGCGCGGACCATAATAAGCTGCAGTCCGTAAGCCTTGGCATAAATGCTGGCAATCATATTCTGGCAGCATTTTGTAGCGGCGTAAATATTGCCCGGGCGCAGCACCGTATCTTCAATAATCGGAACTTCATCCGGCTGAATGCGCCCGTATTCCTCACCGGACCCAATCAGAAGCACCCGTCCCTTATATTCGGTCTCTTTCAAAATATCGAGCAGCTGGATCGTGCCTTTTACATTGACATCTACGGTCAGCTGTGGATTTGACCACGAAGCTGCCACCGAACTCTGTGCCGCCAGATGGAAGATGTAATCCGGCTCATAATCCCGGATCACATTTTCCACCTCTTCCTTGACAAGAAGATTCATATTTGAAACTTCATAATTTACATCGGGGAGTGTCTCCTGCTCCATTTTCGTTGAGCGCACCCGGTATCCGCACTCATCCTGCAAATATTCCGCCAGATATTGCCCGACAAAACCAGCTCCCCCAATAATCAATGCTCTTTTCATGCTCTTCCTCTTTGACTATTTGATCGACTGAACTTTGATTTCCTTCTCCACGATTGCCAGATCGTTCTTCACCATTCCCTCTACAAGCTGGCTGAAAGAAACTTCGCGTTTCCAGCCAAGTACTTTGTCTGCCTTCGCCGGATCTCCGAGAAGCACATCTACCTCTGCCGGACGGAAGAATTTCGGATTAATAGATACAATCGTTTTACCGGTCGCTTTATCTACTCCGATTTCATCTATGCCCTGTCCCTTCCACTCAATCTCAATACCCACGTGGCCAAATGCGAGCTCAACAAATTCACGGACTGTATGCGTTTCGCCCGATGCTACGACATAATCGTCTGCCTTATCCTGCTGAAGCATGAGCCACATCGCATATACATAATCCCTGGAATGTCCCCAGTCTCTCTTTGAATCCATATTGCCCAGCTCCACGTGGTCCTGAATACCAAGCTTAATTCTTGCGACAGCGTCCGTAATCTTCCGCGTCACAAATTCCAGGCCGCGGCGCTCAGACTCATGGTTAAAAAGAATACCAGAGCAGGCATACATATCATAGCTTTCACGGTAGTTCTTTGTGATCCAGTGTCCATAAAGCTTAGCGACGCCATATGGGGAACGGGGATAAAACGGAGTCGTCTCTTTCTGAGGCATCTCCTGGACAAGTCCGAACATCTCACTCGTAGAAGCCTGGTAAAATCTTGCCTCCGGCTTCACTGTACGAATCGCCTCAAGCATATTTGTCACACCGAGGGCGTCGATATCGGCTGTCGCAAGCGGCTGCTCCCAGCTCGTGGCAACAAAAGACTGTGCCGCCAGGTTGTAAATCTCATCTGCCTGGCTGATTCTCATCGCACGGATCAGTGAGACAACATCGGTCATATCCGCATAAATAAAATTTAGCTTATCCTTAATATGATCCACGTTTCCGTAATCAACAACACTCTTACGGCGCATAATGCCGTACACCTCATATCCTTTTTCCAACAACAGCTCCGCAAGATAAGAGCCATCCTGTCCTGTAATTCCTGTAATTAATGCCTTTTTCATGATAATCTCCTTTCAAAATCAAATATATTCATTTCGGTTGCATATCCTAAGATTTTCAAGCACCTTTTTAATATCACCGGCATGCCCTTTGTCACAAATAAGCAACGCATCCTCGGTGTCCACTACAATAATATCCTGAAGTCCGACTGCGGCAATAAGTTTGTCCGTTCCTTCAATAATCGAGTTCTTCGTTTCTACCGTTATGACATTTCCCTGAACTGCATTTCCGAACTCATTTGTGGAACGGATTCTGCCGACAGCAAGCCAGGAACCCACATCATCCCATCCAAATGTGCCGGGAATAACATAAATATTTGCGGCTTTTTCCATAATTCCGTAGTCGATCGACTCCGAATCCATATTGGCAAACTCCGCCTCCAGCACGGCGTCCTGCTCCTCTGTCCCGATCGCATCTTTGATCTTCACAAGCCCGCTGTACGTTTTGGGAAGAAATTGCTCCATATTCGATAAAATGGTGGAAGTCTTCCACACAAACATACCGCTGTTCCATAAATAGGATTCATCCGCCAAATATTTCTTCGCGGTTTTCAAGTCCGGCTTCTCGACAAAACACTCTACGCCGTACGCCCGCCCCAGGCTCTGGTCCGGGTCAAACTTGATATAACCGTACCCTGTTTCTGGATAGTTCGGTGTAATTCCGATTGTCGTCAGGTTTTCCCCCTGCTCCGCCACCGCACAGGCATCCCGGAGTACATTTAAAAACATCGAATTGTACTTAATCAGATGATCCGACGGGAGAACGATCATAAGCGCATCGTCGTATTTTCTGCTTATATGCATCGCTGCGAGCCCGACACATGGCGCCGTATTTCTCCCAACCGGCTCACACAGGATGTTCTCCTCCAAAATCTCCGGCAGCTGCTCCATAGCCAGCTCCTTGTAATCCCGGTTTGTGACAATGTAAATATCTTCCATATCAACAAGTGGAAGAATGCGGTGAACCGTATCCTGGATCATCGTCACCCCGTCACCGGTCAAGCTCAAAAACTGCTTAGGCAGACTTTTACGGCTTTTCGGCCAAAAGCGCTCGCCGCGCCCGCCTGCCATAATCATTGCTGTAACTTTCATATCCTACTTCCTTTCTAAACTGACGTGCCGCTCGCCGCGGCATCCCTATCCTGCTATGCCAAACATGCTCTCACAGTTTGGACAAAAGTATCTCATGTCTTCCCGAAAGATAGTATTCCCCAATTCCGGCCGGAATAAATATGCTGTCGCCGGAAGAAAAATCATACCTTCTTCCTTTATATTCCAGATATCCCATGCCCCGGATAACCAAAAGGGAATGAAAGGAACTCCGGTCACACCAGAACTTAATCTTTCCTCCCCGGTTCTCAATCTGGAGTACATTAAAATATTTGCAGCCAAATAACCGGCGGATCCTGCCGCAATCCAGGCTGACTTCATTATTGTTAAATACCTGGGAAGGCACGACCGGCTTCCGGTCAATAACCTCAATTGCCCGGTCAATATGAAGCTCCCGGTAATTTCCGTTCTTATCCTTTCTCAGAAAATCATATACCCGGAATGTGGTGTTCGAATTTTGCTGGATTTCAGCAATAACCGTACCCGCTCCAATCGCGTGAATAGTGCCCGGATGAATAAAAAACACATCCCCCGCATGCACTTCTACCCGGTTCAGCGCTTCACAGATTGATCCGTCCCGGATTTTTCTTTCCAGCTCATCCTGGGAAATCGTACTGTTCAAACCATAATACAAAAATGCGTGGGGTTTTGCCGAGATGACATACCACATCTCCGCCTTACCCTCCTCACCCAAGTCGGCCCTCGAAGTCTCATCGGACGGATGTACCTGGATGGATAACTTTTCCATTGCGTCAATAAACTTAATGAGTATCGGGAACTTGTCCCCCGAACGAAACCCGGGTGATACAAATTGCGGATTCTCATGCAGTATATCACCCAGACGATATCCCTTATAGCTGCCATTTTTTACGACGCTCTCTCCCTCCGGATGGCAGCAAAGCTCCCAGCTCTCAGCGGTGCACGTCTCAGCCCCCGCTTTTCCATACAGCTTCTCAAGCTCGTGCCCGCCCCATAAATAATCCTTATATACGGGAGACAACTTCATTGGATACATAATTTAGCCTCCAAATATTCGTGAAATAGTAAGTCTGCACAATGTCTTCATATAACTCAAAATAAATGGAATCAGGCGGCGTTTTGACTCGCCGTAAATGCGCTTATCAAATTCAATCGGCACTTCGCCGATTTTGAGCTTCTTGTCCGGTTTATTCAGACGAAGCCGCAAAAGTACCTCCTGCAACACATCGTAATTGTGACAGGAAAGTGAAACGTTCTTTAACTGTTCCGTATGATACATACGATAGTCTGTAGAAATGTCCTTTGCCTTGATCCCAAGGAAAAAACGAAACATTCCATTTAAAATATGAGACATCACGATCGAACTCTTCGCATCATTCGTTTTTCCGCCTTCTACATAGCGCGAACCGATAACGACGTCACAGTTTTCCTTCGTGAACTTATCATAAATCGCTGGAATATATTTAGGGTTGTGCGAACCATCACTGTCTAAAATGAGAAACTTGTCCATAGACGCATATTGAATACCTGTCTTAAAGGCTCCTGCAAATGCCGGTTCCTCCTGATTCACATACTTTGCACCAAATTCCTCACAAACACCTTTTGTGTTATCGAGAGGCTTTTCGGTATCAATCACGAGAATTTCAAATTCTTCTCCTGTCTGTTTCACCTGATCCTTGATCTGGGGCAAAAGAACCCTCAGATTTTCTTCTTCTTTGTATGCCAGCAGAACTACACTAATGCCCATAATTTTCCTCCAACATATATGTTCTTGTACGCCCCGTGAAAGAGCGCATAACCACTTCAAATATACACTATACCATATCCTACCACTTTTGAAAAGGATTTTTAGTCATTTTATGTCTCTTTTTCTGTTTTAAAAGGCTATTTGTCATAAAGTAGTAAATCGGTATGGCTAGGAACGCTCCGATGTGTCCTTTTCTGTCTTGAAAGCCCAGAGCTTATTCATAAAAAAGTTAATCGGTATGGCTATAAGCAGGCTGAAAAGCGGCGCCACAAACTTTGCCGTGCCCGGCTGAAGCGGCAGGATTTTCACCCATAGCGTATTCAGGAGGGGATTTAGAAGCAGTCCGGTGAACCCATAGGAAAGGTAGCACTTAAACAGCGCCCCCCAGAAATTGCGCTTTTCCCCCTCCTCTGTGGCAAACACAAACTTGCTGTTGAGGAGAAACGAAACAAATACGCTTATTATGAACGCAATCACAGTGGAAATATGCATGTCCAGATTGTACATGCCCAAAATACCCAGCCTCTGAAATAACAACAGGCATATAGCAAAGATCGCATAGTTGAAAACCGTATTCCACACCCCGATCAGCCCGAACCGCACAAACTGCAGCAACGTCTCCCACTGCTCCTCCTTCACGTCGATTCTGCATATTTTAAAAATGAAACCAAATACAGCTCTAACTATAGTTTCTATAATATTCCATAATTTTATACCTATTTTGTTCATTTTCTTCCTCCAAGTTTTTTACATATTGAATTTTGACATTCCATCCCAGTTAATCTTTTCTGATATGTCATAGTCATAAATTAGTATCTTATAATTTTCAAAATCCACGACTTCCTTCGGTGTTCCAAATAACTTTACCGCATTGTCATAATTCACACCTGTACCGCTAAACTCTATATTCCGTATGAGAACGAAATTTGCTTTTTCCCTATACCACGTCTGTTTACATCCCCACGCAAAAATATTGACTTTATCATCCATCGAAATAGCGCGAACATTCACTCTCTCATTTGAAATAACCGTATTAATCGATGAATCCCAGAAATTTGCGTATCCATTCTTTAAATTATGTTCTTCTAACACCGGAATAATTCTTTCTTGCTCTGCCTCAACTATTTGTAATTGTTGAATTGGTATATAGCTATGGCATAACAATGCAAGCCCCAAAACAAAAGGCACTCCCCAGACAGGAGCCTGGTTTGTGGCAAACCGCATCTCAAAAATTTTTTTATACCGCAAAAACCTTATTACCAACACCGCCAAAATAGCAGGAAAAGCGCCTATATAACGCGCGCTATTTATGTTCACCGAAACAGTTGTAATAAGAAAAACAATAGAAATAAGAACAAATCCTAAGCTTAGCACTTCACTTATTATATCCAGCTTTTTCCCTTTTACAAAATTAACCACATTATAAATACATATAATAAATCCAAAAAGAACAATACCCGTTCTTATAAAATAGAAAATTGTCTCAAACGAAGCAAGCTGCTGTAGTGTGAAATCTGCACCATTCAATCCTAAAACCGCATGCCAATATATACTCAATTTCTGTAAATAGGAATCAAAATTGTCAAATACTTTTGTTTCCAAAAAACTATTTTTATTTGCCGTACCTACAAAATAATATATTTTCTCCAAAATTCCGCCCAACACCACACTTGCAACTGTCAATAAAAATAAAAAAACATCCTTTTTGCAATTGTGCGGGCAATTCGATACATAATCCCTAATACAATATAACAGCATCGGTACCACCGCTACAACAAGCATAACCGCATCGCCAATGCATCCCATAATAAGAGAAAACGAAAACAATACCAGAAAGAAAGTTTTGCATTTTTCTTCCTTATAAATCCTATTAAAACAATAGACCGCGATAAACGCCCATACATATGCACCCGTATGAGCACGCAAAAGATTTAACCCAAGAGCAGATGGCACAGCGCACATTCCTAAAAAAATCAAAATTTCTGTAACTTTATGCTTCCGGCCGCTCCCCTCTACTACTAATAGTAACGCCGAAAAAATCATACACGAAAACATTAACCCACTGGCAATCAAATAAGCATCCCGTGACACACCGCTGAAAAACACCCCAACCATATAGTACAATAAATCTGTTGTAAAAAAAGAGATGCCGGTTTGAATCCAATCACACATAAATATATTACCTTTTAAAATATCGGAGGCCTCCAATACAAGGTTCGCATAATCCGAATCAATTTCAGAAACAGAAAACACTCTTATACAATACCATACATACACCCCCCCTGCTAAAATAGCTAAAACCACTTTCAGCCATAAAGGTAATCGAATCTTTTTCACTTTTTCAATCATATTTTACCTCATTTCTGCACACAAACTACCAATTAAACCACACATGTTAAGCATGCATATGCCATAAACCCAAGGACGGGAACCAACCGGCACCATACGGCACAACGCTCCCATTTTCCAATATTCTCACAACTTGTATCCCTCTTCCTCTTTATGCAGTCCATACAATATACTACAAGCATCCCAACTGTCACCGCTGCCAGCATGGAAGAATAAAAATCTTTCGGAAGCTGAGGCAATTTCCTCATCAAAACCGATGCGATATCATATTTTCCATTGGCTGCAGCACCAATAAGCTGCGTTATAACACCGCCGTTGATAATCTCAATATCATAGTATCCGGCCCACCCAAAGGCAGAAACAAAAATCACAAATAAACTAAATGCAAACTCCAATATACATAACAACCTTCTGTTATAGGTAAATGCCAATAACAAAATCATATACGGGACTAACAAAATCATCCAGTTCGGATGCCATTGCACAAAAAGAACAAAAGTGCCCATCACAATCATTGGGAGTACAAAAATATACTGCTGTCCCTTTTTATCCAGCATATACGCAACCACGCATACCGTAATAAATATAATAATAAAATAACTCGCCAAAGACTCATATGAATTTCGTTCAAAAGAAAAACCTGTGGCAAAAAACCTTCCCACAAAATCATACGTTTTACTCATAAACTTTTGTGATTGTACATATCCTGGGTCAAAACGAAAAACAAACCCCTGAAATAATATCCCTCCTACAACAACTACCAAATTGCGCACCAAATATAAGATCCTCTTTTCCTGGAGTAACAACATAGGAATAATACCCAAAATAACAAATGGCTTATAGACGGCCGCAAGCATGAAAAAAATAAGCTCTTTCCGCCCTTCGCCCCGGACCAGACACCGAATGCCCAGCATTAAAAACAAAACAGAAAAAATATCCAAATGTGAAATCATAATGGAAGAATACAAAAAAACCGGAGAAGTCAGAAAACATAGTGAGATCCATTTTGCATCCTTTTGTTCCCGGCCGAGCGATGTGCAAATATCATATACGATCTTTGCCATATAAACCGTTAGTACACAGAACAAAAGCTTCACAACCGTCTCATAGGCCACAAAGGAAACCGGAAGATGAAACAAACGGTCCAGAATATATATGGGAAGACAAACAATGCCTACCGTCGCATAATTCACGATCGAATAATTCGCGCCAGCCAGAAGCGTCTGGGGCCAGTCCTCCCCATAATGACCCGACAGGGCAAGTTCATTCACCTCACTGTAAAACCGGAATAATTTACCGGAAAACAAACAATCATTAAAATCGAGCGACTGCATGACTGTTAATTTAAAATCCTTAATAAAACAAAATACGAAAGCTGCCACTAACATAATGATAAGCGCTACAATAAACTCTGCCTTGGATGCCCCTTGTGCAGCATCGTTAAACTTGTTAAAATAATTCCTAATCTTCTGCATATTGGTTTGCCCTCCATCCGCACTATTCTAAATAAGTAACCGTCATACTTTTTACATAGATCGCACGTTGTTGAATTGTATTTTCCTGCTTTGCCTTAAATGTCTTTTCTGTATTTAAAAACAGCCAGTTAATACCTTTATACTTCTTCTCGCTTACTGTCTCTTTTACCTCCGTGTCAAAAGTTATAACACCAGATTGCCTGTTGTCTGGAATCGTCGCTTTTTTCTTTCCATTAAACTTAATTACTGTCTCTCCCTTTCGCTTTCCTCCCTCGTACTCAAGCGAAATGCGGACTTTTTTCGCCCCTCCTGAGTATACGCGGATAACGCTCTGGTTCGACGTCCACATACCTGTATCCGTATAGTCGGGACTATTCCATCCATTGTGTGCAAACGCCCGTCCCAATCCGGTATAAGAGAACTCCAGTTTTATTTCCGGTTCTTCCTTGCTTATATACACATCGTTGTATGGTTTCAATCCTTCAATCGGATTTTTTACCGCGATAATCGTATTATCTACCTCATACAAATAAAAGTTTCCTTTATACTTATGCGCATTATAATAATTGGTTATATAAAGGGTGTCCTCCGCCAGCTGGCCAGTCTTAAACAGCTTCTGGCATGCCTTGTTCTGCTCTTCGATAATATCCTGTGTAAAAAATCTGGACATATAAAAATAGTTCTGGTCCATATCAAAATAAGACGCCTTTGTACCAATCTGAAGCATGTGATATAAGCCGTAGGAATTGAGGGGATAATAAACAATGTGCTTATAATCACCTAGCTTGTCCGTCCAAAACGAATCGTGTATAAACCGCTCGTCCTCTACTGCCTCTGACGTAAACTGCGCATGAATTCTCTTGATCGGGGCAAACAGGTCGAGAAGCTGAAGGCATACGCATACGCCAACTATGACCTTCTGCAACGTCTTGTTTGACACAAAACGCGATATCAAATAAAGTCCATACAACATAATTAAATACAGGATCACCCACATAAACCGTCCGGAGGAGCGGACTACATTCAACAGTACCCCGATCTTTTCCGGTGGAAAAATGTGTATAACAATTCTCTCTCCCCAGTAAACAATTGTCGAGAGAGCCAGTCCCCAAAATACTGCCACGATACAAATAAGCGGAATAATCCCGCACCGGTGTCTTTTATATTTCTCCTTAAAAAGCGCATGCGCTTTTCTCAAACTTCCGACCTTGACCACTTTGATAACGAGAACAACCGCGCACGATAAATATAATACGATAATCCCAAGGCCGACATATGAAAAGCCTTCGTATTGGTCGTAACACCACGGGCGCGCACTAAAAAAGGTTGAGTAATTATATGGATTTATAAGCGCGTTCAAATTTGCCGAATATCTTCCATACCCTTCTCCCCCTGCATTGAGCACGTCCGTAAAACCACCCGCAATAAAAAACGCAAACAAAACGCTTAGAACAAAAGTACCAAAAACAATATAAAACCGTTTCCAGTCCTTCTCCTTCAAGATGCAATGCAGAAGATACCCGCACATGATACCGCCGACAATAAATATAATGTACATCTGGATCAGAACGCAGAGAACACCGAGAATACTATAAGCCAAAGCCGCCTTTTTATAATCCTTAAACTTCTCGCGGTACATCCAAATCCCCAATGCCCCCAATATTAAAAAGTGAGCTGCCAGGGACGTATGTCTGGAATTTTCCGACAGGAGTCCAAAAAGCCGCTGCAGCACGGGGGTGGACAAAATAAAAAAGACACTCCCCATCGCGCAAAAAATCTTGCTTTTATTAATTCTCGCTATCAAAACAGACGCAAAGCCGCCGTTTAACACATAACAAAGAAACCCAAACAATCCGAAATACTGAAACGTTTCCGGAAGAATGGGGGACAATAATTTGAAAAAAATCGCAAATAAAGGAATGGAATCCGTATATAGAACGCTCACCTTGTAAGGGTAGGTAAGCCCGTCATGAAGACCAAGCGGGAAAAACCAGTCGGAAGCCCGGTAATATTTCCATCCGATGTAATGCTGCTGTAAATCCCTTCCAGTCAACAGCCATGAATCATTCGTAACATTCAAAACACCAAATCCGTAAATGGCAATAAAAAAGATAGCTCCGATCAACGCCCCGATTGCAAAGTAATTCCATACTTTATTTTGTCTCAAATATTTCATTTTTTTCTCCATCTGATTCCAAATTTATCTTATTCTACTTAATATTTCCAGAACTAAACATACCATACTAGTATAGACTATAAACCATGTGTTGTCAACCTAAGCCTTTCTATTTTCGGGCGTCCGATTTGCCGCCATGCGCGTGAAACCACTTCTTTCCCTCACCTCTATACACAATATTGACCAGGGCCCGGTATGCTTTTTCGTAAAACTCCTTTTCATAATGAACCATAAAAGCGCCCGACACACACAAATCATCCGCCTGGTACTTTCTGGCATAATCCAGCACATAGCAGTCCATATGGCTAATGAAATACTTCTGCCACTTATTTAAAAACTTCTTCTTTTTCATAAGCGCTGATTTCTTGTATCCCCGCATCGGCAAAAGCGTTCTCCGGAAATTCAAAAATTCTGTTTTTACATCCGTCTTAATAAACACAACTTTCGTTCCATATTTCTCACGGATAAACTGCATAAACAGGTCAAACCGTTTTTTTATCTCCTTATCATCCAGTATGGCATCTATGGACGTAATCATACATTCGTCTTTTATTTCCTTGAAAAAATTAAGCCTGCGCACCTCTTTGTCCGCCGTCAGCACACCGCCTTTATACTTGACGATATCACAGATAAGGTCATAAAAATCCACCAGAAGCCATTCCGAACTCGTATGCCGGAGCTGGTCCGGCAAATCCTTGCGAAATGCACTTTTTATATACCCTAACCGCCATTCGCTGTTCTCAAAAAGCGACAAATCCTGAAACTTGCTCTCATCATAGGGAACCGGCGGATCAAAGGCAAACAGAAAACAATTCCGGTACGCATACTTTCCAATCTCAAATTTCCCGGTATCCTCATTCAAGATTTCGCGGGTCACGCAGGAGCCCCACAAATCTACGGCAACCGGCTTAAAAAAGGTGTTCATGGCACACAAATACGCCTGCCCTGCATCCTTATATTTCCGCTTCATAGCACTTAAAATGCCCTTGAGCTTACGCTTCTCTTCCGGACCCCCGCTTATGACAGGAAGGTATCTCTTTAGAGCTGCCGTCCGCCTGCCGCGGATGGCAAGCAGCGCCTCATAATAATGTCTGGCATTGAATGAGTTGATATTAATTTTATCTGGAATTATGCCCAGCTTGTCCACCTCGCCGCGGACAAGTAATGCAAAACGGTCGACAATTTTTAACTGATAATCGAAAATCACGCGGTAATTGACATCCCTGTCATATATATTACCCTGTTCGACCGCCTGTACTGCCTTCAGGCAATCACGGAGAGACGCCGCAAAACGGAAATTGTGCTTTTCAAGTATTTCTTCTATACTCTGGTCCCCCCGGGCCTCGATTTCAACCAGGTCACTCTCATACTCGGCCAGTATTTCACGGCTGAGCTGCAATACGAGGCGGTCTATAAAAATATGGTCGTCCATAAATAGCCCGACATTGTTTTTCGCAAATAAATGGTTATAATATTTGATAAACCGGGCCAACCGGATAAAAAACTCCTGTTCCGTAAAGACGCGCTGCTCCGGCTGGGTGCGTATAATTTTTGAAATAAGCCGTTTGGCATGAAGATAAAAGGGTTTTTCGTAAGAGGACATCATAAACCCTTTTTTATTGTAATCTATAAAATAATGGGAGTAAATATCCACAACATATGGATTCATTTTCTCTACAAAGTAATCCTCCATCTCCCGGATTCTTTTGTTATACGCCCTCTTTTCTTTTTTTCGCAGCGCCCTCACATGGGTGTGTGTCACATACCAGTCCGAGCATCTGGATTTTACGAGAATGATATGGCTGGCATCAAAATATTGGCCAATTAGCTGAAGATAGCTGTCCATATACGGTTTCCAATCAAACGTATCGTCGTACATAACGTCAATATATTCCATCTCATTTTCATGCTCCGCCAAAAAATCACTCTCAAGAAATTTCGGATTTTCCGTAAATACCTGGTCCTTCCACTTATACAACCCATGTGACGCCGTGTAACAGAGGTCGACCACGAGAAAATCACCCGGTTCCTCCTCGAGGGACGGAGCCAGCTGCTTTTCTAAATCCATCACTAAATACGACGACACTGGATGATCCAGTGTCACCGTAACTCCTTTTGGATTTCCAACCAGGGAAAGCAGGGATATCCACAAATTGCTTTTATTTACATTGTATCTATCATCTAATTCGATATCATTTATAAAAGATGATCCATTTAATCGTATCGCTATTTTTTCCATACTTTGGATTCCTCTCCATTTGCTAGGTGTTTTAAATGACACAATTATACCACATATTATTGCCCGTTCGCAAGTTTTCTATTTTAGAGCGGCCATAATTTCTCCCCATTTGTATAAAGAAGGCAAATACGGACATTCTAATTGGGAAACACAAAACAAGCCGCAAGGCAAAAGAAAGAGGTACAAACGATATGGATCAAAAAGAAAAAATGAGAAGCGCCCTGCCGATGGCTGCGCTGGATGAAATTCCCGAGCCACGGCCGGATGCCAAAAATATTGTCGGACTCATTAAGCGGAGAGGACGGATCACCGGCTATCAGCTTTCCGACGGCCAGACAGTCAGCAAGGCAGAAGGAGTTGCCCTCGCCGAATCGGGGGAGATCCGCGGTGTCGGCATTGCCCACAGGGGCGACACAAGATATTTAAAAGCCCTCCCAGACAGCGATGAGGGAAATAATTTAAGCAGCCTGCCATCTGTAGGCCAGGACCGTGCCCGCTAGGTCCTATAAAGACAAACGTTCACGGAAAGCATGTCCCTGCATATGATAAAAATAACTTGTTATGGCAAAAAACGCCGGAATGAGGTAGCTATGAACCGTGTAAGGGAAATCGTGAACGCGAACCAGGTTCACGCTCATGGAATTTATGGGAAAGGTACCTGTATCGCCATTCTTGACAGTGGAATTTCCAGGCATCCAGACTTTGGCGATCGAATCTATGGGTGGTACGATGCGATAAACGGCAAAACCGCTCCCTACGATGACAACGGCCACGGGACGCATGTCGCAGGAATCGCGGCGGGAAACGGCATGCGCAGCCGGGGCACCTATCGGGGGATGGCCCCGGAAGCCGGCATCGTTGCCGTCAAAATTCTCGATGAATACGGAGAAGGAATGATTCCACATATTATCTCCGGCATTAACTGGGTTATGGAAAACCGGACCAAATTCGGCATCAATATCGTAAACATATCCGTCGGGACTGCCGACGGCGACCGTTTTAATGAACATTCCGATTTCGTGAGAAGAGTAAACGAATTATGGGATATGGGCATTGTGGTGGCGGCCTCCGCCGGAAATAAGGGACCCGCGCCCCACAGCATTAGCGCCCCGGGAAACAGCAGAAAAATTATTACTGTGGGGTACCACAGCAAGCACTCCAACTCGAGCGTCGGTCCCACCTCGCTCTGCATAAAAAAACCGGATGTTGTCACACCCGGTTACCAGATCACAAGCTGCTGCCATCAATACGCCTCACAATCCGCCTATATAAAAAAGAGCGGCACTTCGATGGCGACCCCGATCGTCAGTGGAAGCATCGCTCTGCTGCTCTCTCTCTATCCACAGCTCACGCCAAAGGAAGTCAAGGTCCGGCTGAAAAACAGCTGTACGGACCTCAACTTGCCGCATGGCAGCCAGGGCTGGGGACTGCTGAACGTAGAAAAATTCCTGTTTAATCCTGCTGTGTGAGTTTCCATATGTCCTCATTATACTGGGCAATCGTCCGATCCGATGAAAAATACCCTGCTTTTGCAATATTCACAAGCATTTTCTTCGCCCATGCCTGTCGGTCCATATAATCCCGGCAGGCCTTTTCCTTTGCCGCGACGTACTCGTCAAAATCCGGAAATGTCATAAACCAGTCCTTATTTAACAATTCGTTGTACAGCCTGGTAAGCGACTTTTTCTTTCCTATTTTCCTAAGCTTCTTGCTGACAATAAAATCTACGGCGCGTTTCAGCTTCTTATTTTTGTCATAGTAATGTCTGGAACAATAATTCCCGCGCTCATAGCGCGCAATCACCGTATCGCTGTCCTCGCCAAATACATATATATTCTCATCGCCCACGAGCTCGTGTATTTCTACATTCGCCCCATCCTCCGTCCCGAGCGTCACGGCGCCATTCAGCATAAATTTCATATTGCCGGTACCGCTGGCCTCCTTTGAGGCGAGCGAAATCTGCTCAGAAATATCACAGGCGGGAATAAGTTTCTCTGCCAATGTGACATTGTAATTTTCGACCATCACTACGTTTAAATACGGTTTTACGTCCTCATCGTTATTTATGAGCTCCTGAAGACAAAGGATCAGATGAATAATATCTTTCGCGATCGTGTATGCCGGCGCCGCTTTTGCCCCAAAAATGACCGTAACCGGGAATTCCGGCTTCCTTCCATCCTTGATTTCCAAATACTTGTGGATCGCATATAGACAGCCGAGCTGCTGGCGTTTGTACTCGTGCAGCCTCTTAACCTGGATATCAAAGATAGAGTGTTCATTCAGACTGATATTCTGTGTACGTTTCAAATATTTTGCCAGCCTGTGCTTATTCTTTGCCTTGATCCCGAGAAGTTTTTTGAGCACTGCCTCATCCTCTTTATACAACAGCAGCTTTTCCAGCTCATCCGCGTCCGTTTTAAAGCCCTCCCCAATCGTCTTTTCAAGCAGCTTTGTAAGCGGTTTATTGCAGTGGAGCAGCCACCGGCGGAAAGTGATGCCGTTCGTTTTGTTGTTAAATTTTTCCGGATATATTTTATAAAAAGGGTTCAGCTCATTATTTTTCAAAATCTCTGTGTGAAGATAGGCAACGCCATTGACGCTGTGTCCAAAGTGAATATCCATATGCGCCATATGTACGAGGTTATTTTCATCAATGATAAAAACCCTCTCATCCTCGTACGTATCCTTCACAAACCGGTCCAGCTCACGGATAATTGGAACAAGCTGCGGCGCAACCTGTTCAATAAATGAAACCGGCCATTTTTCAAGCGCCTCTGAAAGAATTGTATGATTCGTATAGGCACACGTCTTCGTCGTAATTTCCATCGCTTCTTTTATGGAAATTCCCCGCTCCATCAATAAACGGACCAGCTCCGGTATAATCATGGACGGATGCGTATCATTTATCTGAATTGCCACATATTCATGCAGGTCATGCAGCGTGCTTCCCCGCTCCTGTGCCTCCTGTAGTATGAGCTGGGCCCCGTTGCTTACCATAAAATACTGTTGGTATACCCGCAAAAGACGGCCCGCCTCATCGCTGTCATCCGGGTACAAAAATAAGGTCAGGTTTTTCTCTATATCTTCCTTCGCAAAATCTATCCCCTCTTTTACAATTGCCTCATCAATGGAATTGACGTCAAACAGGTGCAGCGTATTCGTGCGATTGTGGTAACCCGTGACAAGTATGTCGTAAAGGGTCGACTTGACGTCAAACTTCCCAAAAGATACCGTATAGCTTTTGCCTCCCTTAATAAGCCACCCGTCCTCTTCCATCCACGGATTTGGCTTTTCCTTCTGAAGCTGTTTCTTAAACTTCTGCCGGAATAATCCAAAATGATAATTGAGCCCAATCCCATCTCCCGGCAGTCCGAGAGTGGCGATGGAATCCAGAAAACAGGCCGCCAGCCTGCCAAGACCGCCGTTTCCAAGAGATGGCTCCGGCTCCATCTCCTCCAATACGCCCAGTTTTTTCCCCGCCTGTTTCAGTTCTGCTTTTACCTCGTCATAAATACCGAGATTGATCAGATTGTTGCTGAGCAGCTTTCCAATTAAAAACTCCGCAGAAATATAATAAACCTTTTTCCGGCCGGCATGTTCTGGCTGTTTTTTCCTGGAAGCCATTTCATTTGTCAAGTGGACCAGCGCTGTATACAATTCCCGGTCAGTACAGTTCTCCAATTCTCTTCCGTATTGTTTTTTAACAAATTCTGAAAACATATCATACTCTCCATTCTCTTGTACATGCACATTTTATAATAGCATATTATAACAAAGGAAACAAGTAAATATCTCTTAATTTTTCACAATAATTTCCACAGCTATCCCACTCCCTTTTTCACATGAAAATCCCTCCCCGTCACAGGGAGGGAACTAATTGCTTTTATATTATATATTTGGATGGAACGATGCCCTTATGGATTCTGTTATTTCTTCCGAAAGTCCGTCCATAATCTCATCCCGGAGCGCATCAATGTCAATACCGTCCGAAATCTCATTCCGCAACTCCTCCGCCATCTCCTGCATACGCTTTTGCATTTCTCCAGCCGCAGAAGAAGGAATGCTGCTATTGTCTTTCGAAACCGCCAGACGCTCTGTAGAATACCACTGATCTGCCGGCCAGCCATCTTCAAAAATGATGTTGTGGCGCTGGGGTCTTCTCCCCTCGAAGGGATCCGGTACATCCGGCATAGCCTTGTAAGTATCCAGCCTCTCCGCCGACATCAACGCCATCGGCGCACGGTCCGCCACAAACTGGCACTGCGTATACCTGGCATCCGTCGTAGTAAATGGGATATCGTATAATTCCCATCCTTTATACTTCTTTAACGGCTTTATGTACCCACGGTTCAGCCGAAAACATAATCCATCCATAAACTCATCTGTGGATGCGGTTATATTGTTGTCGGAAAACAAAATCTGAAGCTGGCAGGTTTCATCGCTCCGGTCATTCTCTCCTCCGTTCAGCCAAAAAACCAAGTGATATTCTGTCCTCGGCTCTAATTCCTGAAACCCGTTAATAACATAACTGGCCCCACGCCATGCCCATTGCCCCACAGAAAGTACTTCCACCATGCCAGGAGCAGATTCTACCTCCTGAAAAAGAGGATTGCTGATCATAAACCGGTCATAAACCGTCTGGCTTCCGGCGCATGGATTTTTGCACCACTCCCGCGGATTTACGGTAATAAAATTCGTTTTATTTTGTACAATATTTTCATTATCCATCTCATTGTCCTCCATATTTTCATATGTCGGGCACTGCTTGTTTAGACGGATTTCTTTGTCGGATACAAACTCTGCCCGACACTTCTTAACAAGTCCTTTTGCTCTTTTGGGATAAGTATAACCAATCACTGCGCCCTGTTCATCCCACACGCGCACAGTCTGACTGTTTTTTTTCATGGGTGTCCTCCCCGGATTGATCTCTTTTTTATCTTCGTTTTTTATTATGGGTGTCTCCCCCGGATACAACTTTATTGTAACGAATTGCCGGAAATAAGTCAAGGCTTGCCGGACAAAAAGTTGCGTCCCTTAATCCCACTGGCACGGAAATTTTTGCTTGGGAGGAGCCGAAAACTGTTTCGTAAATTGTTCGGTTTCCTTTTCAGATAAATCCCCGTAGACAGCGGGCACATGAAAGCTTCCTCCAAATTCTGAAAGTCCGCCCTCAACAAGTTCGATCCCTAAAAAGGAATCATAATTTTTCCCATCCCGGGTCGTGATTCCAAATTTATCACACGTCTGAAATCCATAACGCGGATAATAGTCCGGCTCCCCAAATATGACTACGCCTTCCCATCCGGCATCTGTTGAATAGTTGGAATAGGTGACTTAGAAAATATCCATTATTCAAGGGTTTCCAATGCCC
>CAJTZF010000004.1 GCA_910584245.1 uncultured Eubacterium sp.
GGATACGCCTTTGAAAGATGAAATATTCACTTTGGATGAGGTTATAGAACTGAAAGACTATTATAGAATCAAGAAGATTATCGTTACACATATTGATGAGATATGGGGAAAATCATATGGTTATTACAAGGAACTTGAAAAAGAACTTCATAATATTTTATTCGCTTATGATGGCATGGAAATCATGGTTTGAAAAATTAAAATTTATAAAATGGAGGAATGAAGGATGGTATGTGAAGAAATACGGCTTGTAACGCCAACTTTGGGGTTAAAGAATGAGGCGCTTGAATACCGGCAGGAGCATTTTGATTTTGGGGAACAGGTAATCAATGGGAGTGAATTATTTGATAAGATCACTTCTTATGAGGAATGGCTTGAGAAAGTCATTGCCAATGCAAGTACGAAGACGGTTGACCCTAATTGGGTTTTAACAGATACATTTTTTGCAGTTAGGGTGCCGGATCATAAAATTGTTGGCATTGTTGATTTGAGGTATCAATTAAATGATTTCCTAAAAGATTTTGGTAATTGTGGATATAGCGTAAGACCGTCAGAAAGAAGAAAAGGGTATGCTACTGAAATATTAAGACAAATATGTTTGGTTGCGAGAAAACACGGTCTGAAACAGTTGCAATTATCCGTTGAAAAGGACAATGCTGCTTCAATAAAAACAATTGAGAAAAACGGTGGAAATTATAGTAGGAGCTTTACGTTTGAAAATGAGGAAGCGTATGTATATGTAATAAATCTTTAAGGGGGGCAGATACGATTTACACCAGAATCGTATTAATGAAAAGAGGCTGCCTTATTTCCCGGCAGCCCCTTTGCAATCATGCCAGTCTATTTGTAACAAATGGAACGCTATTCCAGATCCAAAAATCGCATCTTTTCTGGTGCGTTTTTCGGTGTGTCCCCAATAAATGCACCCTGTATATTTTTAGTATGTACACAGGTTGCACAGTAATTTCCAAACCGAATCGCGGTTCCACAGCTTTTGCAGTGTATAAAGGTGGCGGAATTTTCCGGGATCTCTACCTTGCCCAGCCGCAGAAATTCTCCGATACGGGAACGGCGAACCCCTGTATTGGCGGCAAGGTCAATGGCGTTTGTCGGCCCGTGTTTATCCAGATATCTTTTTATTTTACCAAAATCGTTTAATTCCTCAGCTCCACATTTTTCACAAACATATAACCCACTGTGTTTATATTTCATCAAAATATCACAATTCGGACATACAAAATTAGCGTCATCGGAGTAAAGCGAAGCCTGTAGTGTTAATTTCCTCGTTTGCTTTTTGTCCATGATAACCTCCATTCTTGCCGGGGGAATTGCGCCTCCCCCGCATCTCATTGAACTTCTTTTCTTATTTTACTAAAATTAGAGCGAAATTGCAACTAAATCTAAATTATTTGTAAAGCATTTTGCCCGCGCAATGCTGAAATATTTGAAATTTATCCATTTAGCAATGTTTTGACAGCGGCGGAATATAGTTCCCCGCTGCAGTTTCTCCAGTTATTGCACAGTTTGACGGCGTCGTCCTCGGTCGGGACCGAGAGCTTTAGCTCAAATAGCATTTCATTATTTTCCGAGAGAGAGCAGCAGGCGATATAATCCCCGTTTTCGCGGCGCCGGTAGTCACTTTTGACAGCGGTCCGGTCTAGGATTTGGTAATGGTTATCCACCAGGTATTGGTCAATTTCTTCCCGTATTTCGTGAGATAAATTGGTATAAAATAGTTCCAGGGTTTCCCGTCCGGTGTCTGTGATGGTGTAGTACGAAGTGTTGTATGTCTGTGAGCATGAAATGAGCTCGGCGTCCAGTAGTGCCGCAAACGCGTTCTGCACATTGAAATAGTTCGTATATCCGCGGTCTGTAATATAGTCTGCTATGAGGCCCAGGGTAAGGGGCGAGCGGATGCGGTCCAGTGTATACAAGATAATGAGTTTGTAAATGGTTATGGCTTCTTTCATATAGATCGGCTCCTTTCTTTTCCCTGCCATATGTTTTGAATTTTCATCTGTCTGTGAATTTCATTCAAAACCTCCCGTTTGCGGCTGCTCCATTCGGGGGCAAGGAGAAGTTTTTTCGGACCATCGCCTGTGAGACGGTGGATTACCATCTCGGCAGGTAAAATAGAAAGAGCGGAGATTACCGCCTGAATATAAGCATTCCTGGTCATCGGTTCATAATTTCCGTTTCGGTATAGAGTGGCCAAATCAGTCGATTCCAATACGTGCAGAAGTTGTATTTTGATTCCGCCGGATCCGGAATTTCCAACATGGGATACCGTTTCCAGAAACTCGCCGGAAGTTTCGCCGGGCAGCCCTGCGATGACGTGGGTCACGACCTCGATTCCCCGTGAGCAGAGCTGTTCTACAGTTGTATCATATACGGGTAACGTATAACCCCGCCGGATAAAGGTGGCTGTCTTTTCATGTATTGTCTGAAGTCCCAGCTCGACGATTACAGGTTTGATTTCATTGCACTCGGCTAACAGTGACAGCACATCGCCAGGAAGACAGTCGGGTCTTGTCGCGATGGAGAGCATGACGACCTTTGGGTGGCGGATAGCTTCTAAGTACATAGGGCGCAGGACTTCGACGGGAGCGTATGTGTTTGTGAATGACTGGAAATATGCGATAAATTTATTTCCTACCTGCTTGCGGGACGATATACCTTCGATCCCCCGGTCAATCTGCCTGGACACAGAGCCTGACAGGGGAGAAGCAAAATCGCCGGAGCCATTTCCGCTGCAAAAGAGGCAGCCGCCGATGCCGATTGTTCCATCGCGGTTGGGGCAGGTCATGCCGCTTGCGAGCGACACTTTGTACACCTTTTCCCCAAATCGCCGTTTCATTTCAAAGTCAAACGAATGATACGGCTTTTCACCCCACATTTTGTGAAAGCTCCTTTTGGATGGCGGCGCTGACGGTTTCCGCTACCCGTGGGTCGAACGCTTCGGGCAGGATGTTGTCCTCATTCAGCTCCTCTTCCGGAACGAGGGAGGCGATGGCAAGCGCGGCTGACAATTTCATTTCTTCTGTGATCTGGGAGGCCCGTCCCTCCAGCGCCCCTTTAAAAATACCAGGGAATGCCACGACGTTGTTTACCTGGTTTGGGAAGTCAGAACGTCCGGTCCCCACAACTTTGGCGCCAGCCTTTTTGGCGGCGTCCGGCATAATTTCGGGCACGGGATTTGCCATAGCAAACAGAATCGGATCCGTATTCATGGAAGAGACCATTTGCGGCGTCACGATGCCCGGGGCGGAAACGCCGATGAAAATGTCGGCCCCGGCCATAGCATCTGCGAGAGTGCCCGTCTTGCCTTCGAGATTGGTGAGTTCCATCATCTCTTTCTGCATCCAGTTCAGGTCGGGTGTGTTTTTGTGCAAAATTCCGGTTTTGTCACAGAGAACGATGTGTGGGAAGCCGTACCGGAGCAGGAGCCTGCCGATGGCGATTCCGGCGGAGCCGGCCCCATTTATGACGATGCGGCACGCTTCTTTTTTCTTTCCGGTCACTTTCAGGGCATTGATGATTCCGGCGAGGACGACGATGGCCGTCCCGTGCTGGTCATCGTGGAATACAGGGATGTCGAGCAGCTCTTTTAACCGGGTTTCGATTTCAAAACACCTTGGGGCAGAAATATCTTCCAAGTTAATGCCGCCGAAAGCAGGTGCGATGTTGACGACGGTGCGTATAATTTCTTCCGTATCCTGCGTATCCAGACAGATGGGGAAGGCATTTACGCCGCCAAATTCCTTGAATAGGACAGCTTTTCCCTCCATGACAGGCATGGCGGCCTCCGCTCCGATATTTCCGAGACCGAGAACGGCGCTGCCATCGGAAATGACGGCGATGGTATTTGATTTAATCGTATATTGATAGGCTTCTTCTTTATTTTGTGCAATTGCCTTGCACGGCTCAGCGACACCAGGTGTGTAGGCGATTGCGAGGTCTTCTCTTGATTTTACCTGGCATTTCGGCGTGGTATCCAGTTTTCCATTCCATTGTTTATGTAAGGCGAGCGCCTGTTCTGTGTTTGTCATCTTATTTTTTCCTCCCGCTTGTCACATTTATTGTGTAACTATTGTAGCACTTTTATTTCCCAAAGACAATAGTTAGAAAAAATCACATTTGGTACTTGTGCTTTTTGGGGAAAATGGTACAATAGATAGTATCATGGATGAAAGGATGGAAAAGAAATGACACTGGAAGAGGCAAGGAAGAAGCTTTCAGAAGCCGGCCAGGAGCATCTGCTGCAATATTATGATGAGCTGGACGAGAGTGGAAAAAAGCGTCTGCTGCACCAGATTGAGGAGTTGGATTTAAGTTTATTGAAGCTGGTTGAGCACGGAGCCGGGGAGACGGAACGGGGAGAGCTTGCACCGCTCGGCGCTGTGACATTGGAGGAAATCGAAAACAGCCGCAGCCGTTTTGAAAAGAGAGGGGTCCAGGCGGTCCAGGCAGGCAAGGTAGGAGCTGTGCTTCTGGCGGGAGGACAGGGAACCAGATTTGGACTGGACAGTCCGAAGGGGATGCTCAAAATCGGGGTGGAGAAGGAGTTATATTTGTTTGAACAGCTGGTTCACAACCTGTTGGATGTCGTGGAGCAGACGGGAGCGTGGGTGCCTTTATTTATTATGACAAGCAAAATTAATCATGCAGATACGGTTTCCTTTTTTAAAGAGAAAAACTATTTTGGATACCGGCAGGATTATGTATTTTTCTTTGTACAAAAAATGGCTCCCTCGGTCAGCTATGAAGGAAAGTTTTACTTGCGCGGAAAAGATGAGCTCGCCTCTTCCCCAAACGGAAACGGCGGATGGTTTAGCTCGCTTGCTGACGCGGGGCTTCTGGATAAGATAAAGGCGCTTGGCGTGGAATGGCTCAATGTATTTGCAGTGGACAATGTGCTGCAAAAAATTGCAGATCCGGTATTCGTCGGCGCTGTGCTGGAACAGGGATGTGTGTGCGGCGCGAAAGTGGTGGCGAAGGCGGAACCGAATGAGAGGGTCGGTGTGCTCTGTCTGGAGGATGGGAAACCGTCCATCGTCGAATATTATGAGATGACGGATGAAATGGTTCATTCGAGAGATGAAAACGGCAGGCTTCTGTACAATTTTGGTGTTATTTTAAATTATCTGTTTCGGGTTGAAACTCTTGAGAAAATTATGGATCAAAATCTGCCTACACATGTAGTGGAAAAGAAGATTCCGTATTTGGACGGGAATGGCAAATATATAAAGCCAGAGGAGCCAAACGGATACAAGTTTGAGACGCTTGTGCTGGATATGATACACATGATGGATAATTGTCTGTCTTTTGAGGTGGAGAGAGAGAAAGAATTTGCTCCGATTAAAAATGCTACAGGAGTAGATTCTTTGGAAAGTGCCAGGGAGTTGATGAGAAAAAATGGAATTCCGTTTTAGATTCGGATTATATGATCAAGTAGAAAGGAAATGAGAATGAACTTACAGAAACTATCGTTAAAAGAGCTTAGGGAGATGGCAAAACAAAAAGGCATGACGGGAATATCCGGATTTCGAAAGGCGGAACTTATAACAGAACTAGAAAAGCGTATGGGGGCAAATGCCCCGGCGGGAACAGACGCTGCGGTTCCAAAAAGGAAACCAGGGCCGGAGGCAAAACAGGAGAGACAGGAAAATTCGCAGCAGACAGTAAAAGCGGAGACACAGGAAAAGAAAAAGCAGACTTATACATACGTGCCGAATCACGGCGGCGGTGACAGGTCTCATTTCAGAAATTATTCAAATGGTTCCAATGTAGATTCCCACAAAAATGATAATAGACAGGAAACGAAATATGAACCCCGCCATGATACGAGGCAGGTGGTGGCGGAACAGCAGTCATACCGATCCATTGAAGATGTGGCAAAAGCCGGATTGATTACGATTGCGAGGGACAGGCAGGTCACGGATGTACATCCGACGGAGATCAAAGAGCTTGATAGCGGCATTACGAAAAAGGGGATTTTAGAGATCATGCCGGAAGGGTACGGATTTATCCGCTGTGATAATTTTCTTCCGGGTGAAAATGATGTTTATGTATCACCGGCGTTTTTGAGGAGATTTGGTCTGCGTACGGGCGACATCATAGAGGGGAACCTGCGGGTGAAAACACAGAATGAAAAATTTAGCGCCCTTCTTTATATGAAGCGAGTCAATGAATGTCCTATCACATATCTTGCCCATAGAAATAAATTTGAGGAACTCACACCTATTTTCCCAAATGAGAGGATACATCTTGAGACGCCAAATGCAGGCGTTTCAATGAGAATGCTTGATCTGATTGCCCCGATTGGCAAAGGGCAGCGCGGGATGATTGTGTCCCAGCCCAAGACAGGTAAGACGACGCTGCTTAAGCAGGTCGCCAGCGCGATTACAAAAAATTATCCGAAAATGCACTTGCTGATTTTGCTCATTGATGAGCGCCCGGAGGAGGTTACCGATATTAAGGAATCGATCGAGGGCGAGCGGGTGGATGTAATTTATTCTACATTTGACGAATTACCGGAAAACCATAAGAGGGTATCGGAGATGGTCATTGAGCGGGCGAAGCGGCTGGTTGAGGGGGGAGATGATGTAATCGTTCTCCTCGATAGCATCACAAGACTTGCCAGAGCATACAATCTCACGGTTACCCCGAGCGGACGTACTCTTTCGGGCGGCCTGGACCCGGCAGCTCTCCACATGCCAAAACGGTTCTTTGGCGCGGCCAGAAATATGAGAGAGGGCGGAAGCCTGACGATCCTTGCCACAGCGCTGGTCGATACGGGGAGCAGGATGGATGACGTCGTGTTCGAGGAATTCAAGGGAACCGGCAATATGGAGCTTGTACTTGACCGGCATTTGTCGGAAAAGCGGGTATTTCCTGCGATTGACATCCAGAAGTCCAGCACAAGGCGGGAGGATCTGCTGTTGAGCCAGAGCGAGCTGGAAGCCGTATTCCTTATGAGGAAGGCTCTCGGCGGAAGTACCAATACGGAAAATAATTTGGAACAGATCATAAATTTGTTCCGAAGGACAAAAAACAACAAAGAATTTGTTGAAACTATAAAAAAAATCAAGCTTCATTAGAAAGTACTTGCTTTTTTAAAAAAAGCATGTTACAATGAAAAAGCTGATTTTAAGAAAGTAGAAATATTTAAATGATGTAGTGAGGTGAAAATACATGAGAGAGGGAATCCACCCAGCATATTATCAGGCAAAGGTTGTTTGCAACTGTGGTAATGAATTCGTAACTGGTTCAACGAAGGAAGATATTCATGTTGAAGTATGTTCAAAATGCCATCCATTCTACACAGGACAGCAGAAGTCCATGGCAGCTCGTGGTGCGATTGATAAGTTCAATCGTAGATATGGCTTAAAATAAGGGACTGTAAATGAATAACTTGACATATGCCAGTTCCCAAGCACATGATGAACGCATAGTGGCTCCGCAGATCTCTGTATGGAATGTATTGAGAACTGCGGAGTTGTTGCATATAAACAGGTATCCGTTGGAGACAAAACTGGCTCCCATAGGTGTATCAAATAGAAAAGGGATAGATCCAGGAAAAGTAGGAAAGCCATGACGAGACGAATGGAGGTAAGCTATGAGATATTCAGGAATCGGCGGCCAGGCAGTCATCGAGGGGGTTATGATGAGGGGCGCCGACAAATACGCTGTTTCAGTGCGTAAGCCGGATGGGAAGATTGAAGTAAAGGTCGAGAGCCATAAGAGTTTGAGGGATAAATATGCTGTGCTGGGTGCACCGGTCATACGAGGTGTCGTCGCATTTGCCGAGTCACTCATTATGGGTATTCAGACGCTAAACTACTCTGCTAGTTTTTGGGAAGAAGAGGAAGAGAAGCACGAGGAGAAAGAGAAAACGGAGAGCAAGGGCAACGAGTTGTGGATGGGACTTGTGGTGATGCTTGCGGTTATAATCGCTATTGGTCTTTTTGTTTTACTTCCCTTTTTTGTGTCCGAACTGCTTTCTAAAGTGATTCGTTCTGTGCATTTGCGTGGATTGATAGAAGGGGTGATCCGCGTCGTCCTGTTTGTCGGTTATGTGAAGGCCATTTCCTGTATGGAGGACATCCGGCGCGTCTTTATGTATCATGGAGCGGAACACAAATGTATTAACTGCATTGAAAATGGGTACGAGCTGACTGTTGAAAACGCAAAGAGACAGACAATGGTTCACAAGCGCTGTGGGACAAGCTTTATGCTTGTCGTCATGTTTGTGAGTATTTTGTTTTTTATGTTTATATCCGTGCCTAATATGTGGCTCCGGATGGTGCTGCGCATTTTGTTAATACCAGTTATTGCGGGCATTTCGTACGAATGGATTATGCTTGCGGGAAAGAGCGGCCATGCGGTAGTGTCTGTTCTTAGCAAGCCGGGGTTGTGGCTTCAGTCGCTGACGACGAGGGAGCCGGAGACGGATATGTTGGAAGTGGCGATCGCCTCTGTGGAATCCGTATTTAACTGGAAAGAGTTTTTGAATGAACCGGAGCCCGGTTTGGCTGAAGCGGCTGCGGCAGAGGAAAGCAAAAAAGAAGAACCGGAGCCCGTTTCCCGGAAAGAGAAACGTGAGAAACCTGCGGATTCCCAGGGAGGATTTGAAGTAGTCGAAATCGGCGATGATGACGACGAGATTCTCCAGGCTCTTGACCGCTATTTTGAAAACCCGGAGGATCCGGCTTCTGCCGGGGATGGGACAAAATGACGATCGAACATGCATTGGAATGGGGGAAAGAAGAGCTTTACAAGTCCGGGGTGCCGGAATCGGAGCTGAGCGCGTGGTATTTGCTTCAGAGCTGTTTTAGGCGTGCAGGGGGAACGGGACAGACGTTTAGCAGAAGTGATTATTTTCTAAAAAAGAAGGAAGAAATCTTACCCGATCAAAAGAAGAGGTATGAACTTCTTGTGGAAAAACGGAAGCAGAGGATGCCTCTTGAATATATTATCGGTTATACAGAGTTTATGGGGTTGACGTTTTCGGTCGATGAAAATGTACTGATTCCACGTCAGGATACGGAGACGCTCGTAGAAGCCGTTTACCCGCTTTGCAAGGGCAAACGGGTACTTGATTTGTGTACGGGATCGGGCTGCATCGGATTGAGCATCGGCGTCCTGGGAGCGCCGGCCAGCCTTGTACTCAGCGATATTTCCGCCGCCGCGCTGCGGGTGGCAGAACAGAACGGGCGTCAGCTCGCCGCAGAAGAGTCCGGTTTGCGCTCCATTCAAATGGAGTTTGTGTGCGGAGATTTATTTGAGAATATAAAAGGCGTTTTTGACATTATCGTGTCAAATCCGCCTTATATTGAATCTGGCGGCATTTCGGGACTGATGCCGGAGGTCGGCATGTATGAGCCCATAACGGCATTAGATGGCGGTGGGGACGGACTGGATTTTTACCGGAGAATCATAGGGTCATCGCCGTCCTATTTGTGCGGGGGCGGAATGCTTTATGTGGAGACCGGTTATAATCAGGGGGAGAGCGTTGCTGCGCTTATGCGGGAACACGGATTTGAACAGACCAAGATTAGAAAGGATCTTGCCGGAAACGACAGGGTTGTGAGTGGCCGGACTGTCGCGGAAAGAAAGGATTGAATATTATGTTTGATAAATTGGATGATATATTGCTTCGGTATGAAGAGGTGTTGAACGAGCTGAGTGAGCCGGATGTGCTGAACGACCAGAGCCGTTACCAGAGGTTGATGAAGGAGCAGGCCGATCTGGAGCCGATTGTCACAAAATACAAGGAATATAAGGCGGCGAAAGATGGCATTGAGGGCAGCCTGGCTATTTTGGAAGAGGAGAGCGACGAGGAGATGTGCGAGCTCGCCAAGGAAGAGCTGAGCGAGTGCAAGGCGAAGCTTGCTACGATCGAGCAGGAATTGAAAATTCTTCTTCTCCCGAAAGATCCGAACGATGATAAAAATGTAATTGTGGAGATCCGCGGCGGCGCCGGCGGCGACGAGGCAGCGTTATTTGCCGCTGATTTGTATCGCATGTACGGCAAATATGCAGAGCAAAACCGCTGGAAAATAGATATGATGAACGCCAATGAAAACGGGATCGGCGGGTTTAAGGAAGTCATTTTCATGATAAATGGTTCCGGCGCATATTCCAAGCTGAAATATGAGAGCGGCGTACACCGGGTGCAGCGGATCCCGGCGACAGAATCCGGCGGGCGCATCCATACATCTACGGCGACAGTGGCGATCATGCCAGAGGTGGAGGACGTCGAGGTCGAGCTGGATATGAACGACTGCAAGTTTGATGTGTTCCGCGCTTCGGGAAATGGCGGACAGTGTGTCAATACGACGGATTCCGCCGTGCGGCTGACCCATATCCCGACGGGCATCGTAGTATCGTGCCAGGATGAGAAGTCTCAGTTGAAGAATAAAGATAAGGCATTGAAGGTACTCCGCGCAAGGCTGTACGAGCTAGAATGTGCTAAGGCGCATGATGAAGAGGCGGAAAAAAGGCGCAGCCAGATCGGCACAGGCGACCGTTCAGAGAAAATACGAACGTATAATTACCCACAGGGAAGGGTGACAGACCATCGGATCAAGCTCACGCTGCATCGTCTGGATTCCATTATGGATGGGGATTTGGACGAGGTGATTGACAGCCTCATTGCGGCCGACCAGGCGGCAAAGTTGGCCAAAATGAATGAAAATTAGAGATAATATATCATTTTCTGTTTTTGAAAACAAGAGAAAAGAGCGTAGAAGAAAAAAGAAATGGAGAAAAATAATGAAAGAAGGATATATAATAGATTATGTATCAGGGTTAGAGGTGAGAGCAACGCCAGAAGAAGTTCAGGCTGTTCAGGTGTTTGCTAAAATTCTCGTTGAGGATTATGGGTATCCGAAGGAAGTAATAATTACTCATCCGCAATATAGGGTTAAGGTAAGGCCGTCGGATAGGAAGAAAGAATATCCTGTTGATATTGCAGTTTTTTCAAAGGAGACAAAAACAGAAGAAGATATAGAAATAATTGTAGAATGTAAAAAGAAAAATCGTAAGGATGGAAGAAGCCAGCTAGAAGATTATTTGAGATTTTCTAAAGCCCAGTTAGGAGTTTGGTTTAATGGTGAGGAAAGATTATTTATAAAAAAGTATGAAAAAGATGGAAAGGTGATATTTAATGAAATACCTAATATACCGAAATGCGGACAGAGAATCGAAGATATTGGTAAGTTTAAGCGACAGGATTTAAAGCCAACTCATAATCTAAAGGCGACTTTTAAAGCAATTCGGAATCATTTGGCTGCTAACACAGTAGGGGCAACGAGGGATGAAGTTTTAGCTCAGCAATTGATCAACATTATATTTTGTAAAATATATGATGAAAGATTTACAGAACCTGATGAAATTGTGACTTTTAGGGCTGGAGTTGATGAAGAGAGCGTATGTGTACAAAATCGGATTTTAGAATTGTTTGTGAAAGTTAAACGTAAATATAAGGAAGTGATGGATGTAAATGATAGTATTACGCTGGATGCGAAATCAATAGTATATGTTGTAGGTGAATTGCAGAATTATTGTTTAATAGAAGCGGAAAGGGATACAATAGCTGATGCGTTTGAAACATTTATTGGACACGCTTTGAAGGGCGGGCAAGGACAATTTTTTACACCAAGAAATGTTGTTAAAATGATAGTAGACATATTAAATCCTTCAGATGAAGATTACATAATAGATCCATCTTGTGGAAGCGGAGGATTTCTAGTTGAAGCACTAAAGCATGTGTGGAGACGTTTAGATGCAGAAGGTGAGAAGTATCATTGGAATGACGCAAACCTTAAAGAAGAAAAGATGGAGGTTGCCTTAAATAAAATTTGTGGATTAGATAAAGATTATTTTCTGTCAAAAGTAGCTAAAGCATATATGGCGATATTGGGGGATGGCAAAAGTGGTATTTTTTGCGAAGATAGCTTAGATGATATGGAGAATTGGAAGGACAAAACGAGGATTAAAATTAGCGAAGGGAAATTTAGCATTTTGATGACTAATCCACCATTTGGTTCAAAGATTCCAGTTCGAGGAGAGGAAAAATTAAAACAATATGAATTGGCGTATAAGTGGAGATTTGTTAAGGAGAAAAATGAATGGGAGAAAGGTAAACTTAAAGAAAAGGAATCGCCGCAAGTTCTTTTCATTGAAAGGGATATTCATTTATTGGCCAATTATGGGAGGATGGGTATTGTTTTACCAGATGGAGTTTTTGGAAATGATACATTTGGATATATTAGAAATTGGTTAAGAAGGCAAGGGAGGATATTAGCTATAATAGATATTCCAATTGAGACCTTTCAACCAAATACATCAACCAAGACAAGTGTGTTAATCTTTCAGAAACTTCCTAAAGAGAAAATACCAGAAGATTATGAAATATTTATGGCGATAGCCGAGACTTGCGGTCATGATAGAAGAGGAAATGAGATTTTAAGCGATGATATAAAAGAAGTTGCAAAAGAATATCATCAATGGGAGCAAGCACAGGGAATTGTAGAAAGAGAAGATTAAGAATGAAAATATTTTCGGTTTCAACAAAGGACTTAAAGTTTGGTGATAGGCTGGTTCCTTCTTTTTATTATTATACAAAAATTATAAGGGAGAAAAATATTCAAAACCGTATGGAATGTATAATGTTGGGTGAATATAGTACTATATCAGACGGAGAGCACTCTCATATCTCGAGAAATAAAAGAGAGGGAGTAAGGTATTTGTATGGTAGAAATATAAAGGAAGGGGTTATAGACTTTGATGAAATATCAGATGATCCCTATATTAACCAACCGATTATGAAGCATATCCCCGATGTCACATACAGCAGAATGATGTTTTGATTGCAATTTATGGTACAGTAGGAAAGTCTGCGGTATTATAGAAAGGAATATGTAGGAAAGGCTGGGATTCCGAGGCATATATCTAATATCTCTTTAAACAAAGATGCTCCTATTACGCCAGAGTATTTGACTGCCTATTTTAGATCAAAAGCAGGTAAATGGCAGATGTTTAGTTTGATGACAGGAAATATCCAACAGTTGTTATCTCACGTGAATTTGAGGTACCTGTTATTGATCAAGCAATTATGAAATTAATTACCAATAATGAAAGAACTGCAATAGAATTTGAAATACAAGCGCACGAGAATATAAAGCAAGCGCAGGTATTACTATATGAGGGATTAAATTTTGATATTAAGGAAATAAAACGGGATTTTTCTTTTGGAGTTATGTTTTCACACTTAAAAAAAAGTAATATATGGTCAACGAACTACTATGATAAGTTGTATGTTAATACAGCAGAATGTTTAAAAAAGTACAATGATGCAATTTCATTACAAAAAATAGTGGATTTTGGTAAAGGTGATGAAGTCGGTAGCTATAGTTATAATGAGTTTATTCAGAGAAAGTCTGATGATAAGCCATTTATCGGAACATCAGATATAGTAAATTGGGAAGTGGATTTGTATCCGGACTATTATATATCTGATAATGATTTAGTAGACATTAAACAAAATATAAAAGTGAATGATGTTATTTTTACGAAAGATGGGAAGATAGGATGTGTAGGTTTGATAACGGATGCAGATAATGTTGTTTTATCATCTGGAATTGAGATATTAAGAGTGAATTATCTTGCGAAAGATAAGGGGATTACTCCTGAATATTTATTTATAGCGTTATCAATACCCGAGATAGGTAGATATGCTGCGATTCGAAGGACGGTTGTAGCTTCTACAATACCTCATTTGCGAGAAGAAAGATTAAAAGATATAGAAATACCAATTATTGATACAAAGGTAATGAAAGAAATTACCAAATTAGTTAAAGAAGCTTTTATGTTAAAAAAACAAAGAAAAGAGCTTTTAAAGGAAAATGAACAAATTTTTGAGAAATACTTTTAACAACCGTTCACACAATCATGACAGAGGTTCATGCAAGCATGGGTTCTGTCATGATGTGCAAACGGTTTTATGTATTAATCTTTTGCATTCTGGAGGATCATCTCCAAATCTGAAATCAATTCCTTAGAGTATATTTCTGCCTCCTTGTAAATCTGCTCGGCTTTGTGGTATTCCCCGTGTTCCAGCGCAGCAATCACCTCTCCGCCGTATTTATGGAATCTCTTGTGTTTGGCCTCAAGAGCATTCCATACGGGTAACACTTTGGGGATTTTTGGCGTCATAGCATAATAGAAATGCCCGAATCCACATTTGGAGGAATCCAGCTGTAAAGGAAGTATAGCCCGGTTTTCTACCATGTTTCTTAAATTTCTCAGCCATGTGCGGTGCGAGGAAATCGCATTGTTTACATATTTGGCAAACTCTGAATTTTCCATGTGGAAAAAGGAGTCTTGTGACATCGTTCCCATTTGTTTTACCGACTCATCCAGTGTTTTTTCAATTGACACAACTGGTTCGGCCGCCTCTTTTAACTCCAGGCCAACTTGCCGCATAAAATCCGTGCTGTCTTTTAACTGGTTTTCCATTTCAGTCATGGAACTACTGATTTGTTTGCTGACAGAAGCAATGGAGCTGATGGAGCCATTTACCTCTGAAACATGATGTTGGTTGGCGTCGTTTAATTCCCAAACATTTTTGATTTTGTCTGTCATGGTTCCCAGCGACTGGATGGTGCTGGTCGCACTGTGGATGCTTTTTTGCGAGGCCATTTTGATTTCCTCGACAAATTCTCCCATATTTCCGGTTAGTTTCTGGGTTTCTTCGGCTAAACTGCGTATTTCCTCGGCGACTACCGCAAATCCGCGGCCGGCAATGCCAGCTCTGGCTGCCTCAATCGAAGCATTTAAGGCCAGCAGATTTGTTTGCATGGAAATCGAATCAATACCTGCGATTACCTCGTTCATTCGTTCAATGATATCGTATAATTCATCCATATCCTTTTGAAGTTCGCGGGATACGTGAATTGTCTGGTCCGAAAGATCTTTGATTGTCGTGAGTTCATGCTGCCCTTCCTCAATCTTGCGGTACACTTCTTCCGTCTTAGAAGAAACATCAATAATTGTACTTGTCAGTTGCTCATGCTGGTTGTTGGAACCATTGGACATACCAGAATGGTCAAACGAGCTGCCAAAAATGGTCTCGGTGGCATTTGTTACTTTACGAGATATATCCATGATTTTTTCTGTCTGGTGCTGCATAGTCAAGTCAAGAGAACTGATTTGCATGACTGCTTTGATATTTTTATCAAAGACTTCCCCAAGTTGTTTCCTGCCTTTAACAAGTCTTTGATAAATATCGTTTAAATCTGGTTCTTTGGAGTAGTCAGCCTGTTTTAATTCCGAAACGGCTTTTATGAGTGCCGCTTTGTTTTTTTTAATCGCCATTTCTTACCTCGTTTCTTTGTTAATTTAGAAATAAATGCGCTATCAATATATATGATGAAGCATTTGATTCTATCATAAGAAATTTTAGCGTTTTTGGCAAGCGTTTTTGACATTTTTTTTTCACAAAATTGTTGACACATTTTTCCTTTTAGCAGTTTGCTGTCCGTGTGCAATGAAACATGCTTTAAATAGTATCTAAAATCTTCAGATGAAGTATTTAATCGTAGCGCTATAGGAAAAGCAAGCGCATCATATATTTTAAATTCAATATTACAAAAGGGTTCTTTTGATTTTTCTATCATACTCTGTGAACTGTCAACACCTACGTTCCCAATAGATTCAGAAAGCGTTGCAGCATATTCAAGCTATTAATGGTTTTCAAAGTCTTGTTCTTATCCTTCCATTACATATGTGCGTAGTATTATCAGTCATTTCTGTTGCAGGATACCGTATTACTTAACGGTATATCGAGAAAATAGTGTATTAAAAAATTATGTGTGGGAAATATAAGAAGAAAGTACAACATGGTAAAGATGGTGAACCAGTCAAAACGCATTTTAGATTAAGGAAAAAGGATTAAAATACAATACCTGTTTTGAAATAATTAGGAGGCGTTATGGGAACAATAAATCAGTATAAAGCCGTGCAGGAGCAATATAAAACCGCTGATAATCTTAATACAAGAATTTCTATTCATGCAAAATATTCTACTAATAAATTAGGTTTTGGAAATTGGTTGTTTTCCCACTATGACATTTCTCCGAATAAGAAGATACTAGAACTTGGATGTGGTACAGGGGATATATGGAAGTCAAAACTACATTTGATAGATGAAAGTATTGATTTAACCCTGACAGATTGTTCTCCCAATATGATTTCTATTACAAAAGATAATTTAGGAAAACAAAAGCATGTTTCATATAGGGTAGTAAACATTGAAGATATACCTTATACCGACAGTTGCTTTGATAGAGTAATTGCAAATATGATGCTATATCATGTTCCTAATCTAGATAAGGGATTATCAGAAGTAAAACGAATATTAACTAGGGAAGGGTATTTTTACTGTGCTACATATGGTGAAAATGGAATTATACCATTCATTGTCAGCTTATTAAAAGAATATGGAATAAAAGATACTACAAATAAAAATTTTACACTACAAAATGGGTATGGGATTTTGAAAAAATATTTTTCCCATATACAAAAGCTGGTTTATGAGGATTCGCTAGCGGTTACAAATGTATATGATATGTTAAATTATATCTATTCCTTGACCGGTATGTCATCCATTTCAAAACTTGACAGGCAGACTTTGAAAAGAATTTTGGAAAAGGAAATGATAAATGGAGTTTTAAACATACCAAAGGAATATGGGATGTTTATTTGCAAAAAATAGTTATTGAAAAAGGGAGATGAGAAAAATGTATTGATCTAGATTGATAATTCAGGAGAGGAGAAGTTTATATACTTTATATGAATCAAGAAAAACCTAGATCGGGTATTATATTATTTGATATATTATACGATCAGATAAAGGCGAAAATCGCCTTATCGACTTATCCCCCTTTTTGTGCTATAATAATGAATTATAGATTACAGAAAGGGGTATTTTCGTTGGACAACGCATCTGAAAATAAACCAAAAAAACATATATGTGCTGCTCTGCTGGCCCATGTTGACGCGGGTAAGACGACGTTATCCGAAGCCATTTTATATGTGTGCGGGGAGCTGCGGGAGCTGGGGAGAGTGGACCGCGGGGACGCTTTTCTGGATACGTCACCGCTTGAGAGGGAGAGGGGCATCACAATCTTTTCTAAGCAGGCTGAGCTGACATGGAAGGAGCGGGAAATCACGCTGCTGGACACACCGGGCCATGCCGACTTTTCAGCTGAGATGGAGAGAACACTCCAGGTGCTTGATTATGCGGTTCTTGTTATAAGCGGAACGGACGGGGTGCAAGGGCATACAGAAACATTGTGGAAGCTTTTGAAAAAGAATGGAATTCCGGTTTTTATTTTTGTCAATAAAATGGACTTGCCCGGAACAGACCGGGCCGCACTGATGGAAGAATTAGGGAACCGTCTTTCTGAACGGTGCGTTGATTTTTCGGATATGGGTTCGGAAGGTTTTTTTGAGCAAGTGGCGGTGTGCGAGGAAGCGCTGTTAGAAAAATATATTGAAAATGGCACGCTGGACAGGGAGAGAGATCTTGTACCAGCGGTCGCCGGACGAAGCGTGTTTCCGTGTTTTTTCGGTTCAGCTCTGAGGCTGGACGGCGTGGAGGCGTTTTTGGATGGGTTTTCTGACCTTACTACAGATGTAGAGCGGGGGAGTGAATTTGGGGCGCAGGTATATAAAATTACAAGGGATACGCAGGGGACGCGGCTGACTCATATGAAGATCACCGGGGGAGAACTGCGGGTAAAAACAGAAATTACGAAAAAGGGTGTGTCTGCTGGCGAGAAAGTAAACCAGATCCGGATTTATTCAGGGGAGAAATATACGACGAGGGATGTCGTATATGCCGGTGATGTGTGTGCGGTGACCGGACTTAACACCACTTATTCCGGACAGGGGCTCGGAGTTTGTCCGGACTTTTCGGGAGAACAGCTGGAGCCGGTGCTGAATTACCGTATTTTGTTTTCGGAAGGGACGGACATGGTTACAGCCTTGAAGCAGATGAGACAGCTGGAGGACGAGGATCCCAAGCTGCACATAGTCTGGGAGGAGAGTTCCCATAGTATGTATGTACAGCCGATGGGAGAGGTTCAGCTGGAGGTGCTCAAGTCTGTGATCCACGAGAGGTTTCACATGAATGTGACATTTGGGGAAGGGAGCATACGCTACAAGGAGACAATTGCTGGCTGTGTGGAGGGAGTTGGCCACTTTGAGCCGCTGCGGCATTATGCGGAGGTTCATTTGTGGATGGAGCCTCTCCCGGCAGGGAGTGGCCTTGTTTTGGCGGCAGACTGCAGCGAGGACGAGTTGGATCTGAACTGGCAGCGGCTTGTGCTGACCCATTTGGCTGAGAAAGAATTTTTGGGGGTACTGACGGGGTCCCCCATTACCGATTTGAAAATTACGGTGGCAGCCGGCAAGGCGCATGTAAAGCACACGGAGGGAGGCGATTTCCGGCAGGCGACATACCGGGCCGTCCGTCAGGGACTCCGGCAGGCAGAAAGTGTTTTGCTGGAGCCATTCTACAATTTTAGAATAGAACTTCCCCCGGAGAATATTGGCCGTGCGATGACGGACATCAAGCGTATGCATGGTGAATTTGAGAGCCATCCCGAGCGGGACGGGCGGTCTGTGCTGACCGGGAAATGTCCGGTCAGCACGATGAAGGAATACCCGGTAACATTCGCTTCTTACACGAAAGGAAGGGGATTTATTTCCTGTAGTATTGGCGGATACCAGCCCTGTCATAATGCGGAGGAGGTCATTGCACAGATTGGCTATGATTGCGGGAGTGACGTAGAGAATACGGCGGATTCTGTTTTTTGCGCGCATGGTTCTGGTATAGTTGTCCCGTGGAATGAGGTGGGCGCCCATATGCATGTCGGGAGTGTGGCGGACCGGTTCCGGGCTTGTTCTTCTGAAGTAGAACAAACGGAAAAGAAAGGTGGGACACGGGACATGTCCCAGCGGAGTGGAGGGGCTTCTCAGGATTTTTATGCGGAAGAAAAGGAATTGCAGGCGATTTTTGAGCGGACATACGGGCCCGTCCGGCGCCAGCCTGGACATACGGAGAGCCGCAGCATCGGAAGCCGCCAGGTAAAACCGCCGGTACGGCGGGCCAGGGACCGAAAATGGGATCAGATGGAGGACTATTTACTTGTCGATGGATACAATATTATTTTTGCGTGGGAGGATTTAAAGGAACTCTCAAAGTCCAGTCTGGACGCCGCGCGTATGCGTCTGATGGACATGCTGTGCAATTATCAGGGGTATGCCGGCTGTAAGCTGATTGTAGTGTTTGATGCCTATAAGGTGAAAGGAAATCCGGGCAGTCTGGAAATGTATCATAATATTAGCGTTGTCTATACGAAAGAAGCGGAAACGGCGGATATGTATATTGAGAAAACGACGGAACAAATTGCGAAAAGGCACCGGGTAAGGGTGGCTACCTCAGACGGCATGGAACAGATGATTATACTCGGGCACGGAGCGGTACGGGTTTCGGCGGCTGCCTTCCGGGAAGAGATGGAGCAGGTCAACGGGAGAATACGGGAAGAGCTGGATATGAAGTAGTAGGAAAGTAAGGAGAGGTGAGCGGAGTGATTGAAAGCAGGTCGAATGCGCAAATAAAATATATCCAAAAGATCAAAAAAAGCGCGCGGTTCCGCCGGAGAGAAAAATGTTTTCTCGCGGAGGGATTTAAAATGGTGGGGGAGGCTTTAGGACATGGTTGTGTGCGGAAGGTGTATGTGTCAGAGGCCGCAAAAGATGAATATGAAAAAATACTTTTACATAAAATAAAAGATAACGATTTGGAATGGGTTATACCTTCTCTTTTTCAGGAAATGTCGGATACATCGACCCCACAAGGGGTAATGGCGCTTGTAAATATGCCAGAATACCGTAGGGAGACACTTGTAGAAACAAAAGACGCCTCCCTTATCTGTCTGGAGGATATACAGGACCCAGGAAATTTGGGAACGATATTCCGGACGGCGGAGGGGGCAGGTATGACTGCCGTAGTACTATCCGGCGGATGTGTGGACTTGTTTAATCCTAAAGTGGTGCGGTCTACGATGGGGTCCTTGTTTCGGGTGCCATTTTATATAACCGGGGATATGGCGGAGGAGGTGGCGCTGCTCCGGGACTGTGGATTTACAATGTACGCCGCCGGGCTGGACGCCAGGCGGGAATACACGTCGTGTGATTACACGGGCAAGGTGGGAATCCTTATCGGAAATGAGGCAAATGGGCTTAAAACGCGTACGTCAGCGATGGCGGATCAAAAAATTTCCATACCGATGGAGGGAGAGGTGGAGTCGCTTAATGCCGCTGTTTCCGCGGCTCTTTTGATGTATGAGATTCACCGGGACCGATAAAAGATTTGCAAAATTTCTATTCTTATAGTACAATAGAGAGGGTTTTTGGTTTTTAACACTGTTTGCAGCGCAAACTTCAGAAAGGAGATTACGTATGAGCAATTGTATTGTCTGGCTGGTGATTCTTGCCGTGATGATCGTACTGGAGATCTTTTCACTTGGACTTACGACGATCTGGTTTGGAATCGGGGCCATCGGAGCCGCCATCGTATCTTGGATGGGGTATGGAATCTGGGTGCAGCTTATCGTATTTGCAGTGCTGTCAGTGATTGCTATGGCAGTATTTCGTCCGCTTGCGGTCAAGTATTTGAACAAAGACAAAGAAAAGACCAACATTGATGGTGTGGTCGGCGAGGTTGTTGTTGTCACGAAGGAAATCAATAATGAAATGGCCGCTGGGGAAGTCCAGCTGAATGGAATGAGCTGGACGGCGAGGAGCCAGGACGGCAGAGTGATTCCAGAGGCCGAACGAGTGACAGTAGTGTCCGTACAGGGAGTGAAATTAATTGTCAAATAAGTGTTCTGATCAAAAAAGAGGCCGCTGCAGCGGCAGAATGGAGGAAAGTAATGAGTGAGATAAGTGTGGCGATAGGTATTATCCTTGTAGTAATTGTTTTAATCATTCTTGCTTCGTGTATCAACATTGTACCACAGGCGCATGCGTATATTGTAGAGCGGCTCGGCGGGTATTTGACGACATGGCCGGTCGGCATTCATTTCAAAATGCCAATTCTTGACCGCGTGGCAAGAAAGGTAAATTTGAAGGAACAGGTTATGGACTTTGCTCCGCAGCCGGTTATCACGAAAGATAACGTAACGATGCAGATTGACACCGTTGTGTTTTTCCAGATTACGGATCCGAAGCTGTATACGTATGGTGTAGAAAATCCCATTATGGCCATTGAGAATTTGACGGCTACGACGCTGAGAAATATTATCGGTGATCTGGAGCTTGACCAGACACTTACGTCCCGCGAAACGATCAATACCCATATGCGGTCAAATTTGGATATTGCGACGGACCCGTGGGGAATTAAGGTAAACCGTGTGGAACTGAAAAATATTATTCCGCCGAGGGAAATCCAGGATTCGATGGAAAAACAGATGAAGGCGGAGCGTGAGAGACGTGAGTCCATCCTTCGTGCAGAAGGTGAGAAGAAGTCTACTGTGCTCGTGGCAGAGGGTAAAAAGGAATCCGCTATTTTGGAGGCAGAGGCGGAAAAAGAAGCGGCGATACTCCGCGCGGAAGCGAAAAAGGAAGCGATGATCCGCGAGGCAGAGGGACGCGCCCAGGCGATTGAGGCCGTGCAGAAGGCGACGGCAGAAGGTATCCGCTACTTAAACGAGGCGGCTCCTTCCGACCAGGTACTAACGATTAAAAGTCTGGAAGCATTTGAAAAAGCGGCAGACGGAAAAGCGACAAAGATCATTATTCCATCTGAGATCCAGGGAATTGCAGGTCTTGCAAAATCTGTAGTCGAGAGTGTCAAGGAGAATTAACACAGTATACCACGTAGTATAAATATTATATTGAGAGAGGGCGTCCTCGGGGTCCGGAATGTAGTCGGATGACAAAGGAACCCTCTTTCCATTATTTATATACAGGAAGAGAGGAACGATATGCAGCTGAAAGGAAAAAATTTTCTTACGTTAAAGGATTTTACCCCGGAGGAGATTACATATTTTTTGGATCTGGCAGCCGATTTAAAGGAAAAGAAGCGGAAAGGAATCCCGCACCGGGATTTTGAGGGAAAAAATATTGCTCTTATTTTTGAGAAAACGAGTACCCGCACGAGGTGTTCTTTTGAGGTGGCGGCGCACGATCTCGGAATGGGGGTGACATATTTGGACCCACAGGGGTCACAGATTGGAAAAAAGGAAAGTATTGCAGATACAGCAAGGGTTCTCGGCAGAATGTTTGACGGAATTGAGTACCGCGGCTTCGGTCAGGAAATCGTCGAAGAGCTCGCAAAATACGCCGGTGTTCCGGTGTGGAATGGATTGACGAATGAGTATCACCCGACCCAGATGCTGGCGGACCTGCTCACAATCCGGGAGCATTTTGGCAGGTTAAAGGGAATTAAGCTGGTTTACATGGGAGATGCCCGTTACAATATGGGAAATTCACTGATGATTGCCTGCGCAAAAATGGGCATGCATTTTGTCGCGTGTGCGCCCAAACAGTATTTTCCGGCGGCAGAGCTCGTGTCGCAGTGCGAACAGTACGCGAAGGAGAGCGGAGCGGTGATTTCGTTTACGGAGGATGTGGACGAGGGTACGAAGGATGCGGACGTCCTTTACACGGATGTGTGGGTTTCGATGGGAGAGCCGGACGAGGTATGGGCAGAACGGATTCAAATGCTGTCTCCTTACCAGGTCAATAAAAAGGCGATGGACAATGCGAAGGATACCGCTGTATTTATGCATTGCCTGCCCGCGTTCCATGACCTGAATACCGGTATCGGAAAGAAAATCCATGAGAAGTACGGATTGACGGAGATGGAAGTGACGGATGAAGTGTTTGAACAGTATGCGGATATCGTATTCGAAGAAGCCGAAAACCGGATGCACACGATAAAGGCAGTAATGGCGGCTACACTCGTGTGAAGCAAACGATCAGGCAATGCAAAAGAAGCAGTATCATAAAAAGAAAAGGAGGGCCAATATGGACAGTAATTTAGATTTAAAATATAGACGTGATTGGATACGTAAGATGGCGGCTGAATGTGAGGCCAGTAGTACCATTGACTCTACTTTGTTTGATAAATATGAAGTGAAACGGGGACTCCGCGATCTGAATGGCCAGGGAGTTTTGACCGGATTGACGGAGGTTTCCGAAATTCGTTCTTATACGGTCGTTGACCATGATATGGTTCCGTGCGAAGGAAAATTGTATTATCAGGGAATTGACATTGAAGATATTGTAGATGGATTTTTGCAGGAGAAGCGGTTTGGATATGAAGAGGTCGTGTATCTTTTGTTATTTGGGAATTTGCCGACGGAAGGACAGCTGGAGGATTTGAAGGATATTCTTGCCGAGTACCGGAAGAGCCTGCCGCCGAGTTTTGTCAGGGACATTATTATGAAGGCGCCGAGCTCGGATCTTATGAACACGCTGGGAAGAAGTGTTCTCACGCTTTATTCCTATGATGAAAAGGCGGATGATACGTCGACTGAAAACGTGCTTCGGCAGTGCCTGGAGCTGGTGGCGCTGTTCCCGATGTTTGCCGTATACGGCTATCAGGCGGCCAATTATTTTCACGAGGGAAGCAGTTTTTTCCTGCATCCTCCGAAATGGGAATACTCGACGGCGGAAAATATTTTACATATGCTCCGCGCTGACAGCCAGTTTACGCCGCTTGAGGCGAAAATTCTCGATATTGCGCTCGTGCTCCACGCAGAGCATGGCGGCGGGAATAACTCCACGTTCACTGACCATGTCGTAACCTCTTCGGGGACGGATACGTATGCCGCGATCTCAGCGGCGCTCGGCTCCCTGAAAGGGCCGAGACACGGCGGTGCGAATAAAAAGGTATCGCTCATGTTTGAGGACATGAAAAAGAACTTGAGTAACTGGGAAGATGAGGATGAAATTTGCAGCTATCTCACCGCTCTGTTAAACCGGCAGGCATTTGATAAGTCAGGGCTTATTTATGGTATGGGCCACGCAGTCTACTCCATTTCGGACCCGCGTGCCAAGACATTCCGGAAGTTCGTCAAAAAGCTTTCCGAGGAAAAAAATATGATGGCGGAATATGCGCTTTATGAAAAGGTAGAGCGTCTGGCGCCCGAGGTTATTGCCAACGAGAGACATATTTACAAGGGCGTCAGCGCCAACATTGATTTTTACAGCGGTCTCGTATATAGTATGCTGGGATTGCCAACGGAACTGTATACGCCTTTATTTGCGATCGGGCGAATCGCTGGCTGGAGCGCCCACCGGCTGGAGGAACTTGTGAATGCAGGGAAAATTATCCGTCCTGCGTACAAGGCGGTATGTACACACAAAAATTATGTGCCGATGAGTGAAAGGAAATAAGCCGGATGGATGAAAACCAGGTTTTATGCGCATGTAGTTCATATGAACAAAAATTTTATCTGAACCCCCTATATTCCTCCCTGCCTCGTTCCATCCAGGACGAATTGCGGATTTTGAGCGTCACGCTGACGGCGGATGTCGGCGGCGTGTTTACAATGGAGTTTGAAGAGGACGGAACTCTGTTTTTGTCGACGACAGCGAAGGAAAATGATTTTTTCTACGATGAGATCGGAAGCTATTTAAAGATCAAGCAGCTCCGGCAGCAAAAGGAAGAGCTTTTTGAGGCGCTCGAGGAATATTACCGGGAATTTTTCCTGAATGGGGACCAGAATAGCTAAGAGGATAAAAAATATGTTACTAGCAATTGATATTGGAAATACAAATCTTAATTTTGGCATTTTTCACAATGCCGAGCTTCAATTTACGTTTCGTCTGACGACGAATCTGCCGCGGACGTCGAATGAGTTTGGAGAGGCGATTGTAGAGGTGCTGACGAGACATAACATACGGGAAAGCCAGATTCACGACGTTATTATCGCGTCCGTAGTACCGAAAGTGATGTATTCGTTAGTGAGCGGGATCAAAAAATATTTTGGCCGCACGCCGTATGTCGTCGGAAACGATACAAAAAGTGGGATACAGGTGGCGGCCGCAAATCCAGGCGAAATCGGCGCTGACCGTATTGTAGATGCGGTCGGGGCATACGAGCTGTATGGCGGGCCGGTCATTGTGATTGATTACGGAACGGCGACGACGTACGACCTTGTGACCGGCGACGGCATATTTGCGGCGCGGGTGACGTGCCCGGGTATTAAAATCAGCGCCAGGGCGCTTTGGTCCAATACGGCGCAGCTTCCCGAAATCGAAATCAAAAAACCAAAAACAATTTTAGCCCAAAACACGATTACGAGCATGCAGGCGGGGCTTGTGTATGGAACAATTGGCCAGACGGAATATATCGTGCGGAAAATGAAACAGGAGTTCGGAATCAAGGATATCCGTGTAGTTGCCACAGGCGGCCTGGGCCGCTGTATTTCCGAAGCGACAGATGCCATTGACATCTATGATCCCGACCTGACGCTTCATGGCACCCGTCTCGTGTATGAAAAAACGAAGGCAGCGGAGGAAAAGGAAGGCAGTGCAGGTGAGTAGTACAGACAAAAATGGGGCTTGGAGTATTGGAAATGTCAAAATACCGGGGCGGATTTTATTAGCACCGATGGCAGGCGTGACAGACTTGCCTTTCCGGCTCTTATGTAAGGAAAAGGGAGCGGATTTGGTCTATACGGAGATGGTGAGCGCGAAGGGGCTCTATTACAATAGCAAGAACACGGAAGAGCTCATGGAAATCCGGGAGGAAGAACGCCCGGCGGCGCTGCAGCTATTTGGTTCCGACCCAGACATAATAAGCAGTATGGCGGCGCGTATTGAGCACAGAAATTTTGACATCCTGGATATCAATATGGGATGTCCGGTTCCCAAAGTGGTAAACAATGGCGAGGGATCCGCGTTGTTAAACAATATCCCGCTGGCGGAGAAAATCATCCGTAAAACGGTGGACGCCATCGACAAGCCGGTGACAGTAAAAGTTCGAAAAGGTTTCCGGGACGGCGAGGAGCAGGCCGTGGACATGGCAAAAGCGGCGGAGGCGGCCGGAGCGGCGGCGGTAGAAGTGCACGGGCGGACACGGGAACAGTACTACAGTGGAAAAGCCGACTGGGATATTATACGGAGGGTCAAGGAGGCGGTTTCTATTCCCGTCATCGGAAACGGTGATATTTTTTGCGGAAGGGATGCTGTGAAAATGAGGGAGGAGACGGGCTGCGATGCAGTTATGGCAGGTCGCGGCGCCAGGGGGAATCCGTGGATTTTTGAACAGATCCGTCACTATATGAATACGGGCGAGGAGCTGCCGAAGCCAGATATGGCCGAACTTTTCCACATGATTATGCGCCACGCCGGCATGCAGATCCAATGGAAGGGAGAGATGCGCGGCATACGCGAAATGCGTACGCATATTGCGTGGTATACTTCGGGGTATCCCCATTCCGCGTCTATACGGCGCCGGGTTAATGAGATTGAGACGCTCGGGGATTTAGGGCGCATATTTAAAAATTTGGACTGGTAGGGCGAAAAGCCGCACGTCCATTTTTTTATTTCTGGAAATGCTTCCGGTACGAGGAGGGAGTTTCTTTCATAATCCGGAGAAAAATACGGTTATAATAGCTGATGTTGTTGTATCCGCAAAGTGCGGCGACCTCCGCTATTTTTTTGTCGGTTTTTGACAAGTACTCGCAGCTTTTTGTAACGCGCTTCCGGTTAATATACTGAAAGGGGGTAAAGCCCGTAAATTGCTTAAACAGACGGCAGAAATGCCCCTCGCTGAGTCCGGCGTCCCGGGCAAGTGTTTTCAGGGAAATCGTATCGGTAAAGTGGGCGGATATGGAATCAGCGCTTTTCATAAGTTGTGAATACATAGGAGAACGGGAATACTGGCTGTTTATATGTGATAAATGGCCGTTATAAAGGAGCTGCCAGATCACAAGCAGATTGCCCCGCAGTAAGGCTCGCAGTTTTCGATATCGGTGTGGAATTGTGAAAATATTTCGTTTAATTGCGCAAGGATCCTGCACTGCCACTCCGTATCGGGGTGGATGAAAAGCGGGCAGTTGGCGGCGCTGTACAGGATTGGTTTAAAATAGTGTTCACAGTAGGAAGGCGCGCAGTCCATAATCATTTCTTTGGAAAATACAATGGCATAGAAAGCGCATTCGTCTTGTGGGCCGCAGGCGCGCTCGGAGCTGTGAAGCATGTTTGGCGGTATAAAAACGGCATCGCCCTCTTGTAAAGAATAGACGGTATTTTCCACTTGCAGCGTCACCTTTCCTTTTTCCAAATAAAAGAATTCCATTTCAGAATGGCAATGAAGGTACAAGGCACATGCGATATTGGGAAGTACAACCGTGTGGTGAAGGGAAAAGGGACGGAGTTGCGTCTGGTGGTTTATTTTCTCAATAAAGCTTGTCGTGTCGCCGGATGCCATACGGATCCCTCCTTTGTTTTCTTTTTTGTTTCTATAATGATATCATGCTTTCCCTTTTTGTTCAATTCGATTCGATCAAAATAGTATTATTTTCCGATAAAATAGTTCAAGAAATATAGGAAAAAACACAATATAATATTATTTAGAATGAAAAAGAAACATAGATGCATGTGCGCGTCTGAGCGCGCAGAAATGAGGTGACGTATGAAAACAAAGAAGTTATTTGCAGGTGTGCTAATTTTGCTGGCGCTGCTTGGAGTGGGATTGCTGGATTGCTGCGGCATCCGCATCTGGGCGGCGGAGCCAGCACCGGCAATCACGGCGGATTGCTCCGATATACAACGGGAAGTGGATCCGTGTATGTTCGGTTATATTCTTACCCCGAATTATGATGTGCCGGACAGCCGGCTGACGTTATTGGGATCGCTTCTAAACCGGGAAACGCTTCCCGTACAGAATTTTCAGGCAATCGGCGATTTGGACGGCAGCTATTATACGTATGAGGGAAGTGTAAAGGAACGGCATCTGGAGGCGTTCCGGCGCGCGAAATCGTGTGGCTTTCAATGGTATATGCTTATGGGCATGAATCCTTCGTGGGCGACGGCCAGCGGAAATCCGATGGATACAACGAAAAATGAGCCGCTGAAGACGGAGGAGCAGCTGGCGAACTTTAAACAGTATGTAAAGGATATCCTTCAATTTATGAAGGACAATGGCGCCAAGCCGGATTATGCGGATTTGACGAATGAGTACTGGACTGGTACCGAAGGGACGTACCGCGTCGTGTGGGAGGCGCTGAGGGAAGTGTACCCGGATGACATTCCGGCAGTCGGGCCGGGAGGAGTTGGGTTTGACGGGATACCGGATTTTTATATCCCTTATGCGAGTGAGAATGATATTACGGTGGAAGGTCCTTCGTGGCACGCATTTTGGAAAGGTGATACATTTGCCACGTTTCTGCAGCTGACCAAGTGGGCGGACACCATTCGCCGTTTGCAGGAGGAATACCCGAAAGCGAACGGAAAATATGTTATATGGGAAGAGAATAATGCAGGAAGTACCAATCCGGCTGATTGGGCCAGAAGTATGTCGAATGTAATAAGGGTAGGCGTCGATAAAAATATAAAGGGCTGTATGGAATCCCAAAACTGGAACGGCATGAGTGATCTGATGACGACAAACGTAAAACAGCAGAATCCGGCAGCACGCCGCCCTATTTGGTGGGTATACTACATGTTTTCCCAGATGTCAGGGGATTATGTCCAAGTTTCGACTACGGGAAATACAGACTTTACCGGCGCAGTTTCCGTCGATAGAGAGGAGAAAACAGCCAAGATTATAGTGGCAAAGGATAAAACAGACGGGGATGTTTCGGTATCGCTGACGAACATGCCGTTTGCGTTAGAGGATGTATCAGTTGATCTTTATAAAATAACGGAAATAGAAAATGATGGTCTGAAATATGAGATGAATATTCAGCCGAGGACAGTTGAGGGGCAGAATCTTTCTTTTGATATTCCAGATGCGGGAGCCGATGAAACCTATATGGCAATTGTCAAAACTGCCGAGGCAAAGCCCGGTTTCTTTGCGCAGATGACGCCGGACGACGGAGAGGTTGTCACAGGGATGCCGTCATTTTCCTGGTCAGCGTCTGCCGGTGCGGATACCTATACGCTTACGATCTCAAAAAATAAAGATTTATCCAGTCCGGTTTTTGTAAAAGAAGGTGTGGCGGGAACTACATTTACATTGCCGCAGCCGCTGGAAAAAGGAATCGTTTATTACTGGGGAGTGACCGCTTCGAATAAAAATGGCAGCTCGCCGGTTTCACACAATGTAGTATATTCTTTTTTGACGGGAGACAGCGAAAAGGTACCGGGGCAGTTTGGTCCCTATATGCCTTCCGTAGGTGCAAAAAATGAGGACTTGAAGCCGGAATTGAAGTGGTCTGCCGCTTACCAGGTGGATTCCTACCACGTAATTGTATCTAAAAATGAAGATTTTTCTGACCCGGTTATTGATAAACAGGGAGTTACAACAGTGCGCAGCACCGGACAATTTGGGCCGGCGTCCCAGGGGTACTATAAGATTAAGGAAGGATTGGAGCCGAAAACGACTTATTACTGGACGGTATATGCTGAGAATTCGGAGGGAGAGCGCCCGATGAACGGCGTGCTGCATTACTTCACAACGAAGGGAGAGGGTACCGCGCCAGAGGAATTTAACCTTACCTATCCTGAAAATGGAAAGTCCGATGTTCCGGGTAGAACAGAGTTGGCTTGGGAAGAGTCCGCGAATGCGTTTTTCTACCAGCTGGAAATCTCAGACCGGGAAGACATGTCAAATATAATTCTTCATAGGGATTATATGATCCATAACCGGTATACGGTTGAGCAAAATGCATTGGAACCCGGCAAAACGTATTATTGGAGAGTGACGGCGTATACAAAGAAAAGAAAAGAGTATACCGAATGTGAGAATGGAGTGCGGTCATTTACCGTAGAGAAAACGCCGGATGCCCCTTTGCTCTATGCGGAACAGCCGGGAGAAGAAGACGGTACCGTTACTTTGTGGTTCCGGCCGAGCAATACGGCCGATTCCTATACGGTTTACTACGGAAAAGAAGAGGGTATTTATACAAGAAAAATAAGCGGCATCAAGGACCACTTTTATACGATATCCGGTTTAAAAGGAGGCCAGACCTATTATTTTGCGGTAAAAGCAGTGAATTCGGCCGGCGAAAGCCCGATCTGGAATGTGCGGAAAGTAGCGCCAAATGGAAATGGCGCGAACTGGACAGAAGAGGGCGAGGAGGGTGAGTATCTTCCTCCGGTGCAGGTGCAGCCGCCGGAGCCATCACAGACGCAGCCGCCTCAGGGGCCGTCTTCCGTACAAAATACAGCGCCTGTTTCGGTTTCATCAAGCCCTTCGATACCGGCCGCGGTAAAGAAACCAGCCAAGGCTGTCATAAAAAAGCTGGTTAGCAAAAAGAAACGTACGCTTCAGCTAACGTGGAAAAAGGCGGATGTAAGCGGTTACCAGGTTATGGTTGCGAATAATAGGAATATGAAAAAGGGAAGGAAAACATATTTTGTGCGCTCACAAAAGAAGACGTCGGTTACTATTTCTAAGCTGAAAAGCCGCAGCCGGTATTATGTCAGAATAAGGGCATACCGTACCGCGGGCGGCAAAAAGATATACGGAAGCTGGAGCCGCGTGCGGAAGATCCGCATCAAATAGCAGGATATCCGTTCCTTCTGGCAGTTTTAGATGTAAACGGGACAGTTGACAACAGATTGTGCATATGATATAATAGACGGACACAGAGGTGCACGAGATTTATAATATTTGCACAATGTTTTCTATTATGACAGGAGGAACGAGTATGAAACTTAAAAAGAGAGTAGCAAAGCTGACAGCAGCCGGATTGGCGTTGTCTATGGCAGCTTCGCTGACAGCAAGTCCTGCGGCAGGCGCAGCTGGCGAGGTAAATTATAAGTATCAAGACGCTTATACTTATGCGTACGAAAGCCAAGTAGTCGCTTACAAAGATGGTGTGAAGCAGCCGGACGCTGAAATCAAAGTATACAGCGGAGAGGATGACGACCCATTTACACCAGAGACAGAGCAGGCATGGGATGCGCCGCAGCTTGAGCTGACACCTGGCCTGGCTTATACGACAAAGGATGGCAAAGTAAATGAAATTACCAGTATGCTGACAAACTGGAATTTCTGTGCGGACCCAACAGCTATAGACAATAGCGATGTGGACGGCAAATTGTATGTCTATGGAACGACAGAGGGAATTGACTACAAGAATGGTGAACTGGCCCAAAACGGATATAATAACCATTCTCTTACGATCATGTCTACGAAGGACATGGTGAACTGGACAGATGAAGGATTTATGGATAACCGGAATCTGCAGAATTTAACCGAAGATGAATTAAATGCTTACGAAGAAGGAATCCAAGACTTAAGCACGAGTAAGAAAGAGGAAGCACGGGTAGAAGATGGAATTGTGACCGGATGGGGTGTTAAAGCATGGGCGCCGTCTGGTTTGAAGATGGACGTGGATGGCGATGGCAAGGATGAATATTATTTGTTCTATACGAACGGCGGCGCTGTCGGTTACGTTCAGGGTGATTCCCCGACCGGTCCGTGGCATGACTTAAATGTAGATCAGGATAAGCTTGATAAAGGCAGCTATGGCACTTACGCTTTACTGTCGAGGGAAAGAACACCAAATTGTAAAGATGTCGTATGGTGTTTTGACCCAGCAGTGCTTGCAGACGACAAAGGGGATGCCTATGTATACTTTGGCGGTGGTGTGCCGACCGGACAGAATGCTCACCCAAAGACCGGACGTGTAGTGAAGATCAAGTTTAATCCTTTGACGAAAGCGGTTGAGCTGGATGGTGATCCGCAGGAAATGGATGCGTTCTATTTATTTGAAGACAGCGAAATAAATCAGTTTAATGGGAAATATTTCTATTCCTATTGTACGAATTTTCAAGTTCCAGGTTCTGTGAAGGCTCCGGGGGCACTTGGACCGATCGGCTCCGGACAGATCGCATGCTATGTATCGGATGATCCGATGAATATTACTTTTGACCCTGAGACTCAGGATAGCACGGACAATTTGAAATATTTAGGATCCATTTTGAATAACCCAAGTTCCATCTATGGAAAATCCTATAATAACCATCACCACATGCTTACGTTCAAAGGCCATGAGTATATCACATACCACTCGACGGCGCTTGAGAACATGCTGTATCACACGGCAAAGGACTACAGATGTCTGCATGTAGATGAGATCGAAGTAGACAAAGATACGGATGAGATCAAAATTGAGCCGACCTACAAAGGCGCTTCCCAGATTGAGAACTTTAACCCATATGAGAAGATCAACGCGACGACGACTTCTTACAGTGCTGGTGTGAAGTCAGCGAAATCGGATGCTTTAAAGGCAATGGTTCTTGACAAAATTCACACAGGTGACTGGACGCGCATCAGCGGTGTGGACTTTGGGGCAAATGGTGTGGCAAAGGTAGCTGCTGAGTTTTCATCCAATACAGATAACGGTGCGATTGAAGTATTTGTAGATGACCCGACTGTTGCATCAAACAAGATTGCTACGATGAGTGTGAAGAACACAGGATATGAGACATACGAGGAAGTACAGACCGATATCGCAGGCGATGTGACAGGTGTACATGACGTATACTTTGTATTCCGTGGTTCCGATTACCGCGTAGCTTCCTGGAGTTTTGCAGAGAAACAGGATGCACCGGTTACACCGACACCGGATCCTTCTAACCAGGCTACAAATCCTCCGGCTGCAACGATTACACCATCGGCAGTTCCTTCCGCAACCGTTACACCAAATGACGACAAAAAGGTGACTGTTGCGAAGCCTGCGATTAAGAGTGTAAAAAATGTCAAAGGAAAGAAAATTGCTGTTACACTTAAAAAGAAAGTAAGTGGAGCAAATGGATATGAAATCCGTTATTCGTTGAAGAAGAATATGAAGTCGGCGAAGAAAGTTACACTTAAGAAAGCTAGTGCATTGAAGGCTACGATTAAAGGACTTAAGAAGAAGACCTATTATGTACAGGCGAGAGCTTACAAGACGGTTGACGGCAAAAAGACTTACAGTGCATGGAGCAGTAAAAAGAGTGTAAAGGTTAAGAAATAATAGCGTATGGCTGTCTGAACCGTGCATGAATACACAAGCCAAGGCGGCAAGGGAATCCCTTGCCGCTTTTTGTTTCAATGTGGACAATAGGTATATTAGAATTAGGAGGAGAAGAATTAGCATGAAAAGAAAGGTGACAAAACTTACGGCAGTTGGGCTTATTTTATCCATGACCGCTTCTCTGGCGACGGTGGGTCCCACTGTGGGGGCGGAAGAGAAGCCTGCGATAAGTCCGGTGTTGTACAAATACAAGGATGCATATACATATGGGTATGTGATTGACGACCAGAACCGCGGAGGGCTCGTTGCCTACAAAGACGGGGTAAAGCAGGAGGACGTTACGGTAAAAAAATATAACCGTAATACTGACGACCCGTTTACGCCGGAAGAGGAACAGGCATGGGACCGGGAGCAAATTGAGTTGACGCCGGGAATGACATATACGACGGAGGACGGGAAAGTCCATGAAATTACCAGTATGCTTACGAACTGGAATTTCTGTGCGGACCCAACTGCGATTGACAACAGTGACGTAGATGGCAAGCTCTATGTGTACGGGACAACCGATGAACCCGAATATAAGGTAAATGGTTCGATGGGTGAAAATCATTATAATAACCATTCGCTGACGATTATGTCCACGAAAGACATGGTAAACTGGACAGATGAAGGGTTTATGGATAACTTAAATTTGACAAATGAGCCGGAAGATTCGACGGATAAGAAAACGAGCGGTTGGGCGAAACCCCACGCGTGGGCGCCATCCGGGTTGAAATATGATGGCGACGGCGATGGAAAGGATGAGTTCTACCTGTTTTATACCGATGGAGGACAGGTCGGTTATGTGCAGAGCGATACTCCGACAGGCCCCTGGAAGGACGATTTAGGTGAGGCATTATTTAGCAAGTCGTCCCCGAACTGCGCAGATGTCGTATGGTGTTTTGACCCTGCGGTGCTTGTGGATGATAAAGGAGACGCCTATGTGTATTTCGGGGGAGGGGTGCCGGAAGGCCAGACTGCTCACCCAAAGACGGGCCGGGTTGCGAAAATAAAGTTTGAAAAGGAAACAGGCAAGGTTTTGCCAGACGGGGACCCGCAGGTTCTGGACGCTTACTATTTTTTAGAGGACGGAGAAATTAACCAGTTTCACGGCAAGTATTTTTACTCTTACTGTACTTCAAGTGTGCCGAAAGAAAATCCGTTTACTGGTTCCGGGCAGATCGCATGTTACGTGTCGGACGATCCGATGAATATTACCTTTGACCCGGATACCCAGGAGAGCACGGACCAGTTAAAGTATTTGGGGACGATTTTGGATAATCCAAGTGTAATATACGGCAGAACTTACAACAACCATCACCACATGCTTACGTTTAAAGGACATGAGTATATCATGTACCATTCAACGGCGCTGGAAAATATGATGTACCACACATTAAACCAGTACCGGTCTTTACATGTGGATGAGATAGAAGTCGATGAGAAAACGGATAAAATCAGTATTACACCGACGTACAAAGGAGCCTCGCAGATTGAAAACTTTAATCCATATGAGAGGATTCCCGCTACGACAACTTCTTACAGCGCTGGTGTGAAATCAGCGAAATCGGATGCTGTCAGAGCAATGGTTCTCGATAAGATCCACACAGGTGACTGGACGCGGATCAGCGGCATGGATTTTGGTGAAAAGGGTGTGGCAAAGGTGGCCGCTGAAATTACTTCCACGACTAGCGAGGGGGCGATTGAAGTATTTATAGATGATCCGACGATTGGCACAAACCGAATTGCCGTTATGAATGTAAAAAATACGGGTGAGGAGAAGTATGAGACGGTGGAAGCACAAATCGGAGCTGGCATAACAGGGGTGCATGATGTTTATTTTGTATTCCGCGGTTCGGATTACCGGGTGGCGTCCTGGAGCTTTACAGAAAAGCAGGATACCGTGGCGCCGACGCCAGATGTTCCGGCGTCGCAGGTGCCTGCTCCGTCCGTTGTGCCAGGGACACCAGCCCCTGTGCCATCGGCGACCGCTGCTCCAAGTGGAGACGACAAAAAAATTACGGTGGCAAAGCCAGCCATCAAAAGCGTAAAAAATGTGAAGGGGAAGAAAGCCCAGGTTACGCTGAAAAAGAAAGTAAAAGGCGCTGACGGATACGAGATCCGGTATTCACAAAAGAAGACGATGAAGGCAGCTAAAAAGGTTACGTTAAAGAAAGCCGGTCTGTTGAAGGCGACGCTTAAAGGACTTAAAAAGAAAACGTATTATGTCCAGGCGAGGGCGTATAAAGCAGTTGGCGGCAAGAAATTGTACAGTGGCTGGAGTGCCAGGAAACAAGTAAAAATAAAAAGATAGAAAAATTTATTGACATCTGCACAATAGTTGTGTTACCATGATGTCAGATCAAAAAGGCTAGGATGGTGCAGGAAGTTATGAACTTCCACAGACAGTTATTTTCCGACAGAGAGGCAGGATCACCGGCTGAAAGTCTTGCCAGGTTCAGGTAGCTGTTGAATTTCACACCGGAGTTTCGCTTTTGAAAGGCAGCGGTTTTTGTACCGCAGTGCGAGTAGGAAGTGACGGGGAAGCACGTTACGCAGCAAATGAGAGTCCGGCACGGCAATCCTGACAGCGTGGTTCAGCGCTCGGAGGAAGGCAGTGATGGAAATCTGGGTGGTACCACGGAGCATATGTCCGTCCCTTGCAAGTGAGAAAATAAATTTGCGGGGGATGGGCTTTTTTGATTATTACTGTGAAAGTAAGCCAGTTAATGATGGAGGAGAAGACGATGAAAGAAAAACTTGAACAAATTATGCGGGACGCCCTGTCCCAGATTGAGCAATCGCAGGAGCTGGATAAGCTAAACGATATCCGCGTGGCTTTTCTGGGGAAGAAAGGCGAACTCACGAGTGTTCTCAAGTCAATGAAGGATGTGGCGCCGGAAGAAAGGCCAAAACTGGGTCAGCTTGTCAATGAGGCAAGAAAGGATCTCGAGACAAGGCTTGAAGCAAAAAAGGCGGCTTTTGCCAAAAAGCTCCGCGAAGAGAAAATGAAAGCGGAAGTGATTGATGTAACTCTTCCCGGCAAGAAGCTGAATATAGGGCACCGTCATCCTAGTACGATTGCGCTTGAAGAGGTAGAGAAAATATTTGTGGGAATGGGATATGAGGTTGTGGAAGGGCCGGAAATTGAATATGATTATTATAACTTCGAGGCGCTGAATATACCGGCGAACCATCCGGCTAAGGATGAGCAGGATACATTTTATATTAATGACCAGTTTCTTCTCCGCACACAGACATCATCGGTACAGGTGCGCGTGATGGAACAGGGGAAGCTTCCAATCCGCATGATTGCGCCAGGGAGAGTGTTCCGTTCCGATGAGGTGGATGCGACTCACTCGCCCTCATTCCACCAGATTGAGGGACTTGTCGTCGACAAGCATGTCACATTTGCCGATTTAAAGGGGACTTTGGCGGAGTTTGCCAAGGCGCTGTTCGGAGAAGATACGAAAGTTAAATTCCGCCCGCACCATTTTCCATTTACGGAGCCAAGTGCCGAGATGGATGTGACTTGTTTTAAATGTGGCGGAAAGGGATGCCGTTTCTGCAAGGGGGAAGGATGGATTGAGATTCTCGGCTGCGGCATGGTGCATCCGCATGTGCTGGAGATGAGTAATATTGACCCGGAAGAATATACGGGATTTGCTTTTGGCGTAGGTCTGGAGCGTATCGCACTTTTAAAATATGAGATTGACGACATGAGGCTGCTTTATGAAAATGATAAGCGGTTTCTGGAGCAGTTCTAGGAAGGAGAAAGACAATGAATACACCATTATCATGGATTAAGGCATATGTTCCCGATTTGGATTGTACCGAAAAAGAGTATATGGATGCGATGACTCTTTCCGGCACGAAAGTGGAGGGATTTGAAAAATTTGATGAAGATTTAGATAAAATTATAGTGGGGAAAATTGAAAAGATCGAGAAGCACCCGGATGCGGATAAGCTGGTTGTGTGCCAGGTGGCAGTGGATGAGGCCGGCACACAGGTCCAGATCGTTACCGGGGCGTCGAATGTGAAGGAGGGCCAGAAGGTTCCGGTCGTTCTCGACGGCGGCCGGGTCGCTGGCGGGCATGACGGTTCCAAAACACCGGGAGGAATCAAAATCAAAAAGGGAAAGCTCCGCGGTGTGGAGTCATGCGGTATGATGTGTTCCATTGAGGAGCTTGGTTCCTCAAAAGAATTTTATCCAGATGCGCCAGAGGATGGTATTTATATTTTGAGTGACAATCCGGAGTACTGTCAAGCGGCAGTCGGAAGTGATGCGATCGATCTTTTGGGATTGCGGGATGCCAATATTGAATATGAGGTGACATCGAACCGGGTGGATTGCTTTGGCGTGATCGGGATTGCGAGAGAGGCGGCGGCGACATTCCGGAAGCCGTTCTGTCCGCCCGTTGTGAAAGAGGTCGGCAATGATGAGAGTGCTCAGGATTATATTTCGGTAGAGGTTGAGAACGGGCAGCTCTGCTGCCGGTATGTGGCACGGGTGGTGAAAGATATCCGGATCGCCCCGTCGCCGGAGTGGATGCAGAGAAGGCTCGCTGCCTGCGGCATCCGTCCGATCAATAATATCGTGGATATTACCAATTATGTGATGGAGGAGTATTCCCAGCCAATGCACGCCTACGATCTCGATACGATTTCGGGCCGCAGGATTGTAGTGAGAAATGCAAAAAAGGGCGAGACCTTCACGACCCTGGATGGCCAGGAGAGGGCGCTGGACGATTCTATTTTGATGATCTGTGACGGGGAAAAGCCAGTTGGTATCGCCGGTATTATGGGCGGGGAGAATTCCAAAATTACGGATGATGTGACGACGATGCTGTTTGAGGCGGCCTGCTTTGATGGAACGAATATCCGTTTGTCCGGTAAAAAGCTGGGAATGCGGACGGATGCGCAGGCCAAATTTGAGAAGGGGCTGGACCCGAATACGGCGATGGAAGCGATGAACCGTGCCTGCCAGCTAATTGAGGAGCTGGGGGCCGGGACGGTAGTCGGCGGATGCGTGGACGTTTATCCGGAGAAGAGAGAGGAAGAGACGGTGGCGTACGACCCCGCCCGTATCAACGCCCTGCTCGGGACAGATATTAGCGAAGCCGAAATGGTGAAATATTTTGAGATGGTTGATCTGTGCGTCGATAAGGAAAACCGGTTTGTCCATGTGCCGACGTGGAGGCAGGACATACACTGCATGGCGGATCTGGCCGAGGAGGTTGCGAGATTTTACGGCTATGATAAAATACCGGCCACACTTCCGAACGGTGAAGCGACGATGGGAGGTCTTTCCAGCCAGACGGTGATCGAAAATATAGCGCGATATGTTGTCGAGCAGGCCGGCTTCTGTGAGGGCATGAGTTATTCGTTTGAAAGCCCGAAAGTATTCGATAAACTGCTGATTCCGGAGGACAGTCCCGTGAGACGTGCGATTGTCATTTCCAATCCGCTGGGCGAGGATTACAGTATTATGAGAACGCTGCCGCTGAACGGTATACTTACCTCTCTTTCTACCAATTATAATCGAAGGAACAAGGATGTGAGGTTATATGAACTTGCGAATATTTACATCCCGAAATCCCTGCCGCTGGATGAGCTTCCGGACGAGAGAAAGCAGCTGACGCTTGGAATGTATGGGGAAGGTGATTTCTTTGATATGAAGGGCGTTGTGGAGGGTGTTTTCGATAAGCTTGGCATACGTCAGGATCTTATATTTAAACCGGCGGATGACCGGCCGTATCTTCATCCGGGCCGGAAGGCGGACATCATTGCCGGGGAGACGGCAATCGGCTTCCTTGGTGAGATTCATCCCGATGTGCTGGATAATTATAACATCGGAACGAAGGCGTACGTGGCAGTTCTGGATGTGAAGATGCTCGCCGGGCTTGCAGATTTTGGCGTCAAATATAAGGGCGTTGCAAAATTCCCGGCGGTCACGAGAGATATATCCCTCGTGATGAAAAAGGAAGTTCTCGCCGGGCAGGTAGAAGCCGTTATCCATAAGTACGGAGGAAAGCTTTTGGAGAGCTGCCGGCTGTTCGATGTGTACGAGGGTGAGCAGATCGGGCCGGACGAAAAATCGCTCGCCTATTCGATACAGTTCCGTGCGGCCGACCGGACACTGGAAGATAAGGACGTAACGGAGGTTATGACGAAAATACTGAACAAAATGGAGGCGTTAGGAGTGAAAATTAGGCAATAGTTTGCCCTGGAGGTTTTATTTTGAAAAAGCTGATTCGTAATATGCTGGCACTTGCTTTTGTTGGTTATATGATATTGCTGATCTATTTCCTGTTTTTTAGTGAGGAATATGGACGTACGAGGCATTTTTTGAATTATCAGTATAATTTTACGCCGTTCCGCGAAATATCCCGGTTTATCAAATACCGGGATGTCGTGGGACTGGATGCGTTTCTGATTAACATTGTGGGAAATGTAGTTGTTTTCATGCCCTTTGGTTTTTTTATTCCGGGTTTGGAAAAAAGGAAGCTGGGACCGTTTCTAAACTTTTTGAAAATTACAGCTTTTGGATTTCTGTTCAGCCTGATGGTGGAGACGATTCAGCTGGTGTCCAAGGTTGGATGCTTTGATGTAGATGATCTGATATTAAATACGGTAGGCGTCGCCCTGGGATGCGTCTGTTACAGCATTTGCCATAAACTATTCGGGTGGTACCGGAGGCGCAGAAACCGAAGAAAAAAGGAGAGGGAGAAGGAATGAAAATACGTATTAGAAAAAAAAGAAAAATACAGTTTACGGATAAAAAGCATCCGTTGGCTGGAATTATTTCCACATTGATTGCCTTCGTTTCCCTCTTCCTCATGATCGGCCTATTTATACACTCTGGCATGGAGAAGGGGAATGGCGGGCTAATGTATGGCTATTTGGGCGTGTTGAACCTGGTCCTGTCGCTGGCTGGGTTTATCCTTTCCCTGAGATGCTATAAAAAGGAAGAGGTCTACATGTTGACCGCCACGATCGGGTCGGTGCTGAATGGCATTATTGTTATTTTGTTTTTAGTTCTGTATTTTTGGGGAACACTGTGAGCCTGCGTAAAATGCAAATCCGGGTTTAAGAGCGGCGGGGTTCATCAAATTCCTCGAGCGACAATATTTTGGACGAGATTTTTAGCTGCCGGAAGTGCCGCTTGTACTCCTCGCCCGAGAGTTCTTCCAGAAAGTTGACAGGAAAATTTTTGTCATATCCCTTTCGGATCAGGGCAGAGGCCGCTTTGTTGTATGCGATGGCGGCCTCTGTTTCGGTTGCGTACCGCCCGACGATAAACTCGCCATTTAGGTGGATCCTTGCCTCGTAGACGGTTTTGCCCTTATGGACTTTGCGGAAAACACCGTGGTACCGGTTGATGATTTGTATATTTTCATAGCGGAAATCCCGTTGGTTTCCATTTACAAAGAGGAAGTCCCGTCCCGCCACCCCATAATTTTTTATGCCGTAGCGCGATAAAATATTGACCTGCATGCCGTAATCGCTTACGCACAAATGACCGCCCCGGCGCATAATGGAGTGGTTGGAATAATAAAACAGGTCATCGATATCGAAAATGTAATAGTCGTGGGGGGAAAAATAGTATTGAAAGAAGTTTCTCCGAAGATAAATCGGGGTTTTGATGTAAATACCGTTATCGCGGAAATTTACAAGGGTGACCCACTTTTTAAAAGGAAGAGCCGCCTTATTTCCGGGGTTATGCGTTATGTATGAGTCGAGGGAATAGCTGGGACTGTACAGCAGGGTGCCGGCCATCTCGTAAGCGCGGGCGGCCTCTGTTTCGGTGGGGAAGCTGCCCAGGCTGATATGTTTGCTTTTAAAGGTAATGGAACTGCGGTAATATTGGGTTCCATCTTTTTTTGTGGCCGCGTACACCCCTTTTTTCATTCCCTGATACACTCCCTTCTCCGCACGGAAACATTTGTTCAATGAGAGTATACCAGAAAAAGAGGAAGAACACAAGTGCTTTGGCGCCGGCGTATCCGTCACGTCTTGCCGGAGGGGTTCAGTACCTTTTCATAAAACAATCCGACGATAAACCAAAGAGGGGCGTAGTCCAACCGTACGATCCCTTTTATATTGTGTTTTGCATCACTGTAGTCCCAGGGGCAGCAGTGCTTTTTTTTGAGAAATTTTCCCGTTCCATATTCAGTGGCAAAAATACACGTAGTGTAAACCACGCCCCGGAAAAAAACGTTCGTATTTTTTATGAGCTTGTGAATTGGCTGGATCAATGACGCCATGCCGTATATAGGAAACATCCACATGGATGTCCGGCAGGTAAGCTTTTTATTTTTCCGGGAAACGATGGAGTGGAGCCCTGTCCAAAGGCATTCAAATCCCCATCCGTACACGCCGCATTTAATGAAATTTTTGGTGGAATTGTGTATTCTCATGATATTCTCCGTTGTCCGTGGTTTTCTTAATTTCATTTTGGACAGAAATGAAGAAAATATTCGTGACAACGGAGTAAATTTATGTAAAAGCTTCTTTGCAAAGTTCGATATATGTTGTTACACTTGTATTTGAGGGGTCATATTTGGGGTTTTGCAGAAGCATCTTATAATATCTGTCTGCTTCGGTTGTCCGTTCTAATAGTACACAGCAGTGATATAAATATAAAAGTGCACTAAAGGAATAGGTCGTTTCTTTTTCCATTCGTGTCATCAAATTATTAGTGCAAAAGAGATCTTCGGAGTCGATATTACCACAGAAAAATTCTAAAATTGCTAATCTTCCAATAGAATGTTCACTATATTGTACAGATTGCCGCAAAATTTTTCTGGCATTTTCAGTGGAGTGCATAGACAACTCCATATATGCAAAAGAAGGGTATAGTAAAAATTCTTTAGGGAATCGTTTCATTCCTTCAGAAAAAATCCATCTTGCTGTATTTTCACAACTGTAGGTGCCGACCTGGTTTTGTGCGGCTTCTAATTGGGCCCAGGCCAACCAAGTATGTCCGTCTGCACTGTGAAAGAGGCAGGCTTGCCGGAAGATCCACCTTGCGGTGTATTTGGAATCATAATCGCCGACTTGGTTCTGCGCGGCTTCTAATTGGGCCCAGGCCAACCAAGTATTGCTGTCCGCATTGTGAATGAGGCAGGCTTCATGGAAAATCCACCTTGCGGTGTACTCGGAATCATAATCGCCGACCTGGTTTTGCGCGGCTTCGAACTGAGCCCAGGCCAACCAGTTATTACTGTCCGTGTTATGATTAAGACAGGCTTCATGGAAAATCCACCTTGCGGTGTATTTTGAGTTATAATCGCCGGCCTGGTTTTGTGCAGCTTCGAACTGAGCCCAGGCCAACCAGTTATTGCTGTCCGCGTTATGATTAAGACAGGCTTCATGAAAAATCCACCTTGCGGTGTACTCGGAATTATAATCGCCGACCTGGTTTTGCCCAGTTTCGAACTGAGCCCAGGCCAACCAAGTATGTCCGTCTGCATTGTGAAAGAGACAAGCTTGCCGGAAAATCCACCTTGCGGTGTACTCGGAATTATAATCGCCGGCCTGGTTTTGCCCGGCTTCGAGCTGGGCCCAAGCTCTCCAAGTATTGCTATTCGCATTGTGAAAGAGACAGGCTTGCCGGAAAATCCATCTTGCGGTGTACTCAGAATCATAATCGCCGGCCTGGTTTTGTGCGGCTTCGAATTGAGCCCAGGCCAGCCAGGTATTGCTATTCGCATTGTGAAAGAGACAGGCTTGCCGGAAAATCCATCTTGCGGTATACTCAGAATCATAATCGCCGGCCTGGTTTTGTCCGGCTTCGAATTGAGCCCAAGCCATCCATACGTCGCTGTTCGCATTGTGAAAGAGACAGGCTTGCCGGAAAATCCATCTTGCGGTGTGCTCAGAATCATAATCGCCGGCTTGGTTTTGTGCGGCTTCCATCCGGGCCCAAGCCAGCCATACGTCGCTGTCCGCATTGTGATTGAGGCAAGCATTTCTCATAATCCACGCCGGTGAATATGGTTCATCAATTGTCCAGGGTAATCCATTTTTCTTTAATATTTTGCACCATTTTAACAAAAAGTCAAGAGAAATGTTTTCACGTTCAAAACATTGCCGATAAAATAACAATTCTACTTCTTCATTATTTATGTATGCGGGCAATTGGTAAAAAGTTTTCGGCCGTTCAGATTTGACTTCATCCAATATTCTGTTAATAAGGTATTTTTGAGTTTCTGAACTTGCTTGTGACAAACTACCGGAAAGCTTCAAAATGGAATTCCAGTTTATTGTTTTATTTTTTGTATAACAAGTCCGATATCGCTCTAAATAAAAGAGTATTAAATTTTCTAAAATTTCATCTATTTCATCCAGGAGCAGTAATCCATCGTCCGAAAATAATTCGTTGTAAAATAATTTTGAAATTATATCGTGCCGTGTCTGGTAAATGTCTCCATTTAATGAAATTTCGCGGCTTAATGCTTTGTTTGCATCCCTTGGTGAAATATGGAGTTTATTGCATATCGGTTTAAATTGGGCATAAATAAATTTTACCTCATATTGTTCGGACAGAACAATATGCGCAAGTAAAAGCATTGCCGTATGTGATTGCTCATATAGGTTGCTAATTATTTGTTTTGCAATTTCCTCTAATGAATTGCTGTTATTAACGACCATTAGCATAGCGGCATATAAAAAGCCATAGGAATTATCGTGGAATATATCCTTTATCTCTCTTTTACTTATGGAGCAGTTCAGATGATTGCTTATACAGTCAGCAAAACGCCAGGATTCTTTTATCGTTAATGTTTGAAGTGGAAGTTCTAAAACGTCCCGATCTGAAATATTATGAAGTGATTTTAATAAATTCCATTCATTTTGGCGCGCCCCTAAAACGAGAGTCTGCCCGTTTTCAATAATTACATCCATAAAATGTTTGAATTTCATAGTATTCGGAGGATTATCCAATACAAAAACGGCTTGGTCCGGAATGTTTATTGGAAGCTGTAATGTACCATATCCACGGTAATAAAAAACGGGAATTCCATCTGAAATAAGTTTCACACACAATTGCCTTAGTATTGTAGTTTTGCCTTCTCCACCGGGGCCCACAAGTGCATAAATTCCCCCGTCAGTTACATATTGGTATAATTCGTCCACAACATCGCGAGAAACAATTTTGTCAGAAAAGGCGAGATTCCATTTACAACGGCCTCCTCGTAAAAAGTTGCGTACATGATACTTTTTAAAAGCGATCTTGCCCTGTTCCGATATGGTATCGTTTGATAACCAGCAGTTGTCATCCCTATTCGTAGTGGAAGCGGAAGAGATCGGTTGATATGGCTCCCGGAAATTATAAAGATCATTACCGTCTGGTTGAAGTTCTGCTTGATCCTGTGGGTCCCATTTCATATATTCGAGATTAACCCGGCCCGTGTTTTCATCCCATAATTGCCAGATCATGCCAAAATCCGAATAGGTATCGTTTTCATCCGATGAGCTTCTATATGAAACGATGTTGGGTATCGTGACCGAAGAGATCCGGTTGCTCAAAGTGATTCGGTTTTCTTCTTTCTCACAATTTCTTTGATGCCTGTCACCACACAAATAAGCGCTGATGTTTTCTTGCAGGAACATTGCGGATAATTCGATTCTTTGATTATGTAACAGGTCAAAATAGCTGTTGTGGCCAATGGCAATACATGGTAAATTGTTAGACCGCAATTGGTTACGGATCTGATCCGAAGTAGCAGTGAGTGTATCCGTCATTTGCCCATTTTTGACACCGCCACCTGCAATTAATGTTGTATTCAAATGAAGTAAATGTAATTTATTTCGCCAAGTCCGGACATGGACATGAGCAGGGAGTTTACCGCAGTCCGCTGGATAGATATTTAATTTCTGGACAAATTCGGTATAATTACCATAATAAGAAAGAAGCTTATTTATCCCCGTCTGGAGCAACTTTGGGTCGGAATTAATAGCTTGTAAAGTTATTGATCTTTCGCCTTTTTCTGAATCCGGAATGGATATATCATGATTGCCGGGAATGACAAAAACATCTTTATCCGGTTCAATTCCCATAGCTTCAAATAGCTGTGGAAGAAATTGTTCTGCCTGAATATAATTATTTTCGACGAAATTATGAAAGTCGCCTGTAATAACTAACAGTTTTTGTCCACGGCTAATATGCCTGAGTTTTTCACGAACAGAAAAAAGGATAGCGTTTTTCATATTGTTCCATTGTGGGTCTGTCACAAGGTGCAAATCAGAAATATGTAAAAGATATATCATAAACAAAACCTCATTTCTTCCGATTGTGTAAAATAATATTTATCATTGTAAAAAATAAATATATAATGAAAATAATTATACCACTTATTTGACAATAAATCATCAAAAATTTTATTTTTAGGCATTTTTTACTTTATTCTGATACTTTGGATTTATACTGCTCTGTTTCTTTTCCAAAGGCGGTGACTGGTTTCCCCGGCGCGCCCTTCCGTTCTTTTTTATATAAGGGTTGTTTTCTTTTTCGTTTTTCGTTATACTAAGTGTGAAGGAAGTTCATGATGCTTTGCACTGTGTACAAAGGATAACAGATGGCAGTGCAGGAATGGAGGAAAGTAATGGCGGAAATCAGACCATTTTATTGTGTTCGCCCGGCAGAGGAGCTGGCGGAGCGAGTGGCGGCATTGCCGTATGATGTGTACAACAGGCAGGAGGCAAAAAGGGAAGTTGAGAGAGAGCCTCTCTCTTTTTTGAAAATTGACCGGGCGGAGACAAGCTTTGACGACTCGGTAGATACGTATGCCCCGGAGGTATATCAGAAGGCGAAGGAGTTATTGGAAAAGGATGTGGTGGATGGCGTATATATTACCGACGAAGACCGGGCTTATTATATTTACCAGCTTGTGATGGAGGGACGTTCCCAGACGGGATTAGTGGCGTGCTCTTCGGTAGATGATTATGTGAACCAGGTAATTAAAAAACACGAAAATACCCGGGCGGACAAGGAAGTGGACCGCATTACCCACGTAGATACGTGCTCGGCGCAGACCGGGCCGATCTTTTTGGCGTACCGCTCACAGGATGCCATTAATAAAGTTGTGGACAAGTATTTACAGACGCCGGCGCTCTATGATTTTACAGCGGTGGATGGTGTTGCGCACCGCGTTTGGAAAATTAGTGAGAAGGCGGATGTGGATGCAGTATACCGCGCGTTCCAGGGCATTGACCGGATTTATATTGCGGATGGGCATCACCGCGCGGCGTCGGCCGTGAAGGTGGGATTGAAGCGCCGGGAGGAAACCCCGGACTATACGGGGGAAGAGGAATTTAACTATTTCCTTTCTGTTTTGTTTCCGCATGATGAACTTATGATTATGGATTATAACCGGACGGTGAAGGATCTGAATGGCCTGACGCCGGATGAATTTATGGCGAAGGTGGCGGGAATTTTTGAAGTGGAGCCGTCGGATTCGCCGGTTGCGCCTGACAAAAAGGGTGTGTTTGGCATGTATATCGGTGGCAAATGGTACCGCCTGACGGCGCCGGGAAGTCTGTTTGAGGGAAAAGATGCGGTGGAGAGCCTAGATGTCTCCGTTCTTCAGGAACAGCTGCTCGGACCGGTTTTAGGCATCGGGGATCCGAGGACGGACAGCCGCATTGATTTTATCGGCGGCATCCGCGGGTTAAAGGAGCTTGAGAGAAGGGCTGATGGCGATATGTGTATTTCCTTTTCCATGTATCCAACCTCGATTGATGAATTGTTCGATGTGGCGGACAATGGGCTTTTAATGCCGCCGAAATCGACCTGGTTTGAACCGAAGCTTCGCAGTGGACTGTTTATACATAAAATATAGGAAATGGAGGGTTTGCGATGGAGCGTTTCTTTCGTTCGGATAATGCGGTTATGAGGGCGTTGTCAAAAATATTTGATATTGCCTGGCTGAGCATTGTTTATATTTTATTTTGTATTCCGATTGTGACAGCCGGGGCGGCCACGACCGCGCTGTACTATGTCGCGGCAAAGGTACTGCGCCATGACCGGAGCTATGTGTGGACGGAATTTTGGAGGAGCTTCCGGCAGAATTTTGCTCCCGCTACGGTCATCTGGCTTATTTGCCTGGCTTTATATGGGATTTTGTATGTGAATTTGAATTTAGTGGGGATTTCGGACGCGGAGTCGGAGTACGGCGGATATCTGGCCGGGGCCTATCTCGCGATTGGACTGGTGGCGACATGTATTATATCCTATGTATTCTGTATATTATCGCGGTTTCAAATGAAGGTGCGCCAGATTTTCCGGTTATCTCTTTATATGGCGTTCCGCCATTTTCTGCACACGCTCATGCTTTTGGCGATATTGTTTGTGGCGGGATTTGGCATTTACGCCGGATTTGTTGTACAGATGCCGATTTTGCTTTTGTTTGTGCCGGGGGCGGCGGCGTTTGCCTTTACGTTCCCGATGGAACATGTGCTGCGGAAATATACGCCGAAGTCGGAGGAAAACTATACGTCGGACGGGGAGAGAATCGTGCCGTGGTATGAAGAATGATCAATCATAAAGGAGGAGCCTTGATGGAACCAAAATTAGAGGACTACATGGACTGGCCGAAAATAGAGGATTTGGAGTATGCCGAGTGCGGAAATCCACAGGAGGTGCTCGGGGCGGCAGTGGTGGATGGACACGTTCTTCTCCGTTGTTATTTTCCAGATGCTGAAAAAGTATCTGTGAAGGTAAAAGGAGTGGCCCAGCCGATCGCGATGGCGAAGATGGAGGAAGGCGGTTACTTTGCCATTTTTTTAAATGGCAAAAAAATCCCGGAGTATACATATGAGGTACAGGAGAAAAATGCGGTGTATGAGGTCGGCGATGCGTATTCAGCGGATGAATTTGTGGACGCTATGGACGAGACGATGTTTGAGAGCGGGACTCATGATACGATTTATGAAAAGCTTGGGGCGCACCTGTGTGAAATGGGGGGCCGTGCTGGGGTCTGCTTTGCCGTGTGGGCGCCAAATGCAATGTCGGTCAGCGTTGTCGGGGATTTTAATGGCTGGGACGGCAGAAAGCATGCGATGAAGCGGCTTCCGACCGGCATTTTTGAACTGTTTGTCGAGTGCGCTGCGCCTGGGGACCTGTATAAGTATGAGATACATGGTGCGGACGGCAAGGTGGTGCTGAAAGCGGATCCGTTCGGATATTATTGTGAAAAGCGTCCGGCGACGGCCAGTATTGTGTGGGATATTGGTAAATATGAATGGAAGGATAGGGAATGGCTGGACGGAAGAAAAAAGGCAAAGGTTAAGAACGACCCAATGATTGTTTATGAGGTACATCTCGGGTCCTTCCGCAAACCCGGCGGGGAAGAATTTTATAGTTACCGGGAATTGGCGCCGGTGCTTGTGAAATACTGTAAAGACATGGGATACACGCATGTAGAAGTGATGCCGGTTATGGAGCATCCTTACGATGCCTCGTGGGGATACCAGGTGACGGGATATTTTGCACCGACATCCCGGTATGGCACGCCGGAGGATTTTATGTATTTTGTGGACCAGATGCATGTGAATGGGATTGGGGTTATTTTGGACTGGGTACCGGCTCATTTTCCAAAGGATGAACACGGGCTGGCGAGGTTTGATGGCACCTGTCTGTACGAGCACCTGGATCCGAGGCAGGGAGAGCATCCGCACTGGGGAACGCTGATTTATAATTACGGGCGTCCCGAGGTGGCAAATTTCCTTGTTTCCAACGCATTGTTCTGGCTCGAGAAATATCATGCGGATGGCCTGCGTCTCGACGCGGTAGCTTCGATGCTTTATCTCGATTATGGCAAGCAGGATGGCGAATGGGTGGCAAATATGTACGGCGGAACCGAAAATCTGGAGGCGGTAGCGTTTATAAAGCAGCTGAACCAAAAGGTCAAGGAGAGAAAGGACGGGACAATCACGATTGCGGAGGAGTCAACCGCCTGGCCGATGATTACCGGCGAAATAGAGGAAGGTGGCCTTGGCTTTGACCTGAAGTGGAATATGGGCTGGATGAACGACTATCTGGAATATATAAGGACGGACCCGCTTTACCGCAAGGGACGGCACGGGATGCTTACGTTCAGTATGGTATATAACTATTCGGAAAATTTTGTACTTGTATTTTCCCATGACGAGGTAGTACATGGAAAGGGGTCGATGTACGGGAAAATGCCGGGCACACCGGAGCAGAAGCTGGCAGAGCTGCGGCTGACGTATGGGTATATGGCCGCCCACCCGGGCAAAAAGCTTCTGTTTATGGGACAGGATTTCGGACAGGAGCAGGAGTGGAGCGAGGAGCGGGAACTGGACTGGAGCCTGCTTGATGAGCAGACGGCGGCGATTAGCAATTCGGATGAAATTGTTTCCATTAAGTCCCCACATGCGCTGCTGCACGATTACGTGGCGAAATTGTGGAAATTTTACCGCAGCCATCCGGCTCTTTATGCCGAGGATTACAGGCCGGAGGGGTTTGAGTGGATCAGCATGCTGGATGCCGACCACAGTGTTATTGCTTTTATCCGCAGGAGCGGTGGGGAAACATTGCTTGTGGTTTGCAATTTCACCCCTGTGCGGTATGACGAATTCCGCATTGGTGTTCCATTTAGTGGGAAATATAAAGAAATATTTAACAGCGACAGTATAGGTTTTGGGGGAAAGGGAAATATAAATCCAAGGCTAAAGCAGTCGAAAGCAGTAGAGCAGGATGGCAGGGAGAACTCAATCGAAATTGTGCTGGCGCCGTCCGCGGTACAGATTTTTGACTGTACTCCGATTCAAAAAAAGAAAGGCAATGGAGGGAAAAATGAAAGACGTAAACGGATACAGGGTAATCGTAAAACAAGAGCTTAGGGAATTAGATGCCCAGGGATATCTTCTTGAACACGAAAAGACAAAGGCAAAAGTAGTGGCGATTGAAACGGAAGATAACAATAAAGTATTTTCAATCGGATTCCGCACACCGCCCAAGGATTCGACAGGTGTCGCACATATTGTAGAACATACGGTGCTGTGTGGATCGAGGGAATTTCCCGTGAAGGATCCGTTTGTAGAGCTGGCAAAAGGCTCTCTCAATACATTTCTAAATGCGATGACTTACCCGGATAAAACCGTATATCCGGTCGCCAGCTGCAATGACAAGGACTTCCAGAATCTGATGCATGTGTATCTGGACGCCGTATTTTATCCAAACATATATAAAGAAGAGAAGATTTTCCAGCAGGAGGGCTGGCACTATGAGCTGGCAGATGTAAATGGGGCGCTCAAGTATAATGGCGTCGTGTTTAATGAGATGAAGGGCGTGTTTTCTTCTCCGAAGGAGCTTCTGGAGAGGAAAATCCAGCAGTCCCTTTTCCCGGATACGGCCTATGGCTGTGAGTCGGGAGGGGATCCGGCGGTTATCCCGGATTTGACATATAAACAGTATTTAGATTTTCATTCGCGCTATTACCACCCGTCAAACAGCTATCTGTATCTGTATGGGGATATGGATATGGCAGAAAAGCTAACGTGGATTGACGAACACTATCTGAGCCAGTTTGACTATCTGGAGGTGGACTCCCGTATTCAAAAGCAGAAAGGCTTTGAAGAGCCGGTAGATATGAGCGGGTATTATTCCCTGGCAGAGGGGGAATCCCCGGAGGACAAAACTTATTTCAGCTACAATGCGGTCACGGGGACATCGCTGGACAGAGAACTTTATATCGCTTTCCAGGTATTGAATTACGTTCTCGTGCAAGGGGTGGGGGCGCCGGTGAAACAGGCGCTTCTGGATAAGGGAATCGGCAGTGAGATCACGAGCTTTTTTGAAGAGAGTATATGTCAGCCGGTATTTTCCATAATAGCTAAAAATGTTGCCGAGGAGAAGAAAGACCAGTTTGTGTCGGTGATTCGGGAAGAGCTGCAAAAGATGGTGAGCAAGGGAATCAACCAGGATTCCCTGCTGGCGGGATTAAACGCCCTGGAATTCCGGTACCGTGAAGCAGACTTTGGGTCGTATCCGAAAGGGCTTATGTACGGGCTGCAGATTTTTGACAGCTGGCTGTATGATAAGGATCAGCCGTTTATCCATATCCAGGCGAATGACACATTCCGCAGGCTGCGGGAGCGGATGAACAGCGGTTATTTTGAATCGCTCATCCAGACGTATCTTTTGGACAACACCCACAGGTCGGTAGTGACCGTTGAACCGAAAGTGGGACTGACGGCCCAGATGGAGAAACAGGAGGCACAGAGGCTGCAGGCGCATCTCGACACACTTTCCACCGCCCAGAAGGAGGCCCTTGTGCGGGAGACGAAGGCGTTAAAGCAGTATCAGGAGGAGCCGTCGCCGAAGGAAATGCTCGAGAAAATTCCGCTGTTGTCGAGGGAGGACATCGGAAAGCAGGCGCAAGGTTTTTCCAACTTAAAGAAGACCGTAGAGGGTTGCCCGGTTATCCACCACGATTATTTTACAAATGGGATCCATTATGTTAGCATGATGTTTGACATAAAGCCGTATCTGGCCGAATATGCGCCGTATATCAGCCTGCTTTGCAGTGTGCTCGGCAGTGTCGATACGGATGAGCGCGATAAGCTGTCATTTTCCAACGAGGTTTTGAAAAATGCAGGAGACTTTTTCTTTGAACCGAGACTGTACCAGAGCCGGGTGGACCGGGGAAATTATGACGCTTATGTGGCATTTGGCACGAGAGTTTTTACAGACAAGACCGGTCGGATTTTCGATTTGTTGCACGAGGCGCTGGCCGGATCGCATATCGGGGACGAGAAGCGGCTTAAGGAGATTATCGGCGAGTCGAAATCCGCGCTCCTGGTCCGTCTTGTTTCTGCCGGACACAGCACTGCTGTGAGCCGTGCGATGGCATATTCATCGGAGGCTTCCCGTTTTGACGAGGAATTCAGCGGCATTTCGTACTATCGTTTTTTGAAGGAACTGGATGACAATTTCGAGAACCAGAAGGCAAACCTGGTCCAAATATTGAAGCAGCTCTCGGCGGCAATATTTACGAGGGACAATTTGCTGGCAGGTATTACGTGTTCTGAAGAGGAATACGGGGCGTTCAGTAAAGCGTTTGCGCAGTTTGTACCGAAGCTGCCGGCAACGGCGGGAACGGGTCCTATGGAAAAGCCTGGCTGCCGCTGTGAGCGAATCGTGGAAAATGAGGGCTTTAAGACGGCCGGACAGGTCCAGTATGTGGCGAGAACCGGCAATTTTATCGATGCGGGGGTACCGTACCACGGTGCATACAAGGTAGTAAAATCAATACTCAGCTATGATTACCTTTGGAATGAAGTCCGGGTAAAGGGCGGCGCTTATGGAGTTATGTGCGGGTTTTCCAATACGGGCGAGGGATATTTTGTTTCCTACCGGGATCCGAAACTTGCCCAGACAAATGGCGTGTACGAGGGCGTACCGAAGTTTTTGGGGAATTTTGACGCAGACGAGCGCGATATGACAAAATATATTATAGGGACGGTCAGCAATATGGATACGCCGCTTACGCCAAAGGCAAAAGGGAACCGTTCGATGGCTGCCTATCTGACAGGGGTGACGGAGGAAGACGTGCAGAGGGAGAGAGACCAGGTGCTGGGTGCGTCTAAGGAGGACATTCAGAGAAGCGCGGCGATGGTAGAGGCCATTCTTGGCGCGCATAAAATTTGTGTGCTTGGAAATGAGGATAAGGTAAAAGAAAATAGCGGACTGTTCCAGCGCATGGACACAATATAACGATACCAAAAAAGAACGGAGTTCACGTTGCAGAAATGAGGGTAAGTATGCAGGAATCACAAACAGAAAATGAGTATAAGTCCGGGTTTGCCGCTCTTGTCGGAAGGCCGAATGTCGGTAAATCTACGCTTATGAACAAGATTGTCGGCCAGAAAATAGCAATCACGAGCAGCAAGCCACAGACGACAAGGAACCGGATCCAGACCATTTACCACGAGGAGCGCGGCCAGATTGTCTTCTTGGACACGCCCGGAATACACAAGGCAAAAAACAAACTGGGTGAATATATGGTCAATGTGGCGGAGCGGACATTTGACGAGGTTGATCTCGTGTTGTGGATGGTGGAACCCACGACTTTTATCGGAAAGGGCGAGCGCCATATTGCGGAGAGGCTGGCGAAGTCGGGCACCCCGGTTTTGCTTGTGATGAATAAAATTGACACCGTAAAGAAAGAAGAGCTTCTCGTATGTATTGACGCGTATCAAAAAATATTTGATTTTAGCGAGATCGTTCCAGTTTCGGCAAGAACGGGTGAAAATGTGGATCATCTTGTAAATGTCATGTTTGATTATTTACAGGCGGGACCGCAATTTTATGACGACGATACGGTGACGGACCAGCCGGAACGCCAGATTGTAGCGGAGCTCATCCGGGAAAAGGCGCTCCGCCTGCTCTCCGATGAGATTCCCCACGGTATCGCGGTGGCGGTAGACCAGATGAAGCTGCGCAAGGGAAAAAGAAATATTTATGACATTGACGCGACGATCATTTGCGAGCGCGATTCCCACAAGGGAATCATTATCGGAAAACAGGGACAGATGCTTAAAAAAATCGGAACCCAGGCGCGGGTTGAGATGGAGGAGTTTCTTCAGGAAAAGGTTAATCTTAAGCTTTGGGTGAAGGTAAAGAAAGACTGGCGTGACAGTGATTTCCTTTTGAGAAATTTTGGCTATAATGAAAATCATTTGGAATAAAGTTCTAGTATATGAACATTCCTTTGTGGAGAACATAAGGTTATAGGAAAAAATGATTATTAAAAAACCACGGAGGAAGCCATTATGCAAAGTAACAGCTGGAACGATTTTTATCAGTCGGGGAGGGTATCCGATTACCTGAAGTATATAGATTCTGTTAAAAATTCAGTCGGGGATGACGGGGAGTATTTGAAGAAGGACAATATGTCCGTCGGTATGGAGACGGTGCGTTATGCAGATCAAGGTGACAGGGATGGTGCTTTCGGGCACACCAGTTGGTGATTATGATAAAAGACTTGTGATACTTACGAAAGAGCGCGGAAAAATATCCGCCTTTGCGAGAGGGGCCAGAAGACCGAAAAGCCCGCTTCTGGCCGCATGTGAACCTTTTACTTTCGGTGAGTTTACCGTCTATTGCGGAAGGGATTCTTATTCGGTATCTTCGGTTGAGGTCATGAATTATTTTTCCGAATTGAGAGAGCAGCTGGAAGATATCTATATGGGAATGTATTTTTGCGAGGTGGCAGATTATTTTACGAGGGAGAACCTCGATGCCCGGGAGGTACTGAAGCTATTGTACCAATCTCTGCGGGCCCTCAAGGTTCCCTCCCTTCCGCGCAGTCTCGTAAAGGCCATATATCAGTTTAAAATGATCGCGTTGAACGGGGAGGCTCCCCGTTTATTTGCGTGCATGGAATGCGGCAGAAAAGACGGGCTTTTTTATTTTCACACGCGGCATACCGGCATATTATGTAAAGCCTGCTATGAAAAGCCGCCCTATAATGGAAAGGGGGCGGTTCGGATTACCGGGACGGCGGCCTATACGCTGCAGCGTATTGTCGCGTCGCCGGTTGAGAAGCTGTACACATTTACGGTTTCCGAACCGGTATGCCGGGAAGTCGGACAGGTTGCGGCGGACTATTTTTCGGCGGCCGCAGACAAAGAATTTGCCTCCCAGGCTATTTTGGATACCCTGTAAAGAGGATGCCCTTATACATGAGCAGAGCATCCTCACCGGCTTGAATTACATCTCATCAAATTTTCAGTTCGTTTGTACACGTTCCCGACTGGAAATATTCACTCAGGTTTGTGAGGGTAATGCTCGCGATGCTTTTCAGCGCTTCTTCGGTCAGGAATGCCTGGTGCGATGTGATGATAACGTTTGGCCTGGATACAAGGATGGACAGAATATCGTCTTTTACGACGATGTTTGAATAATCCTCATAAAACAGGTCCGATTCCTCTTCGTATACGTCCAGTCCCGCCGCGCCGACTTTGCCGGAGGTCAGTCCGTCCAGGAGCGATTGGCTCTCGATCAGGCTTCCGCGGGAAGTGTTGATAATATATACGCCATGCTTCATTTTGGCGATCGAATCTTTGTTTATCATGTGGTGCGTCTCTTTTGTCAGCGGGCAGTGGAGGGAAATGATGTCACTTTTCTGGAACAATGTTTCCAGATCCACATATTGAATGCCGCTGTCTTCAGCAGGATACCGGTCATAGCCGATAACTTCGGCCCCGAAACCGCGGCAGATTTGTGCGAAGACGCGCCCGATCTGGCCCGTGCCGATAACGCCGACGGTCTTTCCGTATATGTCGAAGCCGATAAGGCGGTTTAGGCTGAAGTTGAAGTCACGGGTCCGGATATAGGCTTTGTGTATTTTCCGGTTCAGCGTCAGGATGAGAGCCATCGCGTGTTCCGCAACCGCATGCGGGGAATAGGCCGGTACGCGGAGAATCCGAACCCTGCCCTTTGCCTCTTTCGTGTCGATGTTGTTGTACCCGGAGCATCTCATGGCGAGCACGGGAACGTTTTCCTCGTACATGGTATCAATTACTGTTTTGTCAATATCATCATTGACAAAGGCGATCACGCCGTCATATCCCTTTACAAGCTTACATGTTTTGCGGTTTAATTTTCCTTCATAATAATCCAGTTCAAACTCTTCATTATATTCGTCAAACCAGATTTTGTCATATGGTTTTGTGTCAAAAAAGGCTATTCTTTTCATTTTTTCCTCGTTTCTGCGCTGCGTCTAGTGTAAGAGCAGGTTTGTGGGGGCAGCGCACAGTCACGAACCTGCGATTCCCTTCACACTACAGGACAAGCAATCAGTGTGAAGAGAGTAAAAAAACGTCGGGAATTTCCGATGTTTGCGGGAAATCAAGTGGTGAGGCCGACCTGCGATTTCCTTCACACTTACTATGTGCACGTTTAGACAAAAAATTCATAAAATAAGATATAAGGTTGGAGTAAAATTGTGGGGGACAGCGCATGAGTGATATTTTGTTGTCGTTTGATCATATTTCCTATTCTTACCACGGCGTATACGGGGAAACGCTTGCGATTGACGATTTGAGTTTCCGTGTAAACGAAGGTGAATTTCTCGCGGTAGTCGGCCCGAGCGGTTGTGGAAAATCGACGCTTTTGTCCATTATCGCAGGTCTGATTAAGCCGGATTGCGGCAAAGTTTTGTTTGAAAATGAAGAGCGTGGGAAATCTGGCCTCAACATAGGGTATATGTTGCAAAAGGACCACCTTTTGGAGTGGAAAAGCACATATCAGAATGCCGCTCTTGGATTGGCAATCCAAAAAGAGATGAAAAACAAAGATAAAATGATGTTGTTGAACCATCTGTTTGAGACGTATGGACTTGTGTCCTTTGACCGCGCAAAACCAGCCGAATTGTCAGGAGGTATGAGACAGCGTGTGGCGCTGATCCGGACACTTTTGATGGAACCGGATTTGCTGCTCCTGGATGAGCCATTTTCCGCATTGGATTACCAGACGAGACTGGAAGTTTCCGATGACATTTGGAAAATTATAAAAAAAGAAAAAAAGACGGCCATTCTTATTACGCATGATATTTCGGAGGCTATTAGTATGGGCGACCGGGTGCTGGTGCTCACGGCAAGGCCGGCGGCGCTGAAAAAGGAGATTCCCATCCATCTGACGTTTGAAGAGGAGGCCACACCATTCAAGGCGAGAAGCACGCCCGAGTTCCAAAATTATTTTAATGAGATTTGGGGGGAGTTGAATGGAGGAAAATAAAATTTCCATCCGAAAATTGAAGCGAAGCCTGACGGAACCGTGTTCCGACCGGCAGAGGGAGTTTATCCGATATCATATCCGGCAGGGCAGGAAGGTGCGTTTTTTTCAGATCAGTATTTTTGTTTTACTTATTGCAGCGTGGGAAATCGCGACCCGCTTTGGGGTGATGGATCCTTTTGTGTTCAGCAGTCCGTCCAGAATGGCCTCCTGCTTTGCTGAGCTTTCCGCAGATGGAAGTATCTTTTATCATATCGGTATTACGCTGTTGGAGACATTCGTAAGCTTTTTTTTCATAATGTTTGCGGGTATCGCGTTTGCCGTTTTGCTCTGGTGGAACCGCATGGTGGCAAGAATATGCGAGCCGTATCTCGTCGTACTGAACAGCCTGCCTAAGACGGCGCTCGCCCCGGTGTTTATCGTGTGGCTGGGAAATAATATGAAGACGATTATCGTGGCGGCGGTATCGGTGGCGGTGTTTGGGAGTATGATAACCCTTTACACGGCGTTTTGTTCCGTGGAGGAAGAGAAGGTGAAACTGATCCAGACGCTCGGGGGAAGCCGGCTGGATGTTCTGAAATACGTTGTTCTCCCGGGAAATACCCACACGATCGTGAGCAATATGAAGGTGAATATCGGTCTGTCGCTGGTGGGCGTTATCATAGGAGAGTTTCTCGCCGCCAATGCCGGGCTCGGGTATTTGATTGTATACGGAAGCCAGGTGTTTAAACTGGACTATGTCATGCTGAGTATTGTGGTGCTGTGTATCGTGGCAACCGGGCTGTATAAAGCGCTCGAACAGGTTGAAAAACATTTTGTATGAAAATAAATAAAAAGTTCTTTTATATCCCCCCTAAATAGTGTATACTAATACTAAACAGTATTTGTCGGAATACAATGAATGGAGGGAAAGACATGAAAAAGGTTTTATTTGTAGCTTCTGAATGCGTACCATTTATTAAAACAGGCGGACTTGCCGACGTCGTGGGATCACTGCCTAAGTTTTTCAACAAGAATGAATTTGACGTAAGAGTCATGATACCGAAATATATAGCAATACCGGAAGAATATAAAAATCAGATGGAATTTGTCACGCACTTTTATTTGGAGCTTGCCTGGCGTAAACAGTACGTGGGCATTTTCCAGATGGAGTATGACGGGGTGAAGTTTTATTTTTTGGATAATGAATTTTATTTCAGCGGAAATTCTCCGTACGGGGAGATTTATCAGGATATAGAGAAATTTGCGTTCTTTGGGAAAGCCGCTTTGTCCTCCCTGCCATTGATTAATTTCCGGCCGGATATTATCCATTGCCATGACTGGCAGACGGGACTGGTTCCCGTATATTTGAAAGATTCCTTCCAGCAGGGCGATTTCTTCCGCGGAATTAAGTCGATTATGACGGTTCACAATCTGAAGTTCCAGGGTATCTGGGACAAGAAAACCGTCATGGACACGGCCGGATTGGACGCATATTATTTTACACCGGATAAGCTGGAGGCGTTCGGCGACGCCAACTATTTGAAAGGCGGTCTTGTATATGCGGATCAGATCACCACTGTGAGTGATACATATGCAGAGGAGATTCGCACGCCGTTTTATGGCGAAAAGCTGGACGGACTGATCAATGCCAAGGCCGGCTGCCTGACCGGTATCGTAAACGGGCTGGACTACAATGAGTACAACCCGGCTACGGATCCATTAATCGCAGTCAATTACGACGCAAGGACGTTCCGCAAGGAGAAAATAAAGAATAAGCGGGCTTTGCAGAAGGAATTAGGTCTCTTGCAGGATGATAAGAAATTTATGATCGGTATCGTTTCCCGTCTCACGGACCAGAAGGGATTTGATCTGATTGATTATGTCATTGAGGAAATATGTACCGAGGATACCCAGCTCGTTGTGCTTGGTACAGGGCAGGAAAAATATGAGCACCTGTTCCGGCATATCGCTTGGAAATATCCGGAGAGGGTGTCCGCCAATATTTTTTATTCGAACGAGCGCTCCCACAAAATATATGCATCGTGCGATGCGTTTCTTATGCCGTCGCTCTTTGAGCCATGCGGGTTAAGCCAGCTGATGAGCCTTCGTTATGGTACGGTGCCGATCGTCCGTGAGACAGGCGGGTTGAAAGATACCGTTGAGCCGTACAACGAATATGAGGGGAAGGGTACGGGATTCTCTTTCGCCAACTACAATGCGCATGAAATGTTAAACACGATTCGTTATGCCAAATATATTTATTTTGAGAAGAAGCGCGACTGGAATAAAATTATAGACCGGGGGATGGCGATGGATTTCTCATGGGCAAATTCGGCGAAGAAATATGAGGATTTATACCGCAGAATGTAATTTTGCCGACGGGATTTGATGACATGAAAAAAAATGTACATTCCCTCTTGAAATTTTTGGATTTTTTGGGTAGAATAGGTGTTAGAAGTTTGTAAAATATTTAACAAACACAAGAAAGTATATTATTTATTAGGAGGAAACAACAAATGGCAGTAAAAGTAGCGATTAACGGATTTGGACGTATTGGACGTCTTGCATTCAGACAGATGTTTGGAGCAGAAGGATACGAAGTAGTTGCAATCAATGACTTGACAAGCCCGAAGATGCTTGCGCATCTTTTGAAGTATGACTCTTCCCAGGGTAAATATGAGAAAGCTGATACGGTATCCGCTGGTGAGGATTCCATTACCGTGGATGGAAAAACAATCAAAATCTATGCTTTCCCAGATGCAAACAATTGCCCTTGGGGTGAACTTGGCGTAGACGTTGTTCTTGAGTGCTCAGGCTTCTATACATCAAAAGAAAAAGCACAGGCACACATCAATGCAGGTGCCCGGAAGGTAGTTATTTCTGCTCCGGCAGGAAATGATCTTCCTACTATCGTTTATAACGTAAATCATGACACGTTGAAAGCGGAAGACACAATTATTTCTGCAGCCTCCTGTACGACAAACTGTCTGGCACCGATGGCAAAGGCTTTGAATGATCTTGCTCCGGTGAAATCTGGTATCATGAGCACAATCCACTCCTACACAGGAGACCAGATGACTTTGGACGGCCCACAGAGAAAGGGTGATCTCAGAAGATCCCGTGCAGCTGCTGTAAACATTGTTCCGAACAGCACAGGAGCTGCTAAGGCAATCGGCCTTGTTATCCCAGAACTGAATGGCAAACTGATCGGTTCTGCACAGCGTGTACCATGTCCGACAGGTTCTACTACGATTCTTGTTGCTGTAGTAGAGGGAAATGTAACGGTAGACCAGATCAACGCGGCAATGAAAGCAGCACAGACAGAGTCCTATGAATACAATGAAGATGAGATCGTATCTTCTGATATTATCGGATCTACTGCTGGTTCTATCTTTGATGCTACACAGACAATGGCATCTCCTATGGACGATGGAAATACGCAGGTTCAGGTCGTTTCCTGGTATGATAACGAGAATTCTTACACAAGCCAGATGGTAAGAACAATTAAATATTTCAGCGAGCTTGGCTAATATTTGATGGATTAAGATTTGAAACCCAAACGGGTCCGGTCTGTAAATTGGACCGAACCCGTTTTTTACCTTACTTTGCGCTTGCGCACTGCGGGGGCAAGGTGTATTGAACATAAGGCAGTGCAGAAATGGGGAAAAAACATGTTAAATAAAAAATCAGTAGATGATATTAATGTAAAAGGTCAGAAAGTATTGGTTCGCTGTGATTTCAACGTGCCTTTGCAGGATGGAAAGATCACAGATGAAAACCGGTTGGTCGCAGCTCTGCCGACGATCAAGAAATTGATTGCAGATGGAGGTAAAGTGATTCTTTGCTCTCACCTCGGAAAGCCGAAAGGGGAGCCAAAACCAGAATTGTCTCTGGCGCCGGTTGCTACCCGCCTATCGGAACTCCTCGGACAGAACGTAACTTTTGCCGCCGACCCGAATGTTGTAGGTGACAATGCGAGAGCGGCTGTTGACGCGATGAAAGACGGAGAAGTAGTTCTTCTTGAAAATACGCGTTACCGCGCAGAGGAGACAAAAAATGAGGAGGCATTTTCGAAAGACCTCGCTTCCCTTGCCGATGTATTTGTAAACGATGCGTTTGGAACGGCCCACCGGGCTCATTGCTCTAACGTGGGTGTTACAAAATATGTGGATACGGCTGTAGTCGGTTATCTTATGCAGAAGGAAATTGATTTCCTTGGAAATGCTGTGAACAATCCTGAGAGACCATTTGTAGCGATTCTCGGTGGCGCGAAGGTTTCTTCCAAGATTTCGGTGATTGAAAATCTGCTGGACAAGGTAGATACACTTATTATCGGCGGCGGTATGGCATATACGTTTATGGCCGCGCATGGTGAGGAGGTCGGCAAATCCCTTCTCGAAGAGGACTACAAGGAATATGCCCTTGAGATGGAGAAAAAAGCGGAGCAGAAGGGCGTTAAGCTTTTGATTCCGGTTGACACAGTGGCAGCGGATGATTTTTCAAATGATGCCAATACAAAAGTAGTAGGACGCGGACAGATTCCGGCAGATATGGAGGGACTTGATATCGGACCAAAGACTGCTGAGATGTTTGCCGAGGCAGTAGCTGGAGCAAAAACGGTCGTATGGAATGGCCCAATGGGATGTTTTGAGATGCCGAACTTTGCCAAGGGAACGATTGCTGTGGCAGAAGCGATGGCGAAGCTGGACGGGGCGACAACGATTATCGGCGGCGGCGACAGCGCAGCGGCAGTAAACCAGCTTGGATTTGGCGATAAGATGACACACATTTCCACTGGTGGAGGAGCTTCCTTAGAATTTTTGGAGGGCAAGGAACTCCCAGGCGTGGCAGCGGCGCACGACGCATGAAACCGGCGAAATAGTGAGCAAAGTCAGCCGTAAGATCAATTTAGAAAGGATTATATCATGGCAAGGAAAAAGATTATAGCAGGTAACTGGAAGATGAATAAGACACCGAGTGAAGCAGTTGCCTTAGTAAACGAGTTAAAACCACTTGTAGCAAATGAGGAAGTTGACGTAGTTTTTTGTGTGCCAGCGATTGATATCATACCATGCATGGAAGCAGCTAAGGGCACGAATATCCACATTGGCGCTGAGAATATGTACTTTGAGGAGAGCGGCGCCTATACAGGTGAAATTGCTCCGAACATGCTTACAGATGCCGGGGTGAAATATGTCATAATCGGACATTCTGAGAGACGTGAGTATTTTGCAGAGAGCGATGAAACAGTGAATAAAAAGGTGCTGAAGGCATTTGAGCATGACATCACACCGATCATTTGCTGTGGTGAGACGCTGACGCAGAGAAAACAGGGTATTTATATTGACTGGATCCGCATGCAGATCAAGATCGCATTCCAGAATGTGACGGCGGACCAGGCAAAGAAGGCAGTCATTGCCTATGAACCGATCTGGGCAATTGGCACGGGAGAGACAGCTACTTCTGACCAGGCGGAGGAAGTGTGCAAAGCGATCCGCGACTGCATCTGTGAAGTGTACGATGATGCGACAGCTTCTGAAATTCGTATTCAGTACGGGGGATCTGTAAATGCGGGGAATGCGGCAGAGCTATTCACGAAACCGGATATTGATGGCGGTCTTGTGGGAGGAGCTTCCCTGAAAGCAGATTTTGGTAACATTGTGAACTATAAATAAGCGTAAAAAGAAGTTTTGCTCCTACTTCTTCGGAAGAATAGGAGGATATGTATAAAAGTGTGCGGGGCGGGAAAACTGCTCCGCATTATTCATTATCCAAAAAGGCAAATAATGAGTTCGATTTCATTAAAACGGCCTGTGGATTTGTCCAGAGACCAAGTCTCATTTGTCGGCAGCTTTATTACGCTGTAAATCAGTTCCGGCAGGCTTTGGCTATCAAAAAGGCTAAACGGATAGCCTTATAGTCTATCCTGATCCAGATATAAACATATTGGAAAGATTGAGAAAAAACAAGACTAGGACAGAACTTTGGAATGACCTTCCAACTGAGTCATACGATAGGAGGGACGCATAATGAGCGATATAATGCAATTTGAGAGCAGAGAAGAATTTAGGAAATGGCTTTATGAGCATTGTATGTCAAATGCTGGCGTCTGGCTATTATTTGGAAAAGCTGGCGGACCAAAAACAATAAAAGCGGGAGAGGCACTTGAAGAAGCTCTCTGCTTTGGATGGATTGACGGACAGATGCAGCGTATTGACGATAAAACTTATAAGAAATATTTTTCTATGCGCAGGGAGAAAAGCAAGTGGTCAGAAAAAAATAAGAAATTAGTTCAGAGCCTTGAAGAACGGGGAATTATGACCGATTTTGGCAGAAAGAAGATTGAGGAAGCTAAAAGAAACGGACAGTGGGACGCTACCAAATCTATAGAGGTCAAAGAGGAACAAATTGCCCAGCTTTCCGCACTGCTGGAAAGATATGAGCCAGCATTTACAAATTTTAGGGCTATATCCATGTCAGTAAAGAAAACTTATACGCGGGCATATTTCGACGCAAAAACGGATGCTGGACGGGAAAGGCGGATCGCCTGGATGGTGGATAGGCTCAATAGAAATTTAAAACCTATGTAACGGTTACTTTGCCGAGTCTATTTCGAGCGCTTGTGAATTCGGCATTGCCGCGAGGCTGCGGTGTTGGGAGGAAGCCGGAAAACGGTGGTAATAAGGCGGCACAAGGAGCGAAACCATGGAGCGTATAAAAGAACGGAATAATCTGTATGAATGGAAGTAGTAGAATGATATTTATAAATTGGACAAAAGAGGAGATATTCATAGATGATAGATTATAGTATTCAAAATAAAAAGGCGTGGGAATATAATGCATATGATTTTTGGGTGAAACAGTCAGGTACACCAGTTGACAGGGCAAAAAGGGACTTAGAAAATCCTATAGGAATGTTGAAAAGGTATTCTGATTACTTTGATACTTACAAAGGTATTAAAGTAGCAAACATATGCGGTTCTTGCGGAAAGAAGGCTGTTCCTTTAGCCATTTTAGGAGCAGAAATTACTGTCTTTGATATTTCAGAAGATAATAAGAAATATGCGCTTGAAGTCGCAACCGCTGCAAAAGTTAATTTGAATTTTGAGGTATGTGATGTATTGGAAATTGATGTAGGGAAGTATGGAAATTATTTTGATGTGGTGTTTATGGAAGGAGGGGTATTACATTACTTTCATGATATTGATGAATTTATGTGCATTATGTATTCGCTATTGAAAGACAATGGAAAAATGATATGTAGTGATTTTCATCCTTTTACAAAAATAGCAGATATGTTGAATTTTGAACAACCCACTATGAGTTATTTTTCAAAGGAAATTTTTGAAGGAGAGATGGCACATGCCCGCTTTTTTGAAGAAAATGTTCGCAAGCAGATGCCTAAGTGTAGTTATAGAAAGTATACAATTAGTGAAATCATCAATTCAGTCATAAATAGTGGTTTTACGTTAAGAAAGTTTGATGAACATCCTGCGTGGACAAATGAAAAGATACCGGGAGAGTTTACTATTGTAGCGAGTAAATAATTAAATTCAGATTGTATGCGTGGCTTAAATGGTTAATCGGATTTTTCTTTAATGAAATATGATACTAACTAAGAGATGGAAGGAGAAGAAATATGGAAGTTACAGGGGAAAACTTATATGAGGCGGCAAAGAAGGTGCAAAACGAAAGGAAAGTATCTGCTTACATAGAAGCCGGTGGAGTGGCAGCAGCGGTTCTTTCTTCTTCCGGTAGAATTTATACAGGTGTTTGTATTGATACCTGTTGTACTTTGGGCATTTGTGCGGAACGCAATGCTATCTTTAACATGATTACAAATGGAGAGAGTGTCATACGGAAAGTAATTGCTATTATGCCGGATGGGAAAACGGGAGCACCCTGTGGTGCATGCAGGGAGCTAATGGTACAGCTCATGCCGAAAACTTATCAGGATATTGAGATTATGCTGGACTATGAGACAGGGAAAGTAGTTACACTTGGAACTTTGACACCGGAATGGTGGATTGGAAAATAGAAAGGACATTGCCATTTTATGAAGAAATATTGGATTTTGTTATAGATTGGAGAGAGCAGATGATACGGCTTGCAGAAATGATGGATTTGGAGAGTGTCTTGCAGATTACACATGACACTATATCAGAAATATATTCCCATTATTATGCAGAGGGTGTGGTTAGATTTTTTCTACAACATCACAGCAGGGAACATATTTTATCGGATATCGAGGATGAAATTGTATGGTTGTTGGAAGAAGATGACCGCATAGTAGGAACGGTGACAATTAAAGGGAATGCGGTAAATCGTCTTTTTGTCCTGCCAGGGTATCAGTCTCATGGATATGGCAGCCGGCTTATGGACTTTGCAGAGGATATAATTGCGGAACAGTTCATACATGTTCATATAGATTCCTCATTACCGGCCAAAGAGATGTATTTGAAACGTGGGTATAACGAGAAGAAAACCTGCAGAATTTTAACAGATTATGGTGATACTCTTATCTATGATGAAATGGAGAAACGGGTGAATCACCAGCCGGATAGAATGAATTATAACGGTAGAATTTTTATTCCTCAAAGTAATACGGAAAATGGAGAAGTGGACGAAGAAACAATATTTCATTATTTTCAAGAAAATGATTTATTCTGGGCGGAGTACAGCGGTGGTGATGTGTTAAAGGGACATATGATTGGCACTGTGGCGGAGAATGGAGAGCTGGATTTTCATTATCAGCATTTAAATAAAAACAGGCAGGTAAAGCTTGGGAAGTGTCACAGTATTCCACGTATTTTGCAAAATGGGAAGATTGCGTTACAGGAGAAATGGCAATGGTTGAATGGAGATTTATCCAGTGGGGAATCTGTGGTGATAGAAAAATAGAGAGTAATTATTGCGTATGATGCAAACCTTTATCATTTACGCAGGCATAAACTTTGCAAACAGATAAAGACCATCCTCTCCTGCAATGACTTCGTGTGGCACTCCGATAGGAACAATGGAAATATACAAGACTGTTGGCGTGGTGGTGTGTTAAAATTGTGTCAGAGGAGGTGGAAAGATGATTCATACGGATAATGTTTTTTCATATGGTTTTACGCAGTTTGAAGAAGGATGCATAAGAAAGCTGCTACCAGCTAAAAAAAGCTATTTGACTTCCACAGAGTGTTTTACAGATGTAATTGCCTGCCACTCATACGCAATATTTATTAACGCAATGACGGTATCTGCTGATGACTTACAAATGTTGTGGGAATTTTATCTTGAAGTTGGTCCGACTTCAGAAACGGTTGTTTTGGTTGGACATGCAGAGGTTCCCAAACAATTAAAAGGCAGAATAAAAGTATTTTCAAGTTTTGAGGAGCTTCAATCGGAGCTGAAATATGTCCTTCTGTCAGCTTACCGCAATAGCAAGAAAAACGAGACCTTCAGTGCCACGTTAGCGAATGCCATTATGATTTTAAGCCAGATTCGCCTATACCCCGGCACTACAACGGAACAGCTTGCAAAACGACTGGAAATATCAAGGCGTTCCGTCCAGAGGTATATTGAAACATTAAGAGTTGCGGGAGAATGGATTGAATACGACAGAACTTTGAGGGGATGGAAATTAACGGAAGGGAAATCTGTCCTTTGGGGTGATTTGTAAGAAAGGTGGAGAAGATTTTTATGGGATATTATGAAAACATCGCCGTTTGCAAAACAGAGAGAGAACTGTTGGAACTATGGAAAACAAAAGAGCCTGTCACAAGAAGTTATGTTGATAAAAAACAGGAAAAGACGGTTTCAATTAATCATAAGAATGTGTTTATCAGTGACGGGATCGTAAATGAAGCCGTCTGGAATAATCAGATTGGCAAGAAAATCTTGTATGTATTAAAAGAGGCTTATGGGGAAAATGAAGATTGGAATCTGACAGAATGGTTACGGCATGCCAAGCCCTCGTCCTCTATTTGGAAACGGACAATTGAATGGACTTATGGAATCCAAAATACAACTGAGAGCAAGACTGCAAAATATTCACCTGACATTTACGAACATCATACAGAACTGTTCAACCATATCGCAGTAGTAAACCTGAAAAAGAGCAGTGGAAAATCATCGTCAGACTATGGGGAAATAGAAGCGTATGCACTTGCGGACAAAGAAGAAATCAAAAAACAGTTAAGGCTGATTTCACCGGACATCATCCTGTGCGGTTCGACGTTCTGTGCATTAAATCATGTATTTGATAATAAAATATGTCCACAAGGGATGCAGTGCGATAATTGGTTTTATTACACGGATATTATTTCAAACAGCAGCACATTGGTAATTGACTACTACCATCCGGCGAATTATTATCCTGCCCTACTAAATTATTATGCAGTAACAAACATCTTCCAGCAGGCACTGCTGTACCAAAAAGAAAAAGGAGAAAACGACGGATATGCCAAGTGAAGAACAAATATTATTTAAAGACAAGATAACCAAAAAACAATATACTGTTTTGGCAGAGGAATTGCTGAATGCTATTGAGATGGGAGAGGATGCTCTGAAAAAAGTTCTTATTGGTTGTGAAAATCCGGAATTATATTTTTCACATGGAACTTATCAGGAGGGAGGACATAACCGCTGTGGCGGACTAAAAGGGAATAGATTCACGGAAAAGCGGTTTTGCAAATGCCTGTATTACAGAAACGGAAAGTACCATAATCCGGAAGAATGCCGGGAATGTGATTTTGCGGACAGATTTGACATCACTGGAAATTATCGGATAACGGATTATGAGGTTCCTGCTTATTTCTACGGAAAAGGGATTGGTAAAATTGACTTAATTATCAGCAACGGAAAAACACGATATGCCACGGAACTGAAATCTTATAAAGGAAATGAGGAAACACTGCTTCGGATGATAGCGGAAATCGTGACCTACACGATTGGGTATCCGGCAGGAAAATACGTAAAGGCAATCGCATTTTTTGAGGGAACTAAACAGAATGATGAATTTGAGAAGGCTGCACCGGAAATAAAAGAACTCTTGGAAAAAGCAAACATCACCGTTTTCCGCTTTGAAAAAACTGGGGAGAAAGCGTATAAAATATGCAGATTATAATTCATCGAGGCACGCACCAAATCGGTGGATGCGCTACCGAAATAAGAACGGACAGCACACGGATTTTGATTGATTTCGGGACAGAATTGCCCGATGCAGAAGGAAATGTATCTTCAGACACGCTTAAAATTGCCGGTCTTAATTGCGGAAAGGCTGATTTTGATGGTGTGTTCTTAACTCACTACCACGGTGACCATATCGGCTTGGTTTCTGGAATAATGGAGCCAATACCAATCTTTTTGGGCGAGGCAGCTATTGATATTTTAACAGCCTTTTCAGAAAGAGCGCAAAACAGTTATAAAGACATATCTGGCAGACTTCGCCCGCTTGCTGCTTTAAAACCAATAACTGTCGGTGATATAAGGGTTATGCCAATCCCTGCCGACCACTCTGCTTACGATGCCTATATGTTTCTAATTGAGGCGGAGGGAAAACGGATACTGCATACTGGCGATTTCCGCCTGCATGGTTTCCGTGGAAAAGCCACTCCTAAATTATTATACCAATATGCACAGGGCATAGATGTTCTGGTTATTGAGGGAACTCAGCTTTTAAGAGATGCCCGGCAAACAATGTCAGAGTTGGAATTGCAAAAGGAAATCTCCAAAGAAATACGTTCCCATAAATATGTATTTGCACTATGCGCTTCCACGAACATTGACCGTTTAGCATCTTTTTATAATGCCACTCCCAGAGGAAAGTATTTCGTATGCGATAAATACCAGAAAAGTCTTTTAGATGTAATTGCGGCAAAGTCCGGTTCAAGATGGTATCAATTTGATAAAGCGCTCGTTTATGGAGAAAACCTGAAATTAAGAGAACGGGGATTTGTCATGCCTGTTCGGGCGAACCGCAGTTTCCGAAAAATCATCTCCATGTATCCAGAAGCAGTTTTAATCTATTCCATGTGGGAGGGATATTTAGATGGACGTTCACCGGAACTCTCCCAGTTTGTTTTGCCATTTGAAGAAACAGGAAATATACGACATTTACATTCAAGCGGTCATGCAACATTGATGGACACACAAATAATCTGCAATGCTGTAATGCCCAAAAAGGAATTATTCCCATCCATACAGAGAATGGAGAAGCTTTCAAAAAATTAGAATTAAAATGCCCGATACTGCATTTGAAGGATGGGGAAATTCTCTCCGTATAAAGCCTCATACAATTTAGTTGAAAATGTGGCGGATACGTCTGCTTAGCTTTGTAGCAATACGGACAAATTAAAGGAGAAAGATGCTTATGGGCAAAGTTTAAAGCCGGACAATAGACGTATAGCTGTCCACTGTCACCTATAGAAGAAATATCAGATTGTAAAGAGCCAATCACAAAAGACATGACACCACAGGAAAGACGTGATTATTATAATAAACGCGGCATGAAAGTGCACAAACAGATTCAGTATAGGTGTATTGAAATTTAATAAGCATTAAAATCAGGGAATCCGTTTCGTTCAGGAAGATGCAAAAGCATAAAAGTTTGTCCTGCAATTTTACAGAGAGAGCCAATCGTAACAGGAGACATTATCATATTGTTTACAGAAAGAGTCACCCTCCCCCCAATACATTTTTAATTCTTCATACTTCAAGTACTTGTAGAGTGGACTGGCCATAATGCCTGTCTTACACAACATGTGCTGAACAATCATAAATGATTGCCCTATGACATATATTTGAAAGTGTGACGAAAATAGTGAGCGAAGTTATGACAGGCGTCATATGTGTATGAACAACTGTCATGGTGAGGAACATAGTCCAATTGCTTGGAATTGGAAAGAGCCAGCGGCTGTCGGTTGGGGAGGATAGGGCATGACATTTTTTGAATTTATAAAAAGCCGGAGAAGAAAGGCAGCATTGTTTTTTCTGGCCGGTTTTTTTTCTGGGGGAATTCTATATTATTTGTGCAGAGAGCCAGCGGGGGATGCATTGGCCGCATTAGAGGAAAATATGCTGGTGTGGGCGTCTGGTGAACAAGACTTTTTTCAGGCACTCTTCTTTATTTTATGGGAAAGAGGCAAGGTATTTTGTGTGTTGTGGCTGGCGGGATATACAAAGATTTACAAGGCTTATATTAGCGCTTTTCTTGTTTATGTTGGAATGCAGTCAGGATTTCTTCTTACTTTTTTTGTTATGATACGGGGGACAAGGGGAATTTTGTATTGGCTTGCATCCGGTTGTCCCCAGACATTGGTTTTTGTTCCTTTGTACGTGTACTGTTTTTATCGTATAATAGAGCGCAGGCGGGAAAAAATGATGCCTGCGGCCTTATTTATTCTGACTTGTTTCTTTATTGGATGTATGCTTGAAGCTAGATTTAATCTTCCCATTATACAGTGGATGTATGATGGGAAGTAGTGGAAAGCGATGCAGGTTGTCATTCTTTATAGGGAGAAGTGGCTGGCGGTAGAAGTTCTCTTTCCGTAAATACCTTTTTTGCTGTAAATATAGCGTTTAACACCTTGGGAAATCCCGTATACGGGATACATTGCAGCAAGGTTTCGATTACTTTTTTGGGAGATATTCCCACATTCAGAGCTCCATTTATATGTACCTCTAACTGTGGTTCACACCCTCCCGCAGTGAGCAGGCTGGACAGGGTAATCATTTCCCGTTCTTCTGTTGTCAGTTCCTGCCGTGTGTAAATATCGCCAAAAGCAAATTCAATAATGAACTTGCCTAAATCTGGTGCGATGTCTTCTAGGGATTTTATGACATTTTCGCCCCCCTTTCCATCAATCGCTTTTAATTGTTCCATACCCTGAATAAATCTTGTGTTTTCCATTTGATTTTACCTCCTTTTTTGATTACAATAAGAGCATATTACCTAGAGTATAGTGTAAGTCAAGAACTTTTTTAGGAGTGGTTTTATGAGGATAGGACAGATGGCAAAAGCGGCTGATATTAGCGAGTACACTTTGCGGTATTATGAGAGGAAAGGGCTGATCCGGGTAAAACGGGATGATGTCGGCAGACGATGTTATGAGGAAAGCGATATCGAATGGATAAAATTTATTAAACGCTTGAAAGATACTGGTATGCTTCTGAAGGATATCCGGGAATATTCAAGGCTGCGGTATGAGGGAAATGGTACTATGCCGGAACGTCTGTCAATGCTTGAAACACATCGGAAATATGTGCTGGAGCAGCAGAGGAAATGGGCGGAATATTTGGGTAATCTGGATGATAAGATTGCATTTTACAAGCGTTCTATTGGCAGTTCGATCTGAAATTTTTTGCGTTAGCATTTCGAAAGTAGTTATGTTTTGTATCCTTCGTTTTTTATATGGGGACGTTATAAAGCGCTATATTACCCCAACTATACGGTATACATTTACTGTGATTACATAGCAATTAATATTATAGTGGACGGTAACTGGAAAAGATTGCAAGGGACAGTTGCAATCTTTTTCTTGACTTATAGTTCTTACGAATGTAATATTTAATACAGTAGAAATATTTGTTTTGAACATGAGGCGAAGTTTGTAAAGAGAGAATTAAAAAGGATTTTGAAGAGCGGACTTAATAGAAAAGAATAGAAGGAGAGGGATTATGTTGACGGAAAATAGTTTTAAGATTTTGATAGGGATGATTTTATTATGCGTTCTGTTATTTGCCAGTGAAAGGGCGGATCAAAATAGTGGGAAAGCAAATAGCAAAGGTGCGTCACATACAACGGGTGAGCGTATACAGGGGGGTAGTGACAGTGAAAGTAAAAAGAACAATGGCAAAAAAAGAAATCTTTCCGGTCCTGTTGAAATAGAAAAGACACCATCCGTTAAGATGAAAAATAATGTGGCTGTTTTTTCACTGGCGGCAGATGACTTTATTGATTTGTACAACGGCTATTATAGGAAGGATCACGGGGATGATTACATAAAACCCCTTTCAGACTGGTATTTTTATGTACAGCATTATGGCAGGCTAGAAGGTAACATGCATTATGAATTTACGGCTGATAAAAGGATTTGGACGCTTCCGACAATTTCCATTTATACGCCAGAAAAAGAAATGAATATAAAGGAACTTACAGTAAATTTTGATGACCACAGCTATACGGATAAAATGTATGAACAATATGAAGAGATGTGTTTTTATACGCTGAAGGTATTTTTTCCTCATTTAGACAAAAAAGAGATAACGGCATTATACAAAGAGATAATCAAACAGGCATATGAAAAGGTATTTCAAGGTGAGGAAGGGTTTCAAAGCGGTAATCCGCCGAGCGATTTATATTATGAGGGGAAAATAGGCGTTTATCCGTATTTTGCCTATGGTGAGAGCGTCCGTATTTGCGTGGTTCCTGTGACAAAGAGATTGATTAATACTTATAAAAAGAAAGGGACAGTTATTCACAAAATTAGTAAATAGTGGTTATTGTTTTGGTAAACAGGAAATGAAAAAAATGGGGAGAACTTTACTTAAAATAATTGTATGTATCATGGTAGCGATACTCGTTGTTATTTTTGTGTTTTGGCTATGCATGCATTATGAAATGAATTATAAAAAAACGGTGTGTGATACATCGGTCTCACCAGATGGAAAATATGAATTGACGCTTCAAGCGGTTGGAGAACCAGACTGGCCGTTTGGTCCAGCAAACGGAAAGCTAATTTTGAAGGCGGGAGAAGATCACATATCTCAGACAGATTTTACATTGAGGGACGATGGAAAAAAGATAAGAAGCAGCTGTTGGAAAGTTACATGGTATGATAAGTATGTAGAAGTTATTCTTTCAGGAGAAGAGCAATCGGATGAACAGGTTCTTCTGTATTTTAATTGTGAAGTAGAGGTAAATGAGAAGCCCTGCGCTCATGAGTTGCGTCGCTCATATATTCGCGATAGTTCGCATAGGGGGGAAAGTGTGAACCCCCTGCTTCGCAGGTGCCCATTCGCTGCGGGCAAAGCCCTGCGCTCATGAGTTGCGTCGCTCATATGCCATCGGCCAGCAAGCTTGCCGATGTCGCATTCGCGACTTTGTTCACACTTTGGTAACATTAAGATAGTACAATAAGGATTACAGTCGGCTTGCCGGCTAGCAGCTATGAACCGATTAAGGAGGGTCTAATTTGATAGAAGTAACGAATTTAGTAAAACGATATGGAAATCGGAATGTTGTCAATTGCTTGAGTTTTACGATTGAAAAGGGTCAGATTGTAGGTTTTTTGGGACCAAATGGTGCGGGGAAGTCCACGACCATGAATATTATTACCGGCTACATAGCCGCAACAGAAGGAACGGTTCGGATAAATGGGCATGATATTTACGAAGAGCCGGAAAAGGTGAAGGAAAGTATCGGATATCTGCCGGAGCAGCCGCCTCTTTATCCGGATATGAAGGTGAGAGAATACTTAAATTTTGTGGCGGATTTAAAAAGTGTCAAGAAGGCGGAGAAGGAAAAAATGATCCGAAAGGCCATGACGTCCACGAAGATTCACGACGTTTCGGAGCGGTTGATCAAGCATCTTTCGAAAGGGTATAAGCAGAGGGTAGGACTTGCGGGAGCGATGCTTGGCGATCCCGAGATACTCATATTGGATGAGCCAACGGTGGGCCTGGATCCTAAGCAGATCAATGAGATGCGGAACCTTATTAAGGAATTAAGCAAGAATCACACAATTCTTCTCAGTTCTCATATTATGCAGGAAGTTAGTGCGGTCTGCAACCAGATCATGATTATCAACCAGGGTGAGCTGGTTTTGTCAGACGCGCCGGAAAATATACCAAACCATATTACGCAGACGAATGATCTTACGTTGCTGGTCAAAGGAAACAGGGAGCTTATTAAGAGTCTGGTGGATAGCCTCACGGATGTTGAGTTTTCTAAGGTATTGAACACAGGAGAGGAGGGCGTCTACCAGGTCGAGATTTCCAGCCGGATCGAAAGAGATATCCGGGAAGAGGTATTCTATAAATTTGCGGATGCGAAATGCCCGATTTTGGAAATGAGCAATAATGTTCCGACACTGGAGGAAGTATTCCTGCGCTTGACGGGCGACGGAACCCGTCAGTACGGAGGTAAGCTCTCGCGGGATGAAAAAAAGAAAATGAAGGAGAAGCGGAACCGGAAAGTTTCGAAGGCAGAACAGCCCGGGGAAGCCCAGCCGGTAGAAGAAATAAAAGAGGAGGACGAAGAACATGTTGGCAGTATATAAAAAGGAGTTAAGGGCGTATTTTACCTCGATGATTGGGTGGGTATTCATCGCGTTTATGCTCGTACTCGTAGGACTGTATTTTATGGTATATAATCTGATGAATGGATACACCAATTTTTCGTATGTATTTCAGGGGATTCAGATGTTTTTTGTCCTGCTTCTCGTACCAGTGCTGACGATGCGCATTGTTGCGGAGGAGAACCGGCAAAAGACGGACCAGCTGCTTTACACGTCGCCGGTTTCCATCTCTAAAATTATTCTTGGAAAATATTTTGCGCTTGTCACGCTTTTTGGAATTTCCATGCTGGTCGTATGTCTTTATCCGCTTATTTTGTCTGGTCTCGTAAAAGAGGTGGCTACGGGGACGGAGCATGTGGATTTTGCCATTGCCTATGGAAGCGCGTTTGGCTTTTTCCTTCTCGGGTCGGCGTATATTGCAATCGGCCTGTTTATATCATCTCTGACAGAAAGCCAGGTGATTGCAGCGGTGGCGTCCGGCGTAATTATGATTTTTACGTATTTGATGAGCAGTCTCGCCTCCCTTCTGCCGTCTGACCACACGTTTGTGTTCTGGTTTCTGGCGGTGCTCGCCGCGGTTGTTGCTTTTGGTATTAATATGTGGATCCACAATGGATGGGTGTCGGCCCTGCTCGGGATTATTGCGGAGGTTGCCCTGACTGTCACGTTTATATTCAGAACGGAAGCGTTTGACGGTTTATTGGGAAACACATTGGATTCGATATCGATTATAGAGAGGTATAACAATTTTATGCTCGGTATTTTTGATGTAAGTGCACTGATTTACTATGTGAGTGTCTGCTTCCTGTTTGTTTTTATTACGATCCAGCGGATCAAAAAGCAGAGATGGTAAAATAGTTGTCATAAAGAAAATTGCGCATTGGCGGCGCAGGAATGGAGACGAATATGAACGATTTTAAAAAGAGCTTTTCAAACCGCAGATTTAAAATGGGCGGCTACCAGACTTTAGTGATGGTGATCGTGATTGTGCTCGTCATCGTACTCAATCTGGTTGTAAATAAATTAAATATTTCTGTAGATCTGAGCAGTGACCAGAAGTATACGCTGACGGAAGATTCGAAAAAGCTTGCCAGCGGTGTACAGGATTCGGTTAAGATGTATTTTATGTGTCCGGAAGGGCAGGAACAGGTTGTGATTGAAAAAGTACTACAGCAGTATAACGGGCTTGGCAATATAGAGGTAATACAAAAGGATCCTGTTATTTACCCGACATTTGCACAGCAGTACACGGAAGATGAAATCCAGAGCAACGACGTAATTGTGGTAAATGAGACGAAAAATAAAAACAAGGTCGTAAAAGGCACGGAGATGATTGTGCAGGGGATGGATTATACAACCTACTCAGAGTCATACACGCTCGATGCCGAGGGACAGCTCACTTCGGCGCTGCAGAGTGTGACTGCGGAAGATACGGTGAAGATGTATTACACATCCGGGCACAATGAGGCGCAGTTAAATGACAGCCTGACAGATATTTTGCGCAAATCGAACATAGATTATGAGGAGATTGCGACCTCGTCGAAAGATAAAATTCCCGAAGATTGCAATATATTGATGATTAATGCCCCGCAGTACGATTTTAGTGAAGAAGAGTACAAACGGATTTCCGATTATTTGGCGGATGGCGGGAAGGCAATGTTTTTCCTGAATGTCCAGGCAGCCGAAAAGATGACGAATTATGAGAAGCTTTTGTCCGATTACGGGGTAAATGTGGCAGAGGGGTACGTGGTAGATGTCCAGGGCGCGATGAATGCCAACTATCCGACGATGTTAGTACCGCAGATAGAGCAACATGAGCTCACGGCAGATGTGGGAAATACCCAGGTTGTGTTGCCGGTCAGTAAAGGTATGACGACACAGAGCGATGTGCGCAGTACACTGACGGTTACTCCATTTTTGACAACGACAGATTCGGCCTACTCAAAGGTGGATTTGAAAGCGACGTCGATGGAAAAAGAAGAAGGTGACATTCAGGGGCCGTTCAGCACCGGGCTTGTCATCAAAGATGCTTATACAGAAAATACACAGGGAGAGGGAAAGGCGACAGAAATCGTTGTTTTTGGAACCGGCAATGCGGCAGCTTCGGATTTCATAGCGACGAACCAGTTTGGAAACCGCTCTGTGCTGTTAAATACATTGACGTATCTGTCTGGAACGAAAACGAGTACGCTTGCGGTTCCGACGAGAAATCTGAATGAGGAATCCGTAGTAATACAGCAGGGCAACCGCATCTTCTTTACGGTTTTGCTCGTGGTCATTATTCCGCTGGCACTTTTGGCATTTGGGTTTGTGATTTGGTATCGAAGGGGGAAGAGCTGATGTCGAAAGGAAAGAAACAGGCGTTTACGCTTATCGCACTTTGTGTTCTTATGGCGGCTGGTATTTGCGCATATGTTTTTATTCCGAAAGGAGGACAGGAGGATTCAGATGGGGAGACAGACGATCTTGTAACGGTTGCCAACATTGACAAAAATGCGATCGCTTCTGTACAGATCTCCGGAGAGGGCAGAGAGGATATTTCCCTGTCGAAGGAGGGAGAGCAGTGGAAGCTCACCGATTTACCAGATGCAGAAATTACTGCGGACACGGTAGAGGGTATGTTCACAAATCTCAGTCCGGTGACGGCGGCAAAGGAGCTGGAGTCAACAGACCTCTCAGAGTACGGGCTGGATAAGCCGCAGATGGTTGTGAAGATCGGTACGTCAGACGGAAAAGAATATGAGTTTACCTTTGGAAGTACCGTCCCCACTACAGGAGGAAATTATGGGTTGTCCAGCGGTGCAAATAAAATTTACACGTTTGCGGCATCCCTTTACAGTGCATTTGACGTAGAGAAAAATTCATTCATTGAGAAGCAGGAAATTGCCGATATTAATGAGGATTACCTGACTTCTATTTCGGTTCAGAAAGACGGGAAGGAAAGCTTTCTGGCTGAGATTGTTCCCGATGATAAGAAAGTAGACGCTTATACGAACTGGGTCATTTCAAAGCCTTATAAAAAACCTCTCGCCGGCTCTTCGACGGATGACTGGCCGAAGCTGCTGGGGTATTTTACTTCGGTCAACTTCGGTAAACTCGTGGAATACCAGTGCAAGGATTTTGGGAAATATGGGCTATCGAAGCCGAAAACAACTGTAGAGGTAAAATATTTTGAGACAAAAGACGGATATGTTATACCAGAGGAGACCGCGTCACCAGATAATAAAACGGTGAATAGAAATACGAATAAGGCCAACTCCGTTCCGAAACAATATCAGGAGAGCAAGAGCTATAAGCTTTTATTTGGCACTGTCACAGACGAGGGTGATTATTATGTCCGTCTGGATGGCTCCGACGATGTGTACACGATGGCGGCGTCGGATGTGGAAAACATGCTTGGTGCGGATGCTTATACGTATATGGACCGTTGTGTGTATTCGACACTGGCTACGGATATTAAAGGATACGATGTGACAATCGGTAATAAAAAGATCTCTGTCACCCATACGACGGAACCCGGCGAGGACGGCAAGGATAAAAATGTATGGACGCTAAATGGAAAAACGGTGTCAGATAGCCAGGAACAGGAATTTTTGTCACCGTACTCAAAAGCATTTCTTTTGGAATTTACATCGGAGGCGAAAGATGACGTCAAGCCGGAGAGCAGTAAGCCGTTAATGACGATTGTGTACCATGAGGAGACGCGGGATGTCACGGTAAAATATCTTCCCTACGACGGAACGAATTTTTATCGTGTAGATAAGGACGGGATGGATTATTTCCTGGTGGATAAGCGGTCGGTGGACGATGTAGTTTCGGCCTTTGAATCCCTGCTTGACCTGAAATAGTAGAAAATATTATGTAAAACTGTGTAAAAGTATACGGCAACTTTGTGTCAGCGCGCTGCAAAGCCTTATTACGGCTTGACACAAGGTTGCTTTCATGCACATCATGTGAATTATTACAGGCGGCGCAGAAAAGAGGAAAATTATGAAAACAAAAACTTATTTATACAATACACTTTCCAAAAAAGTGGAGGAGTTTGTCCCAAATGAGGATGGAAAAGTAAAAATGTATACGTGCGGGCCTACGGTGTATCATTTTGCCCATATCGGAAATTTGAGAAGTTATATTATGGAAGATGTTCTGGAAAAGTATCTCCGTTTTGTCGGTTATGAAGTAAAGCGGGTTATGAATATTACCGACGTGGGGCATCTTTCCAGCGATGGCGATACAGGGGAGGATAAAATGCTTGCGGGTGCGAGGAGAGAGCATAAGACGGTGATGGACATCGCCCAATATTATACCGACGCCTTTTTTGAAGATTGCCGCAAGCTTTCGGTCAAGCGCCCGGATGTGGTAGAGCCGGCGACAAACTGCATTGATGAATTTATTCATATGATCGAGGTTCTTTTGGAAAAGGGATATGCCTACGTGGCAGGAGAAAATGTGTATTTTGACACGTCGAAGCTGGACAATTACTATGTGCTCTCTTCCCAGAAGGAGGAGGAACTGCAGGTCGGTGTGCGGGACGATGTGGAAGAGGATACCAATAAAAAAAATAAGACGGATTTTGTACTTTGGTTTACGAAATCGAAATTTGATAACCAGGAATTGAAGTGGGAGAGTCCGTGGGGCGTCGGATATCCGGGCTGGCACATAGAGTGTTCAAGTATTAGCATCCGCCATCTTGGAGAGTATATGGATATTCACTGCGGCGGCGTGGATAATATTTTTCCGCACCATACGAATGAGATTGCGCAGAGCGAGGCGTTTCTTGGACATAAATGGTGCAATTACTGGTTTCATATCAATCATTTGAATACGACGGGAGGGAAAATGAGTAAGTCGAAGGGAGAATTTCTGACGGTTTCACTTCTGGAAGAAAAAGGGTATGATCCGATGGTTTACCGTATGTTCTGTCTTCAGTCCCATTACCGCAAACCGCTTGAATTTTCTTATGAAGCGCTTGACAATGTGGCGACGGCTTATGAAAAGCTGTTCAAGAAAATTAAGGCTGTGCCGGACGAGGGAGAAGTTGACGGACAGCAGGTTGAGGAATACAAAATAAAATTTGCAGAGGCAGTTGGAAACGATATTAATACTTCGATGGGACTGACGGTTCTTTATGATGCCTTGAAGGCAGATACTAATGGAGCCACGAAACGGGCGGTCATCATGGCTATAGATGAGGTGCTTTCCCTACAGCTGGCAAGAGCCTGGGAGGAGACGGAAGCTGCTAGCGCTGACGATGAGCTCAAAGCATATGTGGAGAAAATGATCCAGGAGAGGGCAGCAGCGAAGAAAGACAAAAATTTTGCGAGGGCGGACGAAATCCGCGATGAATTGCGGGAAAAGGGCGTTCAGATTAAGGATACGAGAGAGGGCGTCCAGTGGGAGGTTGTGAGATAGCAGTAAAAAATACTTGAGATTTTTATTTATGTGCTATATACTTATATTGATAATTTTAACAAGCAGGTGATAGAAAGATGGAGAAGAAAATCACAAAGGAAACGAAGATCAAGACGAAGTGGAGCATCCGCTCTAAAATTATGGCGATCACTACATTGATTGTAATAGGCGTTATGCTGGTATTTGTAGTGATTTTGCAATATAGTATGCGCAATCTGACGCAGTCAATTTTGCTGGATGTATTGCAGCCGATGGCGAAACAGTCCGCAAAGGCAGTTGAGGCCAATGTACATCTGATGGCTGACCGGATGATGGCATTGGCGTCGGATAGCCGCATCGCAAAAAAAGATGCCAGCCGGGCCGAGATACAGGAAATGCTGGAGAGCGCAGATAATACATATGAGTTTTATGGAATTGGTATTTATGACCAAGGCGGAAATGGTCTGGCTGTGCGAGGAGATGTATATAATAGCTTGTCAGACGCCAACTGGTTCCGTATGATGCAGGAGACAGATAATCTTACGATCGCCGATCCGGTTATCACATCTGAGCATACGGCGATACCAATTGGAATCCCGGTAAAAAGTGATGGCCAGACTACGGCATACCTGGTCGGAATGTATAAATATGATATGCTGAGTGACGTGCTCGGCGCGATTCATATCGGTCAGACCGGCATGGCATTGATACTCAATAAGGAAGGTGTTATTGTCGGGCACCCACAGATGGAAGTGGTTCAGAAGGGATTGAATATATACGATCTGGACCGGGAGAAATCGGCCCACTCGATTTTTGATGCAATGCTGACAAGGGAGACAGGAGTGGCAGAAGGGATGGTTAATGGACAGGAATCTTATGTCGCTTATTGTCCTGTCAGGGGAACGCACTGGTCTTTTGCAGTGGAGGTGCCAAAGGCGGATTATGAACAGTCGACCAATATAGCGTTAAATAACACGATTATTGGTACATTTGCGGCGCTCATTGTGGCACTGGCTATCATCTGGCTGGCGACAACCATTATATCAAACCAGCTAAAAAAATCCATTTTGCGGATGAACGGTTTGTCCAGAGGAGATCTAAGCACACAGGTTGACGTTACAGGTTCTGGGGACGAAGTTCAGATTTTATCTGAGTCATTAAAGCGGACGATTGAAAATGTGAATGGGTACATTACAGAAATACGGAGAGTTTTGGAGCATATTTCTGATGGGAACCTGAATGTTTCGACCGATGGGGATTTTCAGGGAGACTTTGTGGTGGTCAGGGAATCACTGACCCAGATTATCGGGTCAATGACTCAGATGATGAGAGGGATAAAGCGTACGGCAAATGAGCTTATGGATACGGCCCAGAACATGGGAAACCAGTCGGGTGAGATGCATGAGGCGGCGTCCAGCCAAACAGATGCGATGGAACGGCTAAATTCAGAAGTGGTTATTATTCAAAAGAATCTGGACAACGTAACGGGCAGTACAGAACAGGCAAGACTGCGTGCTTCTGATATTGCCGGCCACATATCGGACGGGAGCCGGAAGATGAAAGAGCTTACTATAGCGATGGAGGCGATTGAGAAAAATGCGCAAGATATCACTAAAATTAGCAAGCTGATAGAAGAAATTTCAAACCAGACAAAGATTTTGTCGCTGAATGCTTCGGTGGAGGCGGCCAGGGCTGGAACGGCCGGGAAAGGTTTTGCAGTAGTAGCTGAGGAGGTTCGGACGCTGGCGGGGCAGAGCGAACAGGCGGCGGTGAGTACGATGGAAATGATACAGCAGGCAGGAGAATTAATCCGCCAGGGTGTGGAACTGACGCAGGAGACCGCAATCGCACTGGAAGAGATTAGTAGAAGCTCAGACGAAGTGACCGAGATAGCCGGACATCTGTCAGAGGCGGTACAAGTTCAGGAGACATCACTGAATGAGATTACTGGCAGTATTCAGGAGATTTCTGCCATTACGGAACGGAATTTACAGTGTGCTGAGCGGACCAGGGCTGCCAGCGCAGCGTTAAAGATGGAGTCGGGCCAGTTGCAGCAATTGTTAGATCACTTTCATTTTGATTAATCATATATAGGAGGAAAACGGATGAATCGAAGAAAAATCGCAGTCATTTTTTGTATCATATGTATGTTCACTGCCGGATGTGGGGCAAAGACGGAGCAGACCGAAATGCAGAACGGTTCCTATACGGCACAGATGAAAGAGTACTCTCACGGCTGGAGGGAGTATGTGACTATTTCTGTAAAAAATGGGGAGATTGTTTCAACTGAATATAATGCGGAAAATGCAAGCGGCTTTATAAAAAGCTGGGACAATTTATATATGAACAATATGAAACCGGTTACCGGTACTTACCCAAATGAGTATACGCGTTATTATGCAGCGCAGCTTACGGGACAGACCGAAGCGCCGGAGATTGAAGCATTGTCCGGGGCGTCCAGTTCCGGGGGAAATTTTGAAAAGTTATCCCGGGCGGTTGTGAATCAGGCGATAAAAGGGGACTCTTCCGTTGTCCTGGTGGAAGGTAATTAGAATGGATAATTTTTTTCTTTACATCATTAGCAAAATCATGTATAATGCTGGTAGATTAAAAAAGAAAGAAGGTATTTTTCAAATGAAAAGAAACAAAATGAGACACTTTTTAGTGCCAATATTGCTCGTAGCTGCGATGGTTGTCAGTGTGACCGGATGCGGTGAGAAGTTTGATGCCAGCCGCTATGTCAAAGGATGTCTGGACGCATCCACGAAAGGTGTTTTTGAGGACTACGTTGCGATGACAAACACGACAGAGGAGCAGGCAAAGAAAGAGTATGAAGAGAGAATGAACTCGGAAGTAGAAGCAATGACTGGTTCCATCAGCATGAGTGAGGAAATGCAGGAGAAGTACCGGACACTCTACAAGGATATTTATAGTAAGTATAAATATGAAGTTGGTGAGGCAAAAGAAGGCGAAAATGATTCTTTTACTGTTCCTGTGAAGACATATCGTTTAAAAATCTTTGAAAAAACGATGGAAGAGACACAGACAAAAGTGGAAGAAGAGGTAAAGAAAAACAAGTCAGCGAGCACAGAAGAGACGATGCAGCTGTATCTTGAGACTCTTGCGAATGTGCTTACGGAAAAACTGCAAAATCCTGAGTACGGCGAGGAAGAGACGATCGAGGTAAACCTTTCCGTCAACAGCAGTTCGAACGAATATGAAATGTCATCTGCTGACGTTACTAAGCTGTTTGCCGCGCTGGATGATGTAGGACAGGCGCAGTAAAGGAAGCGATATAGTACGATATATACGGTATAGCCGGTATGGTTATACCGTATTTTTTATGTGAATATATTGAAGAAACACCAGACAATGAATAGTTTAAATGTAATGGTCATTTTATAAATTGCAGCCACTCGAGATCGAATTTACATCCGGGAAGAAAGATCAGATTCAAGTGGTAATGGCCGTATACCGCGTCCAGATCAAACGTAAGTGTTTGGGAATCATCGCTGTATGGGAAATCAATTACCTGGTTTATAGTTTCCCCTGAGCCGTCTGCGGGGGTAAAGCGGACGTGGATCGTATTCATGGCTATGTGGGATCTGCCGCAAATTGTGACGGCACGGAATCCCCCGTCGTCAAAGTGCATATTCTGAAACTGTATAGTGACGTTATTTCCAATGTCGCGTATAGCGTCCCCGTCGACCGTAAACGTATCGCCTGTGACGTTTGTGTTGTCAGAGGCATGTAAACGGGCATAGGCTTTTTGTATCTCCGTAAAATAGAAACCTTGCAGAGACATTTTAATTTCCGGGTAGACGACGATGGTAATATCCTGTGTGCCCTTGAGACGTTTGGAGAGCCGGAACGTGTTTTCCTGGTAATGGTTGTACCAGCTCTTTGCGCGGTAGGTATCCGAGAGCAGGCATTCGCCCTGATCTGATTTTGTACCGGGGACGGCCGGTATGTGGGTGTTTTCCTGCTTGTCCGTGAGATTCGGTATCCCTTGCCATACCTCAATCGGCAGGCTGTCGCTGAAAGAGAAAATCGGGAGATGAATTTCATCGGATCCGTAATCTCCGAAATCCACATGTTGAAATGTAATCGTGGTGCGCTCATTTCCCGTGATATATACGCCGCCCTGGAAGCTCAGGCTCAGTCCATCATCGGAGCTGGCCGCGTAGCTGCTGGCGGGTACGAGCTGGTATGGGTTCTGTGCCGCCTCTCCGAGACCGGATGCTTCAAATTCCAGCTCGGAAATGACCTCTACATGGTCGAGCCCATTGTTACATGTACAGCACAGACGGAACTGGCCGTCGCCGACAGCGGTAATTTTGGCGGTATTTGTCTCTTTGTCTACGTCGATGGCTGCGACGTTACTTGTCACGCCATTTAGGTTGACTGCCTGGAAGTGAATATCGCGGTAGGTAGCGTTTTCCGGGTATATTTTGGCCGATACGGCAGTAGAGAACACCGATTCATTGAATTGGCTGACACCGTGGTTCGTCAGTTCGATTTTTCTCACTGGTATTTCGTTTGTGCGGTCGGGAATAACAAAAGTGTGGCCGTGATCGTCTGTCACCGTCCGTTCCGCGAGAGGGTAAGGTTTGTTTTCCATAAAGCATGAGACACCGTTTCTTATCATGTCCTGGCTTGCCGGAACTGCATTTAGCGTCAGGCACGCGTCGGGAAGGGAGGGGGAGGAAACCTTCATAAAAATTTCTCCCGGCTCAAGTCTGGCGGCGATAATTGCCAGCAATTTTCCGCTGAACAGTTTGCGGCTCGTGCCCTTGTACTGGTCTTGGTCCGCGCTGTCCCCGTTGTCAAGACCGACCAGGCGTCCGGCTCCGCTCACAGAAACATGCATGCGGCTGCGCCCGTTGGCAACCAGGACGTGATTTTCATCCAGCGTGTCAATCGTCACAAAGATCAAATCTTCGCCATCGGCTGTCAGAGTGTCTTTGTCCGGGGTGAGCTGGATGGAGACAGGATCGCCGAAAGAACGCTGTTCATCCTTTGCAATAACCGTCCCCGATTCGTCATAAGCGAGGGCAGTAAGGGTTCCCGCCTTATATGGAATCTGCCAGTCGCCCGATAAAACGGTGCCGTTCCGATGGTCGATGTGTGCGGTGCCGAGACTCTCTCCCTGGAAGAACAGCTCTACCTTTGGGGCATTGGAGAAAACGCGCACGTCAATCCGCTGTCCCTCGTTGAAATCCCAATACGGCAAAAGGTGAACCATCGGTTGTTTGTGGTAATCCGTCCAGGCGGACTGGTACATATAAAAGCTATCCTTTTTAAAGCCGGCTGTGTCGATTTGGCCGAAATAAGAGTTTTTTGTAAAATAAGGCGTCGGCTCGCCCAAATAGTCGAACCCGCTCCAAATATACTGTCCGAAACAGAAGGCCCGGTCGCGGTGGGCGATAATAGTATGTTCGGAATTTCTGGCTCCCCAGTTGGTCGTGCAGTTTCCGAGCGAGGAGCACTGCAGGTCGTCAAAGGTAAGAAGCCGGTTGGTAAGTGGAAAATGATAGACGCCGCGGCTCTGTACGGTTGCGCTCGTCTCACTTCCAAAAAGAATCCAGTCCGGATATTTCTTATGGTGCTCATCGTAGCATTTATCCAAATAGTTGTATCCGACCAGGTCAGTTACCTCGCCGGTCCGCTGGGCAGCTTCCCACTCGATGTAGTTGGAAGCGATTGTTGTATACGCATTTTTGCGGTAATCCAGCTGGCGCACCGCCTCATGCAGCTCTTTGGCCACTTCCAGCCCGCGGTCAAAGTAAGTATCATAAATTTCGTTTCCGATTCCCCATATAAATACACAGGGGTGGTTTCTGTCCTGGCGCACCCAGCTTTCCAGATCTTTTTTCCACCAGTCTTTGAAATCATTTGCGTAGTCATAGTCGGTTTTTGTCTTCTCCCACATGTCGAAACTTTCTGTATAGAGAAGAAGTCCAAGCTCGTCGCACAGGTCAAGCATGTGTGCGGCCGGCATATTGTGTGCGCTCCGGATGGAATTGACCCCCATTTCCTTCAGTGTGAGAAGCTGGCGGCGGAGGGCTGTTTTGTTCATGGCGGCGCCTAGTGAGCCAAGTACATGGTGTTCACAGGAGCCGTTAATTTTTACATGGCGGCCATTTAGGAAAAATCCTTCGTTGGGATCAAATCGGACTGTGCGGAAGCCTAAGTTTTGAGTTAAGGTATCCATAAGCGTTCCATCCACATAAAGCTCGGAGGTGATTTTATACAAATACGGCGTTTCGGTATCCCAAAGTACCGGGTCAATGACGGTCATCACCTGTTTGTCGGTTGCCGCCGTGCCGGAGATGGAGACGGCATTTTTGTGGGTTGTGACCTCATTTCCATCCGCGGCTGTTATGATGTGGCGCACTATTCCTTCGCTGGATTTTGGTGTATTTTCACAAATGTATTCGGCGTCAATAAAGACTTCCCACGTCTTTCCCAGCTGTTTGGTGGAAAGGTATGTACCGTTGTGTACAAAGTGGGCGTCCTCCGAGGTGACGAGCCATACGTCCCGGTAAATGCCGGATCCGGGATACCAGCGGCTGTTTGGAAGATGGTATTCGTTCCGGACGATCAGCTCATTTTCGCCGTCCCTTAAAAAAGGGGTCAGATCAATGATAAATTCGGAATACCCGTTTTTCCAAGTAAAAATATGCTCCCGGTTCAGATAAACGGTAGTGTCCATGTAAACGCCCTCAAATAAAATCCATATCTTCCCGGCGGACGGACCCGATGGAAGCCTGTCCTTTACTATTATTTTTTTGTAGCAGCTCACCGCTTCCTCATAGAGATTTTCTGTATTATAAATCATCCAGTCGTGGGGCAGGTCCACCGGCGCCCAGCTGTCAGAAGAAAAAATTTCATCTAACGTAATCTCCAGTGGGAATTTACAAAAGCTCCACGCGTCATTGAAAAGATGTTTCATTTACTTTTTCCCGCCTTTCGTGTAAAAAGTTTTGCACTTTACTTCGTATTATATTATACTAGTAATTAGTATTCAAGCAAAAAGAGGGAAGAGTAAAAAATAAATTGCTTATGCGCAAATAAAGCAAAAGTGAGCGGCGCTCACTTTGCAGAAATGAAGGGTATTATGCAGATTTGCAGATTATACAAAAACAATCTTGAGAAGGCACTTGAACTTGTGTGGCGCGTGTTTGAGCAGTGCAGCAAGGCCGATTATGAGGAAATGGGAGTGCGGACGTTTGAGCACTTCATACGCCGGGAGAGCATGGAGGAGAGTATGGATTCCGGAGAAATGGTTTTTTTCGGCGCCTATGAATCGAATCGGCTGGTGGGCGTCGTGGCAATGCGAAGCGGATTTCACGTGAGCCTGCTGTTTGTGGAAAAAGCGTACCAGCGGCGGGGAGTGGCGTGGCGGCTTCTGCGCCGGGCGGTCGCGTATTGTGTGGAGCAGAATGTTAAATTGCGGCATATTACGGTAAATGCATCCCCGAACGGGGTGCCGGCTTACCTGGCGATGGGATTTTACCCGATGTCGGAGGAGCAGAAAAAGGATGGCATGCGGTTTACACCGATGCGGCTTGATTTGGAAGGGCGGTAGACGGATGAAAACGGTTCTTACAATTGCGGGGTCGGATTGCAGCGGCGGCGCGGGAATCCAGGCGGATTTAAAGACCATTGGCGCATTTGGCCTGTATGGGATGAGCGCCCTGACGGCTATTACCGTCCAGAATACTTGTGGTGTATTTCGTGTTGAGCCTGTAAAGGCGTCGGTTGTGGAGGAGCAGCTCCGCGCTGTGTTTGAGGATATCCCGCCGGATGCGGTGAAGGTCGGCATGGTGGTAAACCGGGAGAATATACAGGCAGTTGCCGCGGTACTACGGAAATACAGGCCGGCGGTCATACTAGACCCGGTTATGATTTCTACGAGCGGGACGGCGCTTTTGGATGAGCGGGCAACCGAGGCGCTCACGGGACAATTGTTTCCCCTTGCGGAGCTGGTTACACCGAATCTGCCGGAGGCACAGGCATTGTGGGGCAGAAGTATTTGTTCAGACGGGGAGCGGGAGCTGGCGGCGCGGGAGCTGGCAAAAAAATATGGCTGTTCGGTTTTGATTAAGGGAGGACATGGCGCTGGAAGTGCGGATGATTTGCTTTATAATAGCAAGTCTGGCGTCTGGAGCTGGTTTCGGAATGAGAAGATTTCGAATTGCAATACACATGGGACGGGCTGTACATTATCTTCTGCGGCTGCCTGCGGTCTGGCGCAGGGGTTATCACTGGAGGAGAGTGTCCGGGCGGCAAAGGAGTACATCACAGGGGCGATTCAGAGTGGAATGAGGCTGGGGCATGGGAACGGCCCGCTCAATCACTTTTTCCAGCCGCAAAAGAAGAGAGGGGAGAAGGCCGATGGCATTAAATAAAGAGTTTGAAAAATCAGCGTTAGATGAAAGCGCATCCATTTACGCGAAACGGGATGAGAGTGAGACGGAAAGAAGCAGGTGGAGCAAAATGGACCGGAAACAGAGATGGGTTCATTTCAAAACCTATTATTTGCGTCTTGTTATAATCGGATGTTTTGTGCTGGTGGTGGCAGGTTTTTTTGTGTATAAAGATGTGATTAAGAGGACGGAAGTGATATACCGGTGCGCCATTTTGAATGAGATAGCGACGGATTTACCGATTACTTCCTTCGCAGACAGCTTTACACAATCGCTGGATTTAGACCCGGACCGAAATATGGCGTCATTTCACTTATATTATACAAATACGGAACTGGCAAACAGAGTAGGGGCTACGGTGTCCTCTGATTTAACGAATGTTTCCTCTATGATTTATGCGGGTACACTGGATTCTGTCATAGCGGGTCAGGAAGACTTCGACGGTTATCGGGAAAAAGGCCTGTTTTGGGATTTGACGGAGTGGTTAAGCGAAGAGCAGCGGGAGAAACTTGCGGACAAGCTGTATATACCGGAGACGGAGGATAATGAACAGCGTCATCCCTACGGTATTTACTTAGACCAGAGTGCTGTTTACCAACAGATTTTCGAGGGCGGGGGGGGAATCGTGGAACAGCCAGTATTGGGATTTATTGTAAATTCAAAGACAAAAGAAATGTCGATGGCATTATTGGATTATTTGTTTCCGGAGCTGGGTTCCGGAGCGGATTCATAACTATAAAAACAATATAAGGAGTAGATTATATGGCAAAGAACACATTTGGTATTTCCCCGGAGCAGAAGAAGCAAATGCAGGAAGAAATCGTTTATTTTTTTAAAGAGGAGAGAGGGGAGGAGCTCGGCATCATTGGTTCTGAGACGGTCCTGGACTTTTTTCTTGATATTTTAGGGGACACTATTTACAATAAAGCGCTTGACGATGTGAAGCTGTGGCTGACGAGGAACGTTGAGAATTTGGAGAGCGATTATTACGCGCTCTATAAGTAAGAAGGGGAGCTGTGACATGCAGGGGAAGAGAAGCATACGGTTAATTGCGTTCGATCTGGATGGGACGGTTTTGGATGACCACAAGAAAATACTGCCGCAGACAAAGGCGGCTTTGGAAAGTGCGGCCGGGCGGGGCATCGAGATTGTTCCGGCGACAGGACGGCCGTATTGCGGCCTGTCCTCGGAGATCGACCGCTTACAGGGAGTGCGGTATGTACTGACTTGCAATGGCGCGGGGGTGTACGAAAAAGAGACGGGAAAATGCCGGATGGAGAGTGGTATGAGTCTTGACTCTTTTTTGCCGCTGCTGGCGGAGGTAGAGCCGCTGCCAGTTATGGCGGATCCCTTTGTAAAAGGCGAGGCATTTATGAATAAAAAAAACCGGCCGCTGGTGGAGCGGATACGCGCACCGGAGGAATTGAAGGAGTATATCCGGCGCTCGCGTACCCTTGTTCCAAATTTGGTGGAGTATTTACGGAAACGCGGGGATGAGGTGGAGAAACTCACGATAAATTTTGTGGAAGATGAGGAGGGAAGGCGCCAGGGATATGACGAGGTGGTGAATATTTTGAGCCGCTATCCGCAGTTGAATGCCGTTTCCGGCGGTATGCGGAATATTGAGGTCACAAAAAAGGGAATATCGAAGGCGAGCGGGTTACTCTGGCTCGGTGAATTTCTTGGCATTCCACCGCAGGAGATGATTGCCTTTGGCGACAGCGGAAACGATTTGGAGATGATTAAGGCGGCGGGCGTGGGCGTGGCGATGGGAAACGCAGAGGAAGAAGTGAAAGAAGCGGCGGATTTTGTGACGTTGCCGAATACAGAAAACGGAATTGTGTACGCACTGCAAAAATATGGAGTGGTTTTGGGAGAGGGGGAAGAACGGTGATCTATACCGTGACATTAAATCCATCGCTGGACTATATTGTGGATGTGGATGATTTTAAGCCAGGTGTGACAAACCGCACAGCCAGGGAAGCGGTCTGCGCCGGAGGAAAGGGAATCAACGTATCGGTCGTACTCAAAAACCTTGGGTTTGAAAGTACTGCGCTTGGATTTATTGGCGGCTTTACCGGGCAGGAAATAAAGCGGTTGCTGGAGGCGCAGGGGGTGTGCTCTGAATTTATACAAGTGGCGCACGGGAGTTCGCGGATTAATGTGAAGGTGCGTTCCGGGGAGGAAAGTGAGATCAACGGACGGGGGCCGGCCGTCGACAGGGAAGATATTGACCGGCTTTACCAAAAACTGGACCGGCTGCGGGACGGGGACACATTAGTGCTGGCGGGAAGTATACCGCCCACGGTGCCGCAGTCCATGTATAAGGATATTATGATGTTTCTGGCTGGCAGGAATTTGAGGATCGCAGTGGATGCCACGAAAGACTTGCTTCTTCAGACGCTGCCCTGCCACCCTTTTATAATTAAGCCAAACCGTTCTGAGCTGGAAGAGATGTTTGGAGTTCCGGTCCCGGGTAAACGGGAAGCGGTTTATTATGCCAAAGAGCTGCAGCAAAAGGGGGCGGCTAACGTTATTGTGTCGATGGCGGGGGACGGGGCGGTTTTTGCCGCAGAAGACGGCCATGTTTATGAGACTGGGGCCCCGGAGGGCCGCGCAGTGAACTCGGTAGGAGCCGGGGACTCAATGGTGGCAGGCTTTTTGGCAGGCTATATGGCTTCCGGCAGCTATGGGGAGGCATTTAAAATGGCAGTCTGCACGGGAAGCGCCAGCGCATTTTCCGAACAGCTGGCAACGGGAGAAGAAGTGGAGGCCATTTTAAAAAAATTCCATTTTTCCTAAATTTTTTTGTTTTTTTTGAATGGATTTTCCATTGCCAATCGTTTTATAAGTGAAGTCAAAAAACTATAAAGTAAAATGGAGGGAAAAGATATGAAGAAGATTATGGCAGGTGCTGCAGTATTGGTGTTGGTGCTTTTTGTTGGAACAACAGGCGTACATGCGGCGGGTTCTGTTCAGGGGAGGAACTTTGCACATGACGTTGGCTGCGGCAGGGGAGGAGCTCTTTGCCAGTACGCAAACGTGGACAAAGCGGTGCAGAGCCAGGATGGTTACACAAATTATAGCGGGCACCATGCGGGACAAGGGCATGGATGTAATCGTATGGGCAGTGGAAATAGCTGCGGGGGAACGTGTTGGAGATAATTTAGGCGAGGTTTTACTATGCGGAGCGAACAAGAGGTCAACAGGGCCATCGAACGTCATTCAGATACGGTTCGGCGGCTCTGTATGATACACCTGAAAAATTATGCGGATACCGAGGACATATTCCAAAATGTGTTTTTGAAATATGTCCTTAGCTCCGTTTCTTTTGAAAATGAGGAGCATGAGCGGGCCTGGTTTATCCGGGTTACAATAAATGCCTGCAAGGACTTGCTCAAAAGTTTTTTCCGAAGCAGGACGGTTTGTCTTGAGGCGGTTACGGAACTGCCCGCCGGCCAGCCGCCGGAACACCGGGAAATTTTAGAGGCCGTTCTTTCCCTGCCGCCTAAGTACAGAAATGTGGTCTATCTTTATTATTATGAGGAGTATACCGCCCCCCAGATCAGCCAAATATTACATAAAAATGTAAATACGGTTTATACTCTCTTAACTCGTTCCAGACAATTACTCAAGGAGAAACTGGAAGGTGATGAATATGAATGGTAAGATGAAGGATATTTTCGATACAATCCATGCGGAAGAAGAATTAAAAGACAAAACGAGGGAATTTCTCTACACAACGACGCATGGTTATAAGAGACTTAAACCAGTTAATTACAGGCGGTTTGTTCCGGCAGTGGCGTGCCTGCTTTTTCTGCTGGCCGGCTGGGGCGGCTATTATATTTATTTTACCCCGACGTCTGTCATTAGCGTGGATGTGAATCCATCGGTTGAATTGGGGATCAACCGGTTTGACAAGGTTATTTCTGTCGAGGGCTATAATCGTGAAGGCGACCAGATCGCCGCCTTACTAAATGTAAAATATATGAATTATACAGATGCCTTGGACCGGATTTTGAAAGATGAGAGCATTGCCAGTTATTTATCCCAGGATGAAATTGTTTCGATCGCTGTTGTCGGCTCGGATGAAGAAAGATGTGGCAAGATGCTTACGGAAATTGAGTCATTTACCGCTAAGACCAAGAACACGCATTGTTGTTCTGCCAATATGGAAGATGTGGAGGAAGCGCATACGGCGCAGCTTTCCTATGGGAAATATCAGGCATACCTGGAACTGAATGCGCTTGACCCAAGTATCACACCCGAAAAAATCCAGGGAATGACGATGCGGGAAATCCGTGACCTGCTGCGCGCCCTCTATGCGCAAAACCCGGATAAGCAGCCGGAAGACGGCTTTCTACATGGTGAACACCACGGTTACGGAAACGGGCATGGCGGCAAATGTCATTGACGGTTTTGGGGGCGCATATAAAAATTATTAGAAATTAAGGGTTGACATTTAGGAAAGGTGGGCGTATAATACCACATGTAAACGACAAAGACGTCAGGTGAGTAAATCACTTGGCGTTTTTTTGTTTATACGGCCGATACGAATTCGTACATAGTTTAATTGGAAACCATCAATTTTAGGAGGTGTCTTTTATGAATATGGCAGAAGAATTAGTGGAAATGTTTCAAAAGGCAAGTTCAGAAGTAAGTTTTGGGATTTGGTATTTAATTGGGGCCGCACTTGTGTTTTTTATGCAGGCGGGGTTTGCGATGGTCGAGACCGGATTTACTAGGGCTAAAAATGCGGGAAACATCATTATGAAAAACCTGATGGATTTTTGCCTCGGTACGATTGTATTTATGCTGATCGGCTATGGTATTATGAATTCTGAAAACTATTTCTTTGGAATAATTGGTATGCCGGATTATCAAATGTATACGGATTTTTCGGGTTTTGACTGGAAAATGTTTTTCTTTCAGCTCGTATTTTGTGCGACGTGTGCAACGATTGTGTCCGGCGCGATGGCAGAGCGTACGAAATTTAGTATGTACTGTGTGTATTCTCTGATTATAAGCGCCGTCGTATACCCGATTGAAGCGGGGTGGACGTGGAATTCCCAGGGATGGCTGGCCCAGCTCGGATTTATTGATTTTGCGGGCTCCGCTGTGATACATATGGTCGGGGGCATTACCGCTCTTGTCGGCGCCAGTATTCTCGGCGCCCGTATCGGAAAATTTGACCGGAATGGAAAGCCGAAAGCGATACCCGGTCACAATATCACGATCGGTGCACTTGGATGCTTTATTTTGTGGTTCGCCTGGTATGGTTTCAACGGCGCGGCGGCCACGAGTGTGGACGAAATGGCAAAGATCATGGCGACAACGACGATCGCACCGGCAATTGCAACTACGGCGTGTATGATATTTACATGGGTGAAATACGGGAAGCCGGATGTTTCCATGTGCCTGAACGCGTCGCTGGCCGGTCTGGTCGGTATTACGGCGGGGTGCGCAAATGTCGATGCGGTTGGCGCGGCGGCGATCGGTGTTGTTGACGGATTGCTCGTAGTTTTCGGTGTTTGGTTTGTAGACAATGTATTGAAGATTGATGATCCGGTCGGGGCGGTGGCAGTACACGGCTTCAACGGCGCCTGGGGTGCGGTCGCAGTTGGGTTATTTGATTACCAGAACGGACTTTTATATGGCGGCGGTGCCCACCAGCTCGGCGTACAGCTCCTCGGCGTTGTAACGATCGGTATATATGCGGCGGTGATAATGGCAATTGTTTTCACTGTGCTGAATAAATTATTTGGACTTCGTGTCACGGCAGAGGAGGAAATACTTGGCCTTGACGCCACCGAGCACGGGCTTCCATCGGCATATGCGGACTTTATGCCAGCGGGGGACCGGTTCTATACGGCGTCCTCGGGTATCGGTAAAGGAGTAGCGGCGCCGGGAGGTGTGCCTGCGGAACAGGCAGTGCCGGTTACCGAGGTGACGCCGGCGGCGAAAGCGCCAGGGGCAAAAGTACCGGTTTCTGTGTCGAATGGTGCGGATGGCGCTAAGATTAGCAGGATCTCAATTATATGTAAACAGAATAAGTTTGAAGAGCTGCAGGCAGCGTTGAATGAAATCGGCGTTATGGGCATTACGGTCACGCAAGTGCTCGGATGTGGTGCACAGAAGGGAAGTTCGGAGTATTACCGCGGTGTGCCAGTAGATTTCACGCTCTTGCCCAAAATTAAAGTAGAGGTTATCGTGAGCGCAGTACCGGTCAGCCGGGTCGTGGAAGCGGCAAAACAGGCTCTGTATACAGGACATATCGGAGATGGCAAGATCTTTGTATACGATGTGGAAGACGTCATTAAGGTGCGGACTGGAGAGAGTGGATTTGATGCATTGCAGGATGATGAGTAACGGTCATCCCAGGATTTATATAAACCTCCAAACGGATGGAACATATATTACTCAGTTTGGAGGTTTTAATAAAAATCCATAGGTTTCTTCGTCGCGAAAACCGTTCTTTAAATTTTCTTTCAGTTCGGCTAAAAATTCTTTTTGGATTTCCCTAAATTCCATATGCTCATAAAGCGATGACTTTTTGAAATCTCCAATTTGTTCTACGGAGGAGAGCATGTCTTCCATTACCGCAAGAACGGTAGTTGTATCTTTTTCCAGAGTTGCCATTTCAAGTCTGCAGGAAACTTCATAATATTTTCCCATTTCAAAACATCTTGCCATTTCCTCTTGTTTGGCAACGATCTGATGTACCTTCTTCATATCATTACTTTGCAATGCGAGCATATATATTCCATGAAGCGCCATACTCACCCTTTGATAATCTGAAAATAAAAGTTCCTCATATGCTTTATATGCTTCCGGTATGCGTTCTGTTTCTGCATAAATTTGAGCCTGTTTTCTTTTTCTCTCCGGATTTTGCACAGAAAAATATTCTAAATATTTTTCTGCTTTATCATATTGCTTTTTTCTTATGTAAAATCCGACCAGGGAATCGGCCGCACGGATACGCATTGATTCGTCGCTGCTATTTAGTACCTGCGCATACAGGGAACATAAATACTCATCATAATCCGACTCGTTTGGGACCTTCTGTACGATGCGCTGTGCATCAAAAATAACTGCGATGTTTAAAATCAATTGTTCGCAGTTTGGATATTGTTCTAGTTTTTTCTTCGCCCACTTCAGAGCTTCGTCATATGTTTTTTCTTTTAATTTCAAGTCGGCTTCATGAGTAATGTCGTTTATTTCTACCATCGTCAGATCCTTACGAAATGAAAGTAACGTGTCCAATGAAATGTCTAACAATCTCGCAATCGGTGCTAAGAGAGTAATATCTGGAAAGGAATTTTCATTTTCCCACTTATTCACTGCTGGAGCCGTTACACCAAGCTTCCCTGCCATTTCTTCCTGTGTCAGATTTTTGAGCTTTCTGTATTTTCGGATCACTTTCCCTAATGACATACAAACATCTCCTTGTGCTGTTATTGCATTGTCCTTTTCTGATACAATCATATCAGAGAAACATAAAACTGACAACTGAATGGCTGTTAAATATTTTTCAAAGAAATTAACGGTTATTCATATTTTGTTCTGTTTGTATGAAGGGTAGAGGGTCTTTTATAAAGGCGGTGCAAACAGGCCGATCGGAGGCGGAAAGATGGTGAATACAACAAAGAGCAGCACAAGAACCATAAATCCTACATAGCAGCCGCGGGCGGGCATGCTACATAATTTATGTTTACGAAGCATCTGATAGCTGAACCGGTATGCTGCTGCCATCGCAGCGAAATAGATTAAGATATTCATGACGTCGCTGTTTTTGCCATAGACGCCAGTATATGTGTAAAACGCAACGACGGTGAAGGCCATGCCGGTCAGGGCGGATAAGAGCTTAACGCATATAAAATTGTCATATTTGGTCTGGAACATAAAATATTCCCATATTGATACGAGTAAGATCGGAAAGAATACCAGCTTTAGGTGTTCCCAGGTTGATTCATTGACCGGGAAAAATAGTCCGGCCACGGGATTTTCGCCGCTCCATTTGTAGACAAAATGAAAAATGGTCCCAAGTATGGCAGCAATGATGCAGCATATGAGTTCAGTTTTTTTCAGTGAATATTTCATGAGCGATCCTTCCTATGCGGTTAATATTTCTTATTTTATGCAATATTGTCTCAAATATGCAGGGAACCTTTCCCGTGTTATTTCCAAAAGGACGTTGTGCTGGCAATTGTAAATCGTTGGTGCAAATAGTCTTTTTTGTTTGCGAAGGTATAAAAACGCAATATTTTTGTCGATAACTGCAAAGTTATATGCGAAAAAAGATGTTAGAATAATAGCAATAATAATTTATGTGAGGTGCGGTGATATGAAAGTGTTGAAAAGGGGAATATCCATCTTATGTGTTGTGGCGATGGCTTTTTTATGCAGAGTGCGGTTGGCATGGCGGCTGCGAAAAAGGTTAAGCTTAATAAGGCAAAGATCTCCCTGAAGGAGGGGGCTTCGTATAAAATTAAGCTTAAGAATGGCAATAAAAGAGCCAAAGTAACGTGGGAATCAGACAAGAAGAAGGTTGTAAAAATAACAAAAAAGTCTGCAAAGGGAAAAACAGCCTATGCAAAGGTTAAGGCATTGAGAACCGGCAAGGCGAAAGTAAGGGCAGTATACAGAGAGGGCAGGAAGGTAAAAAAACTGAGTTGTATTGTGACGGTGAAAAAGAAGACCGGTGCGTCCAATGTGAAAAAGGAACCAGAGCCGGTTATACCGTCGAATAACATGACTCCAGCTGCTTCGCCGGACAGCCATACCCCGGGTGAGGTGCCAAGTAATCCGCAGACGGGACCGATCACACTGTTTAACCGGGAAATGGTGGCGCCTGTCATAATGGATTCCAGTTATGAGGTATCGGACCAAAACCCGTATGCAGAGAGAAGCTACCGCCAGATTAAGCGTGCGGTAACAGATTTGAGACAGGACATTGCAATGGTGACAGGGGCGGTGGATGATGAAGAAATCCAGGCAATGTTTGAGGATAACATGGAGGAGGAAAACAGACGTCTTGACGAAGCGGATGCGTCCAAGGTTCCCGCATTTGTGACGGATGTGGAGAAGGTTAATGCGGACTGCGCGATTATAGCCGGAACGGTAGATGACAGCGCAGTGATTAAGAAGATTATGGATTCCGGGAAACTGGAGGAAGCAAAGAGCTTAAAAGGTGTGTGGGAAGGATATGTAATTAAACAGGTTAAAAATCCGGTAGATGGAGTCGGAAATGCGCTTGTTATCGCGGGAAGTGACGCGCACGGTACAATATATGGCATTTATACCGTATCGGAGGCGATCGGGGTATCGCCATTTTACTGGTACAGCGATGTACCGGTGGAAGTAAAAGATGAAATACAATTTGATGCGGCGGTTCCTATTGTGAATGATGGGCCGGATGTTAAATACCGGGGGATTTTTATTAATGACGAGGAAAAGTCAAATGACTGGGCAGAGAAGAAATTCACCGGCGATGGAAAAAATGGTCCTGGGGTGAACTACTACAGAAGGGTATTCGAGCTTATGCTCCGCATGAAGGCAAATACCCTGTGGCCGGCGATGCATAATTGTTCGATTGCATTTAATAAAGTCGTCGATGAGGACGGAAATCCGGTTAATGCAAAAGAGGCGGCTGAATATGGCATTATTATGAGTGCATCGCACTGTGAGATTCTGTTGCGGAACAACGTAGGGGAGTGGGGGGACTGGTTTACTAAAAACAAAGGAAGGTTTTCGGATGTCAAGTACCCAAATAACTCAGGTAAGGCGTATGATTTCACGCTGAACAGGGAACTCCTTTTGGAATACTGGAGGGAGCGTCTCACGGCAAATAAAGATTTTGAAAGCATACTTACCGTGGGAATACGGGGGCCCCATGACGAAGCGTTTCACTGCGAAGACTTCAGCATGTACGAAGGAAATAATGTTTCAGAAAGAAAGGTTTCCTTCATGAAGGATGTTATCTCGTGCCAGAGGGAGCTCATTGCCGAGGTGTATGGGGAAGAGAGGGTACAAGAAATTCCACAGGCGCTCATTCCTTATAAGGAGATCAATGATGTATATAATGCAGGTCTAAACGAATTTATGCTGTGGGACGGAAAAGAAGATTATAATGGCGACGGCGTCATTGACTGGAAGGATGATAATACCGATATTATGCTTATGTGGGCCGAGGATAATGAAAATTATCTCAGGCAGGATTTGACTGACGAGGAAGCTGCGAGAAAAGGCGGGGCAGGCATTTATTACCACATTTCGTACTGGGGGCCTCCGTCAAGTTACCTGTGGCTGAATTCCACATCGCTTTATGTGATGAGTGAACAGATGCACCGGGGATATTATATTGGCGCCGATGATTACTGGATCCTCAATGTGGGGGATATAAAGCCGAGCGAGCCAAGTATGGAATTCTTTTTGAAGATGGCATGGGATATCGAACACTGGAACGATACGACAGTTAAAGAGTATCTTCAGGGGCAGGCCATGAGGGATTATGGAATGAATGGGACCGATGCCAGGACGATGGCGGATGCTATTTCTGAATATTATGAAATCAATGGGACGAGGAAAGCTGAATTTTATGCAAAAGCGGACTTTGGCACTGCGCCGGCGGCGTTCAGCGCGACCGCAAACGGGGATGAGGCGATGCGGTGGATCGGGCGCAGCAAAAAAGTGGTGGAGACATTAGATGCGCTCTACAACGGTTTGTCGGAAGAGTATAAGGATGCGTTTTACGAGCAGTTCTATTATAACGTGCTTTCGGTAAATGACATCATTGAAAACTTTGGATATTATGAAAAGAACGTTATAGCGGCGGCACAGGGACGCATGGGCAGCGCCGGTGTATATGCGCAGCTGTCAAAGGATGCGGCGGAACGTGTAAGACAGAGGAAAAATGATTTTAATAGCCGGCATAAGGATAAATGGACCGGTTTTATGGATTATGACCACCCGGGACGGGGATATCAGCTTGTCGGTGACGGCGGGGAAAAATATGGCGAAGTGTTGGAGGCGTCGTCCGGCGTAAGGGCGTCTTGTGAAAATTCGGCGGAAGCGGGGAAAGGGACTCTTCGGTTTGATTCCCGGATCAAAGAGGAAGCGCATTATTTTGATGTGTTTGACAAAAATGAGGTAGCTGAAAAATGGGTGGCAGAGGCAAGCGATGACTGGACTGTGTTGTCTGTGACAAGCGGTGAGACAAGAACGGAACAGCGTGTGACCGTCACCGTTGACTGGACAAAGGTGACGGGAAAACAGACGGGAACGATATCGGTATACAATGCCGGGACAGGCGGCGAAAAGATAGGTTCCGCCATAGCTGTTTTTACAGTCGAAGCGAATAAAAACACGGTGGAGTATGGAGATAACAAAGGTTATATCGAAGCAAATGGATATGTTGCGATGGAAGCCGAGCATTATTCGGAGAGCGTGAAAGGAAACGATGGAAGTAGTTGGGGTGTTATTAAGTCAAACGGCCAGATGAGCGATACAATGAAGGCGCTTCCTGACATGGCAAAAAATACGGTGGACTGGGATCAAACAGCAAAATTAAAATACCGTGTGTATTTTAACAAACAAGGTACGTATTCACTTACGTTGAAGCGTCTTCCTGTTCTCAATGAAGGAAGCGAACATGGCGCTGAACGCAGCATGAATATTGCCGTAGGTGTAGGTACAGGAACGCCGGCCGTCTTAAAGGGCAACCGTACCGAAAGCTGGACGAATACACTGAATATGTGCGAAACGTTAAAATGTAATATTACAGTGGACGAAGGCTGGAACGATATTATCCTGTACCGTTGCGACGCATCCTTTGTAGTTGATAAGATAGTCATTGAGACGGTAAAAGGGGCGGTGGCGCCGTCTGTGCTCGGGCCGGACGAGAGCCCGAATAATATAGCAGAGGCATCCGCAGTAAAAATCGGGGAGCTTCCGTCTGAACTCGGCAGTTATAATCCGGCGCCCGCGAGGATGGACTTGTCATAAACCGGCTGTGCCTTACAACAGATAAGAGTAAAGTGTTGACAGATGGAGTGTTAGAAGTTCCGGCGCCCGCGAGACGGGGAGTAGATAGAAATTGGAAAAAGTGCTGTTCAGAGCTCTGTGAATAGCACTATTTCTGCTTTTTAAATGAACCCGGTGTCTCCCCCGTGTACTGTTTAAATGTACGGATAAAGTTTGAGTAATCTGCGAAGCCGGATTTGTAGCAGGCATCCGTAACGGAATATCCCTGTGATAAAAGTGACTGCGCAAAGGTGGTTTTTTTCTCAAGGATATATTGTTTTAGTGAAATACCGGTATTTTGTTTGAATATGCGGCTTATGTAGTTTTGATTAAAATTAAGGGCCTTTCCAATATCACTTAGAGAGATGTTTTCCGTGATATGCTGCTCCACGTATTGAATGGTATTGGAAACAAGCGGCGGCATTATATTGACTGAAATATCCTTGTAAACGATGTAATTATTACATATGGTATATAGAATCTGTGCGAGATACGCCCTTTGAAGAACATCGCTTCCAAATTTATCGGAATGGATAGTGCCGTTTAGATTTTCGAGAAGGGAGAGCAGTTCATTCAGCGTATCCTCTGGCAGAAGAATAACGTTATTGACGCCGCATTGCCTAGTGTCGAAAAAGTGGTTAAAATTCGTTACATGCGTGGACAGACTGCGCAGTATGGCAGGGGATATGTTAAGGGTGATCCGTTCATACAGGGAATCGTCAAGGCTCACGGCCAGATGATATTCCGTCGGGTTGATAATCGCAATATTCCCCCGTTTCAGGTGAACGCTGGAATGCTCTATATGAAGGTTTACATTTCCACATAAAAAAACATAGATCTCATATCCGTTATGCTTGTGGTAGGTATTGTGGTAATGTGTGCCGCTGCGGAAAGCCAGAAGGATATCATCTTGTATTTCGTCATAATAATGAGGCTGGTTAAACGTATCCATTATATCACCTTTTCACTTTATTATATAAGGGATATTTTATCATATTTCATAACAAAGATCAATTTGGAGGTACGCTTTATGTGCAAAAAACAGAGTATAAATATTGGTTATTTTAAGGAAGAAAATACCGCGGTTATATATGCGGTAACGGCGTTTAAGGAAGATATTTGCAAAGGAACAGGCTGCCAGGTGAACCTGGTCCCTCTTAGCGACGATGACGCATTACAGGACAATGCCCGAAACTGCAATATACTGATCGCAACGAAAGATATATATTTATGGCTTCCCGGGGAAGAGGCGCTTGAAAAATGGGAGGGGTATGTTGTAAAAAAGCGCGGTGGCACAGTATATATATGCGGCGCGGACCGGCGGGGGACCATTTACGGGATCTATGAGCTGTCGCAGTATCTCGGTGTTTCCCCGTGGTACTATTTTGCAGATGTGCCGGTAAGGGAAAATGAATTTTTTATTCCGGATGACTTTTATGTGTCGGATTATCCGTCCGTGCAGTACAGGGGGATTTTTCTGAACGACGAAGAGGAGCTGGAGGAGTGGGCGGCCATGCATACGGAAGATGGGACGATAGGGCCGGAGCTTTACAAAAAAATTTACGAGCTGATCTTGAGGTTAAAAGGGAATTATATATGGCCGGCAATGCATGTAAATTATTTTCAGGAAAATCCGGAGAATGCGAAGCTGGCCCATGAAATGGGTATTATCGTGGGAACCTCCCATTGTGATATGCTGATGAGGAGCAACCAGAATGAATGGAATCCGTGGTTACGGGAGAATGGATATGTCAGTGATTACAATGCCGTTCATTCAAATAAAAGAACGGCAGATGGCACGGGGGATGAAAATACGGAAGTGATTTATTACGATTATTCGATTCCCGGGAAGAATAGGGAGGTGATACAGCGATACTGGCGCGAGAGCATAAATATGAACCGGGATTACGAGGTGTGCTACACGATCGGTATGAGGGGCGTCCATGACTACGGTTTTTCTACGAAAGTCATTGATGATAGCGCAGCGGACGATCAGCAAAAAGAAAAAGCCAGAGTCCGGCTGCTTGAAAAGATTATGGAAGACCAGAGGAATATGCTGGAGGAGGAGCTCGGACTTCATTCACCCGGCGAGGCGCTTCAGTCCTTTATTCCGTATAAAGAGGTTCTGGACTTGTATGATAAAGGGCTCCAGGTGCCGTATGACGTGACGCTGATATGGGTAAATGATAATTTCGGCTATGTGAGACGGTATCCGAACGCAAAAGAGAAAGCGCGGAGCGGGGGACACGGTTTATATTACCATGTGTCATACTGGGCGGCGCCCGATATGAGTTATCTGTTTTTTAACTCGATTCCGCTGGCCCATATGACGAATGAACTGTACAAGGCATATAAGGAGGGAATTCGCAAGATGTGGGTTCTCAACGTAGGGGCGCTCAAGCCGCTTGAGATGGAAATGGAGACGTTTTTGCAATACGCCTGGGATGCGGGGAGGGATGCGCTGGTAACAAACAATATTCACGCGTATACAGCGGCATGGTTTGACCGTTATTTTTCCGGCGGATATGGAGAAGAGCTTGCCGCGCTGTATGAAGAGTTTGCACAGCTTACAAATGCGAGGAAAATTGAGCACATGTCCTCCCTTTTATTTGCGCAGTCCGGTTATGGGGATGAGGCGGGGGAGAGGGTCTGCAGGCTGGAATACATATTTGGGCGCGCAAACACCATATATGACCAGCTGCCGGACTGTGAAAAGGAGGCGTTTTTCCAGCTGTTTTTATTCAAGGTACACGCGTCTTATTATGTGAATCACGCGTTTTATTATGCGGACAGAAGCATTCTCTCGTATGAACGGGGAAATGACCGGGCAGCAGACCGTTATACGGAGTACTCCCATACGATGATGCAGTATCTCCGCAATATGCTCAGGTATTATAACAGCTATATGTGCGGCGGGAAATGGGACAGAATACTTACACCGGACTCCTTTCCTCCTCCGGGCATATGCTTTTATCCGATATGCAAGCCCTCAGTAAAAAGGAAAAAGGGCGGTTTGAAGATCACCCTCTGGGACGGAAGCGAGTCATCGGATGGCGGCGTCATAACGTTTTCCCAGGGCGGTTTTAATAAAAAATGGATTGAGCTCGGAAACCAGGGGTGTGAAGATATATGTTATGAGATAAGCGGAATACCGGACTGGCTCACCATATCGGAGACATCCGGCGTTATAGGTACGGAAAAGAGAATATATGTGACGGTGCCGGATCTGGAAATGGCGGCCGGGCGTCTGTCTGTTATATATATAACGGACCGTTACAATAGCCGGAGCATGGCAATTGATGTGAAGGTGGAAGAGCGGACGGAGGTTCGTAAAGGGAATGGGAGTGTATTGGAAGCGGATGGTGCGGTGTGCCTATATGCGGACCAATATAATACGGTTATCCATGCGTCGGAAAGTGCAGGATGGCGCACGGTGAAGGGAATCGGAAGAGGGTATGGCAATGCTATGATGGCCTGCTATGTGGATGATCCTTCGTGCGGTTTTGGTCATACAGATGGGATTATGAGTTATCCGCATCTTGAGTATTTATTTACATTAAAAAGCCAGGGCGAATTTGAACTTGTCATAACGAGGTTTCTGACGCTTAACTCGCGAGGCAAAATACGGTTTGCGATAGGCGTCGACCAAAAAGAGACTATTGTCGTGGAATCGCATGTAACGGATGAATGGAGGGGAAGCTGGAAGGAGAGCGTGTTCAATAATGGCGAAGAGATCAGCATATTACTGCCGTGGCTGGGCCAGGGAGAGCATACGCTCCAGTTATATATGATTGACAATTATGTTTCTATACACAAGCTCGTGATCTACACCGAGGAGAAGAGACATACCTACTTTGGATTTTCCTCCGTTCATAATCCATCTGACGAGCCTAATGTTTCCTGGGAGGAGTTGAATGCGCTTCAACACGGGATGTATATGGCGGAGGATAATAATATTTTGCCCGGTGTCGTATATGCCGACCGGGATTTTTGGAAATACAACCGGATCTATATGAAAAATGATACGGTCCGGCGCAATGCTCTTGGCGGCCAGCTATACGGGGCATATTATTCGGATCACAGTGTGACCGATCTTACCCGGCTGTTTGGAACGGGAGTGTTCCACGAGAAAGATGGGCGGCTTGCCCTGGAGGCGGAATACGCCCTCGAAAATTCAAGGGACGCGTATCTTACGCCGTACAAGACAGGTACGGTATACTGGACGCATGTGCGGGCGGAAACCGGCGGAGGAACGGGACTGGCAATGCAGGTGTTTGAAACGGGCACGGCTTGGGATCATGCGGCGGAGGCGCCGGGAATGCATTATCGCATCCATATATCCAATAAAGGGCAATATCATATCTGGCTGCTTATGCTATATGAGGATCATATGTCGGATACGTGTTATTTTGCAGTCGATGGAAAGGTGCAGCCGCTAAGCAGCCAGTTCCAGCAAGGACAGCTGTTCAATTATGCTACGGCACATATATATTTCTGGTGTCTGACAGGGGATGTCATGCTTGAGAGGGGGGAGCATATTTTCTCCATATTTGCAGGTGATCCCCGTATGCAGATAGACAGGATTTATCTCAGTAAAGGCGGGGAGCTTCCGCCGGTTGACGCTGAGTGGAGCAGTTCAGAAAGGGCGGGTGAGGAAGAACTTTCTTTATAGGAAATTATAAGGAAGAGGGGCAGAAAAACTAAGCGTTCTCCGCCCTTCTTCTTTTTTGGGAAGTTCTTTTATTTGGTTTAAGCCTGGAATTCATACTTTGCGTAATGGTAATCACTTTTTGCAATGTATGGAATTTCACGGTCGCTAATTGCAAAATACCGGAAGACGGCATTTGGGCCAAGCGTGTTGTGTTTCATGCTCTCGATGGACGCGGCGGAAAAGCTGCTGTAGGTGGCAGGATAATTTAAGTCGCTGTCCTTGTGGTTTCCCTTTGCAAAAATAGGAAGGTAAACGTGGTCAAATGTATTGTCGCGGATGATAGGGTCAATGACGCCGCCCTTCATAAAAATACCGAATTTTTCTTTTTGTATGTCGCTGTCATTCCAGCCCTTTACTTCATCAAATGTATTTCCGCTGATAACGGCATTTTTCCAGTTTTCCATCATGACCGGACTCTGTGCGGAGCCCCGGAAGGTGCATCCTAAAACCTGGATGTTTGTGTGGTATTTATTCGGGGAATAGCGGTGGGTGTCAATGCCGCGGTGAAGGTTATAAAATCCGCAGTTTTTAATTGTCACGTCGATATTCGGGGTTTTATCGAACTTGGAATATTTTCCGTTGAAGCCATCAGTCAGTTTGTCCGGCGTGTCAATATTGATGGCGCACCGCTCTCCGTTTTTGTTATTGGAAAAGGTACAGTTTGCCACGGTTACATTTTTGGAAGCGTTAATTTCGATAAAATGTCCGTCTCTCAAGTTCGTGAAGGAGATATTTTCGACGGCTACATTTTGGCAGTGCGGAATGCGGATCGCCTCGCTTTTATTGCATTTTCCGAGATTGATTGTCACCGTTCCCTCGCCTGCGATGCGGATGTTTTTTTCTCCGTTGTAACGGCCTACGATGCCCTTTTTATTAATCCGTGAGCCGCGGACGCACTCAAATAGGACATGTCCCGCTTTTAACGCCTTTGTGTGGGTATTATTCGTCTTATTCATAACAACGCCGTCTTTGAGCAGGATTGTGACGTTGGATGGCACCACGATTGCATTTGTGAGATTGTATGTACCTTTTTTCAATGTCAGCGTGCCGCCGCCTTTTGTCGACATATAGTCGAGGTAGGACCGGATCGTCAAATAATGTTTCGTATATTTATTGTAGGCCGCAGATTTCATATACTTATTCTTATATGGCTTGGAGCTGGTGGATAGCGTAAAGTTCTTTTTTGCGTGTGCCTGGCCCGGAATGGAGCAGCAAAGTGTCATACCAAGCAATAGGAATAACAGCGTTTGTATTGTTTTTTTCATAGTCATCACCTTTTTCATATTTTTTCTGTGCCGGCTCACCCGGTTTGCCCGACTTCCCCGAGCTGTAGTCCTTCGTTTCTTTCAAGGACGGTCTGGATACTCCACGGGTGGGTAAACAAAAGCAGCGGGCTGCCCTTGAAATCTTTTACTTTTTTTGTATCTGAGGTAACAGATAGGCGGTTGACGTCGATGTCCTCATTCAAAATCCAGCGCACATGCTCATAAGGAAGCTGCTCCATCCGTATTTCCACGTTGTATTCATTTTGCAGGCGGTATTGCAGCACCTCAAACTGGAGAACGCCCACGACACCGACGATAATTTCCTCCATGCCGGTATTGAATTCCTGGAAAATCTGAATGGCACCTTCGAGGGCAATCTGCGTAATCCCTTTCATAAACTGCTTCCGTTTCATCGTATCGACCTGGCGGACCCGGGCGAAATGTTCCGGTGCAAACGTCGGAATGCCGGCATAGCAAATATCTTTTCCCATCGTACAGAGCGTATCGCCGATGGAGAAAATACCAGGGTCAAAGATACCGATAATATCACCGGCAAAAGCCTCCTCGACATGTTTGCGCTCCTGGGCCATCATTTGCTGCGGCTGGGAAAGGCGGATCTTCTTTCCGCCCTGCACATGCATAACCTCCATGCCGGCCGTGAATTTTCCAGAGCAGATGCGAAGGAAAGCGATGCGGTCGCGGTGCGCTTTGTTCATGTTTGCCTGTATTTTAAATACGAAAGCAGAAAAATCATCCGAAAATGGGCTGATTAACGTATCTCCAGAGCTGCGGGGGAGAGGAGGCGTCGTCATCTCAAGGAAATGCTGTAAGAAGGTCTCCACGCCAAAATTAGTGAGTGCGGAGCCGAAAAAGACCGGGGACAGTCGCCCTTCCCGCACTTTTTCTAAATCAAATTCGTCACTCGCACCGTCCAAAAGCTCAATCTCTTCTTTAAGGATATCGTGATATTCTTTTGTGATCAGGTCATCTAAACGGCCGTCGCCCAATTCAGCTTCCACAGACTCGACTTTGTGGCCGTTATCCGATGGAAGAAAGCGGGAAATGATCCGTGTGTTCCGGTCGTAGACGCCCTTAAAATTTTTTCCGGAGCCGATGGGCCAGTTGACGGGACAGGTGCGGATACCGAGCACAGTCTCAATTTCATCAATGAGTTCAAAAGGATCTCTCGCCTCGCGGTCCATTTTGTTTACAAAGGTAAAAATAGGAATGCCGCGCATCACGCAAACTTTGAACAGTTTGATGGTCTGCGCCTCGACACCTTTGGAGCCGTCTATAACCATGACGGCGGAATCGGCGGCCATCAGAGTCCGGTACGTATCCTCGGAAAAGTCCTGGTGTCCCGGCGTATCCAGAATATTAATGCAGAAGCCGTCGTAGTTAAATTGCAGAACCGAAGACGTGACGGAGATTCCACGTTCCTTCTCAATCTCCATCCAGTCCGAGACAGCGTGCTTCGCAGCTTTTCTTCCCTTGACGGAGCCGGCCAGGTTAATAGCTCCTCCATATAATAAGAACTTTTCCGTCAGTGTCGTCTTGCCGGCGTCCGGATGCGAGATAATGGCAAAGGTACGTCTTTTTTCAATTTCATTTTTTCGTGCAGTTTCACTCATTTTATTCCTCTTTCTTTCTTGTGCTTGCGCACGGTTACATATATTTATGAAAACCCCGTACGGAATATACGGATATTAACGGATCGGTACTTGTATTGTTTTAAGTAAAAGAAAAGCTTGAAAAACAAAACGTCTTCCAAGCTTTTTAGCTGGGCTACAAGGATTCGAACCTTGAAATGCTGGAGTCAGAGTCCAGTGCCTTACCATTTGGCGATAGCCCAATCTCAACCACAAACGCTATTATACATGAATTATTTCAAAAATGCAAGTGTTTTTTGAAAAAAAAATAATTTTTTTGAAACAAGCCCTTTTCACATTCGAATCTAAAAAATAAGCTTGACATTTATAAGTATTTTGGATAGAATCTTATAAATATACTTTTATAGAAAGGACGACGAAAATGGGAAAGATTATAGGTGAAGGCATTACATTTGACGACGTTTTATTGATACCTGGATACTCAGAAGTCATACCGAACCAGGTGTGCCTGAAAACGCATCTCACGGAAAAGATTGAATTAAATATTCCGATGATGAGCGCAGGTATGGACACGGTTACGGAAAACCGCATGGCAATTGCGATGGCAAGGCAGGGTGGAATCGGCATTATACATAAGAATATGACGATCGAGCAGCAGGCGGAGGAAGTGGACAAGGTAAAACGGTCGGAAAACGGAGTTATCACAGATCCATTTTACCTTTCTCCGGAGCATTCTCTGGCGGATGCCAATGAATTGATGGCGAAGTTCCGCATATCAGGCGTGCCGATTACAGAGGGGAAAAAGCTTGTTGGCATCATTACAAACCGGGACCTGAAGTTTGAGACGGATTTTTCTAAAAAAATTAAGGAAAGCATGACTTCAGAAGGTCTTGTGACGGCCAGGGAGGGAATTACGCTGGATGAGGCAAAGAAAATCCTTGCCGATGCCAGGAAAGAGAAGCTTCCGATCGTAGACCAGGATGGAAATCTGAGCGGACTTATTACGATCAAGGATATTGAAAAACAGATTAAGTATCCAAATTCTGCAAAGGATTCCCAGGGACGCCTTCTCTGCGGCGCCGGCGTCGGTGTGACGGCAAACATACTTGAGCGCGTGGATGCGCTTGTAAAGGCAAGGGTAGACGTGATTGTCATAGATACGGCGCACGGTCATTCTTCTAATGTGCTCAAGGTCGTGCAGATGGTCCGGGAGGCATATCCGGAGCTCGATATTATCGCGGGAAATGTGGCGACGGGAGAGGCGACAAAGGCGTTGATCGAGGCCGGCGTAAATGCAGTTAAGGTAGGCATTGGCCCGGGGTCCATATGTACGACGCGTGTAGTAGCAGGCATCGGGGTTCCGCAGGTGACGGCGATTATGGATTGCTACGCGGTGGCAAAGGAATACGGCATCCCTATTATCGCGGACGGAGGGATTAAATATTCCGGCGATATGACGAAGGCGATTGCCGCTGGCGCCAATGTGTGTATGATGGGAAGTATTTTTGCGGGATGTGACGAAAGTCCCGGAACATTCGAATTGTTCCAGGGTAGAAAATATAAAGTTTACCGCGGTATGGGATCCATTTCAGCGATGGAAAATGGAAGCAAGGACCGCTATTTCCAGCAGGATGCCAAGAAGCTTGTGCCAGAGGGCGTCGAGGGCCGTGTGGCGTACAAGGGAACGGTAGAGGATACCGTATTCCAGCTGATCGGCGGAATACGTTCCGGTATGGGTTACTGCGGCGCCAAGGATATCGAATCGCTGAAAGAAAACGGCAGGTTTGTCAAGATTTCTGCGGCGGCGCTCAAGGAAAGCCATCCGCATGACATTCATATAACAAAAGAGGCTCCGAACTACAGTGTGGAATAGACGGAATCGAATTCGATGTAAAAGAGGAAAAGGGCTGTATGCTGTGATTGCTGGTATCGCAGTCCTTTTTATCTTTGTAATTGCCATATTGGTCTGTGCCATAACAGAGTGGATGCATGGCGGGGAGGAGGCGCCGTTCGATGAGAACGTGACGCCGCCAGACATTCAGGAGCGGTTTCTCACACCAAATGAGTACTCCCGGCCGGGGACAGCGCTTTCGGAAGTGCACGGCATAGTCATACATTACACGGCAAATCCGGGGACGGATGCGATGGCAAACCGAAACTATTTTGATAATCTGTCTGTCACCAACCGGAAACAGAAAAATAAGACGTATGCCAGCAGTCATTTTGTCATTGGTATTGAGGGAGAGATTGTGCAGTGCATTCCGCTAAACGAGATCGCTTACGCATCCAACGACAGAAACGCGGACACGGTGTCGATCGAGTGCTGTCACAAAAAGAAAAACGGGAAGTTTACGAAACGTACATATTCCTCTCTTTTGGAACTCACCACTTATTTGTGTAAAAGATACCGGCTGTCAGAGAAAAATGTCATTCGCCATTATGATGTCACGGAAAAAAATTGCCCGAAGTATTTTGTGGAGCATGAGGACGCGTGGCACCGTTTTTTGTCCGATGTGGCGGCGGAGCTTAAGAAGTAGGGAATGTGCATCTGGCATGTCAAATGATTTTGACCGGTTTTTTAATTGCTTTTATGTATAATTCGCCTGTTTCGCAGTGCAGTTCTATCGTCCGGCCATAGTCAAGCCCCGTGTCCTCTGCTACAAGAGGTATGTTTAATTGTTTTAAAATCTTCCTTGCGGCGATGGCATTTTTCTCTCCGACATTGCTGATGGAGGATCCGCCTGACAGGCCAAACATTTTAGCGCCTCCGGCAATTTTGGCAACTAGGCGGGTTCTTGATGCGCCGGCTTCCAGTACCCGTTTCAGTAGCTCCTGGATGCCTGTGTCCGCGAATTTTGCTATGTTCGTGTTGTTTCGTATTAAGGTGCTGTCCGGGAGCATATAGTGAACCATGCCACCCATCTTCCGAACCGGATCATAAAAGGTAAGTCCAATACAGGAACCTAACCCAAGTGTTGTTATAACATTTGGTGTTTTACAAATATTTAAGTCTGCCATTCCAACTCGTATCATGTTATTCATTGTTCTGCCTCCTACATCGTAACTCCAAGTGCCTGCAATATTTTTTCATAGGAACTTCGCTCCGGCATCAGAATAAAATAGCCATTAATCATAACTTCATTTCCAAATTCTGTCTCGATCAATAGCGCGTGCTCGCCATAACGGCCAAATTCGATTGCCGGCACACTTAGAATGGATGCTGCCATATCTACTGCTATATAAGGAATAGAAGGAGTAATAACAAGGTTTGTCATTGCAGATAGGGCTGACAAATAAGAACCGGCGATAATATTGCCGATTTCTTTTAAGGCAGACAAATCCATCTCATCAAAGTCCCCCTGATAATTCACGTCCCGCCCCATAAGACGGTTGACAAGATAATAGGCGGAGTCCATTTTGAGTAAAAACATCATACTTCCTTCGATGTTCCCCTGAACCTCCAAAAAAACGCCTACAATAATTTCGTCCTCCGGGCAAATCGAGGACCCCATTTTTGAGGCCTCCATTAAGGCTACCTTTGGCACGTTCATATTAATTCGAATGGATAACATTGAGGCAATGGCAGTTGTGGCATTGCCGGCTCCGATATTTCCTAATTCGCGTAACACATCCACATACATGTCATTGATTTGCTGTAAAGATATATCACTCATATTCTCACACTCCTTTTTCTGTGTTGTCGAACCTTCGAACTTATTTTATCACAAAAATATTTGAAATTCTACTACTTTATAGGAAGAATCGGAAAATAAAGTAGATTTCGCAGGATCAGCGTGTGGTCATTTGTTCATATTTGTGGTAGTATAGTTTATAGAAAAAATGGGACATCGCATCAGAGAAGTGATGAAGGGAACGGATGTAGCATATGGACAGTTTTTAGAGCGGATGCTTATGTTTGCAAAACAGAAGGAGAGACGATTATGAAACCGGATATGATACTTTTTGATTATGGGCAGACACTTATTTGTGAGGAAATATTTTGGGACAATGCTGCTGCCGGAGTTTTCTTTTGAGTTCATCCTTACGTCAGGCGATTATATATTTGGTAAGCCGCACCCCCAGATTTTTAAGATGGCATTACATAAAACGGGATTGGAAGCGGAGCGGGTCTGGTCTGGTTCTGTGGAGATAACCTATGGTGCGATATACAAGGGGGTTATGATATGGGCATGCGTCCGTTCTGGTATCCGGTTTGTATGGATAAGGATTACTGCGTGCAGACGAATGTCCCCTATGAGGAAATCATAGATTGGATAGAATTGATTGATAAGATAAAAGAGAAGAATAGATACAGAGTATAAATTGTTTTAGTAAATACGTATTCGCTGTGGCCGGAAGCTGGATCCAACGGTTATGGCGGATATTTTTTTTAAAAAATTTAATTTTGCTTGGACGATTTTGAAACGGCAATCGTTTTGTATATGTAGACACCAAATAAGGGGGTGATTGCAATCGAAAGTAGTTCCAGGGATATGGTGGAGAAGTTGTATCAGAAATATAGTGATATGGTTTTCCGGGTTGGTGTATTGTACATGAGGAATGAACAGGAGTCCTATGATATCGTGCAGGATGTGTTTTTGAAACTATTGTGCCATCCGAAGCAATTTGAGGATGAAGAGCAGGAAAAGGCCTGGATTTTGCGGGTGGCGATTAACCGGTGCAAAGACCAGTTAAAAAGTTTCTGGCGTAAGAAGCGCATATCGTGGCAGGAATATCAGAATGGTTCCGCAAACGGGGGGGAAGGCATAGGCTATTCGGATGATTTCTCCGATGAAAGACAGATGGTAATGTCTGCGGTCCAAAATTTGCCGGACATTTATAAGGAAGTCATTTATTTGTTTTACTATGAGGGATATAAGGCGGAGGAAATCGCCCGGTTGATGCGCCGGAACCCATCGACAGTTCGTTCCCGTCTTCAAAAGGCAAGAGAGCTATTAAAAAAATCATTAAAGGGGGACTTGCTATGAATAAAGATTGGATGAGGGATGTAATGGAAGATGTCCGTATGCAGGAAGAAAAAAGAAGCGAACTTTGGGCAGAAATGACAAAAAAGGCTGACCACAGGAAACATGTGAGAAAGAGGGTGGCAGCGGCAGTGGCAGTATTCATACTGCTGGCGGTACCGACTGGCGTATACGCGTCGTCCGGGTTTAAGTGGGCGTGGGGCAACTTCGGGCAGAAAAACCAGCAGCTGAATACGCAATTTAAGGAGGAACATGGAAGCGCCGAAGCAAATGGATATCGTTTCTGTGTTGAGCAGGCATTTTGTGATGAGAGCTTGAAGGTCGCCTATTACTATGTATCGGTGACAGACATATCGGGGAAAAACCGGGATCCACATGATTATGAACCCGGAAATTTCGATTTGAATGTCGGGGATCTTACTTATGAATTCCAAGTACGCGATATGGAATGTTCGACTATTGTGTATGACAAAGAAAATTCCACGAAACAGAAAGCTTATTATTATTTGGAATCAAATATGTCAGCGGATGCAAATTCGGGGGAACTGGGCAAAATTGACATTAATTTTTCAAAAGTAGGTAAGAAATCAGAGAATCCGAAAGAAGGCACGAAAGCGATGTCGATGGCAAAAGCAGATGGGGATGGGGATAAAACCATCGAAATTAAAAATGTACTTCAAATGCCATCGCTCACTTGGAACATAAATGCCAAGGTGGAAGTTAAGGTTTCCTCCATTGCGGCCCGGATTGCAGGCGCAAAAAACCCCAAATTTGAAATCGTGCGCAAGGATGGAACGGAGATTAAAGATTTTGAAGACTGGCATCACGGCGCCGAGGAGAGAACATCGAAATATTTCTTCGATAGTGAGAAGAGCAGGTTGTATCGTTTTAATTACGTTGATATAGATGAAATCAGCGGCGTACGCGTGGATGGAGAGTTCTATTCCGCGGAGGATGCAGCAGAACAGAAGTAAAGGAAAGATTTACTTCTGGGGAAACGAAGGGGATTTAATATAGAAGAGGCAGGTATATTAAGAGAAGGACGGCAGGACCGCACAATTCTCTTATACACCTGCCTTTTCCGCACTTGACAGATCTTGCTGTTTATTCTACAGTAGGATCTGTTGAATGTGTGGAGGTGCGTCTATGAGGGATATGATTTTAATTGTGGACGATGAGGAGGATATCGTCTCAATGCTGCGGGATTATTTTGAATATAATAACTATGATGTAATTACTGCCGTAAACGGCACAGAAGCTATGAAAAAGGCAGGGAAACAGCCGGATATTATTTTGCTTGACATCAATATGCCTGACATTGACGGATTAGAGGTCTGCTCACGGATAAGGGCATTTGTAAATTGTCCGATTTTGTTTCTTACAGCCAGAATCGGGGACAGCGACAAAATCAAAGGATTTGGCATTGGCGGGGATGACTATATTGTTAAACCGTTTTCCATTGATGAGCTTGGCGCCAGGGTGGCCGCACATTTGCGGCGGGAGCGCCGGCAAAAGGAGACGCCAAAGATATATTTCGATGAGAAACTGGCGATTGATTACACCGAGAGGTGCCTCTACTATGAGGGAGAGGAAATACCGCTTGCGAAAAAGGAATTTAATATCGTTGAATTGCTCTCGGAGCATGCCGGACAGGTTTTTAGCAAGGAAAGAATATATGAGCTTGTGTGGGATTATGACAGCGAGGGGGATAGCGCGGTTGTGGCGGAGCATATCCGGCGCATCCGCGCTAAGTTCCAAGAAGCGCAAATGAAGCCTTATATACAGACGGTTTGGGGGGTGGGATATAAATGGATAAAGTGAAGCGGTTGTTCCGGTTTAAATCGTTAAAAAGCATATTAGCAGTCTATATTATTGTTTATATTGTTCTGTCGATGGCATTGTCGCTATTTCTGTCAAACATTTGCCAATGGAGACAGTCTAAATTAAACATAAGAGACGAAAAAGAATTTATCGTAAATTTTATCGCAAATAATAAAGAATGGGTTAATGTCCCTGAGGACCGTTTGTCGGAATATGAATATGATGAATCTGTTGGAAAAGAATCGGTTGACACGTTTAGCCGGATGGAATATGAGATATTGGGAATACTTACGTGGGCAGTTTATCCGGTCTGTTTTGTGGGAAATATTTTGATTATTAGCATACTATTTTATAAACAACAGCTTCAAAAGCCGTTAGAAGTACTTAATACTGCTACCGAAAATATCGCCAGCCACAACTTGGATTTTGAGATTCCCCCTATGAAACAGAATGAGCTGGGAAAGCTTTGTGGTTCTTTTGATTTTATGAGGTCTGCCCTAATGGAAAATTACAAGGAGATGTGGCGGCAGATTGAGGAGAGGGAAAAGCTCAATGCGGCTTTTTCCCACGATCTGCGGACGCCGCTTACGGTTTTGAAGGGCCAAAGTGAAATGCTTATAAAATATGCCCCCCAGATGAAAGAGGAAAAAGTAGTTTCCATTGCCAGCATGATGCAGCGTCATATAGTGAGGCTCGAGAATTATGTGAATACGATGAGTGAGCTGCACCGGCTGGAGGATATAAAAGTTGAAAGGAAACCAGTTGCCGTTCCGGATCTTTTAAGCGACATGGAAAAGACCGCACATTCTGTCTGTAGGGAAAAAGAAATTATTTTTTCTGTCTGTTCCTTTGAGACAGAAGCATTAAATATTGATTTTCCGATTGTCATTCGGGTTTTTGAGAATCTGCTGTCCAATGCCATGCGGTTTGCTGCAAAATCCGTTTGCGTCAGTATTGATGTACGGCATAAGGCTCTCTATCTTACGGTAAAAGACGACGGCCGCGGTTTTCAGAAAGAGGAATTGGAACATGCTACAAAACCCTTCTATAAAGGAATGGCCGAAATGGGCCCCGGGCATTTTGGCATGGGACTGGGTATTTGTAAAATATTTTGTGAAAAGCACGGCGGATGTGTAGAGCTGTGGAATGACGGCGGTGCGGTCGTAATGGCCGTATTTAAAATGTAAAAATTATTTTTGCTTCTGGGGAGTGTGTTACCATGCACACTTCCAATTTGTCATCGACAATCTCCTTTTTATCACAAAGGAGATTTTTTTTGTGTAGATAAAAAGTTGAAATTTATCGTGTATTATACCCACATCAAAGGAAAGGAGCTTTTGTTATGGATAACTCGATTGAAATTCGCAATTTAAACAAATTTTATGGGAGAAAACAGGCTTTGTACAACATAAATCTCTCTATTAAGAAAGGGATGTTTGGCTTGTTAGGCAGAAACGGGGCGGGGAAAACGACACTGATGAAGACGCTTGCCACCCTGCTTCAAAAAAAAGATGGGGAAATAACGATTTGCGGGGTTCCCATTGAAGAGGCAAAAGAAATCCGCAGCATGATTGGCTATTTGCCGCAGGAATTTTCCATGTACCCATCTATGAGTGTTATAGAAGCGATGGATTATCTTGCGATCCTGTCGGGTCTGGCTGCTGCTAGGCGGAGGGGAACGATTGCGGAGCTTTTGCAAAAGGTAAATCTGACAGAGCACCGTCACAAAAAGGTGAAAGCTCTCTCGGGAGGGATGAAACGCCGTCTCGGCATCGCGCAGGCGCTTCTAAACGACCCGAAGGTACTTATTGTCGACGAGCCGACAGCAGGACTTGACCCGGAGGAACGGGTGACATTCCGTAATTTATTATCAGAGCTTGCAGAGGACAGAATCGTAATTCTCTCCACCCATATTGTCGGAGATATCGAGGCCACTTGTGAGGATATTGCCATTTTAAATGACGGGAAGGTCATTTATGACGGGACAGTGGATTGGCTGCTGAAATCTGCATATGGGCGGGTGTTTACTTTGACCGGTGACAGAAAGGAACTGCCCGGGTTGAAAAGGGATCTTTCCGTTACAAGCCTGCACACACAGGGGGAGAAGGTTACCATTCGCTTTCTGGCTGACGCGGCTGTCGCAGGCGCCAAGCCGTGCGAGCCAAATATTGAGGATGCCTACATGTTATATTTAAACGAAAATGGCGTCCCTGCTTCTCTGGATGACAGTGCGTTGGGAGGTGGCCGGTAATGTTGTATTTGCGTGAAATAAAGAAGGTTGTGTGGTCCGTTTCTTATATTTTGTATGTTGCGGCAATTGTAATCGCCCTGCAATCGCAAGGCGTATTTGATTTTGGGGAAAACTTGCTCCATGAACCACAGAAGGGGGAAAATTATGGTACAGAACACGCAGAAGTTCTAGAACAGATTATGCCTGCGGCAATCAGCCAGCTGTGGGAAGAATTTTGCGAAAACAGCTACCAGACCTACCCGATAGGGTTTGTAAAATATGTAAAATTAGAGGATAGCGAGCAGCAGAGAGTCGCTGAAATTATTTCGGAACTGACGGGAACCGACGTGGACACAGTTCTGCGTGACCGAACAAAAAACGGTGACGGCAGTTCAGGCGGTTTGCCGTCTCAGGCCGGCAGCAGTATGGACTATGGCCGTTTTAAGGAGCGGATGCGGGAGCTGGATCATCTTCTCGGCGGAAATTCCCGCTATAAAGTAGAAGACCTGGTTAGCTACAGCAATGTCCCCGTAACTTATGAAAAGGCAAAAGAGAGGTATGGGCTCGCACGAAACCGCGATAAAATCACAGGAGGCTATGCGCGTCTGTTTTCAGATTATTCAGTGGCGATGGTTATGTCTGTACTACCAGTATTCCTCGCTGTTATCTTATGTTTAAAAGATAGGCGGGCGAAGATGTCTGAACTGGTTTATTGCAGGAAAGCATCGGCGGCCAAGGTGGTACTTTGCCGGTATTTTGCATTGCTTACGGCCGCGATGCTCCCGGTATGCATTCTTTCATTTGTTTCCAATGTTCCCCTCTGGGCAGCGTACAGCGGAGTGGCGTTAGACTACCTTGCCCCGTTGAGATATGACTTCGGGTGGATTATGCCAAGCGCAATGATTTCTACCGCAGCCGGTATGTTCCTGACGGAACTGACGGGCACGCCGGTTGCCGTTTTTATACAGGGGTTCTGGTGGCTGTCGGATATCTATATGGGAATCCGGTCTGTTCCGGACGGATATGCTTTATTCCGTCTCGCGCCGAGGCACAATGCCGGGGCGGACAGCTATTTCAGGACACAGGATTTTTTGGATCACTTTAATGATCTTTTTATAAACCGCCTATTGTTTGCAGGCGCATCTATGTTGCTTGTTGTTTTAACAATTTATATTTATGAAGCCAGACGAAGGGGGAGAATAAAATGGAGGGCTCAAAAACCCGGTTTCCGTTTTGGGAAATCACAAAAATAAATGTAAGACATAACGCATTATTTCCTATCCTGATTTCGATTATCATATGTGTAGTTACTCCCATTATGACAGGGATGGAAAACCTTGACACAAGTTCGGAGGCGGCAATGCCACTGGAAATGTTTATTTCCCTTGTGGGGGTTACAATGCTAATACCGGTTTTCCAGCCGGAACAGAATGTGGAAATCAATGATTTAGTTTCGTCAAAGTATTTTAGCGCAGTCAAAGTGTATATTGTGCGTATTCTTTATTCTATTGCGCTGACGGCGCTGTTTGTCGGCCTGTCCGCACTGTACATGAGCATGAGGAACTGTGAAATCAGCGCTTTGCTCGTCTTGGGGACGATTGCAGATGCAGTATTTCTTGGTTCGCTGGGGATACTGGCCTCTGCCGTTTGTAACAATACCGTTATCGGTTATATGCTGCCCCTTTTGTATTATACCGTAAATATCGGGGTTGGAAGCAAACTGGGAAATTTCTATTTGTTCTCTATGTCTGTTGAAAATTACGGGCCTAAAGTATGGCTGTTTATAACAGGGATCACATTCATTACGCTGGCAATTGGCTGTCAGAAATTGCGCAGGTTAAATATGTGAAGTAGTATACGATATTTACTAGGGCTTTCTTGTAAAAAGGTACAAAATATGGTATAATTTAGAAAATAGTTTATACAAGTAAGGATTGTGATAATTATTGAAAGTGAAAAAATAGTTGGTATAGAAAAACAAACTGTTATCTAATATATGGTATCTGCCAGAATGCCTGTGTGGTTTTGAGCCACATGGGCATTTTTATGTGAATATATTTTTTAAATGTTTGCATGTATTAGATGACGCCCGCATATATTCAAAGTGTGAAGGAAGCTACCAGGCCCGGAAAAACCTTGCCGGGTAGTTTTCCGTAGATTGTATAGACACAAGCGGCTCTTATACGGATGGCGGGAAGCTTCAGAATGGAGGGAAAGATAAAATGGAAATTGAACACATTTTGCCGGTAAAGTTCAGGAAACACTTTATTCATCAAAAAATTGATATGGACAGGCTGCGTGAAATACGGTTTCGAATTGGACAGCCAGTGGAGCTGTTTGATGGACAATATCAATTACTATGTGAGGAAAAGGTGGACAGGTCAGATTTGAAGGAAATGCTTGCTTACATAAGCGGGTATTCCCTATATGCGTTTGAGGAGGAACTTTCCCAGGGATTTATTACGATTCCGGGGGGGCACCGGGTAGGAGTGGCAGGGCAGGTCGTAGTGGATCATGGATATGTCAAAAATATAAGAAATATTTCATTTATTAATGTTCGTCTCTCCCATGAGATCATTGGCTGTGGGACAAAGGTTATGCCATATCTGGAGGGGAAGGGAAGATTGCTGAATACGCTTGTTATTTCACCGCCTGGCTGTGGAAAGACAACGCTTGTGCGTGATATTGTAAGAATTTTGTCTGGACATGCCGGTGATCCGAAAGGAAAAAATGTAACTGTAGTGGATGAGAGAAGTGAGATTGCGGGGTGTTATTGTGGCATGCCGCAAAATGATGTGGGAGCGCATACCGATGTGCTGGATGGCTGCCCTAAATCAGAAGGGATGATGATGGCGGTCCGGTCTCTCTCACCAGAGATTATTGTGGTGGACGAGATCGGTGGGAAAAGAGATGTACAGGCATTACAATACGTGATGAACTGCGGCTGTGCCATCATTGCGACGGTTCACGGCGAGAGTTTTCAGGAGATAAAGGATAAACCGGAGGTAGGGGAATTGGTGGAGCAGGAATTATTTCAGCGCTATATTTTGCTGAAAAGGTCGGAAAGACCGGGGAAGATTTGCGGCATCCGGGATGGAAAGGGGCGTATTTTGTATCATGGCTAATTTTGTAATTAAGATTGCCGGGGCTATGCTCCTTCTTCTGGGGACGACCGCATTTGGCGTATATAAAGGGTGTTTGTACAATAGCCGCCTGGACAATTTGTATGAAATTAAAAAGGCATTTCTTTATATCCAGGGAGAAATCCGGTATATGAACACACCGATGCCGGAGACGCTCGACGGTGCGGCGCGTCAGATGAAAGGGCAGTGTAGAAAGTTTTTTTCCCGCGTGGCAATGGAATTGTATGCCGGCAGGGGAACGGAGTTGAAACAAGTGTGGGAGGAAACGATTTCCCGGGAAATCCAGGGAGAGGTACTGGAGCGGGAAGCGGTGGACGTGCTCCGGGAAATGGGAGGGCAGCTCGGCTGTCTCGATATGCATGCCCAGGAAAAGGCGATTGATTATTTCTTGAAAAAATGGGACTACCTGATTGAGAAAAGGCGGAAGGAAAAGAGTGAAAAGCTGAAGCTGTACTATGTGTGCGGCGTCATGGGCGGATTACTAATGGTGATCATTATCGTGTGAGAGCCGGAAAGGATTAGCTGTGGAAATAAATATCATTTTTAAAATTGCACTGGTAGGTATACTGGTGTCAATGTTGAATCAGATTCTGAGGCAGTCGGGGAGGGAGGAGCAGGCTTTTTTGACAAGCCTTGCCGGACTGATCCTGGTGCTCTTTTGGGTGATTCCTTATATTGCAGAGCTGTTTGAGACGATCGAGCGGTTGTTTTCTATATAAAAACTGGGGGTAAAACGGCATGGTAAAGATTGCTTTGGTAGCCATCACTGGTATGACGCTCGCTATCATGGTAGGGAGCATGAGAAAAGATTTCAGTATATGGATCACGATCGTGTGCGGCATGATTATATTCTTCTTTGGCATAAGCAAATTTGAGTATATTGTGGACATGTTTCAGGAACTGACGGATTACATAGGAATTAACGAAGTATATATCAAGGTTATCCTGAAAATGATAGGCATCGCATATTTATCAGAGTTTACAGCGTCCATTTGTAAGGATGCCGGACAGAGTACGATTGCCAGCCAGGTGGACTTTTTTGGGAAAATGAGCATGATTGTTGTGAGCCTTCCGGTATTACAGTCCCTTCTTGAGACGATTGGCGAACTGATTCCATGAAGGGAGGCGGAAGCGTGACGAAATATGTAGTGGGTGGACTTATTTGTATTTTGTTTGCGGCTGCTGTGGCGCGTTCTCCGGTGGCGGAAGCAGCGGGGCGGGACGAGCCGGCGACGGAAATATATGATACGATTTATGACAGTATTCCTCTTGATGAGGTGGAAACAATTCTTCAGGAAATGAAAGAAGATGATATTGAGTTTTCAATCCGGGATTATGTAAACCAGGTGATACGGGGAGAGGGTGAATTATCACTTGCCGGCATCGGGGACTACACGAAAAAACACATCCAAAACCAGCTGGAGATAAATAAAAACACATTTATCCGCCTTATTTTATATGGGATATTATCTGGCATATTCCTGAATTTTTCCACAAGTTTGTATGAAAAACAAATGGGAGAAACGGGATTCCAGATTATATATTTTCTCGTGCTGACAATTATAGTGACCGGATTTTTGTCCGCCTTTGCTGTGGCGGGTGAGGTGCTTGGCAGCATACTGGATTTTATGAAAGCGCTGGTTCCCTCCTTTTCGGTAGCGTTGACTTGGAGCTCCGGCAGCGCCACCTCAATGGCCTTTTACCAGGCGGCGCTCTATGCGATTGCGATCGCGGAAAACTTGCTCGTTCATTTATTTCTTCCGGTAGTTCAGGTATACTTTTTAGTCAGTGTGTTTAATCCGCTTTCAAATTGGCGGTTTACCAAATTTGCCTTGCTCATTCGGAGCTTTGTGAGAATTGGGACAAAAGTGCTTTTGGCGGTGATGATCGGACATCAGGGGATTCAGGGCCTTATAATGCCGGCATTGGACGGGGTCAAACGCTCCTCTCTTTTTAAAGCGGCCAGCAGCATACCGGGCGTCGGTAATGTTTTTGGCGGTGTGACGGATACCGTCATCGGTACCGGTGTGCTGATTAAAAGCGCCATCGGCATCGGCGGCCTGGTTGCGATCGCCATTATCTGTATCTTGCCAATCATTAAGCTGGGGGTGTTTACGGTGATTTATAAAGGACTTGCGGCATTTTCACAGCCGGTTACGGATAAGAGAATTGTATCGGTATTCCAGAGCACAGCCGACAGCGGCAAGCTGCTTTTGCAAATTGTGTATATGACGGCGGTTATGTTTCTTGTCACGTTGGCGATCGTAATAGCTGCCACAAACAAAATGTGACTAAAACAGGGAGCAGAGCGAGAGCACCTCATGATGTCGGACTGAGAAAGTCGCGGAGCGACGACAGTCCGAGGTTTTAGTCAAGGGGGGAGAGCAGTATACTCTGCGGAAAGGAGGAAATCATGGAACAAATACTACATATTGTGAAAAATCTGCTGATATTCATATTACTATTTTCGATTATTTCGAATTTGTTTTCAAAATCGAGATACCAGAAGTATTTTGATTTTATTCAGGGGATTATTATTATCATCATAGTAATGATGCCGTTGTTTGCCTGGTTCACGAGCGATCATTTTCTGGATGACAGCCTGATGGAAATTATACGGGAGAGGGAAGAGGATACTTATGAAAATGAACTTAAAATGATTGGTGAGCAGCGGGACCAGATGCTTCTGGGAGACTTGGGGGAAGGGGGCGCGCAGAGGGCGGATGAGTGATTATTTTGAAAAGCTTAAGGAAATCGTTCATAAGGCGGGAATGTTCCGTATACTGGTTGTAATCGTGTCGGGAGTGCTTTTGTTATTAATTTCTTATGGAAAGGTATTTGAAAAAGAAGAACCACGTCCGGCGGAGACCGTGGAAGAGGGTGATAGACAGGCGTCAACGGGCGAACTCGGAAATTACAGGGAACAGATGGAAAGCCAGGTAAAAGCGATACTCGAAAAGGTTGAAGGTGTGGGGGCAGTAGATGTGATGCTTACATTGAAAGCATCCAGGGAAAAGGTTACGCTGAAAGACAACTCGGCATCGTCGGATAAGAGCGAAGAGGAAAGCGTTCTCCTCCAGGATGAAAATAAAAATATGTCGCCGTATGTCGTCCAGGAGGTGGAGCCGGAAATTGAGGGAATTGTCGTCGTGTGTGCAGGGGGTGGCAATCCGACGATACAAAGAGAAATAATAGCAGGTATTTCTGCATTATTTCCCGTAGCGAGTCATAAAATTAAAGTAATGAAAAGTAAGGAGGCAAAGTAGTGAAGAAACTTTTGCGGAAAAATCAGATTATTATAACGGCACTGGTCGTCATGGTTGCACTTGCCGGATATTTGAGCCTTACCAATGAGGACGAATTGGCTGTGGGCGTGCTGAACAGAGGTTCGGCGGTGAGTGAACAGGCAGCAGTGGGAACCGAGGAGGGGACGGATCCGGAAGAGCAAGCTTCTGAGGGTGCGTCGGAAGAAAAGCTCGCTGCGGAAAATGGGTCGCAGGAAGAGGTAAAAGACGATACGGTGGCAGATATTTCAGATGAGGATATTGCGGCCGCTGAGTCTAAATCCGCATCGAAAGAAAATGCCGGCGAAGCGGTGCTTGTAAACAATACAGTGGCCGCAGATTATTTTGAAGCGGCGAAGCTTTCGAGGGAACAGACGCGCGCTAAAAATAAGGAAACGCTCCTTGATCTCGTGAACAGCAAAAGTGCGTCGGAAGCCCAGAAGGAAAAGGCTATGAATGAGATCGTCGCGATGACAGCGGTAAATGAAAAAGAGACAGCGACAGAAAATCTCCTTGCCGCAAAGGGATTTCAGGAAGTGGTCGTCACCATCGTAGATGACAGCGTAGACGTTATCGTAAATGCCGAGACGCTCACAGAACAGCAGATTGCCCAGATCGAAGATGTGGTGAAGCGAAAGACAGAATGTTCTTCTGATAAAATTGTTATTTCTCCTGTTGGCAAAAAAGACTAAATGTGGTAGAATAAAACCGTATATGTGCTTTTGGCATGTATATAGTTTGTGACAGATGAGGTGACAAGTATGGCTAAAGATGTAATTGGTACAGAAGACAGCATTGGGGAAGTACAGATCGCCAGCGAGGTTGTGTCTGCGATTGCCGGAATATCGGCATCCGAGGTGGAAGGAATCGAATCCATGTCGGGCGGCGGCATTAATGACATAGCGGGAAGGCTCGGCGTTAAGAACCATTCCAAAGGGGTAAAGGTTGATATTGCCGATAACCAGGCTACGGTGGATATTGCTGTAAACATGAAATTTGGCTACAGTATTCCGAAAGTATCAGCAAAGGTCCAGGAGAAAGTCGCCCAGGCAATCAACAGTATGACAGGATTGAAAGTGACGAAGGTCAATGTGAGGATTGCTGGTATTGTCCAGGCAGATGCAACATGAGAGAGTCAAATACCTGTGCGCGGGTGCAGATAGGGACTGGGGAAATAGCAGTCCTGTTTGCTTTCCGCACACAGGTTGTTTGTCGTAAACAAAAGCAGCAAAAGCATGCTTGCAAGAATGGAGATTTGTGATATAATATGACTAGAAGAGAAGTCAGAGAGCAGCTATTTATTTTACTTTTTCAAAAGGAATTTTATGGGGAAGCCGCGTTTGAGGAACAGAGAGAGACGTATTTTCTCACCCAGCCAATGGAGAAAGAGGACAAGGAGTATATAACGGGGAAACTGGAGCGGATCGGCGAAGCTTTGCCGGAGATTGACGAGATGATTTCCAGTCATTCGATCGGCTGGAAAATTGACCGGATTGGAAAGGAAGAGCTGGCTGTTTTGAGACTGGCCGTGTATGAGGCTGTTTATGATGAGGATATTCCAGTCGGTGTGGCTGTGAATGAGGCGGTGGAGCTTGGCAAGAAATATGGGGAAGAAGGCGGAGCTTCTTTTATCAATGGAATATTAGGGAATATAGTGAGCGATGTGCCAGCGCAGCAGGGAAACTAAAAAGAGTGGTTTGTGCATTAGGCGGGCGCGGATGGAGATTACTATGAATAGAGGACAGGTGTATTCTGTTTCAGCCATTAACCGTTTTATAAAAGATATGTTTTCAAATGAATATGCGCTTTCCGTCGTGTTTGTAAAGGGCGAGATTTCTAATTGCAAATATCACAGTTCGGGACATATTTATTTTACGCTGAAGGACGCGGCCTCCTCTCTTGCCTGTGTGATGTTTGCAGGCGACCGGAGGGGATTGGAATTCCGGCTGGAGGATGGCCAGGAGGTTGTGATCGGTGGAACGGTCAACGTGTATGAGAGAGATGGAAAGTACCAGTTATACGCAAAGAAAGTCACGCTTGCAGGTGACGGCATATTGTATGAGAAGTACGGGCAATTGAAGAAGAAGCTTGAGAGGAAGGGTTTTTTTGACGAGAATAGGAAAAAGCCGATTCCCAAATATGTAAAGAGGGTCGGGATTGTCACGGCCCAGACAGGGGCTGCCATCCAGGACATGCTTCAAATTTCTGCCCGGAGAAACCCATATGTCCAGTTAATGCTATATCCGGCGAAAGTACAGGGAGAAGGGGCATCTGATACGATCGTGGAAGGGATTCGGTATTTGGACAAGCTCGGTGTAGACGTTATTATTGTCGGCCGCGGCGGGGGTTCCATTGAGGATTTATGGGCGTTTAATGAAGAGAAAACGGCAATAGCGATTTATGAGTGCAGCACACCCATTGTGTCCGCCGTAGGGCATGAGACGGATACGACAATCGCAGATTATGTGGCGGATTTGCGGGCGCCGACGCCATCGGCTGCGGCGGAGCTCGTTATATATGATGTAAGGCAGGTGTTAGAGCAGATATACCGTTGTAAGGAACGCATGATTCGGGCGGCGCTCGATCAGATAGATGAGGCGAGGCTGGGCATGGAATATTTGGAAAAAAGACTTCGCGTGTTCCATCCGGGAAACCAGGTGCTTCAGAAGCGCCAGTATTTGACGGATATGGAGGAAAAGCTTTTCCTGGGTATGGAACGCGTAGTGAATGAATACAAGCACCAGCTGCAGCTGTTGGCTGGAAGGCTGGACGGATTGTCTCCGCTCAAGCGGCTGGCGAGTGGATTTGCTTATGTTTCCGATGAAGCTGGCTGTGTGGTTGACAGTGTGAAAAAGGTTAATCCGGGGGATTCCCTGGCAATTACGCTTCGGGATGGGACAATACGTGCAAAGGTCCAGACTACAAAATGAAAAGGGGGTATTTATGGAGCTGGAAGAAGTGATAGGGCAGTTAGAGGAAACTGTAACTAAGATGGAAAATGAAAAGCTGACATTAGAGGAGGCTTATCAGACGTTTTCTGAAGGGATGAAGCTAGTCAGTCTCGGAAATAAGGCGATTGACAAGGTGGAAAAGAAATTAGAAATATTGATGACGAAAGAGATAAAAGGAGAAGAAAATGAGTGATTTTTTAGAAAAGCTGGCAAAGCGGACGGAGGAAGCTGACCAGATGATCCGCCCGTTTCTGCCGGAGGAAACAGGATACCAGAAAACAATTTGCCGGGCTGTAAACTACAGTGTTCGCGCTGGGGGAAAACGAATCCGGCCAATTCTTATGGATGAGGTGTGTGATATGTGTGGGGGAACAGATGTGGCGGCCCTTGGTCCATTTATGGCGGCCCTGGAGATGATTCACACATATTCTCTTGTACACGATGATTTGCCGGCGATGGACAATGATGATTACCGCAGAGGCAAAGAGACTACGCACAAAAAATTTGGGGAGGCAATGGGGATACTTGCCGGTGACGGCCTGTTGAATCTGGCATTTGAAACCGCACTGCGTGCATTTGACAGCGGGGTAGACTACAATTGTGTCGTGGCCGCGCTCAAGGTACTGGCATATAAGTCAGGGATATATGGCATGGTCGGGGGACAGTCAATAGATATTGAGTTAAATGGGGGATTTGTAGATGAATCCACGTTATTGTATTTATACCGAACGAAGACGGCTGCACTTTTTGAAGCCGCTTTTGTGATCGGCGGCATTTTAGCTGACGTGAGCGGGGATGATGCAAAGTATCTCAGAAGAGCGGGCAGAAATGTAGGTCTTGCTTTTCAAATTCAGGATGATATACTGGATATGGTCGGTGAGGCGGACAAGCTTGGAAAACCGATTCACTCGGATGAGCAAAATCAGAAATCTACGTTTGCTTCTATTTACGGAATTGAGGTATCTAAGAAAAAAGTTAAGACGTATACGGAAGAAGCGTTGTCCGATTTGGAGCAGTTTGGCGGAGCAAGTGAATTTCTGACAGAACTGATTACATGGATGGTTGACCGAGATATATAGTATCGGAGGAAACAAAGGCATTGGGTACGTTACTGAATCAAATCGAGAAGGAAAATGATATCAAAAAAATTGCACCGGAAGATTACCGAAAGCTGGCAAAGGAAATTCGTGTGCGGCTCGTGAGAAGTGTGAGCCGAACGGGAGGGCATCTTGCCTCGAACCTGGGAGCGGTTGAGCTGACGATGGCGCTGCATCTCTTTTTGGATTTTCCGAAAGATAAGCTGATCTGGGATGTAGGGCATCAGGCATATGTGCACAAAATGCTGACGGGACGTAACCGGCAGATGGGTACTCTCCGCAGATTGGATGGGATCAGTGGATTTCCGAAAGTGGATGAAAACCCTGCGGACACCTTTAATACAGGGCATAGCTCTACTTCTATTTCCGTTGCCCTGGGAATGGCGAAGGCAAGGGATATCCAGGGAGGCGATGAAAAAGTAGTCGCTGTTATCGGAGATGGCGCATTATCCGGCGGCATGGCATTTGAGGCCCTGAATAATGCGGAACAGATGAAGAGCAACTTAATTATCGTTCTCAATGACAATAAAATGTCTATTTCCAAAAATGTAGGCGGTATGTCGCGCTACTTGGGAAAGATGAGGACAAACCAAAAATATAATAATTTAAAGATCAATATAGAAGAATGTCTGGATAGGATTCCAAATGTTGGAACTACAATGGCTGAGAAGATAAAAAATGCGAAAAATTCGTTAAAACATCTGCTCGTGCCAGGGATGCTGTTTGAGGAAATGGGAATCATTTATGTAGGACCCATTGATGGACACGATATCGACGGGATGCTGCAGGCTTTGAATGCGGCAGCCCGTATTAAAAACCGTCCGATTTTGATTCATGTTTTAACAAAAAAAGGAAAAGGGTATTTGCCTGCGGAGACGAATCCGTCGATGTTCCACGGGGTAAATGCCTTTTATCCCAAAACGGGAGAACCGGTTGAGGAAAGAGGAACGACGTACACGGACGTTTTTGGGGAATGGCTTCTGCAAAAGGGGAGAACATGTCCTGAGCTTGTGTCCGTATGCGCCGCTATGCCGGATGGAACGGGCGTAAAACCATTTGCCGGGGAGTTTCCGAAGCGGTCGTTTGACGTAGGGATTGCCGAGGAACATGCAGTTACTTTTTCGGCGGGACTTGTCTCCGGCGGACTTCGGCCGGTCGTCTCGATTTATTCCACTTTTTTGCAGCGCGCCTATGACCAGATCATCCACGACATATGTCTTACACAGTTGCCAGTCGTTTTTGCAGTGGACCGGAGCGGGATTGTTGGAAGAGATGGCGACACCCATCAGGGAATTTTCGATCTTTCCTTCCTCACCTCCATACCGAATATGACGGTGATCTCTCCGATGGATGGGGCAGAGCTGCGGGCGAGCCTGGATTTTGCCTACGGTCTGGACAGTCCTGTGGCAGTCCGGTATCCCCGCGGCCAGGTGTTTGAATTAGAAGAGCTTGGAGGAACGCACGAGCAATTACAATACGGCCGCGGCAGTGTGATTATGGTAAATGGCGAGTTTTGTAAGGATGGGGAACGCGATAAGGCGAGCGGGGATTGTGTCCTATTTGCCGTCGGAAACATGGTGAGGACTGCGATAGATGCCGCCGTGCGCCTGCGGGCGCAGAATATTTCGTGTACAGTAGTAAACATGCGGTTCGTAAAACCTTTTGATAAACCATTGATGTGTCGGCTTGTTCCAGAGCATACGGTGATGGTTACGATTGAGGACAATGAGGTGACAGGAGGTTTTGGGCAGCAGGCGGAAGCGATGCTGGCCGAGAACGCTATATTTCCTAAAAAGCTGATTAATGTATCCGTTCAGGATACATTTGTGGAGCACGGTGCGACGGAAGAGCTTTATGCGCGGTATGGCATGGATGCAGAAAGTGTTGCATCGCGAATACAGGAAAGCCTGAATAAGTAATTTGTTTCAGTAACCAATTATGTATGTAAAACAAGGGGAAAAAGGATGGCAGAGCAGAGAGGGAAGAAGGAGCGTCTGGATGTGCTCCTTGTCAACCGTGGGTTGGTGGAGTCTAGGGAAAAGGCGAAAGCAGTTATTATGACGGGCAATGTTTTTGTGGACAACCAGCGGGAGGACAAGGCGGGACAAAAATTTCCTGAAAGCGCCCATATTGAGCTTAGGGGAAAAAAGATGAAATTTGTCAGCCGGGGCGGATATAAGCTGGATAAGGCAATGGACGTTTTTTCGGTTTCAGTGGAAAGCTGCATTTGCATGGATGTCGGCGCTTCCACCGGAGGATTTACAGACTGTATGCTGCAAAAGGGAGCGAAGTTTGTCTATGCGATTGATGTCGGGACGAACCAGCTTGCCTGGAAGCTTCGCCAGGACGAACGGGTCCGGTCTCTGGAAAAAACGAACATCCGCTATGTGACGCCGGATGAAATTGGGCAGCTAGTGGATTTTGTATCAATTGATGTGGCGTTTATTTCACTTACGAAAGTGTTAAAACCGGTTCGGGAGCTGATGCGGGACGGGGCGGAAATGGTGTGCCTGATTAAGCCGCAGTTTGAGGCTGGACGGGAAAAGGTTGGAAAAAAGGGGGTTGTCCGGGACAAGGCAGTTCACCGGGAGGTCATTGAAACCGTCGTCCAATATGCCAAAAGCCTTGGTTTTGCCATGTATGGCCTTGATTTTTCTCCTATTCGGGGACCGGAGGGGAATATCGAGTATTTATTGTACGTGAAAAAGCAGAAGGAAGCTGGCGGTGAGATTACAAAGGAAGAAACGGACCAGATTCACCAGGTTGTAAAGCTGGCGCAGGAAAATTTCTCCCAGCCGCACATAGTGGGTGAGATGCCCATGTAATTATTTGTCATGCGGAGGATGTCATGAACCGGATTTGTCTGATTGTAAATGAAGAAAAGGATACGGAGCATTCCGTAGTAAATGTGATAAAGTCTTATTTAGAAAAATCAAATATTCGTGTTGATATTGTGAGCCATAAGGCGAAAGCAACTGCGGACGAGGAAACGGATATGGCGATTGTGCTGGGCGGTGATGGCACAGTAATCCGGGCGGCTAAAAGCATAGCTGGAAAAAATGTTCCGATTCTCGGCGTCAATTTAGGAACACTTGGTTTTCTCACAGAGGTGGAAAAGCCGAAAATGTACCAGGCGTTGGATGCCGTTTTAAGTGGGAATTACAATATTGAAAAGCGGATGGTTCTCGAAGGGCAGATGGGTGCGGAGGAGAGGAGCCTTGCTATAAATGAGGTGATTGTCGGAAAGAGAGATCTTGGGCGGATGATTACTATGAGCGTGTGGGTCAACGACGAGCTGATGGATACGTATGTGGCGGACGGTGTCATTGTTGCCACGCCTACAGGTTCGACGGCGTACAACTTATCCGCCGGTGGGCCGGTTCTCTCTCCCAATATGGCCGCGCTTGTTATCACGCCAATTTGTCCCCATTCACTGAATAAGAGAAGCCTTGTTTTGTCCTCAGATGACAGCATCCGTATTCAGGTCGAGAAGACGAGGGAGAGCTATGTCGACGAGGCCACTGTGCGGTGCGATGGAGAAGTTCTGTGGGAACTCGAGACCGGAGAAGTTATTTTTATCCGGAAGGCGGAGGAGACGTTTGACGTAGTTACGATTCACGGCGTAGGGTTTTATGAAAAAATGAGAAGTAAACTGAACCGTTTTTGATGTTCAGGGAAGCTGGAAAAAGTAAAATGAAGAAAAAGAGACAGGAAAAAATAATAGAAATTATTCATAAATATGAGGTGGAAACACAGGAGGATCTCGCCCGTTATTTGAACCAGGCAGGATATTCTGTCACACAGGCTACCGTTTCACGGGATATCCGGGATATGTCGCTCGTGAAAGTGCCGGGCGTAAGAGTCCGGCAGCGGTATATGACGGCATCGGAGGACAGCGGTGTGTACGGGAGACAATACGTCAGTGTGTTGCAGGATGGGGTTATTTCTATGGAGCAGGCGGGAAATTTGATTGTGATTAAGACGGCGGGGGGAATGGCGATGGCGGTAGCCGCCGCACTCGATGCGATGGAGCTCGATGGCGTCGTCGGTTCGATCGCCGGGGATGATACGATTATGTGTGCCATTAAATCAGAAGAAATGGTCGAAAGCGTTTTGTCAAACATGCGCGCATTATTTTGCCGCGCGTGAAATATAAAATTTTATAGTAAAACGCATACAATGTGTATGCAGAAATGAGGGAAAGCATGTCAGGACATTCAAAATTTGCAAACATCAAGCATAAAAAAGAGAAAAATGACGCAAAAAAGGGAAAGATCTTTACTGTAATCGGACGTGAGCTCGCAGTGGCGGTCAAGGAGGGCGGACCGGATCCGAATAATAACAGCAAGCTCCGGGACGTAATCGCCAAGGCGAAGGCAAACAATATGCCAAACGATACGATCGACCGCGGAATTAAAAAGGCGGCCGGCAATGTGGACGCGGTAAATTACGTGAGCATTACATATGAAGGATATGGCCCGAGCGGCACGGCAATTATCGTGGAAGCGCTTACGGATAATAAAAACCGTACGGCGTCCAACGTCCGCAATGCTTTTACAAAAGGAAACGGAAATGTCGGAACTACGGGTTGTGTTTCTTATATGTTTGAGACAAAGGGACAGATTATCGTGGACAAAGAAGAGTATGAAACCGATGCCGATACTTTTATGATGCTCGCCCTCGACGCCGGTGCGGAAGACTTCAATGAGGAAGAGGACAGCTATGAAATTGTGACTGCACAGGAGGACTTCAGCCAGGTCAGGGAAGCCTTAGAAAAGGAAGGAGTTCCGATGGCGCAGGCAGAGGTCACAATGATTCCCCAGAATTATGTGGAACTCAGTGATGAGAATGACTTAAAAATGTTTAACCGTATTTTAGATTTGCTGGACGAAGACGATGATGTGCAAGCGGTGTACCACAATGTTGAAGAGGCATGATATACCGGCACGGCAACTTATTTGTGTAGTTAAACCGAAAGAAAGAGGATAGGAATGGCTACCTGGAATTCAAGAGGCTTGCGCGGTTCCTTTTTGGAGGAGCTTATAAATTTAACGAATGAAAAATACAGAGTGCAGAAGCTTGCCCTGATTCAGAAGATCCCGACTCCGATCAAGCCCATCAATATTGACCAGAGTACCAGGCACATTACACTGGCATATTTTGAACAGAAAAGTACGGTTGATTATATCGGCGTAGTGCAGGGAATTCCAGTTTGTTTCGACGCGAAAGAGTGCGTGGAGGAGAGATTTCCGCTCGCGAACATACATGAACATCAAATGCAATTTATGGCGCAATTTGAAGAGCAGGACGGCATTGCATTTTTGCTTATTTATTTTGCTTGTAAAGACTGTTTTATGTACTTGCCATTTGAAAAATTAAAAGCTTTCTGGACGAGAATGGAGAAGGGCGGGAGAAAGAGCTTTACCTTTTCCGAACTGGATCCCGCTTTTGAGTTATCTACCTATTCGGGCACTTTCGTTCATTATTTAGAGAAAATTTCTCTGGATATGCAGAGCCGGACTTAATATAATAGACGGCTATTTTCTACTAAAAACTACCAGAATGAAATAAAACTTCGTGGGTACAATAGTATCAGATAACCGAGTGGCTTCCATTGAAATGTTTCGGGTAACGGAATGTTTCGGGGGAAAGACATTCCGTTATCTCTCAAGATAAATACTAAAAAACACGGAGGTGAAATGTGATGAGCAAATCTAGCAACAGAATGGAAGTGCCACAGGCAAAAGACGCTATGAACAAGTTTAAGATGGAAGTTGCATCTGAGCTTGGTGTAAACCTGAAAGAGGGCTACAACGGTGACCTCACATCCAGAGAAGCTGGTAGCGTGGGCGGCGAGATGGTTCGTCAGATGATTAAAAAGCAGGAAGAGTCAATGCGTTAGTCATCCTAAAATACGAAGCTAATTATGCAAAGTAAAAAGGCATTCCCTTATCATATGTTTGATGGGGGAGTGCCTTTTTGTAGGAAATGCTTTACAAGAACCAAAAGAAATGCTACACTAATTTTGTGTCTTTGTATACGTTGCTGGAATCCCAGGATAGAAGTTTCGTAAATTATAGTTTCCCTTTTTATAAAAAGTTGTTGACAGTTTTAAAAAGTTGGTGTAGTATATTCATATACAGAACAAGTGTTCCGAAATAAAGTTCGATTTTGCTGCGAATAGCATTGTTAAATGAAATAAAAAAATTTTAGAATGGAGATTAGTATGATGGAAAAAGATCAAAATAAAAGAAAAGCATTAGAATCCGCGATTGCACAAATTGAAAAGCAGTACGGAAAGGGCTCGGTGATGAAGCTGGGAGATACGGCTTCCGGTATGGAGGTTGAGACGGTTCCGACCGGTGCTCTTAGTCTTGATATTGCCCTTGGTGTGGGGGGGATTCCTAAGGGAAGGGTAATTGAGATTTATGGTCCGGAGTCCAGTGGTAAGACAACCGTGGCGCTCCACATGGTGGCAGAGGTACAGAAAAAAGGAGGGATTGCGGGATTTATTGATGCAGAACACGCGTTAGATCCTGTGTATGCCCGGAATATTGGCGTAGATATTGATGAGCTTTACATATCCCAGCCGGACTGCGGGGAGCAGGCGTTAGAGATTACGGAAACAATGGTGCGTTCCGGCGCTGTCGATATTGTCATAGTTGACTCTGTAGCGGCGCTGGTGCCGAAAGCGGAAATCGACGGCGATATGGGGGACAGCCATGTGGGACTCCAGGCGCGGCTTATGAGCCAGGCGCTTCGAAAGCTGACGGGTGTTATAAACAAGTCAAACTGCATCGTGATTTTTATCAACCAGCTTCGTGAAAAAGTTGGTGTAATGTTTGGAAACCCGGAAACGACCACAGGAGGGCGCGCTTTAAAATTTTATTCCTCCGTGCGGCTGGACGTCAGGAGAATTGAGACGTTAAAGCAGGGCGGTGAGATGATTGGAAACCATGTGCGGGTAAAAGTTGTAAAGAACAAGGTGGCGCCTCCTTTTCAGGAAGCGGAGTTTGATATTATGTTTGGAAAAGGTATTTCCCGGGAAGGAGACGTACTGGATCTGGCCGTAAAACATGATATCATTGCCAAGAGTGGTGCGTGGTATTCCTACAAAGGTGAAAAGATTGGCCAGGGACGTGAAAATGCCAAATTATATTTGTCAGACCATCCGGAAGTATTTGAAGAGGTAGAAAAACTGGTTCGGGGCAAATATATAGAACAAAAAGAGGAAGAGACGGCGAAAGAAAAAGAAGAAGGCAAGGAAGCAGACGCCGGCAAAGAAAGCACGAAGAAAAAAGCGTCTGCGAAGGCGGAATAGGAAGGGAACGGCATGGAGGCATCAGGAAAGCCCAAGCAGAGAGAAGAAACTTCCGCTCCCTTTGCGTTTTCGGATGACGAGGGAAAAAAGGCGGCCGAAAAAGCAATGTCATTACTTCTACATAAAGACCGAACGAGATGGGAGCTTACCGAACGGCTTGCACGGGCAGGTTTTTCAGAAAAAGCATCGCTGGAAGCGATAGGCTATGTAGATCAATTTGGTTATATCAATGACCAAAGGTATGTGGAAAACTATATTATGTTCCAAAAAGGAAAAAAGAGCAAAAAGGAAATGATATACCGTCTCACCGAAAAAGGCATTCCGAATGAGCTTATCAGCCAGACATTGGAAAATATGGAATATGAGGGAGAGGAAGGAGCCATACAAAAGTTGGTTGCCAAAAAACTGAGAGGGAGGGAATTTTGTGAGCTCGATTATAGGGAGCGTCAAAAAATAGCGCAGTATCTCGGGCGGAAAGGATATCATTTTCCTACAATTAAAAAAGTGCTTTCACAGTTCGAAAGCTAGCACAGCGGGCAAGGAAGAAACCTCGAAAAATGGTTCTTACCGGGAAAGTGAAGAAAGTATTTTCACAACTTGACAACGAGCGCAAAAAAGTGTAGAATTGAAGTGTTGTATTCACGTGCAATGATAATTAAATAAAGGAGGTGCTCCTGTGTCAGAGGTGCTAGAGTTGAGTGTTGGTTTCATCATTGGTGCAGTTGTCGTAATCCTTATTCTTTTTGCGATTGTAGCATTTGTTGTGTGGAAAAGTGCTATTTCTTACCGGATTAAAGTTGGAGAAGCGAAGGTAGGAAGCGCAGAAGAGAAGGCAAGAGAGATTATAGATGATGCATTAAAAACTGCTGAGACCAAAAAGCGTGAAGCTCTTTTAGAAGCCAAGGAGGAAAATCTCAAGGCAAAAAATGACCTGGATCGCGAGACCAAGGAAAGAAGAGCGGAAATCCAGCGCTACGAGAAACGAGTGCTGGGCAAGGAAGAGACTCTGGACAAGAAACTGGATGCACTCGAGAAAAGAGAATCGAAACTTTCTTTTAAAATGACTGAGTTGGAGAAAGAGAAAGAAAAAGTGGAAGAACTCCGCCAAAGTCATTTGAATGAGTTAGAGAAGATTTCTGGACTCACCTCCGAACAGGCAAAAGATTATTTATTGAAAACTGTAGAGGAAGACGTAAAACATGAGACTGCAGTTTTAGTAAAAGAATTGGAACGTCAGGCAAAGGACGATGCGGACAAGAAAGCGAAAGAATACATTATCAATGCGATTCAGAAATGTGCAGCGGACCATGTATCAGAAGCTACCATTTCAGTCGTTCCGTTGCCGGGTGATGAGATGAAGGGAAGGATTATCGGAAGAGAGGGAAGAAATATCCGGACTCTTGAAAATCTTACCGGAATAGATCTTATCATAGATGATACGCCAGAGGCAGTTATTTTGTCTGGTTTTGATCCAATTCGTCGTGAAATAGCCAGAATTGCTTTGGAAAAATTAATCGTAGATGGCAGAATTCATCCTGCCAGGATCGAAGAAATGGTAGAAAAAGCAAAAAAAGAAGTTGAAACAATGATTCGTGAAGAAGGAGAAGCGGCGGCACTTGAAGTTGGTGTGCATGGGATTCACCCTGAGCTGATTCGCCTTTTAGGTAAAATGAAGTTTAGAACAAGTTATGGTCAGAATGCATTAAAGCATTCGATCGAAGTAGCACATCTGTCCGGGTTGCTGGCAGGCGAATTTGGAGCAGATGTCCGCATGGCGAAAAGGGCGGGACTGCTTCATGATATTGGAAAATCTGTTGACCATGACATGGAAGGTTCGCACATACAGTTAGGTGTGGATCTATGTCGCAAATTTAAGGAATCTGCACTTGTTATCAATGCAGTAGAGGCACATCACGGTGATGTTGAGCCAGAAAGTTTGATCGCCTGTGTAGTACAGGCTTCGGATGCCATCTCAGCTGCCCGTCCTGGCGCTAGAAGGGAAACCTTAGAGACATACACGAATAGATTGAAACAATTAGAGGATATTTCAAACGGCTTTAAAGGTGTCGACAAATCTTTTGCCATTCAGGCAGGTAGAGAAGTTCGAGTGATCGTAGTTCCTGATCAGATTAACGATGATGATATGGTCTTGCTGGCCAGAGATATATCAAAACAGATTGAAGCAGAGCTTCAGTATCCGGGTCAGATCAAGGTTAATGTGGTGAGAGAGTCCAGAGTTGTGGACTATGCGAAATAGTTTTATGAAAGTAACCATTTATTTGTCATGAGTGAGTGTAACCCGCTGTATATAGCAGTTTTAACTGTTATATACAGCGGGTTTTATTGTTTTTGGGAATTACATGGGGAAAACTTTAAGGGACTTCGTAATGATATTGCAGAAATTAACATTGAAACATGTGCTGAGAGAGATGGAGACTATAGATATAGTACGGTTGACGTAAAAGGTCTGTCTGTCAGATTAAAATATTATGGAATACATAACAGGATATCCGATGTACCAACGTCCTATTTATGTAACGATAACGAGACTTTTTCTATTAAATAGTAAGCATAGGTGTTTGAACCTACGCTCATATATAATATATTAGGCAAGGATTATTTCTTGCAATTTTGTAATGGGTGTGCTAATATAAAAAAATGAGCATTAAAGTACGTTTGTTCCATTCTAATAATGTTGGGAAGTCATGCTTCTTCATGCAAACATGAACCGCATGGCTGTTTGACCTTTGTATCATTGTTAATCTGCATCGGAAAGGATCTGAGTGAAGTGGAAAAACATATTTTATTTTTTGATATTGATGGTACACTTATTGATGAGGAAAAGGATATCGTACCGGAGAGTGCGAAGAGAGCGCTGTGCAGAGCGAAAAAAAACGGGCATTTGCTGTTTCTTTGTTCTGGAAGATGCAAGGCGATTATACCGGATGAGGTAGTTGGTCTTGGGTTCGATGGCATGGTGGGCGGCTGCGGAACTTATATTGAATATGAGGGAAAGGAACTGTTTCATCACAAATTGCCGCGGGATTTACAGCGGGCCATTATTGAGGATTTGCAAACGTACCATATTGATGGTGTGCTGGAGGGAAAGGATTGCTCGGCATTCCGCCACGATTACTGGATGCCCGTGGTGAAAAATATTTTCACGGAAAATGGAAGTTTCACAGCAAAAACGCAATGTTTTTGGGAAGAAGATTTTATTTTTGATAAAATGGCGCTCTGGTATGATGACAGCTCAGATATGGAAGGATTTAAGGAAAAGTATATTTCCCAGTTTGATTTTATTGAACGGGATCCGACCTTTTATGAGGTGGTTCCGAGAGGCATATCGAAGGCGAGTGGTATGCATTTTGTCTGTGACAGGCTAGGTATTGACTGGAAGCAGACGATAGCGTTTGGTGACAGCGCCAACGATATTTCGATGCTGCGATGTGCGAATACGTCTGTTGCGATGGGCGGGGGAAATCCGATTTTGTTTGATATGGTAGATTATGTGACGAGTGCGGTTATGGAGGATGGAATCGCAAAAGCTTTGGAATACTTAAAATTGATATAAGGAATGATTTGATATGTTAAAATTACAGAAGAGAACGATGGCAACAAAGATACTAATAACGTTTTGTCTCATGGTTGTTTGTTTGCTGGGTGCCTCCGTTACAAAGGCGTGGCGGGTAAGTAAGGATGCTGTTCCAAAAGGAACGTCCTTTACATCCGGTATTGCCACGACCGCGTATAAAGCGGCCCCTGGCCAAAAGGATGTGGCGGCAATTAAGACAATAAAAGGGACAACAGTTTGTACGGCGTTCGGTTCCGCTGTGACGGATACAGCAATAGCTGAATCCGCTCCGGTGGAGACGGCAGTTGTGGAGACGGCGTCTATAGATACGAATCAGGTGGAAAAGAAAAATCAACTTATTGTTACGACAGCCCACGGCAAGATAAAGGGAAAAAAGACATCGAGGGCCTATATGTGGCTTGGCGTGCCGTACGGCAAGACAAAGCGGTGGAGAGCGCCCGGGGCACCTGCTTCGTGGAGCCAGACATTGTCCTGCAGGAAAAAGAAAAAGCCAAAAGGGGACAAAAGTTTATTTGTTAATGTATATAAGCCGGTCAAAGTGCCGGAGAAGACAGAAAAGCTTCCTGTCATGGTATTTCTGCATGGCGGTGGAAACGTGGGAGGATCAGCAAACCGAAATTTTAGCCGTTTTGTCCAGGAGACAAAAGTGATTGTCGTGTCAGTGGAATTTCGCCAGGGGGCCTTTGGGTGGTTCAATTCGCGGGGACTGCTTTCGAGGAGCAAACAGGAAAAGGGCGGAAACTTTGCAATGTTGGACATCAAGCTGGCGCTTGAGTGGATTCAGAAAAACATCGGGGAGTTCGGAGGGAACAGCGCGAATGTCACATTGTCTGGCTTCTCAGCCGGGGCAAGAGATGCATTAAACTGCGTGATCTCCCCTTTGATGAAAGGACTTTTTTATAAATTAATCAGTTTCAGCGGCGGTATGACGACATGTTCCGTCAAGGAAGGGCGTAAATTTTCAAATGAAAAGCTGGCTCAGGTACTTGTGCGCAGGGGAAGATTTTCTAAAAAGAGAAATGCATTAAAGCATGTAAAACGTATGAGCCGGAAGAAGTTGAATAAACTGCTAAATAGTCTTACCGATTCCGAGATAAACAAAATGGCAGGCAGCACGTCTCTGCGTCTGACAAATTTTCCGCAATGCTTCCGGGATGGTGTAGTGATCCCTAAAAGGGGGTTTGAGTGCGTGGAGTGGGGAGGATATAACAGGGTGCCGATGCTCATTGGCTCGAACAACTCAGAATTTGCAAATGTGTCGTATAAGACATTGAACCGTATTTTGATGAAATCGCCAAAGACGTTCAAAAATAAAAGGCAGTTTTATAAGCTTTTGAGAAAAGCAAAGAGTTATGGAAGCCAGCTTCAGAGTTCCTTTTATTTGGAAAAGGTTGCCTCTAAGTTTTCGGTAGATCCGTTTCATTCGGCTATTTATGCTTACCGCTTTTGCTGGGGCGAAAAAAAGGGAGTAGTCGGTACGGATTATGCTAAATATATCGGTTCTATTCACGGAATGGATTTGGATTTTCTTCTCGGCAGATATGTGAAGGGAAATGCTGTCGCTACAAAAAATATTTACAATAAATCGAATCGGAAGGGCCGAGAAGCACTTTCAAGCACGATGCGGCAGTATGTAAGTAATTTCCTTTATAAAGGGACTCCAAATGGAACGGATGCGCAGGGCAAAACGCTGGCGAGGTGGAACCGATGGGGCAAAGCGGGGACTAAGCGCATTATGAGTTTTTCGGCTACGAAGACGAAATCGGTCGCGGCCATGACGTCCCGCTATATCGACCGCGTGAAATGTAAGAAGAGAATGCGTCGTATTCTCACAAAAAAGGCATATACTTTATTTAAAAAACGTATATTAAATGATAGATTTTTTATGTAAATGAGAACGGAGCAGCCGTTTGAGAATGGAGGGTTTCATGCAGTTAAAAAAAATGCTTGCGGACGTTTCATATGAGGTTTTACAGGGAACGCTAAACCGGGATGTCGTGGATATTGCCTATGATTCGCGGAAAGTAGTGCGGGATGGTATGTTTGTTGCCATAGAGGGCACAGTTCAGGACGGGCATGCTTATATTGGGAAAGCGGTCGAGGCAGGCGCTTGCGTCATTGTGGCGGAAAAGGCAGTTGAGGTAGAGAATAAAGAGGTTACCGTCGTCCGGGTGGAAAATGGCAGGGAGGCGCTCAGCCTTATGTCAGCGGCATTTTTTGATTATCCGGCCAGAAAGATGGTGACGGTAGGAATTACCGGGACGAAGGGAAAATCCACGACAGAACATATGGTCAGGGAAATTATTGAGAAGTCGGGGAAGACTTGTGGCATTATTGGAACGGTGGGTGCGTTTATGAATGGCAGGACGGTGGTGACGGAGCACACGACGCCGGAATCCTACGAACTCCAGAAATTGTTTGCCATGATGGTAGATGAGGGATGTGAATACATGGTTATGGAGGTGTCCTCACAGGGGATCAAGATGGACCGTGTCGCAGGGATTGAATTTGATTTTGGTGTTTTTACGAATATTTCACCGGATCATATCGGCCCAGGTGAACATGAAAATTTCGAGGAATATCTCGCCTGTAAGTCCGAACTATTCCGGAGATGTAAGACAGGTATTATTAACCGGGACGATGAACATTACAAAGATATTGTGGAAGGAGCTACCTGTGACATTATCACATTTGGAACGACACAAGAGGTGGACCTTATGGCAGGGAATATCCGGCATGTGACGAACGGCGGCGACTTATCGATGGAATTTACTGCCAGCGGGTTATTGGATGGGGAAATTATCGTGGGAATCCCGGGACGCTTTAACATTATGAATGCCCTTTGCGCGGTGTGCACGGGGGTTACTCTGGGGATGCCGGAGGAAGCTATTTTACATGCCCTGGAGCATGTTAAGGTGAGAGGGCGCATGGAGGCTATGCCGGTCTCGGATGATTTTTCAGTACTCATTGACTTCGCGCACAATGGAATCAGCACAGAGAGTGTGCTTTCTGTACTGAGGGAGTACCGTCCGCATCGGATTATTAGTATTTTTGGCTGTGGGGGCAACCGAAGCAAGGTGCGGAGATACGAAATGGGAGAGGTGATAGGGCGCATGTCGGAGTTCGCAGTTATCACCAGTGACAATCCGCGCCGGGAGGACGTGCTGGATATTATAGAGGATATTAAGGTGGGTATGGCAAAGAGTGATGGAAAATATGTTGTCATCCCCGACCGTGAGGAAGCTGTCGCGTATGCGCTGTCGCATGCAGAGAAAGGGGATATGATCGTTCTTCTTGGCAAGGGCCACGAAGAATACCAGGAGATTGACGGCGTGAAACACCACTACAGTGAACGGGAAGCGGTTGTGAAAGGAATGAAAAAAGTTTTTGATAAGGACTTTAGTTTTTTGCTATAATTGCCGATACCATTAATAGGAAAAACATCATTTCATGGATGAAATTTTTATATTGAAAGGAGTCGGGTGCGATGATTAATAATATGATGGCCGATGCATTATTTGGCAGTTCAAATTCTTATGGAGGCGGCAGCTTTTTATCTGCTTCCAATTTTGGGGATCTGTCATTGATTAAAAGTGGTGTTTATAAAAAGATGCTTCGTTCTTATAGTGAGAAGGTCGTTGGTGACAGCTCAGATTCGGGTTCGAAGGATAAGTATGTATTTAAGAACTCCGTGAGTGAGAAGATGGAGCAGCTGTCGAAGCCGAAATCAACGACAGAGAACTCAGATAACAAAGCGCTTTCTACGATTAAGAGTGATTCCAACAATTTGGAGAAGGCAGCAAACGAGCTGATGGGCAAAGATTTTGATGCTAGTACGAGGGATGAGCTGTATACGGCGGCGAAGTCATTTGTGACCAGCTATAATTCTCTGCTCACAAGTTCAGCCAAGACCGATAACGTCAGCCTTTCTAAGAGCGTGACATGGATGAAAAATGATGTGAAAGCCCATGAGAAAATGCTTGGCAAGATTGGCATAACGATTGGCAAGGACGGGGCTCTTTCTATTGACGAAGAGAAATTTAAGGCAGCTAAGCTGAGCGATATTCGGACAGAGATGAGCGGAAGCGCAAGTATAGTTGGCAAGACGGCTCAAAGGGCGACTGGATTATATAATTTGGCTGCAAACCAGATTTCAACGAATATCGGAAATTCACTTTACACAAGCAGTGGTATTTATAAGTAAATGATCTGACATAGAAGCTGAAACATGGAAAAACCAAGCACAGGCATTAGGATATAATGCTTGTGCTTATTGTGGTGTTCAGATAAAAAAGGAGGACGGCGATGTACCGATTTTTTGTGCCGGTTGAACAGATTCATGGAGGACATGCGCAAATTACTGGTGATGACGTCAATCACATCCGGAATGTACTGCGGATGGAGATTGGGGAGAAAATTGTGATTTCAGGTGGACAGGGAACGGATTATTATTGTATAATTAAAGACGTTCAGCCTGAGAGCATTATGCTGGAGATCGAGAGGGAGGAACCCGTCAGGACGGAGCTGCCAGTGTCATGCGTATTGTTTCAGGCATTGCCAAAGGCAGATAAAATGGAATGGATCATACAAAAAGCTGTCGAGCTGGGCGTGTGCGAGATTGTTCCTGTGAGGACGAGGCGGTGCGTTGTCCGGCTGGACGAGCAGAGAGCGAAAAAAAAGCAGCAGAGGTGGCAGATGATTGCGGAGGCGGCGGCCAAGCAGAGCGGCCGGGGAAATATACCAGAGGTTCATTCGGTAATGTCATTTCCGGAGGCCCTGCAATATGCGGAGCGGCTGGCGCATTGCATCATTCCGTATGAATTATTTGACGATATGAAAAGTACATCAACGGCGCTTGACCGCGCGTGCAGCGGGGATTCCATCGGTATTTTTATTGGACCGGAGGGCGGATTTGAGCGCGGGGAAGTGGAACAGGCAGTTGCGGCTGGCGCGATGCCGATTTCTCTCGGCCGGAGAATTCTCCGCACGGAAACGGCCGGGCTCGCCATATTGTCTGTACTGATGTTCCGCATTGAGAGCATGGAACCGCTACCCGGCGGCGCTGTGGATTGGAGAGAAAACAATGGAAGCATATCTGGATAATGCGGCTACGACAAGGCCTTTTGATGAAGTGACAGAGCGAATGGCAAAAGTGATGCGTACGGATTTTGGTAATCCATCTTCGCTTCATAAAATCGGTGTACAGGCCGAGAGGTATGTGAGGGAAGCCGCCGATGCCATTGCGGCGACACTAAAAGGTGGAAGAAAAAATATTATATTCACATCTGGCGGTACCGAGAGTAATAATATGGCTATTATTGGCGGATGTATGGCTCGTAGGAGAAGAGGAAAGCATATTATTACGACATGTTTTGAACATGCGGCGGTACATGAGCCGTGCCGGTACATGGAAGAGATATTTGGATATGAAGTGACATATCTTCCTGTGGATTCCCTGGGGCATGTGGACCCGAACGAGCTTCGCAGCGCTCTTCGGGACGATACGGTACTCGTATCCGTGATGCTCGTAAATAATGAGGTGGGGGCAGTTCTTGACATTGCTGCGCTGGGCGCGGTAATCAAAGAAGTGAAGAAAGATATTTTATTTCATGTAGATGCGGTCCAGGGCTATGGAAAAATGAAAATATATCCGGCCAAGTGGAACGTGGACTTGCTTTCGGCCAGTGGGCACAAAATTCATGGCCCGAAGGGAGCCGGTTTTTTGTATGTGTCGGACGGCGTCCGGCTGCATCCGATTGTGCACGGAGGCGGGCAGCAGCAGGGAAGACGTTCCGGTACGGAAAATGTTCCGGGAATCGCGGGTCTCGGCCTGGCCTCGGAAATGATGTATGAGAATCATGGGGAAAAAGTGGAACAGTTGTATGCCCGCAAGCAATATTTAGTTGATTTGCTTCAGACAGTTGAGGGAATCCACATTCATGTCTGTGACCCGTCAGACGTCCGGGGGACAGCTCCCCACATAGTCAGCGCAGGCATTGAGGGAATACGAAGCGAGGTACTTCTTCATGCGCTGGAGGAGCGGGGGGTATATGTGTCGTCCGGCTCTGCGTGTTCTTCCAATCATCCGGGTATAAGTTCTACGCTGAGGGCCGTCGGCGTAAAAGAACACTTGCTTGAATCGACGATCCGTTTTAGCTTGTCGGTCTTTACGACGCAGGAAGAGCTGGCTTATGCGGTCGGACAAATAAAGGAATTATTACCAGTGCTGCGGCGCTATGTAAAAAGATAGGAGGAAAGGCTGTGTTTTGCTGCGCAGCTTGCAGGTGAGATGGTTAAAGCTTTTTTAATAAAATATTCAGAGATTGGCATTAAGGGAAAGAACCGTTATATATTTGAAAACGCACTCCGGGACAGAGTTGTTGAAAAGCTTAGGAATTGTGAGGGGAAATTCCTTGTAGAGCGGGAGAATGGCCGTATTTATGTGGAGGCAGAGGGAGATTATGACTATGACGAAGTAATCGGCCAGCTCACGAAGTGTTTTGGGATTGCGCATATTTGCCCTGTCGTTCTTGTGGAGGACAAGTCCTTTGAACATGTTTGCCGCCAGCTGGTAGATCACATGGAGGAGGAGCTGGGCGGCCGGACGTTTACTTTTAAAGTGTTTGCAAAAAGAAGTGATAAAAAATATGAGCGCACCAGTCCGCAGATTTGCCAGGACGCGGGGGAATACATTCTGAATCATATGCCAAATGCCAAGGTAGATGTTCACCATCCGGAGGTTTCCGTCCATGTAGAAATCCGCCATCGGGCTTACGTATATGTGACAAGCATTAAGGGGCCGGGGGGAATGCCGGTTGGCACGAGTGGCAAGGCGATGCTTCTTTTGTCTGGCGGCATTGATAGTCCCGTCGCAGGATATATGATGGCAAAGCGGGGGGTACAGATTGAGGCTGTGTACTTTCATGCACCGCCATATACGAGCGAGCGGGCGAAGCAGAAAGTAATTGATCTGGCGGGGCTGGTGAGTGACTACGCGGGGGAGATCCGGCTGCATATTGTGAATTTTACAGATATTCAAATGTATATATATGACAAGTGTCCGCATGACGAACTGACGATTATTATGAGACGTTATATGATGAAAATTGCGGAGGAGATTGCCGGTGAGTCGGGCTGCATGTCACTTGTGACAGGGGAGAGTGTCGGCCAGGTGGCGAGCCAGACGATGCAGAGCCTGGTCGTGACAAACGCGGTCTGTACGATGCCTGTATTTCGGCCGGTCATTGCATTTGATAAGCAGGAAATTATTGATATTGCAGAAAAAATAAATACATTTGAAACTTCCATACTTCCGTATGAGGACTGCTGTACGACCTTTGTTGCAAAGCACCCTGTTACAAAGCCGGAGCTTGAAAAGATTGAGAAGTCAGAGCGAAAGCTGGAAGAGAAGATAAATGAAATGTTTGCAAAAGCAATTTCAGAGCGTGAAACCATTGTTGTAAAAAAGTAATGGGAAATGTGGAAATAAAAAAGGACTGTTTCTTGTATTCAAGACTTACAGTCCCCACATTGTGCTCTTGGTACCCCATATTTCTCCGGACTGCTTTCCAAAAAGGAAAGCAGAAATCATGTAACTATTTGATTACTCGACGATAAACGATTTCAATTTTTCCAGGATGGCGTCTACGTCATTTTCACTATGGATATTTAAGTCAATTGTCTTAGACAGGTCAAGGCTGAAAATTCCCATAATGGACTTTGCGTCAATCACGTATCTTCCTGATACAAGATCAAATTCTGCGTCAAATTTAGTTACCTCGTTGACAAATGCTTTTACTTTGTCAATAGAATTCAATGAAATTTTAACTGTTTTCATAATAGTCTCCTCCTTTATTATTTTTGATACAGTGTTTACATTTATTATACTATTATGTAATGAATTTTATGTCAATGGAAAAATTAAACCAGTTGTAGCCAAAAACGCAAAAATTTTTGTGCAAATTGTAGAATAGCCCAGTGCTTTCGTCACAGTAATCAGCATTATGGATGGGAGTACATAGATGGAGGTTAGAGATGAAAGTAGCCTTTTTAACACTTGGCTGTAAAGTGAATTATTATGAGACGGAAAAGATGATGAAAGATTTTAGGCGTCATGGGTTTGAGGTGACAGAGTTTAATGATGACGCCGATGTATATATTATAAATACGTGTACGGTTACCAATATAGCAGACCGGAAATCGAGAAAGATGATACACCGGGCAAAGAAAAAAAATCCCGACCGGGTAGTGGTGGCTGTGGGATGCTATGTGGAGAGCGGCGGCGCTGAACTGGAGAAGGACGCAGCGGTCGACGTCGCATTTTCAAACAAGGACAAGGTAGATATTGCGGAAAAGGTGATCGCCTATCTGTCTGGCACGGGCAGAATGGAAAAACTGGCGGCGGATTATGGTGAGATGCCAGAACCGCACACGGCTGCCGGGCGGACGAGAAAATATGTGAAGGTTCAAGACGGCTGCAACCAGTTTTGCAGCTACTGTATGATTCCCTATGTGCGGGGCGGCGGTGTCTTATCCAGCAGGGAGGAAACGGCTGTATTGGAGGAGATTAACCGTGTGGCAGAGCAGGGTTACAAGGAGGTTGTCATAACGGGGATTCACCTTTCTTCATATGGGGTGGACCGATCCGGGGAAAAGCAGTTTGTAGCGTTAAAGGGAGCCCCGCTCGCCCACCTGTTGCGCGAAATTGACCGGATACCGGGGATTGAGCGAATCCGGCTCGGCTCCCTGGAACCCCGGATTATATGCGAAGAGTTTATGGAGGAAATTTCCGGGGTTGGTAAACTGTGCCCTCATTTTCACCTCTCCTTACAGAGTGGGTGTGATACGGTACTGAAACGGATGAACCGTCATTATACGTCTGCCGGATACAAGGAAAGCTGTGACCGGATAAGGAATTATTTTGAAAATCCGGCGATTACGACGGATGTGATTGTGGGATTTCCGGGAGAGACGGAGGAGGAGTTTGAAACGACGAGAGGATTTGTAAAAGAGGCGGGGCTTGCCGGTATTCATGTGTTTCCGTATAGCATGAGAAATGGAACGGGAGCGGCAAAGATGGAAAACCAGATTCCGCAGGAAGTGAAACACCGCCGCACGGACATCTTGCTTGCCGATGCGCGTGAGCTGTCGTCGGACTATGCAAATTCATTCGTGGGAAAGACAGAACGGGTTTTGTTTGAAGAAATAAGGGAAGTGGACGGGAAAGAGTTTCTCGTCGGACACAATGAGAGGTATGTGTTGTTTGGTGTTCCCGCGCAGCAGGCCAAATCTGCGGGCTATGCACAAAATGAGATTCGGCCTGTTTTCATTGGCGAGAAAAACATCATATTTTAAGTTTCCAGGGTAAAGGAGAGAAGGCTGGCGGTGCCTTCTCCAACATATGTGAAATAAAAAGCGTGGATCCCGTCCGGAACATCTGCCTTGGCGGTGTACGTCTCCCATACGTTGCTATATTTGATTGGCAGTTCGGCTACGACAGGCCCGTCCCATTTGAGCCTTACCTGAAATGTGCCGTCCGCGTATCCGCGGGTTTTTACCGAGATACGTCTGACCCCGTGGCAGTCGAAATATTTGAATCCCGCCGTTGCGGAGTGTTTCATATTGCCAATGTATCCCGGGTTTTCATCCCCATCCCGTCCGTCTTGCATGATTTTGGGAAATGCGTCCCCTCCGACATAGACGGTGTCTTTATCTGTAAAGAGATTACATGCCAGATATCCATAATATTCCCCCTCTCCGTGCAGAGGGCCGTTGTTTAAGCCGCAGGAAGTGAGCTCTGCCTGCCGGAAGCTTCCATCCGGTTCTAATTGGAGTTTCTCAGCGCAGCCTTGCCGGCAGAACCAGCAGCCGTTTGTGTGGCGGTGGTAAAAGATGAACCAGTCTCCATTGATTTCCACCAGGCCGCCGTGGTTATTGCAGCCATATGCCATCGGCTTGTCCGCGGGTTTATAGGAAGAGATATGTAAATCGCTGTTGCTCACAAGTACACCCCGATACTCAAAATCCCGGTCAGGAAAGCGGCTGGTGGCGTAACACAATTCGTGCATCACAGCAGAAGAATAGATAAAGTAATAAGTGCTGCCTATTTTTCGGATGGAGGAGGCCTCAAAAAATTCGTGTCCCTCAAATCCGCTGCCACTGCCGTACATTACGCCGGGAACAATAGTTTTGGGAGCTATTTTAATCGTTAGCATGTCCGTGTCGAGAACGGTGACCATAGCGCCGCTCCTGGACCGGTCGCCCTGTCCACAAAAGCCGGTATACAAATATACCTGGTTGCCTTCTAAAAGAACACCAGGGTCGAATTGCGGCTCATCTCCCTGGTTTTCCCCGAGAAGGGTGCCGTCTCCGTAATGAACATATCCATAAAATTCATAGGTGCCTGCCGGACTGTCACTCACTGCTACGGATACAACCGATACCTTATCCAGCACATAATATAAATAGTACCTGCCGTCTGTACCTTTTACGACGTCGGGCGCGTATAGGCACATCTTTCCGTCTTTGTTGTATGGATCCGATGTTTTTGGATAAATGACACCCTCATACCGCCAGTTGCCGAGGTCGTCTGTTGGCGCTGACCAGCATACATAATCGCCGAGGCAGAATACGTGGCCATTGTAAAAATCATGCGAGCCATAAATATAGACCCGGCCATCAAAAATATAGGGTTCGCCATCTGGTATGTATTCCCACGATGGCAAATAGGGGTTAAATGCCTGTTTTTTCATATGCTCCAACCTTTCCGCTTTTTTTTGAATAAGAAAAAAACATTTGCGTTAAAATGAATATATACTTATATTGGACGAGTTGTCAAGTGTAAAAACAGGTTTTAGAGAAATTTCAAAAAACAGTTGCGCATTTGCACTAATTATATTAAAATTAAAGTAATTGTATTTGAGTGATGGGGAAATAAGCTGCTGGTTTTTGAAAGGAGCAGGACAATAGTATGCAGGAGTTAAACAATACACAGCTATTTAAAGTAGATGTGGAAAAGGATTTTGATGTAAGGGATGTAATTGCGTCCGTGTATGCAGCGCTTACGGAAAAGGGTTACAATCCGGTCAATCAGATCGTAGGTTATCTTATGTCCGGGGATCCAACCTATATAACGAGCCATAACGGGGCGAGAAGCCTTATAATGCGGGTGGAACGGGACGAAGTGATTGAATTGTTTTTGGAAGATTATATTAAGAACAACTTGAAATAACCGGTGTTCGGGGCTTTGGTATAGGGGAGAAGTCTAAAGAACCGAAGTCATGGAACGGAAGTTACGGAACGGAAGTTCCGTGTAGAAGTGTGAAGAAGATGGGATAAACATAGTCCGTTTTCTTTGTGCGGGAAGAGCGCATGGTCTCCATTTTTGCTAGGCTGGCTGCAGCGTTTTTCATTGAATGATTTGTACGGAAACAGTCCGGGGGGGGCGTTATGGATTGTTTGTGCCGCAGGTCCGGTATAGTTGGAAAGTGTGAAAAAAATGAGAATATTAGGACTTGACTACGGTTCTGTGACAGTAGGGGTGGCAGTAAGCGATGCGCTGCTGGTCACTGCACAGCCCGTAGAGGTGATAAAGAGAAAAAGTGAAACGAAACTGCGTCAGACGCTGGCAAGAATCGACGAACTTATTGCCAGCTACGAAGTGCAGAAAATTGTGTTAGGGTATCCCAAGAATATGAATAATACACTTGGGGAACGAGTTCAGCGAACGGAGGAATTTAGAGAAAAACTTGAAAAAAGAACAGGTTTGGAAGTAGTCATGTGGGATGAGAGGTTGTCTACGGTATCTGCTGTTGAGGTTCTGAAGGAGGGGAATGTGCGCCGTGAAAACCGGAAGAACTATGTGGATAAAATAGCGGCGAGCTTTATCTTACAAGGTTACTTAGATTCATTGCGTTTCGAAAAGTAAAGAAGGAGAATAGCCGTGGATAAAAATGGTAAAATTATGCTTACTGCTGAGGATGGCAGCGAGGAGGCTTTTTTTGTTGTGGAAAAAGCGGAAATTGCGGGAAGGGAGTATCTTCTTGTGACAAGCCAGGAACAGGGTGGGGACGATACGGAAGACGTGGAGACAGCATTGATTCTCCGGGTAAACGAGCAGAATGCGGAGAAGGATATGCTTGTGTATGACGTTGTGGACGATGAGAAGGAGTTACTCATTTTGTCGAAATATTTTGAAGAATTGGTAGATGATCTGGATCTCTCAATGTGAGAGAATAGAGCTTAATAGATATAAATATAAAGAATGAGAGGTGCAACAAGATTTTGAGAAAAAAAGTAAAGACAGGAAATGAAAAGGTACGTATCATACCGCTGGGCGGACTGGAGCAGATCGGTATGAACATTACGGCATTTGAGACGGATGACAGTATTGTCGTAGTGGATTGCGGACTTGCATTTCCAGAGGACGAAATGCTGGGTGTGGATTTGGTGATTCCCGATATTACGTATTTGAAAGATCACAGGGAAAAAGTAAAGGGATTTGTTATTACACATGGACATGAGGACCATATCGGAGCGCTTCCGTATGTTTTACAGCAGCTTAACGTGCCAGTATATGCGACAAGGCTTACGATGGCGATTATCGAAAATAAACTGAAGGAACACAACTTGCTTAATCTCGTGAGGCGGAAAGTAGTGTCATATGGACAATATATCAATCTCGGTGATTTCCGGATTGAGTTTATCCGGACAAACCACAGCATTGCCGATTCGGCGGCGCTGGCAATTTATACGCCGGCGGGCGTTATTGTACACACGGGAGATTTTAAGGTGGACTACACGCCGGTTTATGGAGATAGTATTGATCTTGCCCGTTTTGGTGAGCTTGGGAGAAAAGGGGTACTTGCCCTGATGGCGGACAGTACAAATGTGTTGAAGCCGGGCTTTACGATGTCGGAAAAAACGGTGGGAGAAACATTTGATACTATTTTCGCTGAAAATGAAAAGAACCGGATTATCGTGGCTACATTTGCCTCAAATGTAGACCGTGTCCAGCAGATTATAAATTCAGCCCATAAGTATAAGAGAAAGGTAATCGTAGAGGGGCGCAGCATGGTAAACATACTGGAAATTGCTGTGGAACTGGGATATATTCAGGCGCCGGACAATATTATTATCAGCATTGAAGAGATGAAAAATTATACGGACGACCAGATTGTATTGATTACGACGGGAAGCCAAGGAGAGGCTATGGCAGCGCTTTCCCGTATTGCGGCGTCCATTCACCGCAAGGTGACGATTAAGCCCGGAGATACCGTTATTTTCAGCTCGAATCCGATACCTGGCAATGAAAAGAGCGTTTCCAGAGTAATCAATGAGCTGTCTATGAAAGGGGCGAAGGTCATTTTCCAGGACGCCCATGTTTCTGGACATGCGTGCCAGGAGGAACTCAAATTAATATATTCTCTTGTAAAACCTAAGTTTGCGATACCGGTACACGGGGAGTACCGCCATTTGCTCCGCCACAGTGAGCTGGCACAGGAGATGGGTATACCGAAGGAACAAGTTGTGATTATGAGTTCGGGAAATGTGTTGGAATTGAAGGAGGATCATGCAAAATTTGTCGGCCAGGTGCAGGCACAGGGCATTATGGTTGACGGACTCGGCGTGGGGGATGTTGGTAATATCGTTTTGCGCGACCGGCAGCATCTGTCTGAAAATGGTCTTATGGTCGTAGTCCTCACATTGGAACGCGGCTCCAATCAAATTCTATCGGGGCCCGATATCGTCTCAAGGGGATTTGTCTATGTGAGAGAGGCTGAAAATCTTATGGATGAGTGTCTGGAGATTGTCAATATCGCGCTGGACCGTCTGCACGACCGCGGAATTACCGATTGGGGGAGAATTAAGTCGGAGATCAAAGATTCCCTTAATGATTTTCTCTGGAAGAAGACGAAGCGGAATCCGATGATATTGCCGATTATTATGGAAGTTTCAGTTTAAAAAAGGAGGACGGTTATGACGGGAAAAGCAGATCGGGGAAATGCAACCGCACTTTTTATCATAAGAGGCCTCCTGGTTCTGTTGCTGAACCTTATCTTTTATGTCATAATCATTCTTGGCGCGGTTGAGGTATGTAAAATAACGTATTCTTTTGCAAATGAGGTGTTTGGCGATGTTATGGCGGACCCGCCGCCGGGGGAAAACCGCACGTTTGAGATTGCTGAGGCGGACGATGCACTGACGATTGCCAAAAATCTTGAGCGGGATGGGATTGTTTCGAACGCCTATTCGTTTTATATCCGGCTCCGGCTTTCCTCGAGCGATAAAACGGTAATTATGGCGGGAAGTTACGAATTGAATACGAGCATGACATATAAAGAAATTCTTGAAAAAATAGTAAAGGAAGTCAGCAAATGATGGAAGAAAGAGTCGAAGTGTTTTTTGACACGCTCCGGGCAGATGTACCTGAATATATCCATTTGCTGGAACGGGAAGCATTGCGCGACGGGGTACCTGTCATACGGAGAGCGACGCGGGATTTGCTGCGCTATCTGCTCCGTGTACACCGGCCGGCACAGGTGCTCGAGGTTGGGACGGCAATCGGGTATTCGGCTCTTTTTATGAAAGAATGTCTGCCAGAGACATCACGTATTACGACGATTGAAAAGGTGGAGATGCGGCTTGTCCGGGCGAGGGAGAATTTGAAAAGCTACGACGCCAAAGGGCAGATCCGGCTTGTGGAGGGGGACGCCAGTGATGTCCTAAGGAGTATGGCACAAAACCGTGAACGTTATGATTTCATTTTTATGGACGCAGCCAAGGGACAATATTTGAATTTTCTGCCGGATATTATGAGCATACTTGGACCGGGAGGCATTCTTGTGTCAGATAATATTCTCCACAGTTGTGATATTTTGGAGTCGCGGTATGCGGTTACGAGGCGTGACCGGACGATTCACGGCAGGATGCGTGAATATTTGTATACGATTACGCATATGGACGAACTGGAGACGATTTGCTTGTCCGTCGGCGACGGGGTCGCCGTGTCACATCGGGCGGCGAGTGGAATTTCAATGAAATGAGAGAGAAAATGAGAAAAAAACCTGAAATACTAGCGCCGGCGAGCAGCCTTGAGGTTTTGAAAACAGCTGTGGAGTACGGCGCAGACGCTATTTATATCGGCGGTGAGATGTATGGACTGCGCGCGAAAGCAAAGAATTTTTCCGCAGAGGACATGGGAGAGGGGATCCTCTACGCCCATACGAGGGGAAAAAAGGTATATGTTACCGCAAATATTACTGCCCATAACCGCGATCTGGAAGGAGTAAGGCAGTACTTTTTGGAGTTGAAAGAACTACAACCCGACGCCCTCATAATTTCTGATCCGGGTGTGTTTGCGATTGCAAGGGAGGTTTGCCCCGAACTGGATGTCCACATAAGTACACAGAGTAATAATGTGAACTATATGACGTTTCGTTTCTGGCATGAACAGGGAGCCGTACGGGTCGTGACAGCCAGGGAACTCTCAATAGAGGAAATCGGGGATATACGGAGAAATATTCCCGGTGAACTGGAGATTGAAACCTTTGTACATGGCGCTATGTGCATCTCGTATTCCGGAAGGTGTTTACTTAGCAATTATTTTACCGGCCGTGATGCCAATCTCGGGGCTTGTACGCACCCATGCCGCTGGAAGTACTATATTATGGAAGAAAAACGGCCGGGTGAATTTCTTCCGGTGGAGGAAAACGAGAGGGGAACTTATATATTTAATTCGAAGGATTTGTGCATGATTGAGCACATACCGGAGCTAGTGGAGGCGGGCATTGACAGCTTCAAGATAGAAGGAAGGATGAAGACGGCGCTCTATGTGGCGGTTGTTTCGAGAACTTACCGCAAGGCATTGGACGATTATTTTGAGGATCCCGCCCTGTATCAAAAGAATATACCGTATTACCAGGAGGAGATTGCCAAGTGTACGTACCGCCAGTTTACAACCGGATTTTTCTTCGGGCCAACGAACCATGACAGCCAGATCTATGACAATAACACTTATATAAAGGGATATGTGTATCTTGGCATGATTGAGCGTGTGGAGGAGGATGGAACCGGGTGGTTTGAGCAGAAAAATAAGTTTTCTGTAGGAGAGCAGGTGGAGATCATGAAGCCCTCTGGGGAAAATATTGTGACAAAGGTTCTCGCTCTATATGATGACAAAGGAACCGCGGTCGGGAGCTGTCCTCATCCTGCCGTGCAAATCCGCGTACAGGTTGAGTGCGGACTGGCTGCTTTTGATATAATACGGAGAATGGTGGAGTGATATGGGTGTAAAGACGGAACTTCTTTCTATATTGGAAGCGAACCGGGAGAGGGATCTGTCCGGTGAGGAGATTGCAGGCCAGCTCGGTGTTTCGCGGACCTCGGTGTGGAAGGCAGTGAAAGCCCTCCGGGAAGAGGGATACCAGATTGGGGCGGCGAATAACCGGGGATACCGGCTACAGGAGTCCACCGATATCCTCAGTGCGGAGGGGATCCGGCTGAGGCTGGGAGAGGCATTTCAAGACTTGCCAATTGAGGTGTGCAAAAGAGTGGATTCTACAAATACGGAACTGAAAAAACGGGCGCTTGACGGAGGAGTCCACGGTCTTACGCTGCTGGCAGAAGAGCAGACGGGAGGAAAGGGACGGCTGGGAAGAAGCTTTTACTCGCCTCCGGGCACAGGTATTTACATGAGTATACTGTTGAGGCCGGAAGTCACCGGGGCGGATGCGGTCTTGATTACTACGGCGGCTTCTGTGGCAGTGTGCCGCGGCATACGGAATGTGCTTGGCATTGAGACACAGATTAAGTGGGTAAATGATATTTATTATGAAGATAAAAAAATTTGTGGTATTTTGACGGAGGCTATTTCAGATTTTGAGCTCGGAAGGATTGATTCGGTCGTCGTCGGAATTGGCATCAACTACCAGACCGATGATTTCCCAGACGAATTACAGGCCCGGGCGGGCTGCATTGGAAGGGGAAGCGGTATTCCGAGAAATTGGCTCGTCGCTTCTATCCTTGAGGAGTTTTGGAATATATATGAAAATTTGACGGGCCGCGAATTTATGGAGGAATACCGCGGCCGGTCCAATGTCATTGGAAAGGAAATACGGTTTTTGGAACGCGGCAGCTGGCGGGAGGCAGTGGCGCGGGATATTGATCATAACGGCGGATTGATTGTAGAGTATAAGGGGGAAGACGGGGAGCCGCTTCGAAGGACGTTGCATACAGGTGAAATTACGCTTCGTGTTCTTTAACCCTTTTTCTTAATTTTAGATGACCTGTTAAGGCAGAATCCGTAACTTTTGGCCCGGGTCCGCATATAATAGATACCGATGAAGTACATATGGTGGATGTTATGAAAAAGGGGCTTTACTTTCTGTGTGTGTGTGCACTCAGCATGATGATTTTCAGCGAATATCAAAAGAATAATTTAGAGGCGGATAGTGTACAAACAGGGAATTTTTCTAAAGAAGACCAAGCGGATAAAAAGATTGCCTATCTTTCTTTTGACGATGGTCCGAGCGAAATCACACCGGATATTCTCGATACGCTGAAAAAGAAAAATGCGAAGGCAACTTTTTTTCTTGTTGGAAATGAGATTACGGCAGAACGGGAAGCCATTGTAAAGAGAGAGCTCGAAGAGGGGCACAGCATAGGAATCCACACCTTTTCGCATAAAAAGAATGAGCTATATTGCGATGAAACCTTTTTCTTTCAGGATTTTGACCAGTGCAGGGACCGAATCCGCGAAGTTACAGGCATTACGCCGACATTGCACCGCTTTCCGTGGGGAAGCAATAATAATTATGTGTGTCCGATCGTGGATAACCTGATCCAGAAGCTTGCGACTCAAAATGTGAAAAGTTTTGACTGGAATGTGTCCGGTGAAGATTCGTTGGGTACCAATGTGCCCAAGGCAGTTATTTACCGGAATGTGGCAAAGGATTTAGAACGGTACGACCAGCCGATTATTCTTTTGCACGATTCTAATACAATGAAAAATACGTCTGCCGTGCTGGGAGAGATTATTGATTTAATTGTGGAAAAGGGTTATTCGTTCGGTACCCTGGATGAGAGAGAGGAGTACCAGTTCCCGAAAAGCTGGAGAAAATAATGCGAATTTTTGTCTTGTTATAGAAAAAATGGCACTCTGCAATAAGCGGGGCGCCATTTTTTGTAAAATCCTAACGCTTTTATTTTATCTCTGTACACGTCCGGATGCGTCTCCACCCGCCAATTTTTGTACCTCGTCTACCGAAACCTGGTTGAAGTCGCCCTCAATGCTGTGTTTGAGACAGCTCGCTGCCACGGCAAACTCAATAGTATCCTGCGGAGCCATTTCGTTCAGGCAGGCATAAATGAGTCCGCCGCCGAAGGAGTCCCCGCCGCCGACACGGTCTACGATGTGCATTAAATATTGTTTGGAAAAATAGCAATCGGTCCCATCATAGAGCATAGCCGCCCATTTGTTGTCATTGGCGGAGATGGAAGTGCGGAGTGTGATGGCAACCTTGCTGAAATGGAAGCGGTCAGCGAGTTGTTTGGCCACATCTTTATATCCTTCATGATTGACCTGGCCCGCGGTTACGTCCGTTCCTGCGGCCTTGATACCGAAAACATCATTGGCGTCCTCTTCGTTGGAAATGCATACATCCACGTATTGGCAAAGTTCGCCCATGACCTGTCCGGCTTTTTCCTTGCTCCACAGTTTATTTCGGTAATTGAGGTCACAGCTCACAGTAATTCCTTTTTCTTTCGCCGCCTTGCACGCTTCCAGGCAGATGTCCGCTACGTTATCGCCGAGCGCCGGAGTGATTCCGGTGAAATGGAACCAGCTTGCGCCCTCAAAAATTTTATCCCAGTCAAAATCGTTTGTGGTTGCTGTGGCGATAGAAGAGCCGGCGCGGTCGTAAATGACCTTAGAAGGTCTTTGGCTGGCGCCCTTTTCTAAAAAGTATATGCCGACACGGTCGCCCCCGCGCACGATATCTGAAGTCTGGACACCGAAACGGCGCAGTGCATTGATACCAGCTTGTCCAATTTCATGGGACGGCAGTTTTGTGACAAAGCTTGCGTCCAGGCCATAATTTGCCAAAGAGACAGCGACATTTGCTTCGCCGCCGCCGTAGGTAGCGCCGTAAGATTCCGCCTGCACAAAGCGCATATAACCCTTTGGGGCAAGACGAAGCATAATTTCTCCGAATGTTACAACTTTTTTTGACATATTAAAATCCTCCATTAAATATTTGAATCATCAATTTCCCCTTATGATTATAAGATCCATTATAAAATATTTATTTGAGATTTACAATAGGCCCCTTCCACAAATTTTTAGTTTTTCATAAAAGCGCGTCCTGTTTAAAATCGGCAAGTGTCCCGGTTGCGACTGGAAAAACGGAAATATGATAGTTTACAATGGGTGAAATCCGTGTTAAGGTAAATACACCTCGAGGGAAACAGCGTAGACAATTGAGTCGATTATTAGGTCAGGAGTGATGTATATGAAAAGGAGAATGTTATCTATTTTATTAGCGCTGGCATTTCTTGTTGCCGGCGTTCCGGCGGCGGATGTGGCAGTGACGGAGGCGGCACAAGCATTGCCGGACACGGACGCGGCGGGGCCTGTGTCGGAAGTCAGAAGCATAAATTTTAATTCAGCGGAAATAAAATATGCGGGGGATATTGGAAATGTGAGGTGGGGAATTGACAGCAGCGGTGTATTCGCGTTTTACTACTCCGATGCCACACCGAATAAGGCAATTACGAATACTTCTGGGTTTCCGGCGTATACGTCGGCTACGGATGTTCCGTGGTACCGTTACCGCTCGGAAATCCGGTATGTGACGATGGCCAATCTGGATAGTTATATTGTCACGGGAAGTATGGACTACTATTTTGCAAATTGCCAGAACCTTGAGTATGTAATTATGCTGCCGGCTGTGGCAAATTCGATGAGGAATACATTTTATAATTGTGAAAAACTGCAGGCGGTTGGCTGTCTTATGCCAGATGTGTCAAATATGAATTATTGTTTTATGAAGTGTCCTTCCCTCCGGGGAGATCTTGTGTTTGCATCGAATCCGGCCTCGTGTTTAAAGGCATTTTCGAGTACGGATTGTGAGGTATTAGTAGTGCCGGATATTTATGATACCGATTCAAAACTGGCACTGGAAATAGGGGTTGGAAGATATTCCAAGCTTGGCAATTTTGCGCTTACATTATATGGAATTTCAAGGGTGGACGGAAGCCTGCTTGCTAATTATAATTCCGATTGTTGCGTTCCGGCTATACGGTATGGACAGAGAATATCCGATGCACAAGCTGGGAGCACGGGCGGTTTGCGTCTGGCATACAAACGGTATGGAGAAAGCTTTCGGAAAAGTATATATGTTCCCTGCTTAGTTACGTGTGTAAAGAAAACAAGTGCTGCCTGGAATACGGTGCTGGATACCGGGACTTACCCGGATTATCTGGACATACGGATGACTCCCACAGCACAAAGCGTTTTTGGTACGGTTCAGCCATCCTCTTTTTACAGTGCCCCTTATAAGAGCCTGAGTGTCGAGCGGTGTCCGGTCAGTGAGTGCAAATTTGACATAAGCGGGGGCTCCTTCACATACGACGGAACACAAAAAATGCCGGCAGTTACACTAACAAATCCGTATAATGGTGCGGCATTAGTAAAGGGTGCCGATTATACAGTCTCTTATAAAAACAACGTCCATGCTGGAACCGCGACGGTGAGCATAGCGGGACAAGGGCGTTATTCCGGAACAACTTCCAAGACGTTTACGATTGCTGGCGCAGATATGTCAGACCGAGTAGCAGCAGCCGGGTATAAAGGGACTTATGACGGTTTACGGCATGGGATTTCGGTGACCGCTCCAACCGGTGCGGTGATTCAGTATGGAACGGAGAGAGAAAAGTGTAATCTAAGTTCCAGTCCGTCTTTTGTAGCGGCGGGAACGTATACGGTTTTTTATGAGGTAAAGGCTTCCGATTACCAAACTTATAAAGGAAGCGCAGTAGTCGATATATCAAAAAAGAATATTAGCAGTTGTACAATACAGGATGTCGGAACAGGGATTTATAATGGAAAGGCACACACACCGTCTGTAACCGTATATGACCGCGGAACTGTTCTCGGAAAGGATACGGATTATACGATTACATATAGTAACAATATAAATGCCGGAACTGCAACCATAACAGTAAACGGAAAAGGAAATTATTCAGGAAGCGCAGTCAAAACCTTCTCTATTATGAAAACTAATATGTCTGTCAGTGCATCGGGATATAGCGGGACCTATGACCAGACGGCCCACGGGATAGGTTTGAATATAAGCAATCCGGCCAATGGCAGTGGTGCGGTGGTCCGATATGGGACGAGCAGTGGCACATATAATCTGAGTTCCAGTCCGACTTATAAAAATGCGGGGAGCTATACGGTATATTATCAGGTGACGGCACCGAATTATAATGCTTATACAGGAAGCGCCCGCGTTGCGATTGCCAAAAAGAATATTTCGGATTGTACTGTCCGGGATATTACTAGCGCGGAGATTTACGATGGAAAGGCGCACACGCCGCCGGTGGCAGTTTATGACGGGCGTGTGTGTTTGACAAAGGAGACAGACTATTCTGTGTCATATAGCAGCAATGTAAATGCCGGGACTGCTAGCGTTGTTGTGACAGGAAAGGGGAACTATTGTGGAAGCGTTACGAAAACATTTTCAATTGCCAATGCGGCTATGACGGTTCGCGCATCGGGATATAGCGGGGAGTACGATCAGGAGGGCCACGGCATATCGGTACATGTTAGCAAGCCGTCTAGTGGCGCCGCCGTTACATATGGGACGAAAAAGGGTGATTATTCTTTGCGTGAGAGCCCTGTCTTTGCTGACGCTGGAACTTATACGGTATACTATCGGGTGACGGCGCCAAATTACAATGTGTATACGGGAAATGCAGAGGTATGTATCCGGGAGAAAGAGATTAGCGCCTGTTCTATTGCGGCGATTGCAGATGAGAGATATGATGGAAAAGAGCATACTCCTGATCCCGCGGTGGCGGATGGATCAAAGATTCTAGTCAAAGACAGAGATTATACGCTATCGTACAGCAATTGTATTGATGCTGGAATGGCAAACGTTACAGTGACAGGAAAGGGGAATTATTGTGGTAGTAAAACAAGTAGCTTTTCCATACAGCCGTTGGAACTTCAAAACATATGTGCTGATTCGGATGGATTTATAAGTGCCGGAAGTGTTGTATATACCGGGGAGGTTCAAAATCCAGATATATCCATGATTTTAGGCGATCACTCTGTCCCATTAAAAGAGGGGACGGATTATGTGGTTGAGAGTAACACGGATATAGAAGCTGGATTTGGAACGATTAGTATTTCGGGGAAAGGAAATTATGCGGGGCAGGTATCCATTTCTTATATTATATCGGCGGCATCTATGACGGGGCTGGAAGAAAATATGGTATTTGAACAAGAGGTTGTATATACGGGAAGCGAGGTTTATCCCGACATACAAGTCCATGACAGAAAGGGGAAGCTTTTAGCGGACGGAAAGGATTATGACTTAATCTTTTCCGGGGCAATTAATGTGGGAACTGCGAAAGTGAAAGCCGTTTTCCGGGGCAACTATACGGGCTCCATCTCAAAATCGTTCTACATAAAACCGGCCGTTATAAGTGATATTGTGTTATCAGAAAACGAGTTTGTATACAATGGAAAAGAGCACAGACCGACGGCTGTCGGATACCGTCCCGGAGATTATGAAGTGTCATACCGGGAAAATGTGAATGCGGGAAAGGCGTTAGCGATCTTTTCCTTTTACGGAAACTATACAGGAACGGTAACAAAGGAATTTATGATAGGCCCGCGCAAGGTGCTGCCCCCTTATACGTTGGAATGTCTTGCAGAGGGCGACCTCCTGCGTGACGCGAAGCTCTCATGGAATGAGGAGGACGGTGAATTTTTCTGGTGTGATCCGAATCTTAAAGTATGTTCCGAGGTCCAGAAATATGATTTGTATTACAAGCCAGGAGATAACCGGAATTACGACTGGACAAAGATTGGGGAGTGGGATGGGCAAAAGGAGCTGTGCCGATTGAAATGTGAAGTGATTGTCATAGCCAACCCAGTAGCTACTTGCGTAAAGAGTGGGGATAAATTGGGAGCATCTGTTCTTTCGTCAAATCAGAAGGGAGCGGTTTATGAGTGGGAGAATCCGGATATAGTAGTAGAGGGATCTGCGGATGCTGTGAATGATTATCGGGCGGTCTATCATTACGGGGGTAAGTCTCTTGTGCGGATGGTGCAGGTGCCGGTTCAGAAAGAGCCAGATACGGGCAGCAGTGCGCGTCCGGTAGAGACGCAGAAACCAGACAAGCCAACGGAGAGGCCGGCAGAGAAGCCACAGGATACAGCCGGGCCGGAAGAAACATCAAAACCACAGGGAACAGAAGGGCCCCAAAAACCAACACGGAGGCCGGCAGCGACACAAAAACCATTTGAGACAGAGAGGCCGGAGGATGCATTAGTACAAGGAATAGTGGACGTTCAGACATCAGAGGATGTGTCCGGTTTATCCGGGATAGACCAATCCAGCGCATATGAATGGATTCATACTTATTATTCGTCTAAGATACAGCGTGACATGAACCGTGCTATGACTGGAATTCGCTCGGTCAAAATAGATCAAGTAAACGCCGTTGCCCATAAAGATAAAATAAAAGTAAAATGGCTGGTTAAGCGGAAAACTAAGCTGAGGTTAAAAAGAGGGAAGAGAATTCGGCTCATGGTAAAGGGTGTTTCAAAGAAAAAGAAATTAAAATGGCATTCGACAAGAAAGAAGGTGGTTTCGGTTAATAAGAGCGGAGTTGTGAGGGCCAGGAGGAACGGGGTTTCAAAAGTTATGGCCAGGGTTGGAAAGAAGAAATATGTGTGTAAGATAATTGTGAAGGAGGCTGCCGGTTTAAGAAAAGCGAACTAGGAACACGATTCCACGTAAGAATGGGACTTGACAGTTGTCCATTAATACATATACTTAAGAATAGGAGATATACTTTATAAATGGAGGTGACATATGCACTGGTTTAAAAAATATGTTGAGAGTGGAAAACTGTCTGTAATATACCGTATCCTGCTTGTTGTGTGGGATGCAGTTTGTATCAATTTGTGTTCCTTTGCCGCTTTATTTATCCGGTATGAGCTGAAATGGGACCGGTTTATCCGCAGCGGAATCACAGACGATTATCCGCAGGGCTATGTGACAACTTTGCTCGAGATGATTGTAGTCAATACGATTATTACACTTATTATATTTGCCCTGCTAAGGTTGTACAATAGCATTTGGCGCTATGCCAGCCTGAGGGAGGTGCTGAATATTGCGGTGGCCTGTGGATTTTCAGTGGTTGTTCACTTTCTTACCGTATTTGGCACATATCGGAAGCTGCCCCGCTCGTATTTTGTCATATATTTACTCCTTTTGTTCATTATGACGCTGGTCGTTCGCTTTTCATACCGTATTGTGCGGCTTCTTTACAATGAAAATGTGCACGGCATAGGCATGCGGAATACGATGGTGATTGGTGCAGGGGAGTCCGGCAATATGGTTATCCATGAATTGAAAATGAGTAAAAAGCTGGATAGTAATATTTGTTGTATTATAGATGACAATAAATCCAAACAAAATACGTTTATTAACGGTATTAAGGTAATTGGTGGAAGGGAACAAATACTGGATGCGGCTAGGTACTATGGCATCAATGAAATTATTGTCGCGATGCCTAGCGCATCTAAAAAAGAAGTAAAAGAGATTTTGGAGATTTGCCAGCAGACGGGGGCGGATTTAAAAATACTGCCAGGTATATACCAATTTGTAACCGGTGAGGCAGCAGTGGAGAAGCTGCGGCCGGTGCAGATTGAAGATCTGCTTGGGAGGGAGCCGGTCGAGACAAATCTGGCTTCGATTACGAGCTATGTAAAAAATAAAGTGGTACTTGTAACGGGCGGCGGCGGTTCGATCGGCAGCGAGCTGTGCCGGCAGATCGCCGCAAATAAACCGAAGATGCTTATTATATTTGATATATATGAGAACAATGCCTATGACATCCAGCAGGAGCTGAGGGCGAAATATCCGCATATGCATTTGGAAGTGCTGATTGGCTCTGTCAGGAATACGAGCCGGGTGGATAATATTTTTGCCCAGTATCATCCTGATATTGTTTACCATGCGGCTGCGCACAAGCATGTGCCGCTGATGGAGGACAGCCCCCGTGAGGCAATTAAAAATAATGTGTTTGGAACGTATAAGACGGCGTTGGCAGCCGATAAGTATAGAGCTAGAAAGTTTGTTTTAATTTCCACGGATAAGGCAGTGAACCCAACAAATATTATGGGGGCGTCGAAGCGTCTCTGCGAGATGATCGTACAAGGGTTGAACCGCCATTCTTCCACAGAATTTGTGGCGGTACGTTTTGGAAACGTGCTGGGGAGCAATGGGAGCGTTATTCCGTTATTTAAAAAACAGATTGAGGCCGGGGGACCAGTTACGGTCACAGATCCGCGTATTATCCGTTATTTTATGACGATTCAGGAAGCGGTATCCCTTGTGTTACAGGCGGGGGCTTTTGCGAAAGGCGGAGAAATTTTTGTCCTTGATATGGGCGAACCTGTGAAAATTGATGATTTGGCGAGAAACCTTATAAAGCTGTCCGGATATGTGCCGGACGAGGATATCCGGATTGAATACGTTGGTCTTCGTCCTGGGGAAAAGTTGTACGAGGAAATGTTAATGGACGAAGAGGGACTGACGGAGACGGACAACAAGCGGATTCATATTGGCAGGCCGATTGAATTTGACGAATCTAATTTTTTTGATCATTTGGAAAAGTTGTATGAGGATGTATACCGCGAGGATTCTGATATTCGGGAAAGGGTGGCGGAGCTTGTCCCTACCTATACTATCCGTGAGGAAGACCGGATGCGGGAGAACAAGGCGCTGGGGGATAAATTTACAGATTTTTATGAGGCGAGCAGGAAGAAAGATTTATGAAAAGAGGAAGGGAATATGGCACAGAAAATCAAAGAGCTGTTCATTTTTATGATGCGGCTTTTGCCACTTCGAAAGATGATTGTGTTTGAGAGCCACCCGGATTTTTCTGATAATACTTTTGCGCTGTATGAGGAGCTTTTGAGGCGTGGCGTACAAAACCGTTATAAAATGTATTGGATTCGGACGTTTCACGCAGACCGGGGCGGGGAATACCATCTGCCTGAAAATGTTGGCACGATACAAAAGGAGCCTCATTCGCTCCGGGAAGTATTGAAACGGGCTTATGTGCTTAATTGCTGCCGCGTTATTATTGACTGCAACTCCTTTATATACAAGAGAAGGAAAGGACAGGTGCGGATTCATTTGGGACATGGCATGCCAGTAAAGATAGATCTGGAATATAGCCGCAAATTTGGTGATTGTGATAAATACTTAGTTCTGTCGCAATTTTGGAAAGATATTTATACGAGACAAATACATGTGCCGGAGCAATGTCTTTGTTTTGCGGGGTATCCGCGCAATGACGTGCTTGTAAACCGGGTTGTAAACCGGGATTGGCAGGCGTCAGTCCGTTCATTTCATAAGGTAATAATCTGGCTGCCAACTTACCGGCAGCACCGGCTTCATATGGAACGGGCGATGAAAAATGATTACCCATATGGAATGCCGGTAGTACATGATTTGCGTGAGTTGGAGCTGCTTCAGGAGACGCTTGAACGGGAACGAATACTGCTTTTGTTTCGCCCGCATCCGGTGCAGGAGCTGTCCGTTTTTGAGCGTTTGTCATTTTCCCATATACAGATAGCAGATGATGCCTATTTGCGGCGGTTTCATATGACCTTGTACGAGTTGCTCGGCAATACGGATGGCCTGATTACGGATTATTCTTCCGTTTATTTTGATTATTTGCTGACGGATCAGCCGGTCGCGCTGACGATTGAGGACCTATCCTGTTATTTTGAACATTTTACACTTGCCTTTCCTGATTATAGACAGTTTATTAAGGGGGTTTATGTAGAAGGGTTTGAGGGACTTTTGTCATTTCTGGAACAGATGGCGGCCGGAGAAGACCGGTGCAGAGAGGAACGGCTGGCCGCAAAGCGGATGTTCCACGGGGATACAGATGGTGCCAGTGCGCGCCGGATCGCAGATTTGCTTGCCGATGAGTATGGAATCCGGGCATAATGCATAAATATTAAAAAAAGATATGAGGTTTCTATATGGATATTTATGTAGTGAAGAGCGGAGATACGGTAGATCAGATTGCGGCTGCATTCTCGGTACCGGCTGAGAGCATTATATGGAATAACCAGTTGGTGTACCCTTATCCGCTCGCAGTCGGGCAGGCGTTGTTAATCGGTGAATTTGACGAGGCGGCAGAACGGCAGCGTGATGCCGGCGGTTATGCCTATACGTATATTAGCCGCTGGGTGCTGGAGCAGACGCTTCCATTTCTAAACCGTTTATTCGTGTTTTCTTATGGTTTCACGACGGAGGGTGAAATAATTGATCCACCGCGGGATGACTTATGGATGATACAGCTGAGCCAGGAACAAGATACGGTGCCAATTCTTACGCTGACCCCGTTTGGGCAGGACGGGAAATTCAATAATAATCTGATTCATCAGGTCGTGACAAATGCCAGCGTGACGGACCGGCTTTTAAATAACCTTGTCTTTGAGATGCAGGAAAAAGGGTATGGAGGAATCGACATTGATTTCGAGTATATCCTTGCACAAGACAGGGATTTTTTTACCGCTTTTGTGCGGCGGGCAGTGGAAATCATGCATCCGTATGGCTTTACGGTCTCTGTTGCGCTGGCCCCGAAAACCTCCGCCGGCCAGAAGGGGTTATTATATGAGGGGAAAGATTATGCGGCGATTGGGGCCGCCGCCGATGAGGTACTTCTAATGACATATGAGTGGGGATACAAATACGGTCCTCCTATGGCGGTGGCGCCGCTGAATATGGTGAGAAGGGTGTTGGACTATGCGGTCACGGAAATCGAGACATCCAAGATTAATCTCGGTATTGCCAATTATGGGTACGACTGGCCGCTGCCCTTTGTGCGCGGGGAGACGGCAGCAAGGACGATCGGCAATGTGGAGGCGGTGCAGATTGCGATCCGGTACGGGGCGGAAATATTGTTTGACGATGTCGCTCAGTCCCCTTATTTTTACTATACGGACGGGGATGGGACGGAGCATGTTGTCTGGTTTGAGGATGTTCGGAGCTTGCAGCAGAAATATGCCCTGTTGCCGGAGTATGGCTTGAAGGGAATCGGTGTGTGGCAGATTATGAGGTGGTTCCGGGGTATGTGGCTTGTATAGACATACTTATTTACAAAACGGTAACAATTAGGAAACAGATGTGACATTGACAAATAATTTTCGATGTGACATAATTCTGATGTTGGATTAAATGGAAATAAACAGTTAGGAGGATACATCAGTGTTATCAAAATTAAGTGTGAAAAAGCCGTATACGGTGCTGGTAGCTGTCGTACTTATACTTGTTCTTGGTTTTTTGTCTTTTCGCAATATGAGTACAGATCTTCTGCCAGATATGGAATTTCCCTATGCAATTGTAATGACCACATATCCAGGCGCTAGTCCGGAAGAGGTCGAGGCGGCCGTTACAAAGCCGGTGGAACAGGCGATGGCGAGTATCACAAATATGAAAGAAGTATCATCTGTGTCGAACAGCAATGTATCCGTAGTCATTCTTGAGTTTAATGACAATACTGATATGAATACTGCTACGATTGATATGAGGGAGAGTCTTGATATGGTATCGGCCCAGTGGGACGACACGATTGGGAATCCGACGATCATGAAAATGAACCCGGATATGATGCCAATTATGGTAGCAGCCATTGATTATGATAATATAGACCAGGTTGAGGTGACGGACCGCGCAAAAACAGATATTATTCCTGACCTGGAGAGCGTAGAGGGAGTGGCATCCGTCAATACGTCCGGGGCGGTGCAGAAAAAAGTGGAGGTTATTATACAGCAGGATAAGCTGGATAAGATGAATAAGAAAGTCAAGGATGCTGTGGAAGGCAAACTGGACGATGCCCAGAAAAAGATTTCGGATAATAAAGAAAAGATCCAGGATGGAAAAGACACGCTGAACCAGAAGCAGAAAGAGACGGCGGCACAGCTCGCCGAGGGAGAAGCGAAACTAGCAAAGTCTTCCAAGAAGATGGAGAAGACGCTGAAGACGATAAATAGTAATCTCAAGACGTTGGAGTCCAAAGAGAAGACACTACTTGATTCAGAAAAGAAGTTGAACGAGGGAATCGCGCAGATTAAGACGCAGAAGGCGACGCTGGAGGCCACCATTAAGACGCTGACAACGGCGAAGGATGGCATGGCGCAGCTGCAAAGCGGGCTGAAAGGATTAAATGCGCAGAAGAAGGCGCTCGAGGCGCAGATTGCGGCCAGCGGGGAGACGACGGAGCTCCGTACCAGGCTGGAAGCGGTTAATGCCCAGATCAGTGTGCTGCAGTCGAAGCTGAAGGAGCAAGGGCTCAGTGAGGCGGAGCTGGATGGCAAGCTGGTGGAGGCAGAGCAGGGCCTGGCGAAGGCGCAGGCTGGATTGTCCCAGATCAATGAACAGGAGAAGAAGCTGGGTAAGAGCAGGAAAGAACTGAAAAAAGGGAAGGAACAGATTGCAGCTGGCAAGAAACAGCTGACGGACGCGAAGGCAAAACTGGAAAAGGGGCAGCTTTCCGTGGAAGAGGCGGCCCAGGAGCTCAGCGAGCAAAAAGTACTCGCCGCCATTAAGCTCAGTGTGGCAGAGATGGAAGTTGCCGATGGGGAGAGCAAGCTGAAGGAAGCGGAGAACAATCTGAAGGATTCTTCCAAAACGACGAAAGAGAACACCGATTTAGAGAAAATCATTACAAAGAGTATGGTGGAAGGGATTCTGACCGCGGAGAATTTCAATATGCCAGCGGGGTATATAACAGACGATGATGCTTCTTATCTTGTAAAGGTCGGAGAGAAAATGGACTCGAACGAGGATATTGAGAAGCTTGTAATCTGTGATATGGATCTGGACGGACTCGACCCGATCCGGTTGTCCGATGTGGCCGATGTGGCCGTGACGGACAACTCTGAAGACGTGTATGTTATGGTAAACGGAAATCCGGCAGTGGCTGTTACGATGGAAAAGGCCACGGGATTCTCAACTGGGGATGTGACAGGACGGCTTGTTGAGAGGTTTGAAGAGCTGGAAAAGGAAAATGAAGGACTTCATATCAGTATACTTATGAACCAGGGAGTGTATATTGACCTTGTGGTGGATTCCGTTGTGCAAAACTTATTAATCGGAGGTTTGCTCTCTATCGTGATCCTGCTTTTATTCCTGTGGGATTTCCGGCCTACGATTATTGTGGCCTGCTCCATACCGCTCAGTGTAGTGACGGCGCTTGTATTTATGTATTTTTCAGGAGTGACGTTAAATATCATATCACTCTCCGGTCTGGCGCTAGGTGTCGGCATGCTTGTTGATAACTCTGTCGTCGTCATAGAAAATGTGTTCCGTCTGCGCAACGAGGAAGGTTACAGTATAAAAGAGGCGGCCGTGGAAGGAGCCAGGCAGGTTGCGGGCGCGATACTGGCGTCGACACTCACAACGATTTGTGTATTTGCGCCGATTATATTTACAGAAGGTGTTACGAGGCAGATGTTTGTGGACCTGGCTCTTACGCTGGCGTATTCCCTGCTGGCCAGCCTTGTTGTCAGCTTGACGCTTGTACCCGCGATGTCGAGGGGAATGTTAAAAAAGACAAAGGTACAAAAGGAGACGATAATTGGAAAAGTAAAAGCGTTCTATTCCAGGCTGCTGGCAATATTGCTGCGAAAGAAAATATTTGTACTGACCGGATCGCTCGTGCTTTTGATTGCATTTGCAGTGCTGTCGGCATCGAGGGGAACCGCATTTATGCCGGAGATGCAGAGCACGCAGATGACGATGACGCTTTCAGTGCCGGAGGATGAAACGGTATCGGAGGAAGAGCTTCAGGAGATCTCTACGGATATGATGGGATGGCTGCGTGACATTGAAGGAATTGAGACGGTCGGAGCCATGTCTGGCGGCGGAGGTATGATGTCATCTATGTCCGGCGGCGGAGAGGATTCCATTTCCATGTATGTATTGCTGGACGAGGAGACAAAACGGACAAATAATGAGATAAAGCGGCAGATCGAGGAGAAATTCAAGGAGGTCGGCCATAAGGGTGAACTCAATGTCAATTCTTCGGCAATGGATATGAGCGCGCTGTACGGTTCGGGTATTTCCATCGAGGTCAAGGGCAAGGACCTGGATAAGCTCCAGGCGGTTTCGGAAGAGATGATTGCTAAAATCCAGGATGTGGAAGGGATTATGGATGTGACGAACGGACTCGAGGACAGCAGCCAGGAGTTCCGTATCACCGTCAATAAGGCAAAGGCGATGAAGTACTCGCTTACAGTGGCGCAAGTATTCCAGAAAATAAACGAGAAGATAAAGGAGGCGGATTCTGCGACAACCGTCTCGACCGATACGGATGAGTTGAGCGTTTATGTCAGCGATGAAAAGGATACTTCGCTTGACCGGGCCGATCTCCGTAAGATGGAAATTGAGTATACGGATATGATGACACAGAAGACAAAGAAGGTGAAGCTTAAGAAAATTGCGGATTTTAGTATGGCGACGTCCCCGAACTCGATTAACCGCAGAAACCAGAGCCGTTATATGACCGTGTCTGCATCGGTTGACGATGATCACAATATTGGCCTTGTCAGCAATGAGATTAAGGATGCGCTGGCAGATTATGAAGTCCCGGCAGGCTATAGCATAGAGTTTAAGGGAGAAGATCAAACGATTAATGAGTCAATGGAACAGGTAATGCTTATGTTTGTTGTCGGTGTGCTGTTTATGTACCTCATTATGGTAGCGCAGTTTCAGTCACTGCTCTCACCGTTTATTATCCTGTTTACGATCCCACTTGCTTTTACTGGCGGATTTATGGGACTGTGGGTTTCGGGAAGTGAGGTCAGTGTAATTGCGATGATTGGTTTTGTCATGCTTTCCGGTATTATAGTAAACAATGGTATTGTGCTTGTGGATTATATTAACCAGCTTCGGGAAAGCGGCATGGAGAAATATGAGGCGATCGTGGAGGCGGGCGCGACCAGGCTTCGTCCGATTCTTATGACGGCGCTCACTACAGTGCTTGGTTTGATACCGATGGTCGTCAGCTCAGACAGTGGTTCGGATATGGTGCGTCCGATGGCAATCGTGACCATCGGAGGACTTGTCTATGGTACGCTGTTGACGCTGTTTGTCGTGCCGTGTATTTATGCGGTGCTGAACCGCAAGAAATATAAATCGGAATAAGGAGTAAGGACTATGAATGCACCGATCGGCGTTTTTGATTCCGGCGTGGGCGGACTCACGGTGATGAAGGAAATTATGAGGCAGCTTCCGGGGGAAAACCTCGTGTATTTTGGCGATACTGCGCGGGTACCCTATGGGAGCAAGTCAAAAAATACGGTGTGCCGGTACAGCAGGCAGATCGTACGGTTTCTTGAGACAAGGCAGGTGAAGGCGATTGTTATCGCCTGCAATACGGCAAGTGCACTTGCACTCGATGAGATCCGGGATGAGACCAGTATTCCGATTATAGGAGTGGTGGAACCGGGGGCAGTTATGGCAGCGAACACGACGAAGACGAACAATATCGGCATAATTGGCACGGACAGTACGATAAAAAGTGGTATTTACAATAAATGCCTGCACAAAATAAACCCAGAGATCACAGTTGTGAGCAAGGCATGTCCGCTCTTCGTCCCTCTTGTCGAAGAGGGGCTTTGGGAAGACAGGGTAACGGAGGATATTGCCGGCCGGTACTTGCACGAACTTAAAGAGTATGACATTGACGCCCTCGTTCTCGGCTGTACCCATTATCCCCTGCTTCGCAGAATCATCGGCAGGGAGATGGGGGAAAATGTAAAGCTGGTAAATCCGGCATATGAGACGGCGAAATCGCTAAAGGCTCTTTTGACAGAAAAGAATCTGCTCAATACGATAGGAATAGATGGCAGGGAACCCACATATGATTATTATGTTAGTGATGGTGTGGATAAATTCATTTCTTTTGCGGATGATGTGTTATCCTGCCAAGTGGGAAAGGCGGAAATAGTAAATATTGAGTCGTATTAAAAAGATTCTGTTTTTTATTTTAGTATTTTCTATCGTGCCGTTGGAGACGGGGTGGATCTTGAATGGGGTGCGGGCCGACCAGGCTGCGCCGCTTCAGGATGACCCGGAAGTATTTCGGTGTTTCGATATTCCGGCGGCAGATATAAAAAAGATGGGGCATTTTTCAGAAAAGAACTGCCGGACGCTTGCCCTGCAGCTATTGTATGGAAAGGGACGTGTGCCGTTTTCCTTTTCGCTCCAGCTGGACGAAGAAACGGTGGACACGTATGTGGATGCATTTGCCACGGTGTTGAGCGATGTAAGTTGTTTTCCTGTCGCCTTTGACGGTACGAATAGCGAGAAAGTTTCTTATGAAAATTCATGGGGAACGGCGAGAAATTATGGAGGGGACCGGCGGCATGAGGGCGTGGACATCATGACTTCCAACAATGAGCCGGGATACTTTCCTGCGGTCAGCATATGCGATGGAGTGATTGAGAAAATGGGCTGGCTGGAGCTTGGCGGGTACCGGATCGGCATACGCAGTGAGCACGGCTTGTATGCGTATTATGCCCACCTGGATTCGTACCGCAAGGGGTTGAAGACAGGGGATACGGTGCGGGCAGGGGAGACGCTCGGTTATTTGGGCAATACGGGATATGGAAAAGAGGGCACAAAGGGCAAGTTTGACGTTCATCTTCATTTTGGCATGTATATTGATATTGCGGGTAAGGAGACGAGTGTGAATCCCTACGAAATTTTACGATATTTAGAGTCTTAAACTTAACGGAGGAATGAGGAAAAACATGGAGAGATGGAAAGGTACGAAATGCGAACCAGGTTATATTCATAAACAGAAGATATTTCAAAGCTTGATGCTGCTTATGTTTGCCGCCATCGGCGTCGGACTGTTTTTAACTGGTCTGCTCATTACGAAAACGAGGGCAAATGTATTTACCGTGCTCGGTATTCTTATGGTGCTTCCCGCGGCAAAGCGTGTGATTACACTTGTAGTAATGCTGCCGCGGCACTCAGTGGAGCAGGAACGTTATGACAAGCTGAAGGCGGCGCTTTCGCCGGGGGCGGTATTGCTGACAGATTATGTGTTTACATCCGCAGATAAAATAATGAGCCTGGATTTTGTTTTGATCCAGGATAAGCATGTGATAGGTATCCGTTCGGACGAGAAGGGAAAAGACAGCCCGGCGGACCGGAAAAATATGGATTATATGACGGATTACTTAAAAAAGGGCGTTATGGGAATCGCATCGGATTACCAGGTGAAAATCGTGGAGACCGATGAGGAGTTTTACCCGTTGTATACAAAAATGAGCGGAGTAGTTCCTCATTCCGGCAGCGGAGAAGAGGCCGATGAAACAGAAGCAGAGGTTGTCAAATATTTAAAGATACTGGCCGTTTGACGCGGGGGAAGAAGCGGATTTATGAGGGAAATAACGATTGGAACAAACCAGTGCGGGCAGAGACTGGATAAATTTCTGGCAAAATATTTAAAAGAGGCGCCCAAAAGCTTTTTATATAAAATGCTTCGGAAAAAAAATATTAAGCTGAATGGCGCCCGGGCGGAGGGAAGTGAAAGATTGAGGGAGGGAGACATTGTGACACTCTATCTCTCAGACGAGACAATTGCAAAATTTTGCGGCCGTCCGCTAACTGTTTCCGGGCATGTTGCCGACAACCCACTTGAAATTATTTATGAAAATGAGCATATTGCCCTTATAAACAAACCGGCTGGTCTGTTGTCGCAAAAAGCAAGGCCGGAGGACGACAGTCTTACGGAGCAATTTGTCCGGTATGTCGGGGAGACAGAAGAGGGATTTGTCCCCGGAATCTGTAACCGGCTCGACCGAAACACGAGCGGCATAGTTATTGCGGGCAAGACGCTGGCCGGACTTCAGAAGATGTCAGAGCTTCTCCGGGAAAGGCAGCTGGCGAAATATTATTTAGCAGTTGTCAAGGGCACGATGGCGAAGGGCGGTGTGATACGCGGATATTTGCGGAAGGACAAGCGTACAAACCGGGTTGAATTGTTTTCCACAGAGGTTCCGGGAAGCGCTTATATCCAGACGGGCTATGAGCCGCTCTGTAGCGACGGAGCGTTTACACTGCTCCGGGTAAGATTATTTACGGGGAAAACGCATCAGATCCGCGGCCACCTGGGCAGTATCGGCCATCCGATCGCAGGGGACTGGAAATACGGCGGGCAGATAGAGGGAAGCCGGATTAAACGGCAGCTTTTACATGCGTATGAGATTGAATTCCCACATATGGACGGGCCGTTTGGTGATTTGGGTGGCAAGCGGTTCCGCGCTGGCATACCGGAGGACTTTTGCCGGGAGGGATTTGTTATGAAATTGATAGAAAGGATGAAGAGAAATGAAACAGACAGTGATGTTATTTGCAACCGGATTTGAAGAGGTGGAGGCGCTTATGACCGTAGACCTTTTGCGGAGGGGAGGGGTTGACGTCAAGCTCGCATCGATTACTGGGGATATGACCGTGTGCGGCTCACATAGTATTCAGGTGGGGATGGATACGACGCTCGCACAGGTGGATATGAAACAGATGGATGCGGTATTGATTCCCGGAGGAATGCCCGGTACCCGGAATTTAGGGAAAGATGATGCGGTATGCCAGGCTCTTATTGATATGAACGGTGAGGGAAAGCTTGTAGGTGCGATATGTGCGGCGCCGTCGGTACTTGGGGCTTGCGGAATACTGGATGGAAAGAGGGCGACTTGTTATCCCGGGTATGAGGACCAGCTAGGAGGCGGCATATTTGTCGATGAGATGGTCGTGGCGGATGGAAACGTCGTGACCAGCCGGGGATTGGGAACTTCGATGGAATTTGGTTTTAAGCTTCTGGAGCTGCTAGTTTCCAAAGAAAAGGCGGAAGAAGTAAGGGAATCCATCGTATTTAAATATTAATTTATAAAAAGGGGACCAGAAATGTGATATTTCTGGTTCC
>CAJTZF010000005.1:0-96301 GCA_910584245.1 uncultured Eubacterium sp.
TGGCGGAATTGGCAGACGCGCACGGTTCAGGTCCGTGTGGTAGCAATACCATGAGGGTTCAAGTCCCTTTTCCTGCATTTTAAACTGTTCACATGCTGGACAGTTTTTTTTTGCAAATTTATTTGACTGAATGCAAAGTAGATGATAAAATGAATGAGTATATTGTCAGACAGGCAATGATCATACTAAAAAGTAATTTGGAGGATAACGATGAATAAAGCAAAAAAATTAGCAAAAAACAATGGTATTGGGACAGAGAGGAAAAATGGTCCCAGTGGGAATTCTTTTGAGTTTACAAAAAATAAGGTTCTTTTGATGCTGGGAATTATCGCAGTCGTCGTTCTTTGTGCCGGGGTTTGCTATATGCAGCTTCGCCCGCGTGTGGTGCTTGTCGTGACTGGTACGAATGCAAGTGGTTCGGAAGTGAAAAATAAAGTTAATATGAAAGAAACGGTTTATGATATTTACCAGACCGAGATGCAGTACAATATGTATTCTAGTTTTTATCAGCAGATGTACGGAAAGTCTTACTGGGAAATGGAAGATGTGGATGACGCCGGCAGGGACGGCGCTGCGGCCGCTAAAAAGCAGGTAATGGATGCCGTTAAGCAGCGTGAGATTCTCTGTATGGAGGCAGAGAAGCTGGGGTATTCCCTGACAGATCAGGAGAAAAATACAGTTGCAGAAAATGTAAAGAGCGCCAGGGAGGGGCTGTCAGATACGCAGAAGAAGCTGGATGGCCTGGACGAGAAGTCGCTTACAACCGCCTTTGAGAAAAATGCATTGGCGCAAAAATACAGACAAGTTATCATTTCGGAGAGCGGAATCGACCGGGAGGCGCTGAAGGCCTCGGTAAACAGGGATGAATACCGCCAGTACACGATGCAGTATTACAAGGTGAGCAACAAAGAGGGCACCGGTGATGATGAGAAAGACGTATCCGAGGAGCAGAAACAGAAAAACCTTGAGAACATGCAGGCGTTAAAAGAAAAATCAGGTACGGCAGAAGACTTTACAAAGCTGATTGAGGAGGGCGATACGACGGGGATTTCCACGTATCAGCAGGAGGAGCTTCTGGCAAAGGATATGGAGAGCTCAACATTTCTCACAAAAGAACAGAGAGAGAAACTGATCAAAATGGAAAATAATGAAATTTCTGATGTGATTGAGGGCGAGGACGGATATTACCTTATAAAGATGGTAAACAATAACGATTCAGCGGCATATGACAAGCAGTGTGAGACCGTAGTCAGTGACGAGGAGACAAAGCAATTCGATGCACGTTATGACCAGCTGAAGGCAGGTTATACGACTGAGATACAGAGCTATTGGAAAAGCCGTGTGAAGCTTGGCTCTTTTACGACGGCGTAAGAAGTGATTGAGGAGGAAAGGTCATGGCAGAGGTAAGGCGAATTTACGTAGAGAAAAAAGCGGACTATGCGGTCGCGGCGAAGGAATTGAAGACGGAAGTAAAAGAGTATTTGGGGATCCGGGAGCTCAAACAGGTCCGGGTGCTGATCCGGTATGATGTGGAGGGCATTGGACAGAGCACGTATGAGAAAGCTCTTGCCACCGTATTTTCTGAACCGCCGCTGGATGTTGTCTATGAGGGAACGTTTCAGAAAGAAGCGGGTGACCGGGTATTTTCTGTAGAGTATCTTCCAGGGCAGTTTGACCAGCGCGCCGATTCTGCGGAGCAGTGTGTGAAGCTCTTAAATGAGAGCGAAGATCCCATTATCCGTTCGGCGACGACGTATGTGCTGGGCGGTTCGGTCAGCGACGGGGACTTTGAACGGATCAAACAGTATTGTATTAACCCCGTTGACTCCCGTGAAACGGACGAGACTGTTCCGGAAACGCTTGTGACGGAATTTGAAGAGCCCGCCGATGTAAAAATATTTGACGGGTTCCGGCATATGCCGGAGGATGAATTGAAGCAGTTGTATGACAGTCTCGGCCTTGCCATGACATTTAAGGATTTTCTCCATATACAAAATTATTTCGGGGAAGAGGAGAAACGGGAGCCGAGTATGACGGAGATCCGCGTGCTGGATACGTACTGGTCCGACCATTGCCGTCATACGACATTTTTGACAGAATTAAAAAACATCCAGTTTGAGGAGGGCGCTTACAAAAAGCCGATTCAGGATGCTTTTGACAGTTATAAAAGGGCTCATGATGAAATTTACGAGGGAAGGGACGATAAATACGTTTCCCTGATGGATATTGCCCTTATGGCGATGAAAAAGCTTCGCGCAGAAGGAAAACTTGAGGATATGGAGGTGTCCGACGAGATCAATGCCTGCTCGATCGTGGTGCCGGTAGAGATTGACTACGAGGATGGAAAAGAGCCGGTCAAAGAGGAATGGCTCGTATTTTTCAAAAATGAGACGCACAACCATCCAACTGAGATCGAGCCGTTTGGAGGAGCTGCTACGTGTCTGGGAGGTGCAATTCGCGACCCGTTGTCCGGGCGCGGTTATGTGTACCAGGCGATGCGCGTGACAGGTGCGGCAGATCCGACGAAGTCCTTGAAGGAGACGATGGAAGGAAAGCTGCCGCAGCGGAAAATCGTGACGGGCGCGGCGAGCGGTTACAGTTCGTACGGCAACCAGATTGGGCTGGCGACGGGACTGGTAGATGAAGTTTACCATCCGGATTATGTGGCGAAAAGGCTGGAAATCGGCGCAGTTATGGGAGCAGCCCCGAGGAAGAATGTAATTCGTGAGAATTCTGATCCGGATGACGTTATTATTCTTCTCGGCGGGCGCACCGGCCGAGACGGCTGCGGTGGAGCGACGGGTTCTTCCAAAGCGCACAATACCGCGTCAATCGATACGTGCGGCGCAGAGGTCCAGAAGGGGAATGCCCCGACAGAACGGAAGATCCAGAGATTATTCCGCCGTGAGGAAGTGAGCCGGCTCATAAAGAAATGTAATGATTTCGGCGCCGGCGGCGTGTCCGTGGCGATCGGAGAGCTGGCTGCCGGGCTCACAGTAGATTTGGATAAGGTTCCGAAAAAGTATGCCGGGCTGGATGGCACGGAGCTTGCAATTTCGGAATCCCAGGAACGTATGGCGATCGTCGTCGATCCAAAAGATGTGGACCGGATGCTTGCCTTTGCGGAGGAGGAAAATCTTGAGGCGGTTCCGGTCGCTGTTGTGACAAAAGAACCTAGGCTTATCCTCACATGGAGAGGAAAGGAAATTGTAAATATATCGCGTGCGTTTCTGGATACGAACGGTGCTCACCAGGAGACCGATGTCATCGTCGAAATGCCGAAAAAAGAAGACAACTATCTTGAGAAAACGGAGGCGCCGGATGATTTTGCGTCAGCCTTCACACAGTGCCTGCAAGACTTGAATGTCTGCTCAAAGAAAGGCCTGGTAGAAATGTTTGACAGCACGGTCGGCGCCTGTACGGTAGATATGCCATATGGCGGAAAATATCAGCTTACGCCGGTGCAGACGATGATTGCCAAACTTCCCGTGCTGGATGGCAAGTGCGATACCGTCACGATGATGAGCTACGGCATGGATCCCTATTTGATGAGCTGGAGCCCATTTCACGGGGCACAATATGCGGTACTGACTTCTGTGGCAAAAATTGTCGCAGCTGGCGGAGATTTTACGAAAATCCGATTTACATTCCAAGAATACTTCAAGCGCATGATGGAAGACGGAAGGAGATGGGGAGAGCCGATGGCAGCCCTGCTCGGCGCTTACGATGCCCAGATGAAGCTGGGACTTCCGTCCATCGGAGGTAAGGACAGCATGTCTGGAACGTTTAACGATATTGACGTTCCACCTACGCTCTGTTCCTTCGCCGTGGATGTTGCGAAGCTCAGTGATGTCGTGACGCCAGAACTGAAAAAAGTGGGAAATGTGCTTGTCAAATTTGATATTCGGAAGGATGAATATGATCTTCCCGATTATGATTACAGTATGCGTATGTACAGCGGCATTACGGAGTTGATCCGCGGGAAGGCGATTTTATCTGCTTATGCCGTTACCGGAAAAGGTGTGGCGGAGGCTGTGGCAAAAATGGCATTCGGGAATAAATTAGGCGTAGCCTTTGATGCGTCCCTGCCGCTTCCGCAGTACTTTAAGCCGGCGTATGGCGCAGTTGTGGCTGAGATGAGTGAGGCGGATGTGAGCAGGCTAGCGGAATTCGGTCTGGATTATGAAGTGGTTGGCACAGTGGCCCGTGAGGGGGCCTTTATGTATGGAGGCGTCTCCGTTTCAATGGATGAGGCAATTGGCGCCTGGAGTAAAACACTTGAAAATGTGTATCCGACCCGCAGCGCATCGGATCCGGGAAAAGACGAATCATTTCTGGTGGATACAGGCGTATACGAAACAAAAGAAGTGTATGTATGCCGGAATCGGGTTGCAAAGCCAAAAGTGTTTATTCCGGTATTTCCGGGTACAAATTGTGAATACGATTCCATCCGCGCATTTGAGGAAGCCGGTGCGGAAACGGAGAGTATTGTATTTAAAAATATGACTGCGCAAAATATTACGGACAGTGTAGATGCCTTTGAAAAGGCAATCCGGAATTCTCAGATTTTAATGTTTGCCGGTGGGTTTTCGGCAGGCGATGAGCCGGACGGTTCTGCTAAGTTTATTACTTCTATTTTCCGAAACGAGCGGATTCAGGAGGCTGTGCGCGATCTATTGAATGAGAGGGACGGACTGGCGCTTGGTATTTGTAACGGATTCCAGACGCTCATCAAGCTCGGTCTCGTGCCATATGGCGAGATCCGCACCCAGCAGGCAGATTCACCGACCCTTACGACAAACCGGATCGGCCGCCACATAAGCAAATCGGTTTTCACCAAAGTTGTAACGAACAAATCTCCGTGGCTGCGTAAGGCAGAACTTGGCGGCGTATATTCGGTTCCGGCATCCCACGGTGAGGGGCGGTTTGTGGCGAATGAAGAATGGCTGCGCAAACTGTTTGAAAATGGACAGGTAGCGACGCAGTATGTAGATGTAAATGGAGATGCTACGATGGACGAAGACTTCAATCCAAATGGTTCTTATTGCGCTATTGAGGGAATTACGAGTCCGGACGGACGTGTGCTCGGCAAAATGGCGCACTCGGAACGCCGTGGCGACGGAGTGGCAGTAAATATATTTGGAGAAAAGAACCAGCGTATCTTTGAAAGTGGTGTGGATTATTTTAAATAATCCACACGGAATATAGAAGTGATGTGGCGAAAAGTTCGCGCAGAAGTAACGATTTGGAATGGAGGAGATTTGAGATGGCAAAACGGGTATTGTGCTACACAAGGAAGCCGGTTGATGAGTTTTACTACGATCCCAGGCTGGCATACAGCATGCATCTTGCCGTAGAAGAAAATGGCAGGTTTGAGCCATTGAACCACAATTCAGGCGTGTTATTTGTGAAAGCGACGGAAAATGAAGATGGGTCCCTGAACCCGAAAAGCATTCGGAATCCGTATTTATTTGCGATGAAGGATGGCGGTTTTGGCGTTTTGGCAGTGCGCACAGACGGGGACGGCGGAGAAGATGAGGAGAGTGCCGGCAAGGCGGTTTTTTTTACGAGCGGGGACTTGCTGGAATACACGGAAGTGGGCCTCATAGATCTTTCAGAACAATCTATTTGCCGGGTGGCATGCGAATATAGTCCGGAACAGGATTGTTACAGCATATATTGGAGCCAGGATGAAAACGAGTGGTATGTGGCACAGACCGCTACGCTTGATGTGGCGGGTAAAATACAGTCGTCGGCTATGGCGGCACCATTTGCATTTCCGGAAATCCAGACGGATATTGAAGGGGCGGTATGTTCTAATGCAGTGTCTGTGAGCGACCAGGTGGCAGTCCGCCTTGCGCATAAGCTGACACCGCCGGAACATGTGTCAACAAAAGTGCCTGGGGAGGTAAAGGTAAACACGGCGGAGCAGTTAAAATGGATCACGGCGACGGCGGTATATAGCGATGGCACCGAAGCAGTTAAGCGCGTTGATTGGGATATGAATGGCGTTGATTGGGGCAATCCGGGTACATATGAGATTGCCGGGAAGCTTCATCAGGACCACTATTCCTTTCCGGTTGCGGAAGACAGGGCCGACCCGTGTGTGGCCTATTGGAATGGAAAATATTATTTTATCGCTACAAATGACGCAGACCAAAATCACACATTATTTATCCGGGAGGCGGATACGATACCAGAGCTGGTTCATGCGCCGGAGCATTTGATTCTGGATTCTGATACTTATGAGCATGTTGGGAATTTGCTGTGGGCGCCGGAGTTTCATGAGATTGAAGGAAAATTATACTTGTTTCTTGCCCTTACGCCAAATGAATTTTTCTGTGAAGAAAGTCATGTGATGGCGCTTCGGGAGGGAGGTAATCCGTCATGCAGGGAAGACTGGTCTGAGCCGAGACGGGTGGTCAGAAAAGATGGCGGAGATCTGTGCGAGGCGGGCAAGACGATTACCCTCGATATGACATGCTTTTTCTGGGAGGGGGTTTACTATGCCGTCTGGTCCCAGCGCCAGTTCTTGCCAAAGGATCTGGGTGCGTGGCTGTACATTGCAAAGCTGGATCCCCAGGAGCCGTGGAAGCTGCTATCCGATCCGGTACTGCTTTCCAAACCGGAGTACGGCTGGGCGAATAACCACACGTTTGTAGATGAGGGACCGTTTGCATTGCCACAGGAGAACCGCCTTATTCTTACATTTTCGAGCGCTGCTGTCGATACATCCTATGTTGTCGGCCTGTTTACGATTGAAAAGGGAAAGGATTTACTTGTCCGTGAAAACTGGAAGAAGGGCAATTACCCGATTATGACTTCCCGCAGCGTTGAGGGAGAATTTGGAACAGGACATAACGCCTATGTAGTGGATGAGTATGGAGATATTTGGAATACCTATCATGCCAGACCGGGCATTCATGGGGAGAGGAGCAGCGGAATCCGCAGAGTCCATTTTGATGTGGACGGGCTTCCGGTCCTGGATTTAGTAGAGGAGCGGGATGTGGTGGAAGCGCTGAGCCATGTACATACTAAGGTTGTTGTTGGGTAAGTAGGAGAAGAAAAGGCAGGGAGGATAACCGTATGGGGCAGGGACACAGGATTATTTTGGCATCTGGTTCGCCGAGGAGAAAAGAATTACTTGGGAGGATTTGCAGAGAGTTCGAAGTGATTGTTTCGGACTGTGAAGAGGCCGTGGCCGGCACTGTGCCGGAGGAAGTGACAAAGGAGCTTTCCCGGCAGAAGGCGGAAGCGGTGGCGAAAAACATACCGGATGCTATCATAATTGGGGCGGATACAGTCGTCAGTGTCGATGGTGAAATTCTCGGAAAGCCAAAAGACCGGGCGGAGGCATATGACATGCTGAAGCGGTTGAGCGGCAGGACGCATCAGGTCAGTACGGGAGTTACCCTGGTCCGGACGGGTGAAAATGGTGATATGGATTACCGCTATAGTTTCGCGGAGACAACACTTGTGCGCGTTTGCTGTTTGGCGGAAGAGGAGATTCATGCGTATCTGGATACGGACGAGCCGTATGACAAGGCGGGGGCATATGGAATTCAAGGTATGTTTGGCAGACATATTCCAGGTATAGAGGGGGATTATAACACGGTGGTAGGACTTCCTGTTTGCAGATTATACCAGGAATTGAAAAAACTACAAGTTATATAAAAAAATGCAAAAAAAGTGTTGACAGAATAGCAGTCAGTGTGTATAATAAAATTGTTGCTGGAACAAAACAGCAAACAAGATCAGATGCGCGAGTGGCTCAGTTGGTAGAGCACAACCTTGCCAAGGTTGGGGCCGCGGGTTCGAGTCCCGTCTCGCGCTTTTGTTATGCCTTGATTTAATGAGATTTTTAAAGGTGGGTAAATTTGTATAAGGTTAATTGTTTGGAATGGGGCAGAGCCACTTTTGGAGGTTCTGCTCTTATCTATATTGTACAGGGATTTCCAAATAAAACGATGAGTTATATCTGGGCAAAGAATGATTCTTGACAATGCTGTTTGAGTTATTTATAATAGATAAGAGATACTTTCCTCGTTAAGAAGGACGAGGGCTGTCTTCTCAATTTCAAATGGTAGAATGTCAATCTGTACATTTTTTGACACATCCTGGTATTAACATTATTATAATATTAAGTCGATATATATACATATGGTTTTGACAGAAAGGGCTACGAGGTATGAAAAAGATAAGAGAAAAAAGCAGACAGATTAAATTCAGGTATTGGGCGATTCTTTTTGCTATCGTTGTGTCAGTCATGTGTGGCTATCTGGGGGATCGTTCCGAAGCAGCACAGGGTCTTACACTTTCGTGTGACGGCTATGAGCTGAACTCGGCAACCGCATATCAGATGAAAAATAAAGAGATTACATTGATTCTCGGTTCCGAGGAAGATCCAATTTATGCGGATAAGGATAAGTACGAGGTTAGGTGGAGTATTGAGACGGGACAGGACATTGCTTCTATCCGGCAGGGAAGTGAACAGATCTACGGTATTGTGTCAGCGCAGGCGCCAGGTGAGGTTACCGTGCTTGTTACTGTGTACAATAAGATTGGGGACGAGATCGGCACCACTATAGGTAGTATCACTTGTAAAATCCAGGTAGTATTTGGTATTGACACTTCGAGAAATGACAACGTATTTAAGTATCCATTTGAGGATTCCACGGATAAAGCAATCTTTCTTCATACGGACAGCCAGCCGGAACACTTGATTTTGAATTACGGCGAGTCTGAAAATGCGCAGTGGACAACGGCAAATGACGAAGTGGTTGCTGTCAGCGAGAGCGGTACGGTGACGCCAAAGGGAGCAGGTAACACGAAAATTACGGCTACCTATACGCCGCCGGACAGTCCGGATACGACCTATACGACTACGATTGACGTCTATGTGTATCCAAGTATCAATGACGTAGACTCAAATTACCAGAAAAAAACCGAGTTTGGTTTGGATACCGGCGGGTTGATTTATACGGATACCAATTTTGTTAATGGTTACGAGGCTATGCAGCGTAAGATGGCATGGGTAATCAAAAAGGATGATGGAAACGGCGGTGAGTATATCGTTGCCGACTCCCTTGGTACGACTTCCGACTTGATTAGCATTAATCCGGTTTCCAGCCGTTCCAACCAGCTGCAGGTCAATGCCAAGGCCGGTAAATATTATGTATATTTTTATCCTAAAAATGCTTATGAGGGCGAGTCCCATTTTATAAGCGACGAGGTGTTTGCACCGACGGTACTGACCCTTTCTGTTTATGCTAATTTTAACGATTATAAAGAGACGATACCGATTGGCTCTACATATGATATAGCGGAGGCGTTCAACCTTACGACAGAAGAGTTTATGGAGTATTTTGATGTCACGATGTCTTGTAACGTAGGATCCGCGTCAAACTATGCCTCACTGAGTAATGGTGTGGTGACGGCGCTCAATAAAAATGAGGGTTCTACAACGATTGTGAACGCACGGGTCGTAGTGAAATCCGCTTACAAACATATTATTTCCCAGCTCTTGAATCCGAATCGGTCGGATGCCGCGGAAATACAGCAGAGGACGGAATTTGATGTAGAATTGACGATTGCTGATGTGTTCAAGCTGGACCAGAGCTACATGACGATGTATGCGGGCGCGGAAGTTACGCTGAATGCTTACTTTAACTCGGAGAATATCGCGGGAACAAATATCGTATGGAGTTCGAGCAATGAAGAATATGCTACGGTTGACGCCACTGGTAAGGTTACGGCTAAAAAGATTACGAGTGAGGACGTCGTAATTACGGCGGTTTATGAGACAGATACTGGCGCGAAATTTTATGCGGAATGTCAGATCCGAATTGTCGCTACGGCGGATAATCTGGCTATTTCCGACACGGAGCTGTCCTTGAATGTAGGAGATAGCGCGGTTCTGAATGTGACGTGTAGTCCGGATGTAACCTATCCGGGGTATGACTGGTATGTTTCCGATCCGGAATGTTTGACCTTTTCTCTTACCGGGGACACGAAGACAGCTACTGTTACAGCGAAAGCGGTTCCGAAAGATGGAAAGACGGTGGCGGTCATTGTGACAAATCCGGCAAATAAGAAATCACAGGTTTGTAATATTACTATTAATGCCCCATATGAGTCTATCCAGCTGACAGAGGATAACGTGACGATGAAAACGGGTACGACACATCAGCTCCGTTATACTTTTAAGCCGAATTTCGTGACGCAGAAGGATCTGGATTGGCAGTCTCTGGATACGAGTATTGTTACAGTCGATGAGTTCGGTACGCTTACCGGAAAAGCGCCGGGTACGACTTATGTCATGGTTTCTCCGAAATACAACCCGAACGGCGTGTATGCCCAATGTGCGGTAACCGTTGTGGCTGGATGTGAAAAGATGGAATTATCGGAGAAAAAAGTCACTTTAAATGTGAAGGATGAAAAAGTCATTAAGGTCACTCTCACTCCAAAGGGTTGTACAACGGTATTGGATTGGAATGTGAGCGACGATGCGATCGCGGGTGTTACTTTTGACCCGGAGACGAATCAGGCGACTATTGTTGGTAAGAAAGTCGGAAAGACGATTGTCTTTGTAAAATCAGACGATGGTCCGTCGGCGCAAATTGATGTCACGGTTCTGCAGCCTTGCCTCGATCTTGCCTTTTCGCCGAATTCACATGAAATGCTTGTGGGTGAGACTTATACACCGAATCTTGTGAAAACGCCGGCAGATACGACAGATGCAATCACATGGACCACGTATAACAGCAATGTTGCCAAGGTGGATGAAAATGGCGTTATTACAGGTGTGAAGGCGGGAACAACATTTATACAGGCGACGTCGGCATCCGGTCGTGTAGCCGTTATACAAATAATCGTGAAGGCTGGACTGACGAGTGTGACGCTAAAGCAGGAAGAAGCGACGATCCAGGTGGCCGAGACGATTACGCTGGCGCCGGAATTTACGCCGGAAGAAGCGTATGATAAGTCGATGACATGGCGGGTGACAGATCCATCGATCGCCACGATTGAGGCGGACGGTGTTTCCAATATTAAGGTAACAGGTGTAAAAGCCGGTGTTACGCTGGTGACTGGTGTATCCAATGACGGTGGTTTTGAAGTACATTGTCTTGTCACAGTCGAGGGGTTGAACGGAGTGACTTTGGAGCCGGAAAATGCTACCATTGTCGTAAATGAGTCGATCACGCTGGCGCCGAAGTTTGATCCGGAAATAGCGTTTGATAAGTCAATGACGTGGACATCATCCGATTCCTCAATTGTAAAAATAGATCCGGAAGGGGTTTCCAATGCAATTGTGACAGGTCTTAAAGTTGGCTCTGCACTGGTAAAGGGCGTTTCTACGGACGGCGGACATGTGGTGAGCTGTCTCGTTACCGTGCGCGGATTAGCTGGCGTGACATTGCAGCCGGAGGAGGCTACGATAGAAGTAGAACAGTCGATTACGCTGGCGCCGAAATTTGAACCGGAAAATGCATACGACAAGTCGATGACATGGGCAGTGGCGGATTCCTCCATTGCCAAAATAGAGGCGGAAGGGGTTTCCAATGTAAAAGTGACAGGCGTTAAAGGCGGAGTCACATTAGTGCAAGGTGTGGCGACAGACGGAGGTTATGTGGTCAATTGTCTTGTAACCGTAAAAGAAAAGTCGACATCGGTGACGGTTTCCCCTACTTCGAAGCTGTTGCAGAAGGGAAGATCGTTCTATATTAAGGCTACGGTGCATTCTGAGACCGCTACGAATAAAAAGGTTCGTTGGACCTCCTCTAAGAAGTCGGTAGCGACGGTGTCGTCATCGGGCAAAGTAAAGGGAAAGAAAATTGGAACGGCTTATATTACGGCAACTGCCAGGGACCGGTCAGGTGCTTCTGCCAGATGTAAGGTTCGCGTTATCCGAAGGATCACAAGTATCCGGCTTAATAAATATACGGCAAGGATGCTCGTGGGCAGTACAATGAAGCTTAGAGCTACTATTTTGCCGAGGAACGCAACGATTAAGTCACTTAGCTGGTCGTCGAGCGACAATTCGATTGCTACCGTGGACGCGACAGGAAGAATTCATGGATTGGCGCCGGGACTTGTTAAGATACGTGCCAAGGCGCAGGACGGTTCTGGAAAATCAGCAGTATGTCTGCTGACAGTGACAGATCCAATACCGGCAACCGGAGTGGATGTGGCAAATAACGACATTATTGTTGTGAAGGGACGCCAGATCCAGTCGGGTATCCAGGTTGCACCGGCAAACTCCACGGATAAATTGAAATTTTATTCGGATGATCCAAGGGTGGCAAGGATTAACCAACGCGGTAAGATATATGCAAATAAGGTGGGCCAGGCGACAGTTTACGGTGAAACTGCCGATGGAAAGCGTGGCGCGGCAGATGTCCTGGTTGTGAGAATGAACCGGAGGAGACTGAAATTCCGTGTGTATGATACAGAGACCCTTCGCGTAGATGAGATTAAACAAGGGGTAACCTGGCATTCGAAAAACCCATTAATTGCATCCGTGGACCAGAGCGGAAAGGTGACCGGCAGACGGAAGGGCGTTACAACGATTTATGCAAAAGTGCGTGGATTGAGACTTTCCTGTAAGGTCACTGTGACAGGCTTATAAGATTTAGAGGGGGGTTACTTTGTTAGCAAACTTACATGTGAAAAATGTTGCTATCATTGACGAGGTGGACGTTGATTTCGGGAAACACCTGAATATCCTGACTGGGGAAACTGGTGCGGGAAAGTCCATTCTCGTCGGCTCGATCGGGATTGCCCTCGGGGCGCGGGTTTCCAGTGAAATGATTGGAAAATACGGTGACTATGCGTTAGTCGAGATGGTATTTCAGATTGAGGACGAAGAGACAAAAGAGGCATTGCGGGAGATGGATGTGGAACCGGAAGAGGGCCAAATCATTATTTCCCGCAAGATTACCGGGAACCGAAGCATTAATAAGATCAATGGCGAGAGCGTCACAGTTAGTGTGATTCGGAAAGTTGCTGCTCTCTGTCTGGATATTCATGGGCAGCACGAGCATCAGTCGTTGCTTCACAAGGAGTACCATCTGGATGTGGTAGACCGGTTTGCAGGGGAGGAAGCGGCGTCCCTGCGGACGCAAATTACAACAGTATACCGGGAGTACAATAAGCTTGTTCAGGAGATGGAACAGGAAGGGAGTACGGCAGAAGAGAGAGCGCGGGAACTCTCTTTTCTTCAATATGAGAAAAAAGACATTGAGGATGCGAATTTAGCGGAAGGCGAAGAAGAGATGCTGGAAGAGCAGGTTCGTAAATTGTCCAATGCGTCTTCAATCGTGGAGGCACTTGGAACGGTGTACGAATACACGGGAGATGGCTTGAACGGTTGCGCTTCCGGAATTAGCATGGCTCTCCGCCAGCTGGGAAGTGTTGCGGATTTGGATGAAGATCTGTCTGCCATGCAGGAGGAGCTGTTAAATCTTGAAAATCTGCTTTCTGACTTCAACCGGGAGCTGTCGGATTATATGGAGGATTTTACCTTTGATGAGACGGAGCTTCGACAGCTGGAGGCCCGGCTTGACTTGATCCGGGGTTGTCAGTCCAAATATGGAAGATCCTATGAGGATATTATGTCATATCTTGAGGAAATATCAGAGAAAATAGATAAATTTACCGATTATGAACAGTATTTAGAGAACTGTGAGCAAAAAAAACGGGAGATGGAGAAGACGCTGGATGATCTGTGCGGGCAGCTGACAGAGGTTCGAAGACAAGCGGCCGCTTGTTTGGAAGCGGGTATTACGAAACAATTAACAGAACTGAAATTTGAAAGTCCCAGGTTTCAGGTCCGCATACAACCGTTAAAAGCATATACGGCCAAAGGAAAAGATGATGTGGAGTTTCTTGTAGCGACGAATCCCGGCGCTGGTTTGTATCCGCTTGGGAAAGTGGCCTCTGGCGGTGAGCTGTCCCGCATTATGCTTGCGGTAAAGACGGTTTTTGCTGATGTAGACCGTATTGAGACGTTGATTTTTGATGAAATTGATGTCGGTATCAGCGGCAGGACAGCACAGAAGGTGTCTGAAAAGATGTCGATACTCGGGAAGGAGCATCAAATTATATGCATCACGCATCTTCCGCAGATTGCGGCGATGGCGGATACTCATTTTGTTATCGAAAAGCAGACCTCAGGCGGGGAAACGAGGACGGAGATCCGGTGTCTCACTGCGGCTGAATCCGAGGAGGAGCTGGCCCGTATGCTGGGGGGGGCAGAGATAACGGACGCGGTGCTTGCCAATGCGCGGGAGATGAAAAAGCTGGCAAAGGATGGCAAGTAGAATAAATAAGGATTTTTATGGTAATACTTCACAATGTACATAGAAGATGTAATGTGCAGAATGGAGGATTACCATGAAAAAATATTATCGAATTACACTGGTGGCACTTCTTGCCCTGGATCTTTTTATCATAGGATGGTTATCAATTCAATTTATTTCAGACCAGATTCCCGACACTATGTGGACGTATGTCGGCAAGGAAGAAACTTTATTTTCAAATATTCCGGCCGAAGCTACTACAGATTCTCCGGAAAAGAGGGAGACGGTTGAGGCATTAAACTTGACGGGAAACTCCGGTGGGGCGACATTAAAATCAAAAGCGCTTGGTAATTATGGGGTAGATGTTAAATTATTTGGAATCTTTCCACTAAAGACCGTAGATGTTAAAGTTGTGAATCCGATGCAGCTCGCGCCGTCAGGAGAGCCGATTGGCATTTATGTAGAGACAAATGGATTGCTCGTACTTGGTACTACGAGTGTAGAAGGAAAGGATGGACTGGTGTATGAGCCCGCGACAAATATTGTGGGCAGTGGAGACTATATTTTGAGGATCAACGGGGATCCGGTGAAGACGATCAAGGAATTTAATGCGGCAATTCAGAAAATGGAGGGAGGGAAGACGGTTGTCCGAATCCGGAGGAATGGAAAGGAGACAGACGTGTCTATGCAGGCGGTTCTCGCTAAGGATGGCACGTATAAGCTCGGCATATGGGTGCGGGAAGACACGCAGGGGATCGGCACGATGACCTACGTGTCTGAAAATGGCAGTTTTGGCGCTCTGGGACACGGAATTACCGATGCAGATACGGGAACACTTATGAATCTCAGCGGCGGGGAGCTTTTTAATACGGAAATCCTCGATATCATAAAGGGGGAGCAGGGCGCTCCAGGAGAATTAGAGGGATATATCAATATGGTAGCCGATAATTGCATTGGTACCATTCAGAAAAATACGAGCCTTGGAATTTTCGGGCAGCTTTCTTCCTCCGATGAGAGGAGAGGGAAGATAGAATTTTTACCCGTTGGATTTAAGCAGGACATCAAACAAGGCGAGGCGTATTTATATTCCAATATGGAAGGAAAATCAAAGAAGTATTCGATAGAAATAGAAGAGATAAAAATAAATAGCACGGATAATAAGGGCATGGTTATACGCGTGACGGATCCGGGGCTGCTTCAGCTGACCGGGGGAATTGTGCAGGGAATGAGCGGTTCTCCAATTGTGCAGGATGGAAAACTGATTGGGGCCGTGACACATGTATTTGTAGATGACCCGACTAGGGGGTATGGGGCATTCGTGGAGACGATGTTGTCGCAGTAGCACATATCTTATGAAGCTTGTGTATGGTTCCAGCAGATGAACTTTCTCTGTATATTGGTATATGCGGAGCATTACCCTGTCGGGTTCGCGGTCTGTGTTTTGGTGTTGTTCGCCAATGTAACGATGGCAAGCTATGATTTTTGCTTGACGGAATGGATGGTTTCTATTACAATATTGGTGAATGAATTTGAGCGTATTGTGCTAATTATGACTTAGGAGGAAATATTATGCCATCTGCCAGGAAGCCTTCTATCCGCACCTTTTTTACGGGGTCTGTGCGGGCAGAGCAGTGGAAAAAAAGTATGCTGCCCTTTATGCCTTATCTTGTTACATTTGTTGTAATGTGGATATTGTATCTTCACTTTTATTCAAAGGAACTTATAAACAATGAGGCGGCTATATGTCTTTGGATGCGCACAGTACTTTTTGTGATTGTGTTATATGGCGTTTATTTGGCTTATGAGCGGAAGCTGACAATGGATAAGGTCATTACGCTGTGTATTGTCGGGGGACTTATTATGCGTATTGGGTATGCATTTTATACGCCTCATAATGTTCGAGAGCATGATTTGGGGCCGGTGTCTGTAAATGAATTTGGACACGCCGCATATATATGCAATTTTTATGAGAAAAATTCGCTGCCGGATTCTTATTACTGGCAGTTTTATCATCCACCTTTTTTTCATTTTCTGGCGTCCCTTTTTATGAAGTTTTTTGGATGGTTACACGAAGAGGCAGATTTACATACTGTTTTTGAAGTGTCCAAGCTGGTGTCCTGTTTTGCGTCGTGCAGTGTTGTGCTAATGGTGCGTTCCCTGTGCAGGGAACTTAGATGCAAGCCGGGGATGACGTGTATTATCGTTGCGATTATGGCGTTTCAACCTAATTTTTACTTGTTGGCGGGCCGCGTCAATAATGATTCCACAGCTGCTGCCCTGCTCGTTTTTTCTTTTCTGATGCTGGTCAAATGGTACCACTCCCGCAGGTTTTCTCATCTGATTGCGATAGCGGCCGGAATCGGGTTTGGTATGATGGCGAAGCTGAATGTCGGTATTGTTGCATTTGTGGCGGGCCCTGTTATGTTATATGTGCTCTGGCAGGCGGTATGGGACAAAAAGTGGAAAGGGCTTATCGCACAGTACGGGGCGTTTCTTGCCGTTTGTGCTCCGCTCGGCCTGTGGTATTCGATACGGAATTATGTCCTTTTCAAAATGCCGTTCGGCTATGTGCTGAATATAGATGAAAATGGAATTAATGAATTGTTATACCGGGGGCATTTATCGTTTGCCAAACGTTTTTTGTCAATCCCGTGGGGAGAGTTTCAGTCGGCGATTTATTGTGATCCGACGAAAGATTACAATGTACCGACGTATTTGCTGCGCTGTTCCCTGTTTGGTGAATTTGGGTTTGAAAATGTAGACGTCGTTGCGCTTCTGCTTTTATATACGAATATTATTCTCGTGCTGCTTTCGGCTGTTGCGACGGTTGCCGTTATCTGGAAGGGCAAGAAGTTTACCCCGATGCTTCGGTACGGATGTGGACTGTTCTGGTTGGCAATTATGGCCAGCTACGTTACGTTTAATATCAAATACCCAGATAGCTGTACGATGGATTTTCGTTATATTGCCCCTGCGGTTATTAGCAGTGTGGTATATTTGGCTGCTTTTTGGCAAATACTGCGCGAATACGCGTCGGAACGGCAGATTTGTGTGAAACGGCTATCTGAGGTGCGCAGTAAGCAGGCAAAATATATTGCGGTAAAATTTTTAGTTTGGTTTATACCCGTGTGCTGCGCCCTTTTCGTATTGTTCTCCGCATATATGTACAGCGGCCTGTCTTAAAGTATCTGCTCATAAAACCGTATGAGCCAGCGGGCTGGCAACAGGGTGCAGAAAAGGACGAGTGAGAAGCGATTGCTTTTTGCCCGTCCTTTTTTTCTGTTACGAGTTACGGAATTATAGCAGCAGGCGAAAGAACGCCTGAACTACATGTAAAACGATAATCAGTATCCCTATTCACACCAAATATATCCCGCATTTTTCGCATTCTTTTTTGAGAAGTGGCAGCCAACAAATACGCAAATTGCGCTATTATTGACATGTTTCCAAAAATATGATAAAATAATTCAGACGCGGAGTCCGTGGAGTCCTTAAAAATAGTCGCAGTATGGAGGATATACAGATGAAAAAGGCATTGATTGTTGGGGCAGGGCCGGCTGGTCTTACAGCGGCATATGAATTATTGACAAAAACAAAAGACATTGAGGTTGTAGTGTTTGAGGAGAGCGATTGTTTTGGCGGGATATCCAAAACGGTGGAATATAAAGGAAACCGGATGGATATGGGAGGACACCGCTTTTTTTCAAAAATGCCAGAGGTAAATGAATGGTGGGATAGGATGCTTCCGATGCAGGGAGAGCCTGCAAAGGATGATATTTTGCTTGAGAGGACCGCAGTGCTTGAGGCAGGCGGCGCAGACCCCGAAAAGGCTGAGCGCGTCATGCTGACCAGACACCGCGTGTCCCGTATTTTATTTGATTCGAAATTTTATGATTATCCAATTTCCCTGAAGTTTGAAACGTTTAAAAATATGGGGTTGTTAAATACGATGAAGGTGGGATTCAGTTATATGGCGGCGCTGGTTCACAAACTTCCGGAGGACAATCTGGAAAACTTTTATATTAACCGGTTTGGCCGTAAGCTGTATTCCATGTTTTTTGAGTATTATACCGAAAACCTTTGGGGCAGGCACCCAAGGGAAATTGATGCCTCGTGGGGGGCGCAGCGGGTCAAGGGGCTTTCTATTACGGCAGTATTAAAGGATGTATTTGGCAAGGTTTTTCACAAGAAAAACCGAAAGGTGGAGACTTCGCTTATCGAGGAATTTAAGTATCCGAAACTTGGCCCGGGCCAATTATGGGATGTAACCGCAGATGAGGTGCAGAAATTAGGCGGCACGATTATTAAAAATGCCAAAGTGGTAAAGGTTCACAAAAATGAGAAAAATGAAATAGACTCCCTTACGTACGAAAAGGATGGGCGGGAGCATACAGTGGAGGGGGATTACCTCATTTCTTCCATGCCTGTGAGGGATTTGGTTGCGGGGATGAATGATGTGCCGGAAGAGCCGGCCAGAATCGCGGAAGGTCTTCCGTACCGGGATTATATGACGCTTGGCGTGCTCGTATCAGAACTGAACCTGCAGAATAAAACCAATATTCGTACGGTAGGCGATATCGTCCCGGATTGCTGGGTATATGTGCAGGATCGGAATGTAAAGCTGGGCCGGTTCCAGATTTATAACAACTGGTCGCCTTATATGGTGAAGGATTTAGAGCATACGGTGTGGATTGGATTGGAATATTTTGTAAATGAGGGTGATGAGTTTTGGCAGATGTCAGAAGAAGAGTTTTCCAGGATTGGCGTGTCGGAGATGCTGAAGCTTGGCCTTATTGACCGGCCGGAAGCAGTGCTGGATACGCATATGGAAAAAGTGAAGAAGGCATACCCGGCGTATTTCGATACGTACGATGAGATGGATAATCTGATTGAATACTTAAAAACGATCGGCAATTTATATTGTGTGGGCAGAAACGGGCAGCACCGGTACAATAATATTGACCATTCGATGATAACTTCGTTTGAGACGGTAAAAAATATATTATCCGGCCGCAACGATAAATCTAATATATGGAATGTGAATGCAGAGCAGGAGTATCATGAGGAAAATGGAAAACAGCAGGGTTAAAGAAAATGTCAGACAGTTTGTACTGTATTTAGTGGTTGGCGGTATAGCAACTGTAGTGGAGTGGATCTTGTTTTATATTTTAAATGGAGTTGGGCACATCCACTACATGGGTTCTACGGCCATCGCTTTTATTGTCTCCACATTTGCAAATTGGATGTGCGGCAGGATACTTTTGTTCCAGAAAACAAAGAATATATGGAAAGAGCTGTTGAAAATATATGTGACGAGTATCGCGGGGCTGTTTATGAATTTACTTATTATGTGGCTGGCGGTAGAGACGTTTGGGATTCATGAAATGATTTCTAAGATGGAGGCGACAGGAATCGTATTTATGTGGAATTTCCTCGTCCGCAAATTTGTGATTTATAAAATGTAATGAATACAGGGGGCATCGGATGAGTGGGGATGGTTTGCAGAAAAAGGTGTTTTCTGGATTGATCTGGAAGTTTGGTGAGAGGATTGGCGCCCAGGCGGTATCCTTTCTTGTGTCAATGATACTGGCAAGGCTGCTTTTGCCGGCGGATTATGGTGTGATTGCACTTATAACGATCTTTATTGATATTGCCAATGTGTTTGTATCCAGTGGATTTGGCTCTGCGCTCGTCCAAAAAAAGGATGCGGATGAGATTGACTTCTCCTCTGTATTTTATTTCAGTATTGTCATGTCGTGGGTGCTGTATGGCATTGTATTTTGTTTTGCGCCCGTTGTCGCCCGTTTTTATGGACAAGACATACTAGTGCCGGTGCTCCGGGTTATGGCTCTCAAGCTGCCGCTGGCCGGTGTGAATTCTGTACAGCATGCGTACGTGCAAAAGCAAATGCTTTTTAAGAGGTTTTTCTTCTCGACGCTAATTGGGACTGTGGGATCCGCCGTGGCCGGTATTGCTATGGCATATATGGGATTTGGGCCGTGGGCGCTCGTCGCACAGTATTTGTTTAATTCGACGATGGATACCGCCGTGCTTTGGTTTACAGTGAAATGGAGGCCGGTGTGGGCGTTTTCCGTGGAGCGGATGAGAGCGCTTTTTCAGTTTGGATGGAAAATGCTTTGTTCCGAATTGATACACACCTCTTATTCTCAAATCCGGAGCCTGATTATTGGCAAGGTTTATACGGAAAAAGATCTCGCTTATTATAACCAGGGGGGGAAGCTCCCGGGCATTCTTGTGACGAATATCAATTCTTCCATTAGCTCGGTTTTATTTCCTGCTATGACTATGAGGCAGGGGGACTTGAAGAAAATGAAGGAAGTAGTGAGAACGTCGATACGGGTCGGTTCTTACGTTATGTGGCCGTTGATGATGGGACTTTTTGTGCTTTCTGAACCGGTGGTCCGGCTTATATTTACGGATAAATGGCTGCCATGTGTTCCCTTTATGCAGATCGCATGTATCCAGTACGCCCTTGAGCCGGTGCAGACGGCAAATGTGCAGGCGGTCAAGGCGATGGGAAAAGGACGGACCTTTCTGGTGATGGAAATTGTGAAAAAGACATTTGGCGTTGTTATGATTGTGGCAGTTATGTACCGCGGGGTGATGGCGATTGCGCTGACAGCGATGGCAGTAACATTTTTTGCCGCTCTTGTAAATTCGACGCCGAATCGAAAATATTTGGGTTATACGTATCAAGAACAGATCGCGGATCTTCTGCCTTCTATTTTGCTGGCGGCAGCGATGGCGGTGTGTGTCTATTTTGCAGGGATGCTTCCGATTCCGCCTGTTGCGGGCATTGCCGTCCAGGTGGTTGTGGGTGTTGCTGTGTATATATTATTATCGCGGGTTTGCCGGATCAGCCAGTATGCGTATATTGTGGATGTGGCAAAATCATGGATAAGGAGGTCCAAATGAAGACACTTTCCGTAGTGGTTTCGGTTTATAATGAAGAGTTGTCACTCCCGGACTTTTACCGGGAAACGATAGCGGTGCTTGACAAGATACCGTGGGAGTATGAGCTGATTTTTGTCAACGACGGAAGTCAGGATAAAAGTTACGATATTTTAGTCGGATTTGCGGAGAACCAGAGGGTAAAGGTGGTGGATTTCTCGAGAAATTTTGGTCATGAGGCGGCAATGATCGCAGGAATTGACTATGCGCAAGGGGATGGGATTGTGTGTATGGATGCCGATTTACAGCATCCGCCCGCATACTTGCCGGCGATTATTGAGAAGTTCGAGGAAGGATATGAGGTAGTCAGTATGGTGCGCACGAAAAATGCGGATGCGGGATGGGTTAAGCGCATAACCTCAAAGGGATTTTATGCAGTTTTAAATGCGATTTCCCCGGTTAAATTTGAGAACAATGCCTCGGATTTTTTTGCAGTCAGCCGGTCGGCGGCACGTGTACTGAAACGGGATTACCGGGAAAGAATCCGGTATTTGCGCGGATATGTGCAGAGCATTGGCTTTCGCAAAACGGCGATTGAATTTGAGGCGGAGAAACGGTTTGCAGGGGAGAGCAAGTATAATCTTGGAAAGCTGATCCGCTTTTCGACGAATGCCCTGTTCAGTTTTTCGGATCTGCCATTAAAACTAGGAATTTATTCGGGACTGGTTATGGCGCTGCTTGGATTTGTCCTGATGGTATATACTCTTGTGAATAAATTTATTTTTTATGTGCCGAGCGGATATTCTACGATTGTAGTGTTTTTATGTTTTATGTTTGCGATATTATTCATAATCATTGGGATTATCGGGGAATATCTTTCGATCATTTTTGCGGAGGTTAAGGATCGGCCGATCTATATCGTGCGGGAAGAGAGGAATGTAGAAAATGGAGACGATTGAGATTGTAAACCGGATTACGACAGTGCTGTGTGCCTGTGTTCTCGGAGCTGCCGTTTATTTTTGGGCGCAGAAGCTGAAGCAGGCGAAGGTAGTAAAGAGAGGAAAGCGGAAGAAAAAGCAGGAGCAGACCGCGGATACGGAAGTATCATCACAGCTGGGCGGCGGCAAAATAGAATGGATGGTTTTTGCCGGGCTGATGCTGGTGGCTTTTGTCATACGTGTGTGGCAGTTCGGGAGCATTCCCGGGGGGATGAACCAGGATGGTGCGATGGCGGCCGTGGACGCAAAGGCGTTGGCGGACTATGCGACGGACCGATACGGGATGTTTATGCCGGTGCATTTTACGGCGTGGGGATATGGCCAGATGAGTGTGCTTCTCTCGTATTTGATGGTGCCATTTATTAAAATATTTGGTCTTTCGGCAGTGACGGCGAGACTTCCGATGCTTCTTGTGAGTATGTGCGGTATTGCCGCAGCCTATTTTCTATTTAAGCGGCTGTTTGGTATCCGGGCGGCGCAGATTGTCCTGGCATTTCTCGTTATAAATCCGTGGCATTTCATGCAGAGCAGATGGGCGCTTGACTGCAATATGTTTCCGCATATGTTTCTGTTCGGACTGTTTTTTATGCTGAAAGGGATCGAAGGGAAGAGGCGGTATTTGTATATCTCCATGATTTTTTATGCGCTCTGTATGTACAGTTATGGCATTTCCTTTTATACGGTGCCGGTTTTTCTTTTGGCTGCCTGCATTTACATGCTTGTAAAGAAAGTAATCGGCTGGAAGGAAGCAGGGATAAGCGTGGGGGTATATGCTCTTGTCTCCTGGCCGATCTATACGACGATGGCGATCAATACGCTCGGGAAGGAGACGATTCACACCCCGTTTTTTACGATTCCTTATTTCCCGGACAGCGTGAGGTCGCAGGATATACTGTTTTTCGCGGATGATAAATGGGAACAGCTCCAGACGAATGTCAAATCTGTGCTTTCCGTATTTTTGGAGGGGGATACCCTTCCGTGGAATACAATACAGGGGTATGGAACGATTTATACATGTTTTCTGCTGTTTATTGTGGCAGGTGTATTTTTTACAGTACATGCGGTCCGGAAAGAAGCGGACAAGGTGAAGAAGACAGGCTATATTTGTCTCCTGTTATTTTTTGCGATGGGGATACTTGCGGGATTGCTTACGGCCAGTGTAAATGTGAACCGTATCAATATTATCATTTATCCCATGATTCTTTTTGCGGCGCTCGGTATTTACTTTGTCTATATGAGCAGGAAGAAGCTTGTATTTGTTCTCGTTCCCGTTTATGTATTGGTCGGCGGAATGTTTTTGAACCAATATTTTACGGATTATGCGGAAGAGATGGAATATTATTTCTTCGACGGCTTTATTCAGTCGGTGCAGGACCTCGACGAGAAATCGACGTGCCAGACATACTGCATCACGCCGGATTCCCAGTACGAGGGTTCCTACAATGTAAGCGAGATCCTGACTTTGTTTGCGCTTGAGGTGGATGCGGAGTACTATCAGGGAAAGGAAAAGAATGGTCTTGTTCCGTATAAAAACAAATTTTATTACTGCAATGCATCGCAGACGAACATCGATTCGTCATCTGGAATTGGTTATGTCGTATCAAATAATGAGTTGGGATTATTTTCGGAAAAAGAGTATCACATAGAGACGTATGATGGGTTTAGTTCTGTCATACCATTAAAGAATTATAAAGGATCGTGAAAATATGGCACTGAATATTATAATATCAATACTTATATGGGGAATGGCGGCGGTCGTCGTACTTAGCATACTCTGTACAGGGGGATTGCCTTTGCCGGCGCCGCTTGGCCCGAAAGCTTCCTTTTTGGACAAGACGGGGCGGTTTCGCAGCGGATTTGCTCCGGCAAGGTCCGATTATGTGAAAATATTTAGTTCCGCTTTTGTCCTGCGGGTTGTGATGGCGCTGTTCGCTGCAATTGCAATTTGCCTGTTTATGGGAGAGGAAACCTTGTCTTTTGAAGAGTTTCTGAATAAATTTGTCATTTGGGATGCCAATTCGTACGTCAATATTGCCAAGGGCGGCTATACGGAATATTTAGAAAATGGAGAACCGATTACACTCGTGTTCTTTCCCTTTTACTCTGTACTTATCAGGCTTGTCAATTTTATTATACCCGAGGTTAGGCTGGCGGGCCTGGTTACGAGTGCGCTTTGTTTTTCCACCGGGTGCTGCTTTCTATATGCCTATACGGCGAAGAATTATGGAGAGGAAATTGCGAAAAAAGCGGTTTTTTACCTGTCTGTGTCGCCGTTTGGTTTCTTTTTCGGGACGCTGATGTCCGAGAGCACATTTTTTATGATGATCTGTATCTGCCTGTATTTGATAAATGAAAATAAGTGGTGGATGTTTTCGGTTGCCGGTATTTTGTGCGCGCTCTCAAGGATGCAGGGGGTATTGATTATAGTACCGGCGTGTATCCACTGGTTTGAGCAATACCGGCCAATTTACAATATTAGAAAAAAGAATGGGAAAAGAGTGTGGGAGGATATTTATAAACGCATGATATTTCTTCCGTTTCCGGTCGTGGGGACTTTGATTTATCTCTATGTCAATCACAGGGTCGCAGGGGACGCTTTTGCATTTCTGGATTATCAGAGGAGATATTGGTCGCACGGCTATGAGTACATCGGTAAAGCGATTAGACTTGATATTGAGAACGCTCTGACGGGCGGTTTGTCGATGGTGCGTGTCAGCATTTGGATTCCACAGCTTGTATTTTTTCTGCTGGCGGTCGGACTTTGCGTGTATGGCATTAAAAACCATGAGAATAAGCTCGTCGGTTATTTGCTTGCCTATACGGTAGTCAGCTATTCCCTTGACTGGCTGATCAGCGGGTCAAGGTATATGCTGTCGGCAGTGCCAATGTGGATTTTCCTCGGAGCGCTGGGAAACCGCTTCAAATGGCTTGACCGGGCCGTCACGGTATTATCTCCTATTTTGATGGGAATATATTTTGTCGGTTATTTATTCATGAGACAGATCATGTAGTTTCATAAATGTTAAATTTCTCTTCCAGCCGGATGGGGCGGTATGAGAGTTTTGCCTGTCTCAGATTTTCCTGCCCGAGGTCGTCCTCCCGGTTGACGTAATGGGCATCGGGAAATTCGTGGATCAGGAACTGTTGATTAATATAGTTATACAGGCCCTTAATTTCACTATTTGCTTTTTCAATGTGTATAAAAGCGCACTGGATGGACGGGCAGTAGCTGCCAATTGTGTAGGCCACGAGATCTCCGTCCATGCGGATGCCACCCATGTGGCAGTCCACGCTTTTGCAGTTGCCAAGCAGACGGTACACGCCCTCCTCCTCGTTGTCGATACAATTGTATTTATCGTCAATACGGCGTTCGTCCAGCCATTTTTCGTGAAATTCCTTCACTTCTTCTATATTTGCGCAGCTGAGTGTTTCATAGGAAAAATGTCCCTCGTATTCCCGCAAAAACGAGTTTACGAGGTTCTTTTTTTTGTGGAGGGCGCGCCCGCTCAATGTCTTTAATTTTTCCGCCTCATAGATATAATCGGAGCTGTCCCGGTCCGCGTGTATGGAAAAGCCGGACAGGAGTCCAGTGCTCTGCCATACATCTTTCGTAAGCGTGTCAACGAGGTAAACGTTCATCGTTGTCCCCCATATTTCGTGAAACTGATGCTCCATGCGCTGGAAGGCTTCCGGCAGGTTATCTACGGAGCAGAGAGGGCAGAAGGCCCCTTTCTTTCCATCGCGCTCAAAAAATAGGTATAGGGCGATGTCATCGCACGAAAATTTTGTATTGTAGTAGTTTTCCCACAAAAACTGGTTTAAAAAGTGTCCCTCACTCATAAAGCAGGGCCGCAGCAACTCATATTTTTGAAATGTGCTCTGTACAAATGGGTTGATTGGTCGGAGTTTCATCATTTTTCACTGTTTCCCTTTCTTTTGGCACGGTAACGCTCGGTTCCATCCAGGATTTTTTTACGGATGCGCAAATGTTCCGGTGTGATTTCCAGAAGTTCGTCGGTATCAATAAAATCAATCGCTTCTTCCAGACTGAGTTCTTTTTTCGGTGAAAGGCGCAGGGCGTCGTCAGAGCCGGATGCCCGCGTATTTGTCAGCTGTTTTTTCTTGCAGACATTTACCTCAATATCATCAGTTTTTCCATTTTGTCCGACAACCATACCTCCATAAACCTTTTCACCGGGACCGACAAAGAGAGTGCCCCGGTCCTGTGCATTAAATAGGCCATAAGTAATCGTTTCTCCCGATTCGTAGGCGATCAGGGAACCCTGTTTGCGGTAGGCGATATCACCCTTAAAAGGCCCATAGCCGTAAAATTCAGTGTTGATGATGCCATTTCCCTTTGTGTCAGTCATAAATTCGCCGCGGTACCCGATCAATCCACGGGATGGAATAAGGAATTCCAGCCTGGTGGCGCCGGCGCCGTGTGGATTCATGCCCTGGAGCTCTCCTTTCCGCTGGCTCAGCTTGTCAATGACCGTGCCAGTAAATTCATCGGGCACATCGACGTAGGCGCGCTCCATCGGTTCTAATTTTTTCCCATTCTCATCGGTTTTATATAAGACTTCCGGCTTGCTTACGGCAAATTCGTATCCCTCCCTGCGCATATTTTCGATTAGCACAGACAGATGGAGCTCGCCGCGGCCTGATACTTTGTAAACTTCTGTCGAATCGGTATCTTCGACGCGCAGGCTGACGTCTGTGTTCAGCATGCGGTAAAGGCGGTCGCGGAGGTGCCTGGAAGTGACATATTTTCCTTCCTGTCCTGCCAAGGGACTGTTATTGACAATAAAGTCCATCGAGATCGTCGGTTCGGAAATACGTTGGAAGGGAATCGCTTCCGGGTGCTCGGGCGAGCACAGCGTATCGCCGATGTGTATATCGGAAATACCGGAGATTGCTACAATTGAGCCGATATTTGCCTCCTCTACTTCAATGCGTTCCAGTCCTTCGTATTCATATAATTTGCTTATTTTCACTTTATTACACGTTTCCGGGTTATGTGCATTGACAATGACGACTTCCTGGTTTACCCGGACAGAGCCGTTATCCACCTTTCCCACGCCGATCCGTCCAACATATTCGTTGTAATCAATTGTGCTGATGAGTACCTGGGTATCCGCGTCCGGGTCACCCGCCGGCGCGGGAATATATTTGACAATTGCGTCGAAGAGGGGTTTCATATCGGTTCCCGGCTCGTCCCACGAAACCGAGGCCGTTCCCTCTTTGGCGGAGGCGAAAATAAAAGGACAGTCAAGCTGTTTTTCGTCCGCGTCGAGATCGATAAATAATTCGAGAATTTCATCTACAACTTCTGACGGACGCGCTTCCGGACGGTCAATTTTATTAATACATACAACGACGGGGAGAGAGAGCTCCAGCGCCTTTCTCAACACAAACTTTGTCTGTGGCATGGCCCCTTCAAAAGCATCTACGACGAGCACGACGCCGTTGACCATTTTGAGGACGCGCTCTACTTCGCCGCCAAAATCGGCATGGCCCGGGGTATCAATGATGTTAATCTTTATATCATTATAATGAATGGCTGTATTTTTGGACAGAATCGTGATGCCCCGCTCCCGCTCGATGTCATTGGAGTCCATAACACGCTCTGCGACTTCCTGGTTTTCCCGGAACACACCGCTCTGTTTCAGCAACTCGTCCACAATCGTTGTCTTGCCGTGGTCGACATGGGCGATAATCGCGATATTTCTTATGCTATTTCTTTTCGTAAACATTTGCAAAAACATCCTTTCATGTGTTATTATAAAAATGAACGTGTCTGCCAGACAGACATCGTCAAAGGGAAAGACGATTGCTCATTGTTTTGTGCGCAGTCATTTTCTTAGCAATACACTGCCTTACATATTGTAGCACATAAAATTTTTTTAAGCAATTTAATTCTTTTGGTTCTAAAGTTTGTCTTTTGTGCATATGATTATTAAGGTAACGACAAAAAGGTCCACATGAATCGTATTGTGGAGAAATAAACAAAGGGGGTCATATAATGACAGATAAGGTATTAGGAAACAATCAGGTAAATGTGTATGGTGAGGTGATGAGTGAATTTACCTTTAGTCACGAAGTATACGGCGAGGGATTTTATATGGTAAATCTTTCCGTGAAGAGGTTAAGTAATGTGTTTGACACGATTCCTCTTATGGTTTCGGAGAGGCTTGTAGACGTGTCAAAGGATTATCGTGGAAAATTTTTGGAAGCAAGTGGTCAGTTCCGTTCCTACAATCGGCATGAAGAAAATAGAAACCGGCTGATCCTTTCGGTTTTTGTTAGAGATTTGAGAGTGGATGAGGTGGAAATCGGCAGTGAAAAACCAAACTACATATTTTTGGATGGTTATATCTGTAAGGCACCTGTATATAGAAAAACTCCTCTCGGACGGGAGATCGCCGACCTTCTTCTCGCGGTAAACCGTCCATATGGCAAGTCTGATTATATTCCGTGTATCTGCTGGGGAAGAAACGCGAGATTTGCCGATACCTTCCAGGTAGGGGAACATATCCAGATCTGGGGCAGGATTCAGAGCAGGGAGTATCAGAAAAAGCTGGACGAGGAAGTATTTGAAACGAGAGTGGCTTACGAAATTTCAGTGAGTAAGCTGGAGCATATTGAGGAAATGTCAGCGATCGTGGCGGCATCGGAAGAAACCGTTGACGAACCGGAATCCGTGGACGAGGCTCCTTCTGATAGCGAGTGGTCATAAGTGATTTCAGCCGTTCTTTGAGCGGCTGAAATTATTTTTCTTGCCATGAGGTGAGTTTTGTGGTAAATTAATCATCATTAGGAGATGGTTGAGAGCTTTCATAGAAACGAAAGAGAGGGACTGAAACGATGGATACAGGAATTGTTCAGGTTTTTTATGGAGAGGGGAAGGGAAAAACATCAGCGGCTGTCGGCCAGGCATTGAGGGAATTGCAGGACGGCCAGCGGCTTACGATGATCCAGTTTCTGAAAGGAAAAGTGGCGAATGAATTCCAGGTTCTGGAAAAGCTGGAACCGGATGTGAAAATATTTCGTTTTGATAAGAGCGACAGCAGCTATAATGAATTATCCGATGAGGCGAAAGAAGAGGAAAAGCATAATATTTTAAATGGCTTTAATTTTTCGAAAAAGGTGATTGAGACGGGTGAGTGTGATGTTATTATTCTCGACGAGGTGTTAGGGCTGATTGATCTTGATATTCTGACAGCAGACGATGTGGAGGATTTGCTTCGGATCCAGGGGGATTATAAAAAGATGATTCTTACAGGGAATAAGCTGCCTGACCAGATTCGCGTTTATGTCGATGAGCTGTCTGAAATTTGCTGATGAGGCAGATGTAATTTCCTATTGACTGTTGTGCTGGGAAGTGTTATTATGAGCATATCAGCGGAGGTCAAAGAGTTAAATAACAAAAAGTAGAGGTGCGGACTTTATCAGTAATTTACCGGATATGCAGGTACATATGGGATGGTATGATGAAAGGAAAGTCTGCCGAAGGGGACAGCTGCCTGAAGCTGTCTGCCTGGGCATATGCTGAAGAAGCATATGACTGTCATCTTTTAGGATGGAGTGCTACAGGATTGATCATAATGTATGATATGGCATTTTTCCATCTGGAGAATGCCTTTTTTATTTGTGGTGATAAAGTTTAGGAACATGCTCTGGTCGGGGCAGGAAATGGAGGAATCTTATGTCAATATTTACAGGGGCCGGCGTAGCCTTAATTACGCCGATGAATGCCGATGGATCGGTAAATTACGAAAAGCTCAGGGAAATGGTGGAATTCCAGATTGAAAATCAGACGGATGCGATCATTGTCTGCGGGACGACAGGGGAGGCGTCGACACTGACGAATGAGGAACATTTGGAGTGTATCCGATTTTGCTGTGAGGTGACGAAAAAGCGTATACCAGTCATTGCCGGAACGGGATCAAACTGTACCGCATCGGCTGCCTATCTTTCTAAGGAGGCGGAGAAGGCCGGTGCAGACGCACTGCTTCTCGTGACCCCCTATTATAACAAGTGCACGCAAAATGGGTTGATGGCGCATTTTAAACAAATTGCCGGTGCGGTGGACCTTCCGATTCTTTTGTACAATATTCCGGGGAGAACGGGTGTGAAAATCGCTCCGGAAACGGTCGTAGCTCTTTGCCGCGACGTGGACAATATTGTCGGAGTGAAAGACGCGACTGGCGATATTTCCGAGGTGGCAAGCGTGCTGAGCCTGGCGAAAAAGGAAGGTATAGAAGTTGATTTGTACTCGGGAAATGACGATCAGATCGTTCCTGTGCTTTCACTTGGCGGCAAGGGTGTAATCTCCGTGCTTTCCAATGTCATTCCGCGTGAGACGCATGAAATGACGGCCTCCTATTTTGATGGAGATGTAAAGAAAAGCATGGAGCTGCAGCTGAAATATTTTGATTTGATTGGAGCGCTGTTCTGTGAGGTGAATCCGATTCCGGTGAAGAAGGCGATGAATTTAATGGGGATGGAGGTCGGTCCGCTCCGGGCACCTCTGACGGAAATGGAGGAAGAGCACGCGGCCAGACTGGCGGAAGAGATGAAGAGAGTCGGCATAAAGTGTTAGAATAGGGCAAAAAGGATAAAGTGAGGAAGAGAAAAGAAAGGATATTTGGAGATGACTAGAATTATTTTGAGTGGCTGTAGCGGGGTTATGGGAAAGACAATTACTGATTTAGTAAAGGACGATGATGAGGCTCATATTGTGGCGGGAATCGACCTCACGGACGATGGAACAAAGGAGTATCCCATTTTTTCGGCTATAGGACAGTGTACGGTGGAAGCGGATGTTCTGATTGACTTTTCCACGCCGAAAATACTGGATGAAATATTAGAATACTGTGAGAAAAACAAACTTCCTGCGGTTCTTTGTGCTACCGGCTATGATGAAAAGCAGCTGGCGGCGATTGAAGCGGCGGCTGAAAAATCGGCTATTCTCAGATCGGCAAATATGTCTTTAGGTATTAACACGCTGCTGCGGCTTTTGCAGGATGCAGTTAAGCTTTTTGCACCGGAGGGGTATGATGTGGAAATCGTAGAGAAACATCATAACCAGAAACTGGACGCCCCGTCCGGAACGGCCATCGCGCTGGCGGACTCGATCAATGAGGCGATGGATGGCCAGTATGAGTATGTATATGACCGTTCCCAGAGGAGGCAGAAGAGAGATAAGAAGGAGCTCGGGATCAGTTCTGTCCGGGGCGGAACAATTGTAGGACAGCATGATGTTATTTTTGCGGGGGCGGACGAGGTAATTACTTTCTCACATACCGCTTATAGTAAAGCTGTATTTGGAAAAGGGGCAGTGGCCGCCGCCAAGTTTTTGAATGGGAAAGAGAGCGGCCGCTTTGAGATGTCCGATGTAATTGCGGCGGCGAACCAATAAGTATAAAAGTAAAACAGGAGGGAGTTTGTATGGTTCCAATACGTGTGAAGGATGTGGTGAGGGCGACCGGCGGCCGGTTACTGTGCGGTGATGCTGAATGTCTGGTTACGGAGGTTGTGACGGATTCGAGGCAAGTGAAGGAAGGAAGCCTGTTCGTGCCCATTATCGGGGAACGGGTGGACGCGCACCGTTTTATACCGAATGTAATGAAGGCGGGAGCGGCGGCATCCTTTACGTCGGAGGATGACAGGGCGACGGAGAGAGGCGCCTGTATTTATGTGGATGACACGCTGGCAGCGCTACAAAAGCTGGCGGGATGGTACCGGCGGCAATTTGACATTCCTGTCATCGGCGTAACAGGAAGTGTGGGAAAGACGACGACGAAAGAAATGATAAGCGCCGTTCTTGAGACAAAATACCGCGTACTGAAAACAGCCGGAAACCTGAATAGCCAGATCGGCGTCGCCCTCATGATGTTTCATATAGACGAACAGACCGAGCTCGCTGTATTTGAAATGGGAATCAGTATGCCCGGTGAGATGTCCAGGCTGGTAGAGATCGCGAGGCCACAGACTGCGGTTATGACGAATATCGGCGTGTCCCATATTGGCAATCTGGGAAGCCGTGCGGCAATTGCTTTTGAAAAGGGCCATATTGTGAAATATGTCGGGGACGGGTACGGCAGAGGAGAGGGAAAGGGAAAGCTCTATGTGTGTGGAAACGGCGATTTGCAGCTGCTTTCCAAGGAAAATATCCCTTTCGGGGACGCTGTTTGCGGCGACTGTTCCAGTCTTTCGGATGAAATAGTATTTTACGGAACGGAAGAGGGGTGCCGGGTTATGGCAACGGACCTATGTGTTACCGGGCAAGGACAGCGTTTCCGCTATTGTGGAGAGGGGAGCTGTGAGGTTCATTTGTCCGTCATGGGGGCGCATCATGTGTGTAATGCGCTTGTTGCCCTCGCCCTTGGTGAACAGTTTGGCGTGGAGCTTGACGCGGCGGCGGAGGCGCTCCGGTGTTACCGGCCGTTTACGATGCGCGGTGAGAGAAAGGATTGTCACGGATACCATGTGATTGATGATACGTATAACGCCAGTCCGGACTCTATAAATAGCAATATTGATGCGTTGTTTGACTATGGAGAGACGGGCCGGCGGATCGTTGTCCTCGGGGATGTGCTGGAACTCGGAGAGCAGAGAGAGAGCTTACACCGCGGCATTGGGGATTTTATACTAGCCGAAGCTGAAAAGGGAAAGAAGCTTTATGCGGTTATCACGGTAGGGGAAGGCGCCGCATTTATTGCAGAGCAGGTGAAGGCCCATTCCGATATGCTGGTGGAGACGTGCGCCGGAACAGAAGAGGCGGCACAGTTAGTAAGACAGCTTGCGCGGCCTGGCGACTGGATTTTGGTTAAAGGGTCCCGGGGCATGCATATGGATGAAGTGGTGGAAAAGGTTGTGATGTAGTGTATGCAGATGTAATTATAGATATTAGTGCAGAGGCATTGGACCGGACATACCAGTACCGCATTCCGAAAGAGCTGGAACGGGATGTGGGGATTGGTTCCCCGGTCCGGGTTCCGTTTGGGAGGGGAAACCGGCTGCGAAGCGGATTTGTGATCCAAATCACACAATCTCCGGCCTTTGATAAGGAACGGATCAAGGATATTCTCAGTGTGGAAAAAAAACATGTTCCGGTAGAGGGACAGCTGCTTCAGATCGCCGGTTTTCTACATGAGAGATATGGCTCAACGATGAATGAAGCCTTGAAGACGGTTTTGCCAGTGCGAAAAAAAGTTAAGTCAGTGGAGGAGCACTGGCTTAATTTTGCGATGGAGAGCGGTCCGATCAATGATATAATACACGAATATGAGAGGAAGCATTATAAGGCGAAAGTGCGGCTGCTGAAGGGAATGCTGGCGGAGGGCGGAACGCTCACGAAACGGATGGCAGACATAAAATACGGTGTGAAGAAACCCGTTATCGATAGTCTTGCCAGGGAGGGCATTATTGCGGTGACACGAGAGAGGAAATACCGGAATCCGGTGGAGGAATGTGTGACGCAGCAAGCGGCGGCTCTGCCGCTGAACGAGGAACAGCAGCGTATCGTAGAAGATTTTCGGAACGAATACGCCTCTGGCGTGCGCCGGGCCTATCTTTTATATGGAATTACGGGAAGTGGGAAAACCGAGGTCTATATCCAGTTTTTGAGAACTGTGTTGGAGGCTGGGAAACAGGCCATTGTTCTTATCCCGGAAATCGCGCTCACCTTTCAGACGGTATCCCGGTTTCGTGCGGCTTTTGGAGAGCGGGTTTCGGTTATGCACTCCCGGCTCTCAGAGGGAGAGCGCTACGACCAGTATGAGCGCGCGAAGCATGGCGAGGTGGATATTATGATTGGCCCGCGCTCCGCTCTGTTTGCGCCATTTGATAATTTGGGAATCCTTATTATGGATGAGGAGCACGAGGGCAGCTATATTAGTGAGGGGGTACCGAAGTACCACAGCGACGAGGTGGCTAGATTCCGCGCCGGCCTTGCGGACGCCAGCGTCGTATTCGGCTCGGCTACACCGTCTGTAAAGAGCTACTTGGCGGCAAGAAAGGGATATTATAAAGAATACCGTCTTACGAGGCGTGCGGGAGACGCCCGGCTTCCGCAAGTTCATATCGCCGATTTGCGCGAGGAAATGCGAGCCAAAAACCGCTCGGTTTTTAGCAGGATTTTGCAGGAAAAGCTGTCGGACCGGCTGGAAAAGGGCGAACAGAGTATGCTTTTTATTAACCGCAGGGGTTATGCCGGTTTTGTTTCTTGTAGAAATTGCGGAAATGTGTTACAATGTCCTCATTGTGATGTGTCGATGACGGCACATAAAAACCATACGGGCGATGTGGATACCCTTGTGTGCCATTACTGTGGACATGCCGTGAAAATGCCGGAGAGGTGCCCCTCCTGTGGCTCGCCGTACATCGCGGCATTTGGCCTGGGGACCCAGAAGGTGGAAGAGATGCTCCGCCGGCTGTTTCCGGGGGCGGGTATTTTGCGTATGGATGCGGATACGACGGCGGGGAAAAATGGCCACGAACATATTTTGTCGGAGTTCCGCAGCGGAAATGCCGATATACTGGTCGGAACCCAGATGATTGTCAAAGGGCATGATTTTCCAAATGTGACGCTCGTGGCTGCCCTGGCGGCGGATATGAGCATGTTTGAGAACGATTACCGAAGCAGTGAGAGAACTTTCCAGCTTTTGATGCAGGCGAGCGGCAGAGCCGGAAGAGGGGAGAAATGTGGAGAGGTCGTTATACAGACGTATAAGCCGGAGCATTATGTGATCAAGAGCGTCGCCGCCCAGGATGCGGGAATGTTTTATGAAAATGAGCTTGCATTTCGGAAAATGATGAATTATCCCCCTTGCGGCTCGATGCTCTCGGTCAGTGTTTCTGCGGAAAAGCTTGCAGAAGGGGAGACTTGCATTGGCGGACTGGCAGCGCAGCTGAGGCGTGAGTTTGGAGAACGGGTTGAGATTATTGGCCCGGCGGCCGGCGCAGTAAGGCGCATCAAAGACCGGTTCCGGCTCGTGCTGTACGTAAAGGTGCGCACCGCGTTTGAGATGGACCAGGTGAGGAAAAGCATTGATGATTGGAAAGAGAAAAAAAACGATTCTAATTATTTGCAATATGAAGTGGATGAGCCGGTAAGGTAATTTGAAATGGAGGAAAATATGGCACTTAGAAATATTCGTGTAATTGGTGATGAAATTTTGTATAAGCGTTCGAAAGAGGTTAAGGAAGTGACCGAAAAGACGAGGCAGCTCGTTGAAGATATGTTTGAGACAATGTATGAGGCGGAAGGTGTTGGCCTCGCCGCACCGCAGGTCGGTATTTTGAAGCGGATTGTCGTCATTGATGTGTCGGAGGAGCAAAACAGTCCCATAGTTTTGATTAATCCTGTTATTACCCATATGGAGGGAGAGCAGAGGGGAAGCGAGGGATGTCTGAGCGTGCCGGGCAAGGCGGGAATTGTAATAAGACCTAATCTCGTACGCGCCCGGGCGCTAGATTTGGATATGAACGAAATTGAGATTGAGGGCGAGGAGTTTTTGGCGAGGGCGATTATACATGAGGTGGAACATTTGGACGGGAAGCTGTACGTAGATAAGGTGGACGGCGAGCTGGTCGATGTGGAAGCGGAGCAGTAAAGGGGGAGTTTTCGTATGGATGTCATTTTTATGGGAACACCGGATTTTTCAGTTCCGGTGTTGGGCGCTCTTCTGGAATCGGAAAAGCATCAGGTGACGGCGGTCGTCACGCAGCCGGATAAGGCGAAGGGCAGAAGTGGGAAACTGGTATTTACGCCGGTGAAGGAGGCCGCAGTGGCACATCGTATTCCGGTTTACACACCTAAGAAAGTCAAAGATCCGTCCTTTGTGGAAACGCTTCGGGAAATTCCATGTGATGTTATCGTTGTCGTGGCGTTTGGACAGATTTTGTCAAAGGAGATTTTGGAGCTGCCCGAATACGGGTGTATTAATGTACACGCATCCCTGCTTCCCAGATGGAGGGGAGCGGCGCCGATCCAGTGGGCAATTATGGAGGGCGATGCGAGGACAGGTATTACGACGATGCAGATGGACGAGGGAATTGATACGGGTGATATGCTGTTAAAAAGGGAAGTGGAAATCCGGCCAGAGGAAACAGGGGAGAGCCTGTTTCAAAGGCTTTCGGAGCTTGGCGGCCCGCTGCTGCTCGAGACGCTGGAACAGCTGGAGCAGGGGGAGGCCAAACCGCAGAAACAGGATGATGCCCAGGGCACGTATGCGAAAATGCTGACGAAGGAGCTGGGCAAGCTGGATTTTGCCCAGGATGCGGTAAAGCTGGAACGCTATGTGCGCGGCCTGAATTCGTGGCCGGGGGCCTATACGTATTTTCACGGGAAAATGCTGAAAATATGGAGGGCAGCTGTAGTTAGCAGGAATACGGACCGTCCGTGTGGAGCGGTAGTCAGCGTAGAAAAGGATGGATTCAGCATACAGACCGGAGATGGCCTTCTGCATGTTCTGGAAGTCCAGCTGGAGGGAAAGAAGCGCATGAAGAGCGGAGATTTTATGAGAGGAAACGACGTTGCGGACAATTGCTTTTGATATAGTATACGGGGTGCTGGAGCAGGAGAGGCACAGCGATGAGCTGTTTCATTCCCTAACCGGGGAAGGGCGGGAGGACAATCGGAAGGAATGCTCGAGACAGGAGAGGAGCTTTCTCCGGCGCCTTTCTTATGGGACAATTGAGCGCGCCATCTTCCTTGATGCCGTCATCGGCCGGTATGCTAAGCTTCCGGTGAGGAAAATGAAGCCGGTAGTCCGCACCGCACTGCGTATGGGGGCATATGAGATTCTGTTTATGGACGCCGTGCCGGCAGCAGCTACATGCAATGAAATGGTTTCTCTTGTGCGGAAAAAGAAGTGCGGAAATTTGTGTGGATTTGTAAATGGGGTGCTGCGCAATATGGCGCGGGAGCCGGCCGCGGAGTTACGGGAGTCCGTTACGGCCGGGGCTATGCCGGAGTGCAGAAGGCTTTCTCTATTGTATTCCGTGCCGGAAGAGCTGGTTCATATGCTCATACAGGCATACGGAAAGCGAACGGTAAAGAAAATGCTGGCATCCTTTTATGAGGAACGCCCTGTAACGATACGGGTCCAGACAATGAATGCCTCCCGTGAACAGGTGCGGGAGGAGCTTATGAGGGCGGGAGTGACGGTAAAGGACGGCTTGTACACACATACAGGTCTTTTTATCGACCATTTTGACAGGGTGGAGAAGCTGCCCGGATTTGCAGAGGGGCATTTTACCGTCCAGGATGAAAGTTCGATGCTGCCAGTGCTTGTGTCGGGCGTTGAGCCGGGTCATACGGTTATTGATGTGTGCAGCAGCCCTGGCGGCAAGACTTTTCATGCGGCAGATATACTTCAGGGCAGGGGACTGGTCAGTGCAAGGGATATTTCATCCCGGAAACTCAAACGCATCATGGAAAATGCGGCGAGACTCCGCGCAGAACATGTACAGGTCAAGGTGTGGGACGCCTCTGTCCCGGATGAGGAGTGGAGGGAGAGAGCGGATGTGGTATTTGCCGACGTTCCCTGTTCGGGTATCGGAGTTATCGGAAAAAAGCCGGAAATTAAATACCATGCGATGAAACATGCAGCGGACTTGCCCGAAATCCAGAAAAGGATCGTTACGGGGGCGGTGACGGCGCTTAAGCCGGGCGGTACATTGATCTACAGTACATGTACGGTACATCCGCGTGAAAATGAAGAGATGGCAGAGTGGATTGAGAAGAATTTGCCGTTGCAGCCCGTTTCTCTTGATGCGTATTTACCGGAAACGCTTCGAAATGGGATGACCCGTCTTGGTATGCTGCAAATACTTCCCGGGATACAGCATGGGGACGGATTTTTTGTGGCAAAATTTAAAAAGTCAGAGGACAGGAAAATATGAAAAAATTTGATTTGAGAAGCCTGGATGAAGAGCAGATGATGAGGCTTGCAGAGACGTGTGATGAAAAATCCTTTCGGGGAAAACAATTGTTTGAGTGGATTCACAAAAAGCGGGTATCGGATTTTTCTGAAATCCGAAATCTTCCCAAGCATTTTCTGGAGCGTTTGTCGGAGAAATATAGTATTTCCGGGATTCATATAGAAAAAAAGCAGGTGTCAAAGAAGAGTGATACGGCAAAATATTTGTTTTCCCTGGCAGACGGAAGCCTGGTTGAGAGCGTCTGGATGAAATATCATCATGGCAATAGCGTCTGTATTTCTTCCCAGGTGGGGTGCCGTATGGGATGCTCGTTTTGCGCCTCTACGTTGACCGGGCTGGAGAGGAATCTCACGGCTGGCGAAATGCTTTCCCAGATTTATGAGATACAGAGGGAGACGGGGGAACGGGTTTCTAATGTCATTGTTATGGGAATGGGTGAGCCGCTGGATAACTATGAAAGCCTGCTTGCTTTTATACGTCTGTTATCCGATGAGAAGGGCATCCATATCAGCCAGCGAAACATTACGGTTTCAACGTGCGGTCTCGTGGACCAGATCCGCAGGATGATGGAGGAAAAGCTCCAGATTACGCTTGCGATCAGTCTTCATGCGCCGAATGACGCCATTCGCAGGAAGATGATGCCGGTGGCAAATAAATATAGTATGGATGAAATTTTTTCTGCGTGTAGGGAGTATATAAAAAATACAGGTCGGAGAATTACGTTTGAATACAGCATGGTGGATGGTGTAAATGATGAAAAGGCCCATGCACTGGAGCTTTCCAGAAAATTAAAGGGAATGAACTGCCATGTCAATCTTATCCCTTTGAATGCGGTGAAGGAAAGAAAGAATAGGCGTTCCAAGGAAGAGAACATAAGAGATTTTAAACAAATTCTTGAAAAAAACCGAATCAACGTTACGATAAGAAGAGAGCTAGGGAGCGATATCGATGCGGCATGCGGACAGCTGCGCAATAATTTTATAAAGCCCATTGAAAGAAATTAAAAATACAAGCTATTTTTTCAAATCATAAAATAGACAATACAGCTCAAGAACGGAGGGAGTGGAGAGTGAAGGGGCCGCTATGTCTGCTGGGGATAAATACTAGTCAATAATAATTGGTTTAGTATCCGGTGTAAATGTGGCCACGAAATCTTCTGCTTCTTTAATTTTTTCTTTATCGTTGGTGTCCTCAAAGATTATTCCAAGTTCCTCAAACATTTTATCCATTTCGTGGTAAAACACTTCTGGCATGATAATAACTTACCTCCTAAATTTTCTATATTTATTATAACGTTATTTATCTAAAATGTATACTACTTTTTCTCGAATCGTTTGACAATATCTTCTCTTAAAGACTTTATTTCGTATTCTAAATCTATATTTTTATCCAAATCAGAGGTTTGTATACTAAATACACATATATATTGTCTCATAGAAATATTTAATGGAAAAGAAACATAAGCGCGTCCATCCTTTTTATGAGAGTTTCTTGTATACTTAAACATAAAGATTTCTTCTAACAATATGCTGCTTAATATACCAGTCCTTTTCCCATTTAAAAGGTAATTTTCCAATTCAAAATAATCATTGCCAAGTATTCTGTTTTTATCAAATACGGTAGCGGATAAGCGTCTTGCTATTCTTATTAATAGTGTTATGATTCTATACTCTGTAAAGTGCATACTTGTTACATCTGTTATATGTTTTATATTAGTTAATTCATTATAATATTTCCTGTATAAGTTATTAATGCCATTTACTAATATCTTTATTAATGAATCCTGTTCTGAATATGGGAAATGTATATCGGAGGATAGTTTCTTCCATATATCAATAATATCTTTCAAAGTATTATAATCGTTATAATCTATATCATAATAACACTGGGCTAAATTATTTATATTTATGCCGTCAGAACAAAATCCGCAATCATAAAGGACTTTAATACTGATTTTCTGATTCACCCTTTTTGTTGAGTAACTATACATTTGAACGCATTCAACGATTGTGTTATTTTCAGTGAAATCTTTAAGTGTTTCATTGAATCTTAACAATCTATTGAAATTTGCAAAGTCACCGCTTCGATTTAAGACGATTCCTGACGTGTGTTTCAATTGATTGTCTTTTTCCGTTATAATAGTTTCTTTGGTTTTAATTTCGTTGGTTAAACTAACTATTTTATTTTGCAGGGCGGTGTATATAATTGTAAAGATCAGCCAAAGAGCTAAGAAAAAAATTACAGTGTACGGATTTGCAATCATATAATTAATCCAGCCCGGATAAGTTTCATTTCGTTGTGTTACTAGAATAGTCAAAGTCCAGCCGACTATGAGCGTAACGATAGGGGAGATTGGATTAAATAAAGTTATTATTGTGTTTTTTATAATATTTTTCAAATAATTTCACCTCGAATATCAAAGTTATAACAAATTAATTATGAACCAATATTCGACAAAATCCTACATGAATTTTAATTCCAAAAACGAACTATAATACATATAGAAATGGTACATTGAAAAAGACAGGGCGCGGGTAGAAAACGTATGAAAAGTAGCATAATGGATTTGTTTATTGTGTGGGGATCCAGGAATAATATAAGAAAAATAAACATAAATGTATAACAATAAAGAAAAATGGATAAGAATTTTATGGCTTGTCTTTTTTTCTTTCTTGTGGTAGAATTGTCCTAGTCAGATGTTGGTATGTTATAAGTAGTTATATTGGAATTTGATAAGACGCACTGTAAGACGCATAAAAAAACGAAAAACGACAGATAATCGCCATTTATTGAGAGAACGGAATCAACGTTACGACTAAGAAGAGAGATGGAGAGCGATATAGAGGATGCGTGAGGCCAGCTGCGCAGTACTTATATCAGGAAGACAAAAAAGACGGCACCATCACCCGCTCTGACTAAGGAGGTCAAACTGTGCAAACATTTTCTATAACAGATACGGGACGCACAAGGGACGCAAATCAGGATTATGTGTTTTGTGAAGAACATGCGATCGGAAGTTTCCCAAATCTGTTTATTGTGGCGGATGGAATGGGAGGCCACAATGCAGGAGATACCGCCTCGCGAATGTGTGTGGAGGTAGTTGTCTCACAGATTGAAAAGAGTACAAAAGTAACACCGATCGGCATTTTGGAGCAGGCAGTAGCAGCTGCTAATGAAACCGTTTATGATGCTTCTCTGGAAGATGTGGCATTGTACGGCATGGGGACGACTCTCGTGGGCACTGTAGTTTTCGGTGATACAGCTTACGTGATCAATGTGGGTGATTCCCGGCTGTATGCATTTAGGGATACGCTAAAACAGGTGACGGTGGATCATTCCCTTGTGGAAGAAATGGTTCAGTCTGGTAAGCTTCAAAAAGAAGCGATAAGAACTCATCCAAATAAAAATATTATAACACGGGCCCTTGGCACAAATCGTACGGTAAAAGCGGATTGCTTTGAAATTGAAGTGAGGGAAGGGGACGTGCTCTTGTTATGTTCAGACGGATTGACCAATATGCTTGAGGATGACCGAATTGAGTCTATTATCAAACAGTATAAAAATGATATGAAGAAGGCAGGAGAGATTTTAATAGAAGAGGCAAATGAGGCCGGCGGAAAAGATAATATCAGCGTTGTCTTAGTTCGATTATAGTATCAGAATTGGTAGAATGGAGGAATATGTGTTGGTAAATATAGGAACTATTATTGGCGACCGGTACGAAATAGTGGAGAAGGTCGGCAGTGGTGGCATGGCAGATGTTTTTCGTGCAAAATGCCATCGCCTGAACCGTTTTGTTGCTATAAAAATTTTGAAGCAGGAATATAGCGAGGATACTAAGTTTGTCACGAAATTCCGGGGAGAGGCGCAGGCGATTGCCAGTATGTCGCATCCGAATATTGTAGGCATTTATGATGTTGGTGAAGAAAATGGCATGTACTATATTGTCATGGAGCTCATTGAAGGTATCACGTTGAAGAAATATATTGAAGAGAAAGGAAAGCTCTCGGTGAAGGAAGCGGTGGGAATATCACTCCAGATCGCAAATGGTCTGGACGCCGCCCACAGGAATAATATTATTCACCGGGATGTCAAGCCGCAGAATATACTGATTGCGAGAGATGGCACGGCAAAGGTCACGGATTTTGGGATTGCCAAGGCAGCAAGCTCCAATACGATTACGGCAAATGCGATGGGATCGGTACACTATATTTCCCCTGAGCAGGCGCGGGGAGGGTATAGCGATGAAAAGAGCGACATTTACTCTCTTGGCGTCACAATGTATGAAATGTTGTGCGGAAGCCTTCCCTTTAACGGGGAAAGTGCGGTGGCAATCGCACTGGCCCATATCCAGGAGGACGCCGTACCACTGGCCGCTATGGATGGGACGATTCCCAAAGGACTCAGCAATATTGTAAATAAATGTATGCAAAAGAAAACAGAACTGCGCTATTCTTCGGCCGCCGACCTGATTGCTGACATGAAGATGTTTTTGCAGGATCCGAGCGGGGAATACGGTGTGATCGGGAATTTATATGGAAATGGTGGAACGATTTTTATGTCAAAGGATGATGTGAAAACATTGAAGCATGCGTCCCGCAGCAGTCTTGCGCCAGTAGATGAGTCGGAGGATAAGGATGAGGGCCGCGACGACGAGGAAGAGAGTAAATCGGATGTCGATCCGAAGCTTGAGAAGGCTCTTGTATTGGGAAGTATTGCGGTAGCGATTATTATAGGCCTTGTTGTCATTTATATGCTCGGGAGATTTATCGGCCTGTGGGGGTCGGCAGATGACAGCACAAAAGGTGACGAAGGCGATAAGGTAACTAACGTGACGGAGACACCGGCACCGAGCGAGGGAGTAGCGGAGGAGGAGACGTTTGTTCTCCCGGATTATAAGGACCGTCTGAAAGATGACGTCTCAACAGATTTGGGAAATCATGATGTAGAGATTACGTTTGGGGAGGAAGCTTCCGATGATATCGAGGAAGGAAGAGTAATACGGACAAATCCTTCGGCCGGGACGACGGTGAAGGAAGGAGACGCCGTTGAAGTTATTGTCAGCACCGGCGTGGAGCAGATCGGCGTGCCAAACACGACGGGAAAGACGATTACCGATGCTGTCAACATGATTAAAGATAAAGGATTTACTGTAAAACAGGGAAGCGACGTATATAGCAGCCAACCGGTTGGCAAGGTGGCATACACGGAGCCGGCCGCTGGGAAAAAGGTTGATAAGGGCGCTGAGATTACAATATATCCGAGTAAGGGGGAAGAAAAAGTCAAGGTTCCTAAACTGCTCGGACTGACCCGGAGCCAGGCGAGAAGGGAATTGACAAAGGCGGGGCTGGAGTACGGAAACGAATCCAAAAATTATTCCGAGGTACAAAAAAACCGCGTATGTGTCCAGAGTGTGGCGGCGGGCAAGGAAGTTGAGAAAGGTACGGCGATCGATATTACGCTTAGCCTCGGCGAGGAAAAGACGTATACGTATGAGGGATCGGTAACGATATCAAATCCGTTTGAATACGAGGACGATCCGAGTGCACAGTTCGAGTTTATTCTGTCTCAGGACGGAGAAAAGGATACGTCGGTAAAGATGGCGACGATGGGATATCATGATTTTCCATTTGTGCTGAACGTTACCGGAAAGAGTGCAAATACCGGAAAGATTAGTGTTTATAAGGATAAACAGCTGGTAGCGACGTATCCCGTTTCGTTTAAGAGGGTTGCCGATTGATGCAGATAGAAGGAAAGATTGTAAAAGGAATTGCGGGGTTTTACTATGTCAACTGCCATACGGCAGGCGGATCGGACCTATATGAATGTAAGGCAAAGGGCGGTTTCCGAAAAGACAAGGTAAAACCCCTGGTGGGCGACAATGTGCGCATCCAGATAGTTTCCGAAGAGGAAAAGCAGGGGAATGTACAGGAGATTCTTCCGAGAAAGAATTATCTTATACGGCCGGAGGTCGCCAATGTCGATCAGGCGCTCATTTTGTTTGCAATGGCGGATCCATTGCCAAACTTAAATTTGCTGGACCGTTTTTTGGTTATGATGGAGATGCAGGGAGTTGAGACGGTTATTTGCTTTAATAAGCTTGATATTGTGTCATCCGAGGAGGAACAGCGGCTTGTGTCCATCTATGAAAAGTGTGTCAACAGGGTACTTTCCGTCAGTAGCAGAGAGAATATCGGAATCAACAGCGTCCGTGAGCTTCTTCGTGGAAAAACAACTGTATTGGCGGGCCCTTCGGGAGTGGGCAAGTCCAGTATATTGAATCAGATCTTTCCGGATGCGGGATCCAAAACGGGCGCCGTAAGTGAAAAGATACGGCGTGGCAAACATACGACGAGGCACTCGGAGTTGTTTTGTGTCGGTGACCGGACGTATTTATTTGACACGCCTGGATTTAGTTCCCTCCGAATTCCGGATATGGACAAAGAGGAGCTGAAAAACTATTTTACGGAATTTATTCCCTATGAGGGGATGTGCCGCTTTATCGGGTGCACGCATACGCATGAACCGGATTGTAAGGTCAAGGAGGCGCTCGGCCAGCAGCAGATCAGCCCCGTCAGATACCGCAATTATGTTCAGATGTTTGAGGAATTAAAGGATATGGGAAAACAAAAGTACAACGAACGAAAGGTCAGGGATTAGCATGGAATACAAATTATCGCCGTCGATCCTCGCGGCAGACGTTTCCAGGCTCGGAGACGAGCTGGCTGTGGTTAGCGGAGCGGGAGCTGACTACATACATATCGACATTATGGATGGTATGTTTGTGCACAATATATCTTTTGGGGTGCCAGTGGTAGCGGGGATTCGGAAATGTGTGGATACATTTTTTGATGTACATCTTATGGTGACGGAGCCAGTCCGGTACATCCAGCCGTTTGCGGAGGCAGGAGCGGATGGAATCACCGTTCATGCGGAGGCGTGTGAGAATTTGGAAGAGACAATTGATGCGATACGCGGGCTGGGGAAAAAGGCGGCGGTATCAATAAAGCCCGGTACGGATATTGATGGGATTCTGTCGATTCTTCCCAAAGTATATATGGTACTTGTCATGACGGTGGAACCAGGGTATGGCGGGCAGAAGATTCGCCGTGACACGTTTGAAAAGATTCGCCGGCTCCGCAAGCATATCGATGAAAATGGTTATGACGTTGATATCGAGGTAGATGGCGGTATCAATTTGGAGACGGCCAGGGACGTACTGGATGCCGGGGCCAATGTGATTGTGGCGGGAACAAAGGTATTCAAAGGGGATATCGTCGAAAATGTAAAAAAATTCAAAGAGGTTCTTCGTACATATCAAGGATAGAGGGTTTCGTACATAAAAAGGATGGAAGGAGATATCGCTTGAAACGTAAATATTATTTGATTGACACGGAGAACATCGGCGACAGATGGTTTGACCTGTCTGCAAAGATTCGCAAAAAGGACCGTATTATTACCTTTTATACAGAACATCATTCCAAACGGCTTGAACATTATTTACTGAGCCAGGTGAGGAACAAACAAATTTTATGGCTGGAGTGTATGTCGGGAAACAATGCGCTCGATTATCAGCTGGTCGGCGTACTGTCTTTTTTGATTACGAAACATCCGAAAGCCTCATTTTGTATTTATTCAAATGATAAGGGGTATCAAAATGCTGTAGATTTCTGGAAAGAGCGAGGCGTCGTTATTTCTCAGAAAAGTTTTTCTACTGCGGATAAGAAAAAGAAGAAAAAGAAAAAAGGTAAAAAATCCGAAGAGGTGCGCACTGCACGTGTGAAAAACAAGCGTTCGCAGAAAAATTCCGAAGAGGGCCGCTCTGGCACAGACAAGCCGGTACAGGGGGAGCTCACGCAGGAACCGCTTTTGGTGGATATTTCTAAATGCCTGCCGATGACGAATTTAGGCGGGTGGTATAGTGTTCTCACTGCTGTGAGGGGCCAGCAGGAGGGAAGGAATTTGTATATGGGGCTCCGGGAAAATGCTGAGTTGCGCGCTGCGCTTTCAAAAAACTGTCTGAAAGAAAAGAGGCAGCGCGGGGTGAAACTGGTAGAATTGGCGCTGCGTCTGAATGGCCTGGGCACGGCAGGGGCCGAGGAGGCGTACCAAGTTATACAGTCACACAGTCTCCAGGACTTCAAGGGGATAAAAGAAGAACTGGATAAGAAGTTTGGGAAAAAACCGCAGCAAAAATATTACCAGGCGCTTCGGCCGCTGGTCCGGGTAATAAAAAGCGCCGGCTCATGAGAATGCGTGTTTGCGGAGGAACAAACGTATATTGAAATCTTGTGCCGGATGTGATATGATAGGATATATGTGTATTTCAAGGAGGCTTTTGCAGTAATGGCAGAACAGAAAGAGGAAGAAGTTGTTTCAAAGAGTTTTATCGAACAGGAAATCGAGAAGGACCTGGCGGAAGGCGTTTATACAGACATTATGACCCGGTTTCCCCCAGAGCCGAATGGATATTTGCATATCGGACATGCCAAATCCATATTGTTAAATCGGGGTCTGGCAAAAAAATATGGCGGAAAATTTAATCTGCGGTTTGACGATACAAATCCGCAAAAAGAGGATGAAGAATATGTTCATTCGATTTTGGAAGATGTGACATGGATTTGTGAAGGTGAAAAACCACCTGTTTATTTTGCGTCGGATTATTTTGACCAGATGTTTGACTGTGCTGTCAGGCTGATTAAGAAGGGCAAGGCGTATGTATGCGATCTGACGCCGGAGGAGATCCGGGAGTACCGGGGAACTTTGACAGAACCGGGTAAAAACAGTCCTTATAGGGATCGTTCGGTGGAAGAAAATATGGAATTATTTTTAAAAATGAAAAACGGGGAATATAAAGATGGCGAGAAGGTTCTTCGCGCCAAAATTGATATGTCATCCCCCAATATGAACATGCGTGACCCGATTTTGTACCGCGTAGCACATATTTCCCACCACAATACGGGTGACAAGTGGTGCATTTATCCGATGTATGATTTTGCCCATCCGATTGAGGATGCTGTGGAGGGAATCAGTCATTCCATTTGTACGCTGGAGTTTGAGGACCACAGGCCGCTTTATGACTGGGTTGTCCGGGAGTGTGAGTTTGAGGTGCCGCCGAGGCAGATTGAATTTGCGAAGATGTATCTGACAAATGTTGTGACAGGAAAAAGGTATATCAAACGGCTGGTGGAGGACGGCGTAGTAGATGGGTGGGATGATCCCCGTCTTGTATCCATTACGGCGCTTCGGAGACGTGGTTTTACGGCTTCTTCAATTCGCAAGTTTATGGAGCTGGCAGGTGTTTCTAAGAGCAATAGTTCTGTGGATTATGCGATGCTTGAATATTGTATCCGCGAGGATCTCAAAATGACGAAACCACGTATGATGGCCGTTCTTGATCCGATTAAGCTTGTCATTACGAACTATCCGGAAGGACAGGTGGAATATGTGGATGTGCCAAATAATCAGGAAAACCCTGAGATGGGAACGAGAAAGGTGCCGTTTGCCAGAGAGCTTTATATTGAGAGAGACGACTTTATGATAGAGCCTCCCAGAAAATATTTCCGGCTGTTTCCAGGCAATGAGGTAAGACTGATGAGCGCTTACTTTGTGAAATGTCACGATTACATAACAGATGAAAGTGGAAAAGTGACGGAGGTGCACTGCACGTACGACCCGGAGACGAAGAGTGGTCTTGGATTTACGGGAAGAAAAGTAAAGGGTACGATTCATTGGGTAGCGGTACCAACGGCCAAAAAAGTGGAGGTGCGTCTCTATGAAAATCTTGTGGATGAGGAACAGGGTGTATATAATGAAGATGGAACTGTGAATCTCAATCCGAATTCACTTCAGGTTCTCGAAGAGTGCTATGTGGAACCGGCGCTGTCAGAGGCGGAACCAAATGATAAGTTTCAATTTATGAGGACGGGTTATTTTTGTGTGGATACAAAAGATACGACGCCGGAACATAAGGTATTTAACCGCATCGTTTCCATGAAGAGCTCGTACCGTCCTGAGAAGCGGTAGTATGCAGTAAAGCATAGGAATGGAGGATTTTATTATGGCTAACTTGTTTGCCGGACTAGAAAGTCTGGGGTTGAAGATTAAGAAGGATATAAATGTTTTTGAGCAGGATAAGAAAGAAGAGCGGCAGGCGGCCCAAGGTGAGACGAAGCCGAAAGAGATCAGTGAGGAGAGCCTGCTGTTCGATAAGACCCATAAATGTCCGGTTTGTGATAGCGAGTTTAAGTGCAAGATGGTTCGAACAGGGAAGGCGAAGCTCGTTTCCCAGGATATGGATCTCCGGCCGAAATACCAGGGAATTGATCCGTTGAAATACGACGCGATTTTGTGTCCCGTTTGCGGCTATGCGTCGTTGAACCGATATTTTAATTTTGTTATGTCGTCCCAGGCAAAACAAATAAAAGAACAGATTTCAAGCACTTTTAAGTATACGTCTGAAAATGGAAAAACGTACTCGTATGACGAGGCGATTACGAGACATAAAATGGCATTGCTGAACACCGTAGTAAAGAGAGGGAAAGTCAGTGAACGGGCTTATACTTGTTTAAAGCTGGCTTGGCTGTTCCGCGGGAAGAGAGAAGTGATGATGCAGGGCGAGTACTCTAAAGAGGAGGCGAAAGCCCTTTACGAGGAGGAAAAGGAATGTCTCAAAAATGCCCATGAAGGTTTTGTTGCGGCATTTTCACAGGAAGAATTTCCAATGTGTGGAATGGACCAGTACACGGTGACATTTCTTGTGGCAGAGCTTTCAAGGAGAATTGGCGAGTACGAGGAGGCGAAACGTTGGGTATCAAAAGTGCTTGTGGCGCGGGATGCCAACCGGAGAATTAAAGATAAGGCACTTGCATTGAAGGAGTCACTCCAGTCGGGTGGTGCGGAATAGTTCATATGGAGTTGATATCATGTCAATAGAGATACTGTTTGATCTTTTGCTGGATGCATGTATGGACAGTTTGAGGTTAGTGCCATTTTTACTCGTAACTTATGTGATTATGGAATATTTGGAACACAAGACTAGCACGAAAACATGGGCGGTTGTTCGAAAGGCTGGACGGCTTGGGCCGTTGGCAGGAAGCCTGGCTGGGGCATTTCCCCAGTGCGGGTTTTCTGCGGCGGCTTCAAACTTATATGCGGGAGGAGTTATTACGGTAGGGACGCTTCTGGCAGTTTTTTTGTCTACCTCTGATGAAATGCTTCCTATATTTATTTCAGAGGCAGTGGATGTCCGCGTCATAGTTATGATCGTTGGGAGCAAAGCTGTGTTGGGAATGCTGACGGGTTTTTTGGTAGATTTTCTTTTCCGGTTCCGGCCTTCCCTCATTCGATACAAAGAAATACATGTGATTTGCGAAAGTGAGCACTGTGGCTGTGAGAAAAATATTTTTACTTCTGCTGTCAGACATACCGTTAAAATCTTTGCTGTGATTTTCTTTTTTTCCGCCGCGCTCAATGTCCTGATTGAGCTCTGGGGGGAAGACCGTCTGGCACAATTTATGTCGGACCAGCCGGTGCTCGGACCAGTGCTTGCCGGAATTGTCGGACTGCTGCCGAACTGTGCGGCTTCTGTTATGGTCACCAAACTCTATCTGGGCCAGTTTATCAGTCTGGGGGCGATGATGTCCGGACTTCTAGTGGGAGCTGGCGTCGGACTGCTCGTTCTATTCCAGGTCAATAAAAAATGGAAGGAAAACCTGTTAATATTGGCAGTTTTGTATAGTTCCGGCGTGGCGTGGGGAATTGTCATAGACTTATTCTTCCGTTAGGATGCCGTTGCATTTCGTCATAGCGCGGGGCAGGGCATCCTTTGATGTTTTCCAGGGAGCGTCGGCGTTTCGGTAATCAAATTTGTCGACGAACCACGAGAGCTCCTCTTCCATGCGTTTATAATTCTCAAGAAACACATAATCCAGATCTGTTGTAAACGCTTCGAGCGTATCGTGCCGGAGGAAGGTGGGAGCCATTTCATACAACAGGCCGTAGTGTTCCAGGCAGAATCCGCGCGACTGTTTGAATTTTGTGACGAAGGAGGAGTCGTTCTCATATAAGTAAAATGTTGTCGCTAAATACCGTTCAAAAATCCTTTTGATTCGTTCGCAGATAAAGCAGGAGTTGTTTATTTGGTCTGTAAAACGGAAAAGCGGGGTTTTTTCTTTTTTTGAGAAAAGCCCTCCTGTTGTTTTTCTTCCTTTTTTTTGTAATAATTCTATGTTTTTTATCATATTCTTCATGTGAGTGTCAATAATAAGTGCAAGTCCCAGCCGATTTTCAAAATCGTATAAAAGTTGCATGTGACGGGAACAAAACCCTGTTTGGTCTGTGGCCATACGTATATCATCTTCCATGTAACTCGGTCCCATTGTAAAAGCTACGGCGTCCTCTTCCAAGTTTTTTTTCATGGCACAGATGGGGCATTCGCAATTTTTCTCAAATATGTCGTTGACGGGAATTGTATAAAGCTGTTCTTTCATTATTATCATGTCCTTTCGGTATGTTTTTGCGGGTGTCACCCTGATATCATTATAACACACAATATAAAATAATACAAAAAAGTGAGAAAACGTGAGATAATAGGAGATAATATTGATTATTTATAGAAATACATGGGAAAAGCAAATACGTACGACTTGCAAAGAATGGAAGAAGTGACTATTATAAAATCAATCGCTAGCACTCATTAGAAGAGAGTGCTAACAAATAATAGATGAAAAAGAATGGAGGAAATAGAAATGAAATTAGTACCTTTGGGAGACAGAGTCGTTTTGCAGCAGCTCGATGCAGAAGAAACTACAAAATCAGGGATTGTGCTTCCAGGCCAGGCACAGGAGAAGCCGCAGCAGGCAGAGGTAGTGGCGGTTGGACCGGGCGGTATGGTAGATGGAAAAGAAGTTAAGATGGAAGTAAAAGTTGGCGATAAAGTGATTTATTCCAAGTATGCAGGTACGGAAGTGAAGCTGGAGGACCAGGAATATGTCGTTGTACGTCAGAATGATATAGTGGCAATCGTGGAGGAATAATATCATAATATATAGTTAGGAGGCATTTTTAACATGGCAAAGGAAATAAAATTTGGAGTAGAGGCTAGAACAGCCCTTGAGACCGGAGTAAATAAGCTGGCAGATACAGTGAGAGTGACATTGGGACCAAAAGGACGTAATGTTGTTCTTGACAAGTCATTTGGCGCACCGCTCATCACAAATGATGGTGTGACAATCGCAAAGGAAATTGAGCTGGAAGATGCATTTGAAAATATGGGCGCACAGCTTGTGAAGGAAGTTGCTACAAAGACGAATGACGTAGCCGGAGATGGTACTACGACAGCAACCGTACTTGCGCAGGCAATGATCCATGAGGGGATTAAAAACCTGGCAGCGGGGGCAAATCCAATTATTCTCCGCAAGGGTATGAAAAAGGCCACAGATTGTGCTGTGGATGCGATTAAGGAAATGAGCGAAACGCTGCAGGGCAAGGAGCAGATTGCAAAAGTGGCTGCGATCTCTGCCGGAGATGAGCAGGTCGGCGAAATGGTAGCGGATGCTATGGAGAAGGTTTCCAATGACGGTGTAATCACGATTGAAGAGTCCAAGACGATGATGACAGAGCTTGATCTCGTGGAAGGTATGCAGTTTGACCGCGGTTATCTCTCCGCATACATGGCTACGGACATGGATAAGATGGAAGCAAATCTGGAAAATCCGTATATTTTAATTACAGATAAAAAGATTTCAAATATACAGGATATTCTTCCGCTTCTTGAGCAGGTCGTACAAAATAGTGCAAGACTTCTTATTATTGCAGAGGACGTAGAGGGTGAGGCGCTGAGCACACTCGTACTTAACAAGCTTCGCGGTACATTCCAGGTCGTAGCTGTTAAGGCGCCTGGCTACGGTGACAGAAGAAAAGAGATGCTCAAAGATATCGCCATTCTTACAGGCGGCGAGGTAATTACGGAGGAACTTGGCTTAGACATAAAGGATACAACGCTTGACCAGCTTGGACGTGCAAAATCGGTTAAGGTACAGAAAGAGAATACCGTTATCGTGGACGGCGAGGGAGATAAAGGAGAAATTGAAGCCCGTGTATCCCAGATCCGCAAACAAATTGAAGAAACAACATCCGAGTTTGACCGTGAGAAGCTTCAGGAACGTCTGGCAAAACTGGCTGGCGGCGTAGCAGTGATCCGTGTAGGTGCGGCGACAGAGACAGAGATGCAGGAAGCAAAACTTCGTATGGAAGATGCGCTTGCCGCTACGAGAGCTGCAGTTGAAGAAGGAATCATCGCAGGAGGCGGATCTGCATATATTCACGCGTCTGAGAAAGTGGCGGCGCTTGCCGCTGGCTTGGAGGGTGACGAGAAGACCGGTGCGAATATTATTCTTCGTGCACTGGAGTCTCCACTTCGCACAATTGCGGAAAATGCAGGATTAGAAGGCTCCGTCATTATTGATAAGGTTCGTTCAGAGAAGCCGGGCTTTGGATTTGATGCGCTGAAAGAAGAGTATGTCAATATGGTGGAGAATGGTATTCTTGACCCGGCGAAGGTGACGAGAAGCGCTCTTCAGAACGCGACAAGTGTGGCATCTACTTTATTGACCACAGAGTCCGTCGTTGCTAATATTAAAGAGGATGTACCGCCTATGCCGGCTGGCGGGGCCCCGGGAATGGGAATGATGTAAATCAGTATAAAATATGAGCCTTTTGGTTGTTACTCATAATATAATATCAATCAGCTTATAATGGGTAGCTGCCATACAGGGTGCAAATAGAAGTGGTACATGATTGTGAAATTTCATTTACCACTTCTATTTTTTCAATAAGATAGTATTTTTGTGACAACATTGGTGCGTATATTCATATCCAGACGCTTATTCCCATTTGAAGCATTTTACAGAGATACCAAAACAAATAAGTATAACGGCGCTCATAACAGTAATCGGAAGCAGCACATTTTCAATCGGCAATCCAAGAAATGCCGCTTTCATTAGCTGAATACCTTGTGTCAACGGAAAAGTACGGATAATCTTTTGCATGGCAACGGGCATAACCTCAAAGGGAAGTGTCGCCCCCGAAAAAATCAGCATGGGAAAATATAGAATACAGGCAATCACACTTGCGCTTTTCATGTTTTTCGCAATCCCTCCAACCAACAATCCGATACTCAAAGTCGATATCATAGTCAAAAGCCAGCTTCCCAAGAACAAGAGGAAAGAACCATGTATTTTTATTTTCCAAAACAGCATGGCGGCAGGGAGCAGGGTAAGCATTGACACTGTGCAATAGATAATATAAATTGAGAATTCTACAAAAAGCAATTTTGACGGACTGACAGGGGTAACTTGAAAACGCTTCAAAATTTTTCGTTCCCGATATTCTGATACGACAAGCGGCAAGCCCATTAACCCGCCCGCACAAATGGAAATACAGCACAGTGCGCCAAAGGATTGTTCCATAAAAGTGTATGCTGCCCCTTGTGCGGCGGGTTTTGTTCCGTAAATGAAACCTAGAATAATCAAGATAATGAATGGCATAATGACAGCGAAAATAACCATATTCATGTTTCTAATGTTTAATTTCAATTCATTTTTCAAAAGTGTTCCGAATGATTTCATTCTTTCTCTACCTCCTCGCCGGAAAGCACAAGATAAGCGTCTTCGAATTTCTCGCAGCCACTGGCTTGCTTTGCCTGTTTTACGGTTCCGAAAAATACGGCTTTTCCTTTTTTCAAAATACGTATTTCGTCACATAGGGCTTCCACTTCGTCCATGAAATGAGATGTTAAAAAAATAGTCACTCCTTTATTTTTTAATTCAGACAATATTCTCCAGACATCACGCCGGGTTTTCGCGTCAAGCCCGGTAGTCAATTCATCAAGAAATACCAATTCCGGGTTGGGAATTAAGGCAAGTACGATAAATAAGCGTTGACGTTCGCCGCCGGATAAACTCTTTACCGCATTAGCAATCTTACTTTCTATTCCGAATTGTTTACAAAGGTTTTTCCAGCTGGCAGGTGCTTTATACAGGCAGTTTCTTCACATAGTTCTGAAACTTTAATTTCCGGCGGATAACCGCCCTCTTGAAACTGAACGCCCACATTCTGAAACAAGCGGTGTCTATCCTTTTTTGGGTTATAGCCCAGGACCGATACCGTCCCGCTGTCGGCGTTTTTTGTGCCTAAGATACATTCAATCGTTGTGCTTTTTCCCGCGCCGTTTGCGCCAAGAAGCCCGTAAACAGTTCCGCGTTTTACAGATAGACTGATTTGGTCTGCCGCAAGCACATTGCCGTACGATTTTGACAACTGTTCCACATTGATTACAGTCTGCATAATAAGTCCTCCTTTTGTTTTTGGTAAAATAACAATACCACCAATGAAAACATTGGTGGCAAAGTGTAGGGTTTATGAAAATTGGACTTTCATATCGTGCAGCATATCCAAAATGGCGACTGCATTTTTTTCTGCCGCTGACAGTGAAACAATTAGTTTGTCGCAGACAGAAATAATATCCTCCGTTTGTTTTGGCGTGTTTAGTGCAGTGCGGATATCTATATCGGGATTTTTGGATAACTGCTGCAAAAGCCGCAGGATTGCTTCTAAGGAATAATTGGCACATCTTAATGCGCGAATGATTTTTAACCGCTGTATGTCTTCGTCTGTATAGACGCGATACCCGTTATCTTTTCTTTTTACCGTAAGTAAACCGTTCATCTCCCAGTTTCGGAGCGTGTCCATAGAAATATCAAGCAGTTCGGATACGTTTTTTCGTTTCAGATGACTAGAATTTTCTCCAATACCGCCGGATAAAATCTGCTTCACAATTTCGATGGCTTCTTCTGCATTCCGGTGTTCCCGTCCGATTTGTTCTAAGTAGCTTTTCGTAAGCGCAATAGCTGTATCAAAATCTCCGGTTGCTGATACCGTAATCATTTGTACAATTTTCTTTCTTAATCCATTCTGTAATATCTCTACTTGAAATGCAAGACGTATCAGCTTACATTGTTTTATATGAAATTCTGTAAATACACGATAACCGTTTGGCCGTCGTTCCGGCTTAGGTATCAGTTTCAGTTTTTCATATAACCGTACTGTGTTTGGGTGTATTCCGATGATTGCGGCAACTTCCGCAGTTTTGTATGTGTTCAATATTTCCCGCCTCCCTTTTTCCTCCCTATAACATAATATAACATAACCGAAAAGTCTGGTGTTATAGTGTAGGGTTCCATTTTATCATAGAAAATAGAAATGGATGAAATGGAGAAAACTCCGTTTTTCAGCCGTACCTTGACATTTCTGTCAAAATATTGTAGGATTATATAAGAATTCGATGCAGAAGAAAGGAGTTACTAATAACATGATTTATTCACAGGAAGTAGAAAACATGTGCCCAGTTGCTCAAGGTGTCAGCCACGGCTGTGCACCGATCCCAGAAGAAGCAAAATGGGTAAAGGCAAAAGAAGTGAAAGACATTTCTGGTTTTACACACGGTGTAGGCTGGTGCGCACCGCAGCAGGGAGCTTGCAAGCTCACACTCAATGTGAAAGAGGGTATTATTCAGGAAGCGCTTGTTGAGACGATTGGCTGCTCCGGTATGACCCACTCCGCTGCTATGGCAGCTGAAATTCTTCCGGGACGTACAGTAATGGAAGCATTAAACACAGATTTAGTATGTGATGCAATCAATACAGCGATGCGGGAGTTGTTCCTTCAGATTGTTTACGGACGTTCCCAGAGTGCATTTTCAGAGGATGGACTGGCGATCGGGGCCGGACTGGAGGATCTTGGTAAGGGACTCCGTTCCCAGGTTGGTACGATGTACGGGACATTGAAAAAAGGACCTCGTTATCTGGAGATGGCAGAGGGTTACGTGACAGCAATTGCATTAGACGAAAATGATTTGATTATTGGTTATAAATTCGTTAGCCTTGGTAAAATGACAGACTTTATCAAGAAGGGTGATGACCCGAACACGGCTTATGAGAAGGCCTGCGGTCAATATGGCCGTGTGGATGACGCTGTGAAGCTCATCGACCCAAGAACGGATGAAGAAGTCGCAAAATAATAAAAGGAGGTTACGGAAATAATGGCTTTATTTGAATCATATGAGAGAAGAATAGATAAGATCAACAGCGTTTTAAACGAGTATGGTATCTCATCCATTGAAGAGGCTGAAACAATTACAAAAAATGCTGGCTTAAATGTTTACGACCAGATTAAAGGCATCCAGCCAATCTGTTTTGAGAATGCGTGCTGGGCATATACAGTGGGAGCTGCTATTGCAATTAAAAAGGGATGTAAGAGGGCAGCGGACGCCGCCGCAGCAATTGGCGAAGGTTTACAGGCTTTTTGTATTCCAGGTTCCGTTGCAGATACACGTAAAGTAGGTCTGGGACATGGAAATCTGGGAAAAATGCTTTTGGAAGAAGAGACCGAGTGCTTTTGTTTTCTTGCAGGACATGAGTCCTTTGCAGCTGCAGAAGGCGCAATCGGTATCGCTGAGAAGGCAAACAAGGTACGTAAGAAACCTCTCCGTGTTATTTTGAATGGTCTTGGAAAAGACGCAGCGCAAATCATTTCCCGTATTAATGGATTTACTTTTGTTGAGACGGAGTATGATCCGTATACAAATACAGTAAAAGAGATCTCCCGGACAGCATATTCAGATGGTCTTCGTGCTAAGGTGAATTGTTATGGTGCGAATGACGTCCAGGAAGGCGTTGCCATTATGCACAAAGAAGGCGTGGATGTATCTATTACAGGTAACTCTACTAATCCGACGCGTTTCCAGCATCCAGTTGCCGGTACATATAAAAAAGAATGTCTTGAGCAGGGAAAGAAATATTTCTCCGTAGCATCCGGCGGTGGTACAGGACGTACGCTTCACCCGGACAATATGGCAGCTGGCCCGGCTTCTTATGGTATGACGGACACCTTAGGACGTATGCACAGTGATGCGCAGTTTGCAGGTTCCTCTTCCGTGCCTGCCCATGTCGAGATGATGGGTCTGATTGGCGCAGGTAATAACCCAATGGTTGGCATGACAGTGGCAGTAGCTGTTTCGATCCAGGAAGCAGCGGATAATGGGAAGTTCTAAGAAATAACGAATTTTGAAGAGGTGTTCAAAGTTGGAAGCTTTGAGCAACTCCCGATATCTTTCCATATAATACACAAGTAACACACGGGTAGTACACAGCGGTAATACACAAATGAAAAGGGCTATATCATAAGCAACATACTTATGATATAGCCCTTTTCTAGTTGATTTTTACGATCTCTTTTTGCAAATCTTCTACTGTCCTATGAGTGTATACTTTTTCTGTTATATCCGACACTTCATGCCCAACAATCAGTTTCAAAATATATTCATCCACATTACAGGATTTTGCTTTTGTTATAAAAGTATGCCTGGTATCATGTGGCCTGTGTTGCAGGGCAAGTTTTTCCATGATCTTGTTCCATCTGCCGCGGTATTTATCGTAAGTCAGCCAAGTCCCTTGTTGTCCCTTTTCATCATTAAAGAGATATTCGCTATTTAGGGATAATGCTTTATTATAGTTGTTATATACCAGATCCAGCACAGCGGGGTGGATCGGGACAAGTCTGTTTTTGCCGGCGTCTGTTTTTAACCCGCCCTTGATGATATTATTTTCAAAATCTATATTAACGGTTTTTAATACGGCCAGCTCCTGTGGCCGGAATCCGGAATATATACCTATCAAAACCATATCCACAAAGGGAAATTGTATATTATCCCATAATTTTTGTATTTCATTGGTGGAAAAGGGAGTTCTGATAATTTTAGGTTTAGGTTTTTTTATACTGTCGCATAATGCTGCATAGTTTTTTTCAACGATCTCATGCTTCAAACAATATTTATACATCAAATTGAACAAGCTTTTCATTCTGATTTTGGTATTATCGCCAACAGCGGCAGATCGTATTGTCTGTTCTAGATGTTCCGCCCGTATATCTTTCATACGCATATGGTACAGGGGCGTGCAATAACTAAAAGCACTTTTCCATGTTCTTCTTGCAGAGGGTACAATCATTTGAAAATGTTCCTCTGACCATTTTTCATAAATCTCTTCAAAAGTAATTTGGTTAGTGGAAATGTCATAAGGATTGGCATTATAATCAGCCAGCGCCTGTAGCGCTTCTGCCTGGGTTGGATAGTAGCCAATAGTGGCATACTTTTGTTTACATGTTCCCTTTTCATAGTCTGTATCCCAGCCAACCGTTTTTCTCGCCCGCCAGGGATTTCTTCTGTTTCCCGGTAATTTGTGTACAGAACCGAAGCCATTCGGCAATTTCATAAAAATCATCCCCTTCTTGATATTTGAAGGGATGAATGGTATAATGACGGTGCATAGCTTTTTTAAGTTTTCATTGGAGGATGTCTTACCATTCATCCCATCCATGATGCTTGATTAAAGTTTGAGGGCCTGGCCGGTGGTGCGGCTGGGCCTTTATTTTTTATAATAGTTTGTTTCATTTTTTCCCGTAGCATGAAAAGACTCACTTCATTAACACGGTACAACTGCTTATTTCAAAGCAGCCAATACCTTTCCCAAACAGTAGGAATCTTCGTCAAGTGGAATATTTTTATATTTCGGATTCAGGGAAATTAGTTCCTGGTCTCCAAGTTTTTTGATGTAGCTTTCGCCATTTACAAGAAATATTCCAGTATCTCCTGGCTGGATTTCTTCAGTCATCTCGATCAAAAGAGTGTCTCCGTCGTGATATACTGGTTCCATACTGTTTCCGTTGACTCCTATAGCATAAGCCGCCTTTTTGTTTTCTGGGGTATCAGGTATCTCAATGCGTTTAGTTGGCGGTGCATCAAAGAGAATCTGTCCAGTTCCAGCAGATGCTAGTCGGTAGTAGTAATTAATAAAACGAGTATTTGAGTTATCCAGTTTCTCTATATGTTCATTTTGCTTTTTCATTTGTTCCGCTATTGAATATTCCCTATCTAATATTGTATCAATGTTTTTTGCCCCGTCAGGGGAATGTTCGGATATGAAACGGTATTTTTCTATTGTGCTAATTTCTTTCATATTGAGCTGTATGCTCCCGTCTTCGTTGTATCCGTCATAACCGAATGTTGAAAGAATATCATCAACATTATATAAATCACAAAGCTGTAAAAAAACTTCATTTGGCGGCTCCGCTTTTCCCACTTCCCATGAGCTGAAAGTTGATTGTGCTACTCCTATATATTCATAAGCCTGTTTTTGGGATAGTCCACATTTTAACCGCAGTTCTTTTAGTGTTTTACCTATACTTTTTGCTGGCATAAAAGTCCTCCTTTCTTTCTTTATACTTCTTATTATAACGAAAATTATTGACATGTCAATAAAAAAAACGAAAATATCGTTAAAATATCTTGACAAACGAGTAAACTGATATTATTATAATAAAAAACGAAATATTCGTTATTTGAAAGGGGGATCTATATTGGATATTCCAACAAGAAATTTAGCAAAGTACATACGTGAAAAAGGTATTAATGTGACTAAGTTGTCAAAAGCCACTGGAATCTCATATGGGGCACTCTATGATAGTTTGCTTAATTCTGAAAGAGATAGGGATCTGCGTTTGGGGGAAGCACTTTCTATTTGTGCATTTCTAGAACTTGATCCCAGAGAATTTGCAGAACAAAGACAGGAGTAAAGTGGGAACATAAGGTTTGGAGGGCTTGATTAGGGCAAAAGTAGTGGCTAGATGGATTTTATGTTTGATATTTACAGATAGTATATTGCAAAAATGAAAGACGAGGAAGGTAAGGAATATGAGATTTAGCGAGAAGTTAAAAAAAGCGATGCAGCAATTAGGACTCAGGCAGTCACAGGTCGCCGGTATGACTGGATGTAGTAAAGGGTCAATCAGCCAGTATCTTTCCGGCAAAAACATACCATTAGCGGACAAGCAGCGTGATATTGCCGTATCATTGGGGCTTGCCCCTGATTATTTCGAGGAAACGGGCCAGGAATCGGTGATTCCTTCTCAGAATATAGATATCGGTAGCATCCGCCAGCTGTCTGTATCCGATGCTGCCAAGATGCTTAACATGAATCACAATACAGTAAGAAAGGGATTGCAGCAGGGAGTTTTTCCCTGGGGGTATGCAATCCACACTTCTGAACGCCGCTGGGTGTATTTTATTAATGCAACTCGGTTTGTGGAGATTGAGGGGGTGGAGATATGAAATTAAAGAAACATTTCTAGCGCATTCTGAAAAATATGCCCAACAGAAAAACCAAGGGGAATTCCAAATGGAAGGGAGAATGCAGACGAAAGTATTTTGGGATTCCCATTTAAGTAAAAATGAAAAGGTGGATATATTGTGAATAAATTGACATTTGACAATTATATCAGTAGTGAACCATGCCGTCCATCTGCCGTTTACCTATGTGAAGACAGAGGTATTTGTGATAATATTATTGCTTCCGGCAGGGCAGCGGTATACATATCCAGTGATTTGAATAATACAGCCTTTTTCAGTATGGATGAATACCTGGCGTATATTGAGAACAATTATTTGATAAAGCCAATTAGTTCGTATACATTTGTTCCCTGTTTTCGTATGCGAAAAATGAATGAACAGATATACGAACTTGCCAGGCAGCTGTATCTCCGGGTCAACCAGGATGGGTGGAGGCTTTTCTATAAGAAGGAGTATCTCTCAGAACTGTGTCACCAGCTCAAGGTTGAGAAGATTCTTGACGACTACGAGGCAAGGCTGTTCGGGCCGCCAACAGGTGAAGTAGATATAAGCCAGTTTCATGTAGTATCAAAAACCGGGGCTGTGACAGGAGTAATAGATATTGAAGTGGTACATTATCTGATTGCGCATTTCGATATGTTTGTGATGAATGCCCAGTTATATTTGTATGAAGGCGGGGTGTTTCGGCTGGACCAGGACGGCACACGGATCAAAAATCGCATGCAGAAATTAATATATAAGAGGTTTATCAAGGCAAATACGCTGAATCATATTTATAGTTTGCTGATTATGCAGGAAGAGATCCAGAAGCGCTATGAGGAGATAAACCAGTATCCAGTGACAATGATTAACTTCAGGAATGGAATGTATGATTTGATTAAAAGCCAGCTTATTCCGCACGACAAAAAGTATTACAGCATTAACCAAATACCTCATGATTTCAGACAAGACGTCGTGCTGGAGAAAGACTGGTTTTTTACAAAGAAGTTCCTAAAAGAAGCCAGTGCGGGTGAACAAGATGTAAAAATGCTTTTGCAGTATTTTGGGTACTGTATGACACGTGATACGAGTCAGCAGAAGTTTATGATACTAAAAGGAAATGGCGGGACCGGCAAATCCAGAGTAATTGGGCTTTTGGAGTATATTATCGGGAGTGAAAACGTATGCAGCATATCGCTCCAGGATCTCAATAAACGGTTCTATGCTACGAATCTTTACGGAAAACTTCTTAATTCTTGTGCAGATATATCTTCGGAGGCAATGAACAGTGTGGATATTATTAAGAAAGCGACAGGCGAGGATACGCTCATGTATGAAAGGAAGGGAAAAGACCCTGCCACGTTTACGAGTTATGCCAAGCTTTTATTCAGTGCTAATGAAATCCCGGTCAATATGGACGAGAAGTCAAACGCATGGTACCGGCGGCTTCTGATTTTTGAGATGAATAAAGTGCCGGCAAAAAAAGATGTGAATTTGCAGAAGAGGCTGTGTGAGGAGGCAGAAGCTACAATATATATGGCTGTAAATGCGATATCAGAGTTATACCGGGCTGCTGGGAGTGAAATATCGGCGACAGACAACAGCATCCGGTTGACAAAAGAGCTAAACCGTGAGGCGGACAGCGCATTATCATTTTTAGATGACTGTATCATCCGGGCACCGGGAAAGAAGATACGGCGCTCCCGGTTTTACCAGTGTTACATCCGATACTGTGAGCAAAATGAGAGAACGCAGTATAAGAAGGGCATCTTTTTTAAAAATATTACCGGAAAAGGCTATATGGTGACGAAAACAGGCGGCGAGTATTATGTGATGGATGTGGAACTGGCATCCGGGACCTTTTAATGCGAAAAGGGTAAAAGGGGCAAAAAGGGTAAAAAATACACAAATTTTTTTATAAAGCAAAATTAGTTTTCATATAAAAAGAAAATTTTTCTGGCAAAAAAATGCCCTCTTTACCCTAAGTGAAAAAAATATGTTGTTTCTAGTGGGGCAAAAATGAAAAAAGCTTCAGAAGATTTATTAAGAGACGGCGGCTGAAAATATGAAAGGCGGTAGGTAGTTTTATGAAAGTAAAAGAGTATTTACAAAGATTACAAAGGCTAGACACTATAATTAATCAGAAAATCAAAGAAATTGATACGTTAAGGACTACGGGTACAAGCGTGGGTTCCATTGATTATTCCAGAGAAAGAGTACAGACGAGCGCTGGTAAGGATGCTTTATATGTAAAGACAATAAGTAGAATATATGATTTGCAGGAGGAGATTAATAAGGAAATTGATCAGTTTATTGATGAAAAGCATAAAATCATTAGCCAGATTCATTGTTTGGAGAATAGTAAGTATATTGAGATTTTGTATAAGCACTACGTTGAATTTAAAAAGCTTGAGGAGATATCCGTCGAATTGAACTATTCATATCAGTACGTGAGAAAATTACATGGATGTGCCATTCATTCTTTTGCCAGAAAGTACCCTGAATTGTTTTCAGACGGGAACAAGCTACAAAATGATACAAGATGATACAAAGAAGTTACAGACAGTCTACATACTTTTATGATATTATATAAACTGGAAACAGTAAAGAGTTCTTGAAATTAACTTTGAAGGTTGATTTTTGGGACTCTTTTTATTTTCAGCACCATTGTAAAAAGAAAAGGGGCATTGGTTTATTCCAGCGGCGATGTAACAGCAAACTTCAGTTATATCAATTAAGATAAACTGAAAAAATTTTTAGGAGGTATTTTATCATGATTGATTTGATTATTTCGGGGATCCGTAATGCGCTGTTTGAAATGTTCGGATATGAAAGTTATGCGGACAAGATACCGCAAGGGCTTTCTCCACCTTATTTCTACATACAGTGCAAGAAATCAGAGATAAAGAAGTATACTGGCACACGTTGCTTGCGGAAGAATCATTTTGTAATTCAATATTTTCCGCAATCCGAACAAAATGCACATGACGAGTGTAATAGTGTAGGTGAGCAGATGTTTGGGTGTTTGGAGGTTATCAATGCGGATGGACTTTTTTGGAGTGGTATGGAAATGAAGTTTGAGATTGTGGATGATGTTTTGCACTTCTTTGTGGACTACAACGCTTTTGTTAAAAAGATAGTACAGAAGGAAACAATGGGAGGTTTGCAGACAGATAACCATGTGAAAGGATAGGTGGTAAAATGGCAAGAAACAAAAAAGAAACAATTAAAAATGCGGAAGAACAGACTGTTGCGTCAGAAATCAAGTATTCCAAAGAACAGATTCTGTCTTCCGTCACATTTGTGGATCATCACGACATGTTAGATGCTCTTCTGACGGATGGGAAAGAATATACGGTAGAAGAAGTGAACAATATCATGGACGGATGGAGAGAGAAAGGAGTGAAATAAAGAAATGGCTTTAGGTGGTGGTACTTTTACAGTACAGAATAAGGTGTTACCTGGTTCCTATATCAACTTTTTTTCGGCAGCGGCGGCTTCTGCAAATATTTCCGACAGAGGTGTTGCTACCATTCCCCTGCTTCTGGACTGGGGGAAAGATGATGAGATCATAATGGTAACAAACGAAGATTTTCAGAAACAGTCGAACAAGATTTTCGGTTATGCTTATATGGATGACAAGATGAAGGGATTGCGGGATCTGTTTATTGGTACAAAAATTCTATATACGTACAGATTAAACAGCGGTGGAAGTAAAGCGGAAAATGATTATGCGACCGCGGTATGCAGCGGTGTCCGTGGCAATGACCTGAAGATTGTCATCCGGGAAAACGTAGACGAAGCGGGCGCATGGGATGTTATCACCTGTCTTGGAACAGAGCGGGTTGATGTACAGACCGTAACAGCGGCAAGCCAGCTTGTGGCAAATGATTTTGTGATGTTTAAGGATGATTTTACGCTTACGGCGTCCGCTGGAACAGCGCTTTCAGGCGGTACAAACGGGACAGCGACAAACGCGGCATATCAGACATATCTTGATAAAATTGAGTCGTACCGTTTTAATACAATGGGTGTAGTTACAACCGATGATTCCGTCAAAGCACTGTTTACTGCATTTAACAAGCGGATGCGTGATGAACTGGGGATCAAGTTCCAGTTGGTGCTTTACAATTATACAAAACCGGATTATATGGGAGTCATTAGCGTAAAAAACAAATGTCTGGATGGCGCGTCCAAAGGCGCAGATGGAACGATGGAATATCCGCATGAGGCGGCAGCAGTTTACTGGACCGTTGGGGCAGAGGCCGGGTGTGCGGTAAATGCTTCCGTTCAGAACAAAGCGTATAACGGCGAATTTGATCTTGATGTGGAGTACACCCAGGCGGAATTGATCTCTGCAATTCAGAACGGTGAATTTGTTTTCCACAGGGTTGATTCTGATATAAGGGTGCTGGAGGACATTAACACAATGGTCACAACGACAGATACCGTGGGAGATGTTTTCCAATATAATCAAACGATCCGTGTCATTGATGAGTTAGCGAACTCAGATGCACAGCTTTTTAATAGAAAGTATTTGGGTGTTGTACCAAATGATGATGCGGGACGTTCCGCATTGTGGGTTGACTTGTGTAAAATCAGGAAGCAGCTTCAAAAAATCCGCGCAATCGAAAATTTCAATGAGATGGATGTTCAAGTTGCACCAGGGGAAACCAAAAAGGCAGTTGTGGTAACGGGTGTGATCACGGTTGTAAATGCCATGTCACAAATATATATGACAACTACGATTGCCTAATAGAAGAGAGAGGTGAACAAAGATGAATGAAACAGCAGAAATGTTTTCTGGAGATGCCGTTTCGGCAGCACTTGCAGAATGTTATATCACGATTGGTGAGAATAGATATAATTTTATGCAGGCGATCAATATGGAAGCTAAATTTACAAAGAAAAAGACAAAGGTTCCCATTCTTGGAAAGACAGGTAAAGGGAATAAGACAACTGGCTGGGAGGGCACTGGAAAAGCAACGTTCCATTACAACCAGTCTATTTTCCGTAATATGATGCATGATTATAAACAGAGCGGAAAGGATGCTTATTTTGAAATACAGATCATTAATGATGATCCTACGTCCAAAGTTGGAAAGCAGGAAGTAATACTTCTTGACTGTAACATTGATGGAGGAATCCTAGCGAAATTTGATGCTAACGGCGAGTATTTGGATGAGGAGATGGAGTTCACGTTTGACGATTTCACGATAAAGCAAGAATTTGAGCTTCTTGATGGATTTGTTGTAAAAAAATAAGAATAACAAACAATAATTGGATTTGACCTATATGGCTTTATATAAGCCATATAGGATTTTTTAATGTACAATTGTGGAAGGATGGTAAAAAGTATGTCAAGTTTAAGCAGATTTATGAAGAGTAATAAAAAGAAAAGAGAGAACGGGTTTTATGCCCCAACTGCGTCACTGACCGATGAGAGCGGGGCTCCGCTGAATTGGGAGTTTAAGCCGTTGACGTCCAAGGAAAATGAACGTATCCGGGATGAATGTACGGTTGATGTTCCAGTCACAGGAAAACCGAATATGTTCCGGCAGCGCCTGGATACATCATCGTATCTTGTTAAACTGATCGCAGCATGTGTTGTTACACCGAACTTATATGACGAGAAATTACAGGATTCATACGGGGTAAGGAAACCGGAAGATTTGATTTATGAACTGGTGGATGAATCAGGCGAATATCAGGATCTTTGCGTATGGGTACAGCAGTATCAGGGATTTACCAAGACGCTGGACGAAAAGGTGGATGACGCAAAAAACTAATCCGGGGCGGGGATGGCGAGGCGGTGTATGCGTATTATGCGCTGCATAAGCTTCGCATCCGGCCGTCAGAATGGGTAAATATGGATGAAAATGAAAAGGCGTTTATAATTGCCGCTATTGATGAGAAAGTAAAAGAAGAAGAAAAGAAGCGGAAAGAAGCTGAACGACAGGCAAAGAGAAATGGAAGGTAGGTGGTCATATGGAAATAGTTCAGACAGGGATACAGCTACAAAATGATTTTACAAGTGTCGTGATAGGTAGTATAAATTCTATCGAAGAGGTGGGGGAACGTTTGAACCAGGCTGCTATTACTGCGCAGGAACTGAGCCAGGGTATGGGACGGCAGACATCTGCGAACCTGCCTTCTCTTCCCACATGGGAAAATCAGAGCAACATGCAGGCTTTCAATGATACGGGTATACAGCGTTTTATGAATGAGATGAATTCATTAAGTGAGATTTCGGATGAAGTTCTCCAGAGCCAGCGGCAGATCGGCGTCCAGGCGTTAGGTATGCGGATTCTGCCGCCCAATGCTTCGTGGGACCTGGATGTAACAAGCCGCCGTATTACGGAGTTGTCCCAGCAGTTGGGAGATTTGCAGCCGCAAGATATAAATGTAATTGGTGATAGTGACGACCAGACGATTGAATCTGGCGGTTTATCAGGAGGGAATGAAGGACATCATCCGTTAAATAACCGCAGTGGTTTGGCTGGTGCAATCAAAGGCAAAATTGCTGAATATGCAACGATGGATACGGCCAAATCTATAATGAATGCTTCTGATGAGTTTGTGCAGACCAGTTTACAGTTAGATTTAATGAATGATGGTTTGCAGTCGACAGGGGATTTGCTTAATATGGCTTATGCTGTGGCACAGGATGCAAGGGGAGAGTTTGGTGCAATGACAGGTGTCATTGCACAGCTTGGAAATAATGCAAAAGGGGCATTCAGCAGTTCCGCAGAAATCGTGCAGTTTGCCGGGCTCGTCCAGAAACAGATGACGATTGCCGGGGCATCAACAAGCGAAGCATCGAATGCAATGCTGCAGTTGTCACAGGCACTTGGCTCAGGTGTTTTGAGTGGTGACGAGTTGAACAGTATTTTTGAAAATGCGCCAAATCTGATTCAGAATATCGCAGATTATTTGAATGTTCCGGCTGAAAAAGTTTTTGAGATGGCAGATCAAGGTAAAGTTTCAGCAGATGTTGTGAAACAGGCGATCTTTGCGGCAACGGATGAAATAAATGAAAAGTTCAATTCGGTGCCTGTGACGTGGGAACAAATATGGACTTCTATGCAAAATGCTGCAAAAATGGCATTCCAGCCTATTTTTCAGGAAGTGAATGAGATTGCAAACAGTGAACAGTTCCAAGAATTTACAAATATCGTAATGAACGCGATGGCGATGGTAGCCGGAATACTTTTACAGGTGTTTGGCTTAATTGGTACAGTTGCCCAGTTTGCAGCGGAGCACTGGAACATATTAGGTCCGATCGTTTATGGTGTAGTTGGTGCGTTAATCGCATATGTAGCTTGTCTGGGAGTTTGGAATGTAATTCAGGCAATTTCTACAGGATTAAAAATTGCGGCAACGGTTGCGGAATATGCGTATGCAGCAGTAATGAGAAGAGCAGTTTCGGCAACTACTGCTGAGACAGCAGCCCAGCTTGGTTTGAATACCGCTTTGCTGTCATGTCCTTTGACATGGATCATCGTGTTGATTCTTAGTTTAATAGCAGTGATTATTGCACTTGCAAATTATTTTTCAGGAGCGGGACATATAGCGCTTACCGTTTTCGGTGCAATTTGCGGGGGGGTGAATGTTGTAATCCAGTTCTTTAAGAATCTGGGGATTTCATTTGCAAATATATCACTTGGTATCGCGGCGGCTGTGGCGGCGCTTGGGGAAAACATTATGACAGCGTTCCACAATGCGATCTGTTCTGTCCAGTCATGGTGGTATGGACTACTTTCTACGGTGCTGACAGTTGTGGCAGGGATATGTGAAGCATTGAACAAACTTCCGTTCGTAGAATTTGATTATTCGGGAATAACTAACGCCGCAGATGACTATGCGGCCAAATCAGAGGCGGCGGCTGACAACAAGAGAGATTACGTTTCAATTGGTGACGCTTTTCTGGATGCGGCACAAACCTATGATGCATTTAAAGGTGATTGGATCTCCGATTCGTACAGGGAAGGTGCAAAATGGGGAGATGGTGTGAGTGATAAAGTTACTAAGGCAGTAAAAGGAATAAAAAACAATATACCAGATCTAGATCAAGGGAATTCTCCCAAGAATGTTGCTAATTCAGGCAATAAGGCGGCTGAGATAGCAAAGAATACGGGAGATACTGCAAAGTCAGCAGAAAGAGCAACTCAGTCTCTTGATATTACCGGGGAAAACCTGAAATATATTAAGGATATGGCGGAACGCGAGTATATCAACCGTTTCACCACGGCAAAAATCAATATAAAGCAGACGAACCATAACAAAGTGAAGAATGGTATGGATCTGGATGGCATCAATGAGTATTTAAGGTCAGACCTTGAACAGCGCATAGCGGCAACCGCGGAAGGAGTGCATTGAAATGTATTATATGTATATTGATAAAATTCTTTTCCCGGTTACACCGGGGAAATTGCAGGTAAACATCAATGGATCCAATAAGACCCTCACCCTTATAAACGAGGGTGAGGTTAATTTAATTAAGTCACCAGCACTAACGGATATTTCCGTAGAAGTGCTGCTTCCAACATTAACCCAATATCCATTTGCGGTATATTCGGAGACATTTTGTACTCCTGACTGGTATTTAGAGAGGTTGGAGGAGTGGAAACAGAAAAAAGATCCGGTTCCTTTCAAAATATTGCGGAATTTTCCAGGTGAAGATAGAGCATTATGGGACACGAACATTCTTGTTACGATTGAGGATTATAAGATTGTAGAGGATGCAGACAGTCAGGGATTGGATGTGACAGTGAATATTTCCATGAAAGAGTACCGGGATTGGGGAGCAAAGAAACTTGTTCGAAACAAATTCGGGAAGAAGGCTCTTGTGGACAAGATTCGCCGTGTGAAATCCCCAGCAAAGTCTTATGTTGTGAAAAAAGGGGATAGTCTGTATACAATTGCAAAAAAACAACTCGGTAATAGTTCACGGTGGAAAGAAATATACAAACAGAACAAACAGACAATTGAGTCACAGGCAAAAAAGCACGGAAAGCCGGGCAATGGACAGTGGATTTTTCCAGGTGAAAAACTGAAATTGCCAAAGAAATAGAGGTGATGTCATGGCAAAGGATATTGTTGACGTTGCTCTCGGGCAAATTGGATACAGGGAACAGGGAAATAACCGTACAAAGTATGGTGAGTGGTTTGGAATGAATGGCGCTGCCTGGTGTCATATGTTCGTGTCCTGGTGCGCAAATCAAGCCGGGGTTCCAGCGTCTGTTGTTCCCAAGACAGCATCCACAGATTCAGGGATGGCATGGTTCAAAAACAAAGGGCGTTTTAAGTACAAGGGAAAGTATACGCCGAAGCGTGGTGATATTGTATATTTCAAGACAGGCAGGAGCCACGTTGGAATTGTCGAATACGTGTCAGGGAATACATTGCATACAGTAGAGGGAAATTCTTCCGACCAGGTGAAAAGAAAAACATATCCTCTTTCGGAGGCAACGATAACCGGGTATGGTGTGCCGAATTACAAAAACCTGAATGAAAAAGAGAGCGGTTCGTCAAATGATGATGAGAAAAAAAAGCAGAATGCAAAAAAAGAGCTTGACTATTTAAAAACATTGCTGGAGAGGAAACAGCCAAAGGCAAAGACTACCAGTGCTGATGTAAAAGAAACGGGCAAGCTTCCGGACGGTGTGGTGGATATACTTATCACCAGTGGGAAAAACAAGTTTTTTGTACCGGTGGAAGACGGCATGAAAATTGTGTGGGAGCGTCAGGGCGCCCCGGGGACACTGACGTTTACAACAAAGTATAATAAGAAATTTAAAATAAAAGAAGGTAACAGTGTACTGGTCAGCGTGGATGGAACAAAGTTTTTTTATGGTTTTATTTTCAAACACAGCATGGCGAAAGATGGTATGGTATCTTATACCGCATATGACCAGTTGAGATATTTGAAAAATAAAGATAATGTTATTTACGTAAAGAAACGTGCAGATCAGGTTATCCGGCAAATTGCAAAAAAGTTCAGGTTAAGGACGGGAACACTTGCAAATACCAGATATATTATTCCCAAAAGGGTAGATGCCGACATAGCCTTGTTTGATGCGATACAAAATGCATTAGATATAACAACAACTATGAAAGGCAAAGTATATGTTTTATACGATAATGTCGGGAAGCTGACATTATCCGATATTGCTAAAATGAAGGTGGACGCATGTCTGGTGGATGAAGAAACCGGGCGTGATTTCTCATACGAGGTCAGCATTGACAGCGACACATACAATCAGATTAAATTAATGTACGAGAACAAAAAAAACAGTAAATACGATGTGTATGTCACAAAGAATGCAAAGAAGATTGCTCAATGGGGTGTATTGCAGTACACAGAAAAGATTGATCATCCGGACCTTGGAAAAGAGAAGTCAAAGGCTCTCCTGAAATTGTATTCAAAAGCAAAAAAGACATTATCGGTTACCGGGGTTATCGGACAAAAAAGAGTGCGTGCCGGATGCCTTGTTCCCGTCATACTAAAGGTGAACGAATTAAAAGTTGCAAATTATATGTTGGTTGAGAAGGTTACACATACGTTCGAAAACCGCGAATGGACGATGGATTTGATTGTTTCAGGAGGTGATTTTATTGGCTGATACGCATTGGCTTGATATTGTAAAAAAAGCGGCGGTTCTGGCGGTCAAGCATGAGAAACCCTGTGATTATATTGTCGGGACGGTGACGTCCGCAAAACCTTTGAAAATAAAACTTTCCGGCGGTGACGGCCTGGAGCTGGATGCAGACTTTCTTCACCTTGCGGAGAATGTTACAAACCATACGGTCAAAGTGTCTTTTTCTGGAAGTGAACAAGAGATGAATATACATAATGCATTGAAAAAAGGCGATAAGGTTCTGATGATACGAAAGTGGGGCGGTCAGGACTTTATTGTGATAGACAGGGTGGTGGGAGGATGATTCCAAGTATTGAAAATTATGAAGATGAGGATGAGCAGGAAATGGATTTCGATCTGAAAAGCGAGCCATCTTTTACTTACGCTATGAAGATACCCGGTGATGAAGTCACAGAAAGCAGATTTATCGGTAAAGTTGATGATGTGAATGCAATGCAACAAGCAATTATGAAGATTCTGAGTACGGAGCGGTATGAGAATGAAATTTATTCCTGGAATTTTGGAATTGAAACCAGAGATTTGTATGGTATGGATGTTCTTTTTGTCATGAGTGAAATCAAGACCAGGATCGGGGATGCCATTACGGCGGACGACCGTTTTGAATCTGTGGACGATTTTGTTGTTGAGAAAGTCGGCAAGTGTATCGTTCACTGTACTTTTACAGTAACAACAACAGATGGTGAAAAAATAGAATCGGAATATGATTTTGATACAACAGGGGGTGAAACGGATGTATGAAGCACAGGATTTTGAAGAAATAGCTACAAGAATGCTTTCTCATGTGGATGATAAGTTTGATAAAAGGGAAGGTTCGGTCATATATGATGCGGTTGCACCGACGGCATTGGAGCTTGCCTTTTTTTATACCTGTTTGGATATGGTTATGGACGAAGTATTTGCCGACACAGCGTCCTACTATTATCTTATAAAGAGAGCTGCAGAAAGAGGGTTATTTCCAAAAGAGGAAACACCGGCGGTTTTGAAAATGGAAGTTGCCCCGGTAAATGCCGCTATAACTGTTGGTGACAGGTTCAATCTGAATGAACTGAATTATACCGTAGTGAGAGCATTTGACGGCGCGGCCGGGGCATATCAGGTGGAATGTGAAACGGCCGGCACAGTCGGGAACCAGCAGCTTGGTGTGCTGCTTCCGATGGAAACGGAAAAAGAACTGAATGATTTAGAAACAGCCGAACTGACAGAAGTACTTATCCCAGGAAAAGACGAAGAAGATGTGGAAGTTTTCCGGGAACGGTACTTTTCTTCGTTCAATAATAAATCGTTTGGCGGCAATCAAACGGACTACAGGGAGAAAGTAACGAGCATGGATGGCGTTGGCGGATGTAAAATAATCCGGACATGGGAAAAGGGTTATGATCCATCGCAGTTTATTCCATCGCCTGCAGTTATGAACTGGTATGAATCCGTGAGAGATACACTATCCAGTGAAGTGAGAATGTGGCTGGATGCAATTTGTAAGGCCGCATCCGAAAAACTTCTGACTACGGGTGGCACGGTAAAAGTTATTATTATAACGTCAGAGTTAAAAGTTCCCTCGAAGACGCTGGTGGATAATATTCAGGCTGCACTGGACCCGGTGGACAAAACAGGGGAAGGCGCTGGACTGGCTCCTATTGGCCATGTTGTCAATGTGGCTGGGGTTGTTCCCAAAAAAGTAGATATATCAGCCATTTTTACGTTTGAAACAGGTTATTCGTCCGCTATTTTGGAAGATATTATTAATGAGACTGTGGATGGCTATTTTGGGGAATTGTCACAGGAATGGGAGAAGGAGGAGCATTTGATTGTCAGGACAAGCGAACTCGAGACAAGGCTTTTGAAAATAACAGGTATTGCAGATATATCAAATGTCAAGTTGAATGAAATAGAAAGCAACCTGGTACTTGCTGTTGATGAAATACCAGTAAGGGGGAGTTTGAATGGCTGAAAGGACGGATCGGAAAAGGCTGATTGAATATCTTCCTAACCTCATGCAGCAGTTTTCTGAGATAAAGGAACTAATGCGGGTTGCGAACATAGAAACGGATGAGATATATGCAAGAATCGAGAAAACGCTTGATGAATCATTTATTGACGACTGTTCCGTGTATGGTGTTGAAAAGTATGAAAAGCTGTTAGGAATTGCCGCAATACCAGGTGAGAGCCTTGACTTTCGGAAAAACCGGGTCCGGGCGTACTGGGGATTGGACGGGCAGTATAGTTACAAACGATTTGTGCAGAGTTTAAATACATTGTTAGACGGCAGTTGGAATTATGACATGATTTGCGATTCAGAACATTATAGGATGACGTTTCATGTGTATAAGGACGAACATTTGAATATGCTGGACGAATTTTTACAGAAAGTGCTTCCCATAAATGTTTTTTATGATGTACATGTGACAAAAGACTGGTCGGGCAGTCATTACGTTGGTATCGTATGGCAGGATGATGAAATAATGGAATGGAGATGAAAAGTATGGGATTTATTGGAATGATATTGACAGAATCAGGGAGAAGTTTAATGGCCTCCGCAATTAGTGAGGACAATCCATTGAAAATTACTCATATACAAATGGGAGACGGGAGCTGTGACGGGAGCTTTTCAAAGAAAAAAGCATTGTCACAAATGGTTATGCAGCTCCCTGTAAAATCTGTTAAAAGAAACGGCGGGGAAGTCGTGGTCAATTGTGATTTTAACAGCAAGGAGGCGCCGAAGGGCTTTTATTTCCGGGAAATTGGAATTATCGGAAACGGTGTGCTCTGCTACTATGACAATAGTGGGGAGGATGCGGAGTACATAGATCCCGGTGCAGAAGCAGTTGTAAAACAAAAACGTTTGCGGTTTACACTGAAAATCAGTAATGATATCTCAGTCCAGGTAAACATAACGAGCGGACTATATGCGCTGAAAGAAGAAGTAGAGGCGGATGTAGGGGAGTTAAGGGATGTATTCAATGAGGCGCTTGTGGATAAGGTGGATAAGACAGGGGATGTATCCAACACGACGGCAGCATTTACACAGGCTGCGGATAGAACAAATATACGCACTGGTGAAAAGATGTCCGCTATTTTTGGGAAAATTGCCAAATGGTTTGCAGATCTTAAAACGGTGGCGTTTACCGGGAACTATGCGGATCTTTCAGGCAAGCCGACAATCCCGTCAGCAGTGGCGGTCAAGGGCAATGCGGAGGGCAGTTACCGGACCGGCAACGTGAACCTGACTCCGGCCAATATCGGGGCTGCGGCATCGGGACATACTCACAGCTACGCAGGAAGCTCCAGTGCAGGCGGGGCGGCAACATCGGCGGTTAAGCTGGCGTCATCTGCGGGATCAGAGTTAAACCCCGTTTATTTTAGCGGCGGGAAACCGGTGGCTTGTGCGGGATCAATCGGTAAAATGCATACTAAAAAATTTATTGATGTAAGTACCGACGAATATCAACTAGCTAACAGTGTAGGACTCGGGGAAGGTTATATTTGGCCGTGCTATTATAATCAATTTAAGGAAATTCCGGCTTTTTCTGATATAGAAAGTTATAAAGATACACCGATAAATATCTATGTGTATCTTTATATTCCTGGCGCCGGTTATAGTGGGATAGCGCACTATGTTTTATGGGATAAAAGATTTTATTTGCTGGGACAGAATGGCCCATGTCCCAATACGGGATTAAAGCCGTTTGTATCATGTACAGCAGGTTTCACTACGTTTATTGGGTTCAAAGTGAGCGAAGCATATAAAGCTTCATTTAGCTTGACTATTTGCGCCATTTATTAACAAATTCATAACGTGTTAGGAACTAGAGCGGGAGCTCTTTTTTAATGCATGGGAAAGAGGTGAGAGAGTTGATACAAACCGTTTTGTTAGCCATAGGGATACCATCTGCGATTACCGGGTTTTGCTTTTGGTGCCTGGAGCGAAAGTTAATGAAACGCCAGTGGGCGGAGGAGAGAAAAGAAGAAGCCAGACGTCAGAATGAAACCATTGTCATTGAAGGCGTGATGGCTGCAATTACCCTGGGAGAGGCTACAGCGAAAGCAGTACAGCGGATCCCGGATGCGCACTGCAATGGAGATATGCATGATGCGCTGGACTATGCGACCAAAGTAAAGAACAAACATAGGGATTTTATCCGCGAGCAGGGAATCGATGCACTTTATTAAAAGAATCGGAGGTGGGTTACAATGAAAAGGATTAATTGGAAAGATGTATGGAAGAGGGCAGGCAAAACATTTGTCCAGGCGTTTGTAGCGGATGCCGGTATAGAGCAGTTTGTAGCAGTTACGGATCTTGAGAGCGCCAAAGTGTTTCTCCGTTCTATGATGGTTGCCGGCTTGTCGGCCGGAGTATCGGCAGTATGGAATATGGTTACAGAGTACATTTCACAAAAAGGCGGAGGGGTGCAATAATTATGAGTATATCAAACTGTGGACATGATGAAAATGGAAAATATACAGGAGGGGCAGCAGGAGACCAGACAGGCACGGAATACCAGGTAAGAGCCTGGTATAACAGGCCTTGGCTGTGTGTTCTCCGCCACCCGGACGCAAAAGTCGGACGGAAATTAGCGGCCATTGCGAGAAATGCCGCAAACAATGAATGTATAGGTTACGATCAAGGTCAGCGGGGTACATATTATGAGAAATTGAGGGAGGCAGACTGGAGACCGAAAAATATCAAGAAGAAATGTGAAGCAGATTGCTCATCGTCTACGGCGGCTAACGTGATCGCAACGGGTTATCGGTTGGGAATAAAAAAATTGCAGAACGTTAATCCAAACTGTACGACATCAAATTTGCGCGCGGCATTAAAGGCGGCTGGATTTAACGTGTTGACCAATTCGGAATACCTGAAAAGCGATCATTATTTGTTGCCGGGCGACGTATTGCTAAATGACGGGCGTCATGTAGCCATTAATCTAACGAAAGGTGCAAAAGCCGATTGTTCCAAAAAACAGGTTCCTGTTTTGGCAAGTATCCCGCCTAATCTTAAAAAGGGAAGCACGGGAGAACAGGTCACATATTTGCAAAAGGATTTAAACTATGTCATGAACGCCTGTCTCGATGTAGACGGTGTGTTTGGTGTAAAAACGGATTCGGCATTGCGTACGTTCCAAAGAAAAAACAAATTGGCGGCAGATGGCGTTTATGGCAGCATGTCAAGCAATAAGATGAAAAGTTTATTAGTGTGAATTTCGCAATACGCACATAATACACAGGTGAGTTGAACATCTTTATAAATCGGTGGTTTTTAAGTATTTCCTGTCTCGATCCAGGAAGCAGCGAATAATAAAATAGTTTTTTTCGACAAAAATTAAAAAAACTATTGACAAACAGGAATGTTTGTTATATTATAGTCCTTGTGATTGACACGGTCCGTTGGTCAAGCGGCTAAGACGCTGCCCTCTCACGGCAGAAACAGGGGTTCGATTCCCCTACGGACTATTGAGTCGAAACCTTAGAAACTTTCGTAATTGCGTTGTTTTTGAGGTTTTTATTTTTGGGGAAAACTTAGCGCAGGTTTTATAAGACGAGAGAGGAAAATAAGATTTCTAACGGATATGATAAAAGGAGGAACATGTGATGGCACTCATTAACTGCCCGGAATGTGGAAGAGAAAAGGTTTCGGATAATGCGGAAATGTGTCCGAGTTGCGGGTATGGCATTAAGGCACATTATGCAAGATTGAAAGAGGAAGCAGAATAAAGAAGAAAGAATAATAGAGCTTAAAAAACAAGACGAAGAACGTATAAAAAATATTCCAAAGCCGCAGAAACCATCCTATAATATTGCCGCGTTATTTATTGTTTTAACGCTTATAGCTTTGATAGCAGAAACCTATTTGTTTTATGTTTCTAATAATGGTACACTATTGCAAAAGGATGAGGTTGAGGATATTTTCGCAATGCTTACAGTATGTTTGCCAATACTTCTGATTGTAACAATCGTTAGCATTTATGATTATGTGAAGCGGTTAAAGCAGTATAATTATATATTGGATCATTTTGCGGAATATCAGAAAGAACAATATCAAAGGAGAGTGGATAGAGAAAGAAAGCTGGAGGCATCCACGTTATATTCGTCAGGTGTGAGAGTAGAATGTCCATATTGCCATTCTACAAATACAAGGAAAATATCTGGAGCATCTAAGGCTGGAAACGTTGCCTTGTTTGGTGTTTTGCTGCTGGCAAGGTAAGTAAGCAATGGCATTGTAATCAGTGTAACTCGGATTTTTGATTTACCATTTGTTAAAAGGTGACGAAGATTGGTTGTTGATCCCATGAAATATTGTAAAAAGTGAGATAGAGAGATGGAAGAGAAAAAATATTTTAAATGGAGTGAATTTCTTAGTTATTATAAACCATTTAAGGGGATTTTTGCGGCGGATATGTTTTTTGCTTTTTTGGGGGCGGCCACTACACTTGTGATTCCCCTGATCGTCCGCTATATTACAGGGACGGTTGTATTTTTGCCAAAAGACGAGATTTTGCACACTATTTTTGTGCTGGGTGCCATCATGACCGCGCTCGTGCTTATACAGTGTTTCAGCAATTATTTTATAGGTAATTACGGTCATGTCATGGGAGCAAAGATTGAGTTCAACATGCGGAAAGAAATTTTCGAGCATTATCAGAGGCTTTCGTTTTCTTTTTATGATAACCAGAAAGTTGGACAGCTGATGTCCAGAATTACGAATGATCTCTTTGAGATTACGGAGTTATTACATCACGGACCCGAAGACGTAGTTATTTCCTTTATTAAGTTTATCGGGACAATGGGGATTCTCGTATGGATCAATGGAAAGCTTGCGATCGCCGCGTTTGTGTTGATTCCGGTTATGTTTATTTATGCCTATGTGCTCAATAAGAAAATGAAACGCGCGTTTAGGCGGAACCGGGAAAAGGTGGCGGAAATTAACGCGGGCATAGAAGATAACTTGTCGGGAATCCGCGTGGTGAAGTCCTTTGCCGCTGAAGAGGTGGAGAAAGAAAAGTTCATGGTAGGAAACCAGGGATTTCTCGACAGCAAGAAGAATAGTTATTTTTATATGGGGCAGTATCACGCCGGGCTCACCGCATTTATTACGATGATTACGGTTTTAGTCATTGTGGCGGGCGCCGTTCTGCTCACAAATGGAAGCCTGAGTGCGCCGGATCTGATTACATTTTTGTTATATATTAATAATTTTACGGAACCAGTGCAGAAGCTTATTAATTTTACAGAGCAGTTTCAAAATGGAATTTCCGGGTATGAGCGGTTTCGCGAGATGTTGGCGGTTGAGCCGGAGATTAAAGAATCCGGGCATCCCGTACAGGCGGAAAACGTCAGGGGGGACATCCGTTTTGATGACGTGGGATTTCGCTATGAGGAAGACCAGGAAAAGGTACTCAGCCATGTGAGCCTGGATGTGCAGGCGGGTGAATATGTGGCGTTAGTTGGGTCGTCGGGGGCAGGAAAGACAACACTCTGCAGCCTTATTCCCAGATTTTATGAGGTGACGTTTGGTGCAATTTATGTCGATGATGTGGATGTCCGCGACTACTCCCTGAAGTCCCTCCGCCAGAATATCGGAGTAGTGCAGCAGGATGTATATTTGTTTGCGGGGACTGTTTTGGAAAATATCCGCTATGGCAGGCCGGACGCGACGCGGGAGGAGATTATGGAGGCGGCCAAGAATGCAAATGCCCATGATTTCATAATGAACTTGCCAGAGGGATATGATACCAATATTGGCCAGCGAGGGGTGAAATTATCCGGCGGCCAGAAACAGCGGCTTTCCATTGCCCGCGTTTTTCTGAAAAATCCGCCAATTTTAATTTTTGACGAGGCGACGTCGGCCCTGGATAACGAGAGCGAGAAAGTAGTACAGGAATCGTTAGAAAAGCTGGCGAAAAACCGCACCACTTTTGTCATTGCCCACAGGCTCTCTACAATAAGGAATGCGCGCCGGATTCTTGTGCTGACCGAGGAGGGAATAGAAGAGCAGGGGACGCACGAGGAATTAATGGGCAAAAAGGGTGTGTATTATGGGCTTTACACTTTGTCAAGCAGTTAAAAATATTTTCCAAAAAAGCCTTGCATTTTATATAAAACTGTGCTAGACTAAAAATGTTGTTGATGGATTGAATGAGTGGACGAAAGTCCACTCATTGTTTTTAAGTATAAGGAAAGAAGGTTTCTTTTTGGGTAAGCATCAAAACTATGAGAAACGCACGGAGCAGTTGGTTCTTCCGATTTTGGAACAGCACGGGTTTGAATTCGTGGATATAGAGTTTATTAAAGAAGCGGGAAGCTGGCATCTTCGGGCATATATCGACAAAGAGGGGGGAATTACGATTGACGACCTCACACTTGTAAACCACGCGCTGAGTGATTTGCTGGACCAAGAGGACTTTATTGAGGAGTCTTATATTCTCGAGGTGAGTTCTCCCGGACTTTTGCGGGCATTTAAAAAACCAAGGGACTACATAAGAAATCTAGGGAATGACGTCGAGGTGAAATTGTATGCGCCCGTCGCGTGGGAAAAGGATGGGAAACAGTATACGGATAAAGAGTTTATTGGTATATTAAAGGAATATGATGCGCCGTCAGAGCAGACGACAGACGGGGGGAAGATTGTTCTTGCCTTTGACGGTGAAGACACACTTGAAATAGAAATAAAAGATATTGCACGGATTCGTAAGTCGATTGATTTTTGAATATGGAGGTTGGAAAAATGAAGGCGAAAAACAGCAAAGAGACAAAAGGTAATCCTGAATTAATTGAGGCATTAGAGGCGATAGAAAAAGAAAAAGATATCAGCAAGGATATTCTTATAGAAGCAATTCAAAATTCACTTTTGGCGGCTTGCAAGGATCAGTTTGGGAAATCTGACAATGTTCGTGTCACACTTGATGAGAATACGGGAGAATTCCATGTATACCAGGATAAGACAGTAGTGGAGGAAGTAGAAGATGATACGCTTCAAATGTCTCTTATAGAAGCAGAGGCGAAGCACGGTGTGACGGAGCCAGGCGCAGTAGTCAGCCTGGAGGTGACGCCGAAGAATTTTGGGCGTATTTCCGCCCAGAAGGCGAAACAAGTAGTCGTTCAAAAAATACGTGAGGAAGAAAGAAAGGTATTGTTTGACCAGTATTACACGAAAGAAAGGGATATTATTACCGGTACGGTACAGCGTTATAACGGTGGGAGCTATACCATAAATATAGGAAAGATTGATACGATTCTCACAGAGGCAGAGCAAGTAAAAACAGAGAGATTTCGTTCTCATGAAAAGATAAAGCTTTACGTGACGGAGGTGAGGGATACGACGAGGGGCCCGAGAATTACCGTGAGCCGTACGCACCCAGAGCTTGTAAAGCGTTTGTTCGAGGCGGAAGTGGCGGAGATCCAGAGCGGTGTTGTGGAGATCAAAAGTGTTTCGAGAGAGCCGGGGTCACGATCCAAAATCGCAGTTTACAGCTACAATCCAGATGTAGATTCGGTGGGAGCATGTGTCGGTGTCAATGGAATCCGTGTCAATACAATTGTGGAGGAGCTCCGGGGCGAGAAGATTGATATTGTGGAATGGAATGAGAATCCCGCCATATTTATTGAGCATGCGCTCAGTCCTTCGAGAGTGCTGGCTGTAACGGTAGATACAGAGGAGAAAACGGCGAGCGTTATCGTGCCGGATTATCAGCTGTCTCTTGCGATTGGAAAAGAGGGGCAGAATGCCAGACTTGCGGCCCGTCTTACAGGGTATAAGATTGATATCAAAAGTGAGACACAGAACGTAGAAGGTTAGAGGTGGTTGTGTTGAAAGGTAGAAAAATTCCCATGCGGCAGTGTATTGGATGCAGGGAGAGCAAGGCCCAGAAAGAGCTGGTACGTATTGTGAAATGTGAGGATAAGGACGATCACAGTATTACGGTATGCGTGGACCGGACTGGCAGAATAAATGGAAGAGGAGCTTATTTGTGCAATAGTCTGGAATGTTTTAACAGGGCCCGGAAAAATCATGCACTGAACCGGGTGTTTAAGATAGATGTAGCGGACGAAATATATAATGAATTGGAAAGGCAGTTAAGCGAATGACTAAAAAATGCTGTGGCGGTGAAAACAAGGATTCGATGTAGCAGATAAAATATAGGATGAAGAGGAAAGGCAGTTAGGCGGATGGTTCAAAAAAACAAGGTGCTTGGAACACTGGGACTGGCGATGAAATCTGGAAATGTTGTGAGTGGTGAGTTTAAGACCGAGCAGGCGGTACGGTCGGGAACGGCGAAACTTGTCATTGTAGCGGAGGACGCTTCCGGGAATACAAAAAAGAAGTTTAGTAATTCATGCAGCTATTACCATGTTCCCATTGCGGTATTTGAAAAAAAGGAAGTACTTGGCAATGCGATTGGAAAAAGGTATCGGGCGTCCCTTGCTGTTTTGGACCAGGGATTTGCATCATCAATTCGTAAAAATTTAAATTTGGAGGAAATGTAGTATGGCAAAAATGAGAATATTTGAAATAGCAAGAAGTTTACAATCTAAAAATAAAGAAATCAAAAGCGGAACGCTCGTGAAGTTATTAAACGATAACGGTTTTGATGTAAAAGGTGCCAACAGCAACATTGAAGATGATGCTATTGCGTTTTTGCTGAAGACATTTACGAATAAAGATGCAGATGTCCCAGCCAAAAAGGAGACGAAGCCAAAACCGGGAGCGGCAGCCGCCAAAACAAAGACGACGGGAGAGGAGAGCAGTGGACAGCCCGCGAAACCAGTTGCGAATAAAGAACAGGAAAATGCCCCGAAGGAGGGTGGGAAAGGAAACGCACCGGGAGAAGAGACGCGTGCGCAGCAGGAGAAGGCCGTTGTCCCGAAGGAGAAGTCTGGCGGAAGCCAGGGCAAAACGGCTGAACCAGAACAGAAACCAGAGGAGCCAAAAAAGAAGGCGGAGGAAATGAGCGCCCAGGCAGGACAGAGCGGCCTGGTCCGGGCAATGGAAGAGGATACAAAAAAATCAAGTGAAACGGAGAAAGCAGACAAGAATTTGAGAGAAGAGACGAAAAAAATATCAAGAGAAAAGAGTACAGAACGGCCGAATAGTGCGGCGCAGGCAAACAGCGACCGGCGGGGAGCGAACAATGACCGGAGAAACCAGGGAACCGGAAACCGAGGAACTTCGGATTCCAACGGCGGTGAGACGAAAAGCCAGGGAAATAGGGAGCGGAGAAATTCAAATAACGGCGACCGGAGAAACCGTGGCGGCGCAGGCGCAGGCAGCGGAGAGCGGAGAAACCGGGGAAATAACGGGGACCGCAGAGGCCAGGGGGATTACAGAAACCAAAATGGCGGGGACCGCAGAAACCAGGGAGAACGCAGAACTTCGAATAACAACGGGGACCGCAGAGGCCAGAATAACGACCGCAGAAACCAGAATGGAAACCAGGGAGCCGGAAGAAAGCAGAACAATAACCGCAGCGGCGGCGAGAGAGTGTTTGAGCGCTTTGAGAAATCGCAGAGCGGTTTTGACGGTATCAAACAGGAGCAAAAAAATTCCAGAAAGAGGAATAATAAAAAGGTTTCTGAAAAGGGAACTTATAAAAAGTCGAGTAAAGAGGAAATGAGCCGTATCCGGAATAAAAAGGATCCAAACCGCAAGGGAGCCTTTATTAAGCCGGAGCCAGTGGCAAAGGAGCCAGAGGATACCATTAAGCAGATTACAATTCCAGAGAGCCTGACAATACGCGAGCTGGCGGAAAAAATGAAAATGCCGGCGTCCGCTCTTGTGAAGAAGCTGTTCCTCCAGGGCCAGGTCGTATCGCTGAACCAGGATATTACATTTGAAGAGGCGGAGGAGATTGCCCTTGAATTTGATATCATTGCGGAGATGGAAGAAAAAGTAGATATGGTGGCAGAGCTTTTGAAGGAAGACGAGGAGCTGGAAGACAAAATGCAAAAGCGTCCGCCGGTTGTATGCGTTATGGGCCATGTCGACCACGGAAAGACGTCTCTGCTGGATGCGATCCGGGAGGAGAATGTCACATCCCGCGAGGCGGGCGGAATCACACAGCATATCGGTGCATATGTGGTGGAGAGCAGCGGTGAAAAGATTACATTCCTTGACACACCGGGACATGAAGCCTTTACCTCGATGCGTATGCGCGGCGCCCAGTCCACGGATATTGCCATCCTTGTCGTGGCGGCGGATGACGGTGTTATGCCGCAGACCGTTGAGGCGATCAACCATGCGAAGGCGGCTGAGGTGGAAATCATCGTGGCCATCAATAAGATCGATAAGGCGGGGGCCAATATCGAGCGTGTGAAGCAGGAGCTTGCCGAATATGAGCTGATTCCGGAGGACTGGGGAGGCAGCACCGTATTTGTACCGGTATCTGCCCACACGAAGGAGGGAATCGACCAGCTGCTTGAGATGATCGTACTGACCGCAGAAGTTCTCGAGCTGAAGGCAAACCCTGACCGGAAGGCAAGGGGTATTGTCATCGAGGCGCGTCTGGATAAAGGGCGCGGTCCGGTAGCTACTGTTTTAGTTCAAAAGGGAGTATTGCGCATTGGTGACCACGTTGCGGTCGGCACGGCCCACGGAAAGGTCCGCGCAATGATTGACCACTGTGGCGAGCGCGTGAAGACGGCCGGGCCTTCTACACCAGTAGAAATTCTGGGGCTGAATGGGGCGCCGGACGCCGGCGAAATATTTGTGGCCACAGAGAGTGATAAAGAGGCAAAACAGATTTCGCAGGCATATATTGACCAGAGCAAAGACCGCCTGCTGGAAGAAACCAAGGCGAAGAAGCTTTCCCTGGATGGTCTGTTTAACCAGATCCAGGCTGGAAATGTCAAGGATTTGAACCTGATTATTAAGGCCGATGTACAGGGATCCGTCGAGGCGGTGAAGCAGAGCCTTCTTAAGCTTGGAAATGAGGAAGTGGCAGTTCGCGTCATTCACGGCGGCGTAGGTGCGATTAATGAGTCCGATGTGTCGCTGGCAAGCGCTTCCAATGCAATTATTATCGGTTTCAATATCCGGCCGGATAATACGGCAAAAGAAATTGCGGACCGGGAAAATGTGGATGTGCGTTTGTACCGCGTGATCTACGATGCCATTGAGGATATAGAGCACGCCCTGAAGGGAATGCTGGAGCCAATTTACGAGGAAAAAGTAATCGGCCATGTCGAGGTGCGTCAGATTTTCAAGGCATCTGGCGTCGGGACGATTGCCGGATCCTACGTGCTGGATGGAAAGGTCCAGAGAGGCTGTAAATGCCGTATTTACCGTGGCGATGATCTTATTTTTGAGGGAGATCTCGCTTCTCTCAAGAGATTTAAGGATGACGTAAAGGAAGTTGCGGCAGGTTACGAGTGCGGTCTTGTGTTTGAGAGCTTTAACGATATTCAGGAAGAGGACCGGGTGGAATGCTATATTATGGTTGAGGTACCCCGTTCCTGATCGAATAAATAAATTCAGGGGTGACTGTGGATACACAGTTGCTTCTGTTATCATGTATAGGTAGTACGGAGAGCATACGGAAATAGCCGTATGCTGCGCAGAGGAAGCGCAGAAATGAGGTGGATTATGAAAAAAAACAGTGTCAAGAATGTCCGTATCAATAGTGAGGTTCAGAGGGAGATGAGCCAGATTATACGCGACGAGATCAAGGATCCGAGAGTGCATCCGATGACTTCTGTCACAGGGGTTGAAGTGACGCCAGATCTTAAATATGCCAAAGTGTTCGTCAGTGTGTTAGGAAGTGAAGAGGACAAGGAAAAGACGATGGAAGGGCTGAAGAAAAGTGCCTCCTTTGCCAGAGGACAGCTTGCCAGAAAGATGAATCTCAGATACACACCAGAGCTTACGTTTGTTTTGGATAATTCCATCGAATATGGTGTCAATATGTCGAAGAGGATTGATGAAATCAATCACAGGCAGTAAAGGGGAGAGTGTAAATGAGTATTTTATTGGATGAGATATCAGGGGTCCAGACAATCGCGATTGGCGGGCATATTCGTCCGGATGGGGATTGTATCGGGGCATGTATGGGGTTATATACCTATTTGGCGGAGCAATACCCGGACCGGTCGGTAACCGTTTATTTAGAGGAAATTCCAAAGGAGTTTGAATATTTAAAACGTGACGGCGCGTTTCAGGAGAAAACGGATACCCCGTATGATTTGTTTATCTCCCTGGACTGTGGGGCGATGGATCGTCTGGGCGACGGAGAGCAGGTGTTTAAGCAGGCAAAGCGGACACTCAATATTGATCATCATATCAGCAATGAAAATTTTGCCGATGTCAATCATGTAGAGCCGCAGGCGAGCTCTACAAGCGAAGTTCTGTGCGGACTTTTGGATATGGATAAGATCGGGACGGATGCCGCCCAGGCATTTTATACGGGAATCATTCATGATACAGGAGTGTTCAAGCACACGAATACAAGAAAGAGAACGATGCAGTTTGCCGGGGAGCTGATGGAAAAGGGAATTCCTTTTGGAAAAATTATCGACGAGAGCTTCTATATGAAAACATATAAGCAGCTACAGATTATGGGCCGGTGTTTGCTTGAGAGTGTGCGGATTATGGACGGCAGATGTATTTTTTCCGTCGTTCCGAAGCGGGTGATGCAGTTTTATGAGGCGAAGCCTTCGGATCTGTCCGGGGTTATAGACGAGCTCCGGACGACAGAAGGGGTAGAGGTAGCCATACTTCTGACGGAGAAAGATACGGTCGAATACAAAGTGAGCATGCGGTCAAATAAAATTGTGGATGTGAGCAAAATCGCTACGTTTTTTGGAGGCGGAGGCCATATCCATGCAGCGGGGTGCGAGATAAAAGGCTCTGCCTTTGACGTCATTAATAATATAACCGAGCATATTGCCAAACAGCTGGGAGAATGAGTGGGACTGGGAATGGATGGAATTATAAACGTACATAAGGAAAAAGGATATACATCCCATGATGTAGTCGCTAAACTCCGTGGGATTTTGCATCAGAAGAAAATTGGCCATACAGGTACGCTGGACCCCGACGCCACCGGGGTTCTTCCCGTTTGTCTCGGCAGGGCGACGAAAGTCTGTGAATTGCTGACAGATAAACAGAAGACGTATGTTGCCCGCGTCCGGCTCGGGGCAGTGACAGATACACAGGATATGACGGGGACAGTATTGGAAGAACATCCCGTGGATGTCACAAAGGAAGAAATCCATCGCGTTGTGTCAGCGTTTTTCGGTGAGATATGGCAGACGCCTCCGATGTATTCCGCTGTCAAAGTAAATGGCAGACGCCTTTATGAGCTTGCCAGGCAGGGTGTGGACGTTGAGAGGAAGAAGCGGAAGATAACCGTGTATTCCATCGAAATGACGGAGTTTTTTCCTGAAACAAGTGAATTTGTGATGGAAGTAACCTGTTCAAAGGGGACGTATATCCGAACGCTCTGCCATGATATCGGCAGACGGTTAGGATGCGGCGCCGCGATGGCCGGCCTGGTGCGGACGGGAGTGGGTCCGTTTGTGCTGGAGGATTCTTTTACCCTCGGCGTGATCGAGGAGAGGGTGAAGGCGGGCGGACTGGAGCAGATCGTCATGCCGGTTGACCGCCTGTTTAAAAGTTACCCGGAAGTAGTCGTATCCGACAGTGGCATCCGTTTCTTACAAAATGGAAACACGGTAAAATGCGGGCTTTGTGTGAATCCGCCCCGCGTGGATACGGGACAGAAGGTGCGTATGTACGATGGCGGCCATAATTTTTATGCCATTTATCAATATGATGATGAGGCGCGTGTTTTTACAAATGTAAAAATGTTTTATAGCACGGCCGGCCAGTGACGCAGGATAGCGCCCTGGCAGGGAGGATTGAAAATGATCGTATTGGAACGGAAGCCGTACCAGCTTGAACATACGGCGGTGTGTATTGGAAAATTTGACGGGCTGCACAGTGGACACCGTCTGCTGGTAGACTCTATCCGGGAATGCCGGAATATGAGAAAGGTCTTATTTACTTTTTCTTTTCCGGACAGTGAGTATATATACAGTGTAGAGGAAAAGAGGTATTTAGCAGAGAAACTGGGAATAGACGTCTATATCGACTGCCTCTTTGGAGAAGAGTTCTCCCGTATGACGCCGGAAGTATTTTTACAACATATTTTGCTTGGCGAGTGTGGGGCCAGGGTTATTTCGGTCGGGGAGGATTTCCGGTTTGGATACAAACGTAGCGGGGATGTCCGATTTCTCAAGGAGAGAAGCCGGGTAGACGGGTTTGAATTACGTGTTTTTCCCAAAAAAAAGATGTTTGGGGAAGAGGTTAGCAGCACCCGCATCCGGCGGCTTTTACGGGAGGGAAATATTAGGACGGTAAACGAGCTGCTCGGACAACCCTATTTTATTTATGGAACGGTATGTCACGGAAATAAGCTTGGAAAAACACAATTAAATATGCCGACGGCGAATCAGATTCCCCCAGCAGGAAAGATTTTGCCGCCGTTCGGGGTATACGCGTCGCGGGTATACGTAGATGGCGGGGTGTTTGACGGCGTCACCAATATTGGTATCAAGCCTACGGTTCCCGGTGAAAACCGCGCCGGGGTGGAGACACATCTGATTGGATTTGATTCCGACTTGTACGGAAAGGACATACGTGTCGACCTCTGTGCCTTTTTGCGTACAGAACAGAGATTTTCCGGATTAGGGGAACTCAGGGAACAAATGGAGAAGGACAAACAAAAAGCGCAGCAATTACTAAAATAAATTGCATGAAGGAAAAATTGGATTCGTTTTATTGATATACGATAGAAAAGAGGGTATAGTACTATGGACTTGGCATTTCAGATTATGGCAGGGGTTGGATTGTTTCTATACGGTATGCAGCTTATGAGCGACGGACTGCAGAAGGTCGCCGGCGGTAAAATGCGTACAATACTTGAAAAGCTTACGACAAATCCATTTATGGGGCTTGTGCTTGGTATCGTTTTTACAGGAATTATTCAGTCATCGAATGCCACTACGGTGCTGGTCGTCAGTTTTGTCAACAGTGGGTTGATGAATCTTTCCCAGTCCGTCGGTGTCATTATGGGCGCCAATATTGGTACGACGGTGACGGGACAGCTCGTTTCGTTTAAGCTGGATGCCATCGCGCCCTTGTTTATCATCGCGGGTGTGGTTATGTTTATGTTTATCAAAAAACCGACCATAAAGCGTATCGGTGAGGTTCTTCTCGGTTTTGGCGTATTGTTTTTCGGGATGTCCACGCTTTCTTCTTCCGTCAATATGCTCAATGAGGTAGATGCGGTTAAAAGCTGCTTTAGCAGTTTGACAAATCCGTTTCTCGCTGTGTTGATCGGATTTGTTGCAACATCGGTTTTACAAAGCGCTTCGGCTTCCGTCGGTATACTGATCGTGCTGGCCTCCTCGGGACTGATGGACTTAAATATTTGCTATTATGTCATTATGGGATGCAACATTGGGGCATGTGGTTCGGCGGTTTTAGCGAGCCTGAATGGAACAAAGGACGCGAAGCGCGCGGCGATGATCCATGTTTCTTTCAATGTGATCGGACTGGTTATTGTTATGCTGCTCCTCGCTATTTGGGGAGATCCGATTATGGGTGCGGTACACAGCCTGACGGCAATGACGGGGGACGCAGGCATACGTGCCGGCCGTGATGTGGCGAACATTAATACGATCATTAAGATTTTCCAGGTAATTGTACTATTTCCGTTTAGTAAATTTTTGATTCGCCTCACCTATTTGCTCATACCGGGGGAGGACGAAGAGGTCCACGGCATGGAGCTCAAATTTATTGGCAAGCACGCGATGTTTAATGTGACGACTGCGCTTCCACAGGCGGTGAGTGAGATCGAGCGAATGGGCGTTATGGCGCTCAAAAATCTGCAGCGGGCGATGGACGCTCTCTTAAATAAAAATGAGAAGGCGCTCAAGGAAGTTTATCAGAAAGAAGATATTATCGATTACCTGAATACGGAAATTTCGAACTATCTTGTCAAGATCAACCAGCTCTCGCTTCCGATCCAGGACCGAAAACAGCTTGGAACGATGTTCCATGTCGTAAATGATATAGAGAGGATCGGGGACCACGCGGAAAATATTGCGGATTATGCTAAAACGCTTATGTCGGCAAACCTGAAATTTACAAAAAAGGCCCAAAACGAGCTGAAGCAGATGTTCGATCTGGTGACGATGATGTTAAATTACTCTCTCGAGATGTTTGTGACGGGTGACGACTCGCATGCCAATGATATTTTGCAATTTGAAAAGGAAATTGATAAAATGGAAAAGAAGCTTCAAAAGAAGCATATCAACCGTCTGACAAATAACAAATGCGAGCCGCACGCGGCAATGATATTTTCAGATCTATTAAGCAATCTGGAGCGCGTGGCGGACCACGGCACTAATATAGCATTTGCGGAGCAGGACGAGGAAGAGGAGTGAGGCAGTCGTTATGTATATTGCAGTGATCGGCATAACTGCGTTGGCGTTGTTGCTCGTGTATGGATATTGTTTGAACTTTTTTCTCAAAAAAGAGTATTACTCCATTTCAATACCCGGTTGTGGGAAAAATGGAACTGTAAAAAGAACTAAAGTTCCGGGTTCTTCCCATATGGAGCAAAAGCCGGTCCGGATTCTTTTGCTGGCCGATCTCCACGGCGCCTCATTTGGAAAGGAAAATGGGCGGCTGCTTAGCCACGTTCGGAAAACGAACCCCGATTTGATCTGTATTGCCGGTGATATGACGGTGAAGGATGGCAGAGGAGCAAAAATCGGACTTGCCCTGTGCCGGGAGCTTCTAACCGTCTGTCCGGTGTACTACGCAGTGGGAAACCATGAGATACAAATGCCCTGTTATGAAGAATATTGTTCGGAGCTCAGGAAAATGGGAGTATCCCTGTTGGATAATGAGTGCCGGGAGCATTTTATTTATGGGAGGAAGCTTGTTGTCTACGGCTGGAATACCCCAAGATATTATTTCCACAAATTCTGGCAGAGGCGGGAGCCGCCGCTGGAAGAACTCCGTGAGCAGCTCGGCGCACCGGACGAAGGCGCGTACCGGATCTTGCTGGCGCATAATCCGGAGTACTTCCGCGCGTATCATGCCTGGGGGGCGGATCTCGTTTTTTCAGGGCATGTTCACGGTGGTATTGCCAGGCTTCCGTTTTTGGGCGGCGTTATTGATCCTGCCTTGCGCCTGTTCCCTCAATATGATGCCGGTATGTATCAGGAGGGGAGTACGGCAATGGTTGTCAGCCGTGGACTCGGAACACATCACATCCGGCTCCGTTTTTTTAATATTCCAGAAATTTCGGTTATTGATTTGCAGTGAATCTCCTTGCAAAAAAGGCGGAACTGGTATATAATTATAACAATATCATGATAGCGGTTTAGAAAACTATTAATAGGAGGAAGAGAACATGAAGAATATAAAACTGGCGACTAAAATAAGCATTATAGTTATATCTATTTTGACGATCGGCCTAGTTGTATTGTGGAAGAGTACGGATTTAAAAGTGTCCTCAATTATGAAAGACCAGATTATGGATGAGATGGATGACGCTCTAAAGACGCGCGGGAAAATTATTGAGCAGTATGTGCAGGAGGCGGAATCTTATTTGATTGCATTCGGACAATCACTGGAATTGAAAGAAGCTCTCAAAAATCCAAACGATCCAGCTGTGATCGCGAATGCACAGAGCTATACCGAGAGCTATGCGCAGGTGAATAAAAATTTGGAGAACGTATATCTGGGTGATTACAACACGAAGGTGTTGACTTCTTTTGTGAAAGGGCCGATTGGCAAGACGCTGCGTGAGGGAGATGCCTTAAAGCAGCTGCACGACGAGGTGTTTGATTCCAAGGATATTTGGAATACGGGTATTATGGCTTCCCTCTCTACCGGGGAGCAGGTTGTATCCATGTATTATCCAGTGTATAACGGCAATGAGCCGCTTGGTTATGTCGGAGGCGCAATTTATGCACAGGATTTGAAAAATACGCTGGATGGGATGACAGAAGGAGAAAATAAAACGGATTATATGCTGCTGGATGCAGCAAAAAGTACATATATTTTCTGTCCAGACCAGGAAAAGATCGGAGCTGAGATTCAGGAGGAAAACATATCTAAAGTGATTGAGCTCGCGAAGGGCAGTGACGGGGCGGCAGCTTCCCACGAATTTGTGGAAAACGGAAAAGATATGCTGGCGTTGTATCAATATATGCCGGATCGTGACTGGGTGCTCGTTATATTGACTGACCGCGAGGTAGCGTTTGCTCCAGTATATCAGATGACGATCCTTCTTCTTATTATTTGCGCGGTTATACTGGTCGTTATTTCGTTAGGTGTATGGGGATCGGGACAGTTTATTGCGAAAGATATTGTGAAGGTATCGCAGATGATTCATGAAATTGGAACGTTGGATTTGACCCTTCGCCATAAATTGGAACGGTTTGGATCGAGGAAGGATGAAGTGGGCATGATTGCGAAGGCCACACAGCACTTGACAGACGCTGTCAGCCATGCCGTTCAGTTGATCCAGGAGAAGAGCAGTGAGCTGTTGGATGTTTCAGAGACACTTCATTCGGGAGCGGATATCACGAAGGGGTCTGTTGAAAATGTCGAGAAGGCCATTAATGAAATTGCCGAGAGTACGATCCAGCAGGCGACCGATACCCAGCAGGCAGTCGGGACGGTCCGCCATATCGGTGAGGCAATTGAGAAGACGATGAATGAGACGGAGACATTGAGCGAATATGCCGGAAGCATCCAGAAAACGAGCGAAGAAATGCGCAATACAGTGAGAGGCTTGTCGGAAGTAAATGGCAATACGGAGCAGGCAATTGATGAGATCAGCGCGCAGACGATATCTACAAATGAATCGGCGATGAAGATCAAGGATGCGGCCCAGTTGATTACCTCTATTGCGGAAGAAACGAATATGCTGTCGTTGAACGCCTCTATCGAGGCTGCCCGTGCTGGTGAGCAGGGAAGAGGATTTGCGGTAGTTGCCAGCCAGATTCAAAAGCTTGCTGAGCAGTCCAATGATTCCGCCAAACTCATCGACAGTATCATCGTGAATTTGATTGAGGATTCCAATAATGCGGTGGAGACAATGCATAAGATGAAAGATATTATGCTGGAACAGAGCAAGCAGCTCACCTACACAGAAGAACAGTTCTCTGAAATTTACTCGAATATAGAAGTGACGAAACAGGGTATTACGACGATTTATGACTCTGTGAGAAATATGAATAAAGAAAGGCTTGTAGTCGTGGACGTTGTGCAGAAGCTGTCCGAAATTGCTTCGGATAATGCCGCCGGCACAGAGCAAATACTGGCATCCACGGAAATGCTTGAGACGACGGTAAGGGACGTATCCGACGCGTCTGAACAGCTCGTCACTGTATCAAGTAATATCGGGGAGAGTGTCAGTGGCTTTACGGTTTAAAAAAGCGCCATTTTATCACATAATTACTATGGTTGCCTCCCCTTCGTTTCCGGTATGGAATAACGGGGGAGGCATTTTCATTTAAAAATAGGAGGGTTTACACATGAAAAACATGAAACTGGCTACCAAAATAAGTATTATCGTAATTAGCATTTTGACTCTTGGTCTTGTTGTGCTCTGGCGGATTACGGATACAAGAATTTCGTCTGTTATGGAGACCCAGATAATGGACGAGTTAAACGATGCGATTGAGACAAGAGGGGAAATCATTGAGCAGTATATTGCATCCACCGAGGCTTATCTCGTTGGCTATGGGCAATTCCCGGGATTAAAGGACGCTCTCAGGAAACCGGATGATGCCGGTGCCATTGCAGCCGCCCAGCAGTATACGGAGAGTTATGGAAAAGAGAATCCCAATCTGGAAAATATTTATTTGGGTGATTACAATTCGAAGGTTTTAGTTTCGTTCGTGAAGGGGCCGATCGGCAAGACACTCCGCGAGGGGGACAGCCTGAAGCAGCTGAGGGATTCCGTTTTTGGTACGAAGGGGATATTGAATACGGGTATTATGTTATCTCCGACGACGGAAAAGCAAGTTGTTTCCATGTACTATCCTCTGTATGAGGGGGACAAGCCTCTCGGATATGTCGGGGCGGCAGTTTATGCAGAGGAACTTAGAAATACATTGGATGCCCTATCGGGCGAGGGCGCAAGTAAGACGGATTATATGCTGTTAGACGCGGCGAAGGGTACTTATATTTTCTGTGCGGATGAGGCGAAAATAGGTACGGAGATTCAGGAAGAAAACGTATCAAAGGTGATTGAGCTTGCGCAGAATGGACAGGGAACGGAGGCTTCGTATGAATACACAGAGGGTGGAAAGGATATGCTCGCGGTGTACCAGTATATGCCGGAGAGGAACTGGGTGCTCGTTATTTTGACGGACAAGGATGTTTCCTTTGCACCGGTTGACCGGATAACAGTTCTTCTGCTTGTGGTGTGCGGCATTCTTTTACTGCTCATTTCCGTCGGCGTATGGGTGGCAGGAAAGCTTATTGCCAAGGATATTGTCAGGGTGGCACAGATGATTCGGGAAATCGGAACGTTGGATCTGACCCTTCGGCACAATCTGGATACGTACAGCTCGCGCAGCGACGAGGTGGGGATGATTGCAAAGGCTACCTTTTATTTGACCGATACAGTAAGTGGCGCCGTCACATTAATGAAAGAGAAGAGTGAGCAGCTGTTACATACTTCTGAGAAATTACATACGGGTTCTGATGTCACAAGAGGCACGGTCGAAAAAGTGGAAAAAGCCATTAATGATATTTCGGAGAGTTCAATACAGCAGGCAACCGATACGAATCAGACAGTGGGAAGCGTGCTTCATATTGGAGAGACGATTAAGCAGACGATGAGCGAGACGGAGACGTTGAGCGGATATGCCGGCAGTATACAGAAGACAAGCGAAGAAATGCGTGATACGGTGAGAGGTTTGTCAAAAGTGAGTGACGATACCGAAAGAGTAATTGATGAGATTAGCGCGCAGACGATATCTACAAATAAATCGGCGATGCAAATTAAAGATGCGGCCCAGCTCATTACTTCGATTGCAGAGGAGACGAACATGTTGTCCCTGAACGCTTCGATTGAGGCGGCGCGTGCCGGGGAGCAGGGAAAGGGATTTGCAGTAGTGGCGAGCCAGATTCAAAAGCTGGCGGAACAGTCCAATGATTCAGCGAGACAAATTGATAGTATTATCGTATCCCTGATTGAGGAGTCCAATAATGCAGTGGAGACGATGCATAAGATGAAAGAGATTATGTTAGAGCAGAGCCGCCAGCTCTCCTATACAGAAGACCAGTTCGCTGAAATTTATGAAAATATCGAAGTGACGAAACGCGGGGTAACAACAATCTATGATACAGTGAGAAGTATGGACGAGGAGAGGCTTTCTGTCGTAAATGTTGTGAAGAAGCTGTCAGAGATTGCTTCGGATAATGCGTCTGGTACGAAAGAAATACTTTCGTCGACGGAGATGCTCAACAATATGATAAAGGATGTAACCGATGCGTCGGAGGATCTTTTGGCTGTTTCCAATAAAATAGAGGAAAGTGTAAGCGGATTTACTGTGTAGTTCACACCGTGTGCGCATACCTTTCTTTTGGAAACCAGTAACGAAAAAGGAAGGGAAGTGAGATCGTGGGAATACCTGTAAAGCTTGAGGTCTTTGAGGGCCCCTTGGATTTGCTGCTTCATTTGATTGAAAAAAATAAAGTGGATATTTATGATATTCCCATCGTTCTCATTACCGAGCAGTATTTGGATTATGTGAGCCAGATGGATGCCAAGGATATGGATGTGATGAGTGAGTTTCTTGTGATGGCGGCGACGCTTGTTCGTATTAAGTCCAAAATGCTTTTGCCGCCGGAGGAGGAAGAAGAGGAAGAGTATGAGGATCCAAGGCAGGAACTGGTAGAGCGTATTCTTGAATACAAGATGTATAAATATGCGTCCTTTGAATTAAAGGACAGGCAGATTGACGCCGGTAGAATGCTGTTTAAGGAGCCTACTATTCCAGACGAAATACTGGATTTTAAAGAGGATGTTCCGATCGAGGAATTGTTAAGCGATATTACGCTGGCGAAGCTGCAGGGTATTTTTCATTCGGTTATGAAAAAGCAGATAGAAAAGATTGATCCGATTCGAAGCAAGTTTGGTGAAATTGAGAAAGAGGAGATCAGTCTCGAGGATCATATCGTATTTTTGGGTGAGTATGCGAGAAAGCATCGTACGTTCCGCTTTCGGAAGCTCTTGGAAAAGGGCAGGGGAAAGACGTATGTGATCGTTACATTTCTCGGTATTTTAGAGATGATGAAGATGGGAAAGCTCTCGATCATTCAGGAAAAATTGTTTGATGATATCCGGATTACGTATGTGGAGGAATAGATGGTGAATATAAAAGAATTGGAAGCGGTCATAGAAGCAATTTTATTTACGATGGGGGAGGCGGTCGAGGTTGAGAGAATCGCGGCGGCTGTTGAACACGACGAGGATACGATACGGCGTCTGATTCGGAATATGATGACCCGTTATGAGGAGGGTGACCGGGGAATCCGTATTATTGAGCTGGATGGGTCTTTTCAGCTCTGTACAAAACCGGAGATGTATGAATATCTGATTAAAGTTGCGCATGTGCCCAAAAAACATGTACTCACAGATGTGATGTTGGAAACGCTGTCGATCATTGCTTATAAACAGCCAATTACACGGCTGGAAATCGAAAAGATCCGGGGTGTCAAGTGCGACCATGCGGTCAATAAATTAATTGAATACAATTTGATCTGTGAGGCGGGACGGCTCGACGCCCCGGGACGGCCGCTGTTATTTGCTACGACGGAAGAGTTCTTGCGGTATTTCGGTATTGAATCGTTAGAGGAGCTCCCTATTCTGAACCAGGAGACGATTGAGAATTTCAAAGAAGAGGCAGAGAGAGAAGTAATGAGGGAACTTTCCCAAGGTAGTGTGAAAGAAATTATAGACTCAGAAGAGGGTGCAGGGCACCCTCTTTGACCTCACCACATAATTATTTATAATCAACGAAATCTACATAAAAATTCCGGTAATCCGTGCGCCGCTCCTTTGTGGCTGCAACGCCCGTAATTATTTATAATCAACTAAATCTACATAAAAATTCCGGTAATCCGTGCGCCGCTCCTTTGTGGCTGCAACGCCCGTAATTATTTATAATCAACTAAATCTACATAAAAATTCCGGTAATCCGTGCGCCGCTCCTTTGTGGCTGCAACGC
>CAJTZF010000005.1:96401-162863 GCA_910584245.1 uncultured Eubacterium sp.
AAATCTACATAAAAATTCCGGTAATCCGTGCGCCGCTCCTTTGTGGCTGCAACGCCCGTAATTATTTATAATCAACTAAATCTACATAAAAATTCCGGTAATCCGTGCGCCGCTCCTTTGTGGCTGCAATGGCCGGGCGAGGATGCTGGTTTAGCTGTCCGGTCAACAGGTAAGGAACATCATATCCCCAGATCATGCCATTTTCTTTTAGTGGAACAATCTCGTGTTCCAGTATGTCCAAAATCGGAAGTATGTTATATTTCGGATTTTTCAAAAATCCAAGAAGCAGTTCGCTTGCACAGTTTCCAGCTCCCCGTCCCATGCCGCTGACAGTCACATCCAAATAGCTTACACCCTTGGAAAGCGCTTCAATTGTATTGGCGAATGCAAGCTGCTGGTTGTTGTGGGCGTGGATACCGACAAACTTATCGTATTTATCAGCGAAAAAGAGATATTTATCCGCCAGCTTCCGCATCTGTTCCGGGTAGATAGCCCCATAGCTGTCCACGATATAGATGCCGTCCACAGAACTCTGCCCGATTAAGTCAAGCGCCTCTTCGATATCCGTGTCATTGTCGCTGGAAATAGCCATGATGTGAATGGTGGTCTCGTACCCTTTTTCGTGGCAGTACTCTACCATTTCAATCGCAGCCGGAATGGTGTTAATATATGTGGCAATCCGTATGAGGTCAATGACGCTGTCGCTTTTATCTATAATATCACGGCGGAAATCCGTTCTTCCGACATCTGCCATCACTGCAATCTTCATATCGCTGTCGTTGTCGCCGACGATTTTCCGGATGCTTTCTTCCCTACAGAATTTCCAAGGTCCGAAGTCCGCTTCCGGGAATATATCTTTTGACGCCTTGTAGCCAAACTCCATATAATCAACACCGGCCTTGATATTAGCCTGGTAAAGTTTTTTTACAAATTCATCGGTAAACCGAAAATCGTTGACGAGCCCGCCGTCGCGAATGGTTGCGTCCACTACCCGCACGTCCGGGCGATAAGATAATAACGTCCCTTTTGTTTCCATTTGGTTATCCTCCAGTCTTGTGCATGTAATTTCCATTGTCGAGACTATTGTAACAGAAAAAGAACCCGCTGAAAAGAAGAAAATCAAAAAAGTTGTAGTTCAATTTGTATATTCAAAAAAAATGTGATATAATGGCAAAGGTATAACAAACAAAATAACGGAGGTATGAAGATCATGGACTACAAGCAAGCAGGAGTTGATATTGAGGCAGGATATCGGGCTGTTGCACTTATGAAGGAACATATTGAATCCACGATGCGGCCGGAAGTACTGACAGATATTGGAGGTTTTTCAGGCGCCTTTTCGATGAAAGGGTTTATGGGAATGGAAGAGCCGACGTTGGTATCCGGAACCGACGGTGTGGGAACCAAATTGAAACTGGCGTTTCTTCTTGACAAACATGATACGATCGGGATTGACTGCGTGGCAATGTGCGTAAATGATATCGCCTGTGCCGGCGGGGAACCATTATTTTTCCTGGATTATATTGCCTGTGGAAAGAACCAGCCGGAGAAAATTGCGAATATTGTGAGAGGAGTGACGGAGGGATGCCGTCAGTCCGGCGCAGCTCTCATAGGTGGGGAGACGGCTGAGATGCCTGGATTTTATCCTGTGGATGAGTACGATTTAGCTGGATTTGCAGTGGGGATCGTGGACAAAAAGGACATGATTACCGGGCAGGAGCTGAAGGCGGGAGATGTCCTCGTAGGTATTGCTTCATCAGGCATACACAGCAACGGCTATTCTCTTGTGCGCCAGGTATTTGCCATGAGTAAGGATGCACTTAGCCGCTCTTATGAGTGCCTTTCAGGAACACTCGGTGAGACGCTTCTTACCCCGACAAAAATATATGTAAGGGCGCTGCGGGCTATCCGGGATGCCGGTGTGGCAGTAAAAGCGTGCAGCCACATAACCGGGGGAGGTTTCTATGAAAATATTCCCCGTATGCTCAAAGACGGCATGCATGCCGTAATCGACAAGAACAGTTTTGTAATTCCTCCTATTTTCCAAATGCTTGCTAAGGATGGAAATGTGGCGGAGGAAGCGATGTACAATACATACAATATGGGAATTGGTATGGTTACCGCGGTGGACAAGAAAGAGGTAGATACTGTTGTCCAGGCGATCCGTGGGGCGGGAGAGACTCCGTATGTTATCGGGGAAGTGGTAGCCGGTGATAAAGGAATAACGCTTCAGTAGAGAGAAGGCCTGTTAAGGAAAGGATGAATGTGGAATGACAAAGATCGCAGTACTTGTGTCAGGCGGTGGTACGAATCTCCAGGCAATTATAGACTGTTTTGAGACGGGGAGCATTACAAATGCTTCTTTGGAATTGGTAGTCAGCAATAAGCCGGGGGCTTATGCGCTGGAGAGAGCTTCTAAAAAGGGAATAAGCCGGGAAGTACTCGTACCGAAGCAATTTTCTACAAGGGAACAATATGGAGAAGCGATGATCCGGTGTCTGGAAAGCCATCGTATAGATCTTGTTGTGCTTGCAGGATTTCTCGTGATTTTGCCGGAGAATTTTGTGAAGCACTATGAGGGGAGAATGATAAATATTCACCCGTCCCTGATTCCATCCCACTGCGGACCTGGATATTATGGGCTCAAGGTACACGAGAGCGTACTTGCCAGGGGAAATAAGGTGACTGGCGCTACTGTGCACTTTGTGAATGAGATCGCAGATGGCGGCCCGATCATTTCCCAGAAGGCAGTAAACGTTTTGCCGGATGATACGCCCGAGAAGCTCCAGCGGCGGGTGATGGAGCAGGCCGAATGGATTTTGCTTCCCCAGGCAATTGATGATATAGCAAATGGGAGACTTGTGATAGAAGGCGGAATTGTTAAGAAGGTAATACAATCGTAAAAGAAGGAGGATTAGGATATGAATGTACTAATTGTAGGCAGTGGCGGGCGTGAACATGCGATTGCCGTTAGCGTTGCGAAGAGCGGGCAGGCGGACAACATTTACTGTGCCCCTGGGAATGCCGGTATCGCCAGTGTTGCACAGTGTGTGGATATAGGTGCGATGGAATTTGACCGTCTGGCAGATTTCGCAGAAGAAAAGTCGGTCGGCCTTACGATTATCGGTATGGACGAGCCGCTCGTAGGCGGCGTAGTGGATGTATTTGAAAAGCGTGGGCTCCGGGTATTTGGGCCCCGGAAAAATGCGGCGGTGATTGAGGGAAGCAAAGTATTTTCCAAGGATTTGATGAAAAAATATGGGATACCAACGGCAGCTTATGAGAATTTTGACAGTCCGGAGGACGCCCTTTCTTATTTGGAAACAGTGAAATTCCCTGTCGTGCTCAAGGCAGATGGACTGGCTCTCGGCAAAGGCGCCCTAATTTGTAATACGATGGATGAGGCAAAGGATGCGGTTAAGACATTAATGCTCGATAAGCAGTTTGGCGATGCGGGCAACCGGATTGTGGTAGAGGAGTTTATGACGGGGCCGGAAGTATCGGTGTTGTGTTATTGTGATGGAAGCCATATTAAGCCGATGACGAGTGCACAGGACCACAAGCGCGCCAAGGACAACGATGAGGGGTTGAATACCGGAGGAATGGGAACCTTTTCACCGAGTCCGTTCTATGATGAAAAGATTCAGAAATATTGTGAAGAAACCATTTACCAGCCGACGATGGACGCGATGAAAGCAGAGGGCAGGGATTTTGTCGGAATTCTATTTGTCGGACTAATGCTGACGGAAGACGGCCCGAAAGTGCTCGAGTACAACGCAAGATTCGGAGATCCGGAAGCACAGGTTGTTCTGCCGCGGATGAAAAATGACATTTTGGATGTAATGAACGCATGTATTGACGGGGCATTGGACAAAATAGACCTGCAATTTGAAGACAACGCGGCAGTCTGTGTCATACTCGCTTCCGATGGTTATCCGGAAAGCTATGAGAAAGGGAAGGTGATCACTGGCTTAGAGAACTTTGACGGCAAAGAGGATTATTATGTATTTCATGCCGGCACAAAGCTTGACGGTGGCCGGATGGTTACGAATGGCGGACGTGTGCTTGGTGTGACGGCCAAGGGCGGGAATTTGCTTGAGGCTAGAAAAAATGCATATGCGGCGACGGAGTGGGTTTCCTTTGAGAATAAATATATGCGGAATGATATAGGAAAATCAATTGATAATGTATAATATTATAAATGGAAAAGGAGATAAATTATGTATTCATTTGAAGAAATTGTGAAGGCGGATCCGGAAATAGCAAAGGCGATGGAGCTGGAAACCGGCAGGCAAAATGACCATATTGAGCTGATTGCTTCCGAGAATTTTGTCAGTAAGGCTGTTATGGCGGCAATGGGAAGCACATGCACAAATAAATATGCGGAAGGGTATCCGGGAAAGCGCTATTACGGCGGATGCCAGTACGTGGACATGGTCGAGGACCTTGCCAGGGACCGTGCGAAGGAGTTATTTCAGTGTACGTATGCCAATGTGCAGCCGCACTCAGGGGCCCAGGCAAATATGGCAGTGTTTTTTGCCCTTGTAAAGCCGGGTGAAACTGTGATGGGCATGAATCTTGACCACGGCGGCCACCTGTCACATGGAAGTCCTGCTAACATCTCCGGTACGTATTACAATATTGTGCCGTACGGTGTAAATGACGAGGGATTTATTGACTATGAGGCCGTTGAGAGGATTGCTAAGGAATGCCGGCCGAAAATGATTATTGCCGGGGCAAGTGCGTACTGCCGTAAAATTGATTTCAAGAGATTTCGTGAGATTGCCGATGAGGTAGGGGCATTCCTTATGGTGGACATGGCGCACATTGCCGGTCTGATCGCGGCAGGAGTGCATGAGAGCCCAATTCCGTATGCACATGTCACAACGACGACGACCCATAAGACGCTTCGCGGTCCAAGAGGCGGAATGATTCTTTCCAGCGAGGAATTTGCAACCGAATACAAATTAAATAAATCTATATTCCCCGGTATTCAGGGCGGGCCTCTTATGCATGTCATCGCGGCCAAGGCAGTTTGTTTTAAAGAGGCGTTAGATCCGAGCTTTAAGGAGTATGGAAAAAATATTGTGGACAATGCCCAGGCGCTCAGTAAAGGGTTGATGAACCGCGGAATCGATATTGTATCGGGCGGTACGGACAACCATCTGATGTTAGTGGATCTCGTGAAGAAAGGACTGACCGGAAAACAGGTGGAGGCATGGCTCGACGAGGCAAATATTACGGCGAATAAAAATACGATTCCGAATGATCCGCAGAGTCCGTTTGTAACGAGCGGCATCCGTCTTGGTACGGCAGCAGTGACGACGAGGGGCATGAACACAGATGACATGGACCAGATTGCAGAAGCAATTGCGATGCTGATTGAGGATGTAGATGCGAATAAGCCGAAAGCTATGGAAATTGTAAAAACGCTGACGGATAAGTATCCGCTCTACTAAGCATCAAATAACGGTTGCTTTTTTACTTATTTTGTGATAAGCTATAAGTAGCTATTATAGTTAGCTAAAAACAAATACTTAAGGAGGGTATTATGAGTAGTTTAAAGACCAGATGGGGTAAGCGCATTGCTGTAGTTATGGCTTTTGCTCTTACTGTGGCAAGTGTACCTGGCGCAGATGCCCAGGCTGCCAAAAAAAGCCAATTATCAACTAAAAAGCTGACGATTACAGTTGGTAAGAAAAAACCATTAAAATTAAGAACAAGGCAAAAAAAGCAAAATATACATTCAAAAGTAAAAAAGCTTCGATTGCCAAAGTCAGCAAAAAAGGTGTTGTAACTGCGAAAAAAGCAGGAAAAACAAACATTACGGTAAGTGAGAAGAAGGGTAAGAAGACACGTAAGCTGGGAACAGTAAAAGTGACGGTTAAGAAAAATTCAGTAGCACCTAAGACGTCAACAGCGCCAGCAGTAACCACTTCTACTGCGCCAAGTACGTCAACGGCTCCGAATACTTCGGCAGGGCCAAACGCATCGGGAGCACCGAATACTTCGGCAGCACCGAGTGTGGCACCATCAGAGCAGCCGCCGAAAAGAACACAGACACCAAAGCCGCCGAAGACACCGACGCCAGTTCCGACAGATAAACCGACGCCGACACCAGATGCATATACACCGGCTGGAAATGGCTGGCAGAGGCTGGATCTTTCTCAGTGGTCTGGTGATGCAAGCGACTATTTAGAGTCAGGCGGACAGATTGTCCTGTCAGACATTGAACTTGCTACTGTTCCGCTTCCGAAATCACTTGAGAATATCGGAGAGAAAATCGAAGTGCTTGTGCGTGGATCTCTTCCAGCAGAATCCGAAGGATTCCGTTTCTGGCTTTCCAATGCGACAGGTGCGACTGTGACAAACCAGTATTACTACACTTCTTCATCAGTAGGAATTGGCCAAGAGGCTGGAAATACAGAAGCATTTAAAAAAGGAGAGTCCTTCCAGTTGCAGACGATTCTGGAGCACACCAATCACGATGGATCTGACGATATGGTCGGAGTAAATCTGTTGTTAAAGGCTTACACATATGGAGCATCGCTTGATGGAACCATTATCACAGGTATCTGGGTAAGGTATGGAGATGATATTGGTGGAGGAGCAGGTGTAGAGACACCTGGTGTAGAGACACCTGGTTCAGAGACTCCTGATATTGGGGGACCAACTGATCCGGGCGGCAATGTAGGCTGGAATGCGGATAAGACAGAATATTCCGTGAAGCTTGACGCAGATTCTGTAAAAGGAGAGGGTGGTGCTACTACTCAATTTAATGAAGATGGAAGCGTCACACTGGAATATAATTCACAGTATCCGGGAGTATGGTTTAACATTCCGGGTGATGTGCAAGGAGAATTTTCATCCATTGAGTTTACGTATAAAGATGCCACGGAAGGCGGTTTTGGCCATGCGGTGCAATATACGGATTCAAGTGCAGATGAGGAAATTGCATGGGGTGGCAAATTCGCAGCCGGCGACGGACTTCAGAAATATGCAGCTGAGCTGCAGAAAAAAGGAAGTTCTGTTGCAAAATTCAAAATATTTAAAAACGATGCGGAAAGTTGCTTCCTGACTATTACGTCTGTTGTTTTGAAGAAATAGTGATAGTATAGTTGTATATGTTGGAGCTGTCTTACCGGCGATGGACTTCGTCGGTGCAGGCAGCTCTTTTTATGCATAAACCGATTTTTTTGCTTTTCCTTATTTTATGAACATAATTTATCAAAAGATAATCTTAATAAGTCATGGATGATAGCGGCTGAATTTGTTACAATTATACACAATATTTAATAACCAAGAAGGGGGAATTAAGCTTATGCGACAAAAAATGGGATGGTATTTGTTTGCACTGCTGTTTTTGTCAGGTTTGACGTTATTGTTTGCCAGCGGTGCAAAAGCGGGCAGCACTTCCGTGACAGTGACTCCCAATGCGCAGAATGCCACGGTGGCGGTTACCGTTTCAGATTCCGAATTAAATGGAAAGGAAATATCTGTTATCTGTTATGCCCCGGGGATTCAGGGGGCTGTGGGTGATATCACGGCAAATAAGAAATCACTTGTTTATATGAACCAGTACACGGTAAATGGGACGGTTTCTTTTTCGTTTCCAGTAAAAAAGCAGCTGGTTCAGGGAATCTATACACTTGTTGTGGCATCGGAAAAGGGACAAACGGTGAACCAGTTCCGCTTTCTGCAGGATTCAAGTGATGCACCAGCGGGGACGGTAAAACCGGCAGATCCGAAACCGGCGCCACCTGCCGTTTCGAAATCGAACACAAAGAAAAAGCTGGCTGCGCCAGCCGGTGTGAAAGCAAAGGCGAAGGGCAAGAAAAAGGTTAAGGTCACATGGAAAAAGGTAAAGGGTGCAAAAGGATATTTGATCCGCACGGCTTCGAAAAAAAATGGTAAGTACAAGGTGGTCCGGACTGTCAAGGGCGGCGCTAAAAAACAGGTGACGCTAACAGGCATGAAGAAGGGCAAGATATGTTATATAAAAGTAAGTGCATACCGGCTTTCCGGCAAAAAGAAAATTGCGGGAAAGAATTCTAAGGCCGTCAAAGTAAAGGTGCGTTGACGGATGGATGCAAATAAAGCAAAGTGAACAAAACATCGGTTATGCGCAAAAGCAGCGCAGGAATGAGGTAAAATATGAAACGAATTTCTAAATTAATTTTGGGGAGTGCGGTTTTGGTTGCGGCGTCGCTCATGACAGTTTCTTTTGTTTCGCGGATGAAAGCCCATGCGGAAACGTCAGAATGGAAATATGGCCTGAACGGGGCGCTGGGATTTAACGAAAATACATATGCGACGATTGAGAAGAGTACAAAAAAGGAGTCATGGCGGGAGGGATCCGTAACTGCGAATGGCGAGATCGCATTTATCGAGAGCTGTGACCCGGATGAAGATGTATTTATTTTTAACAATACAAAGATTGTTACGGATGCGGTTGATTTATTTGAGACGCCAAAGATCAGCAGCATTCTTGACGAGCAGCGGAAGGGCGCGGTCAACCGTGCGGGTACAAGTGATTTTCCTTGGATCGGGGCAGTGGGGAAGTATGCCTCCGATACATATGGAACGGGCTGGGGCACCACATGGTCGCGGCCATACCAGCCAGCCAGCCAGTATCGGATCAAAAATAACCGTTTTACGGAGGAAAATACAAATCGCTACAATCGTTATACCAATTACGAGACGGGTGAGGTCGGAGCGCAGTGGAAGGACGAAGAGGGAAATGAGTGGAACCGGCGTTCTTTTGCCTCCCGAAGTGATAATGTCATCGTAACTTTTATTGAGGCTCCGGACAATCAGGACCTGGATATTACGTTAAGTGTAGATCATATGGTTGAGATGAGAAACCAGGGAACGGTAAACCCGCGCCCGGATTCAGACTATATCGTCACTGAGGATGCAAATGGATATACGATCGGCATGGTTGGCAAGTATGCAGACCAGAACAGAAAGGGAAATAAGAACCGCGAAAAGACTCTCTTTGCCGATGGAGGCTGGGGATCGGCGACACGTATCGTGACAGATGGAACGATTGATTATGCGGCCGATACGCGTACGATTACAAATATGAATGGTTTTGGTTCCGGTTCCATCACGGATGCCAGGGATCCGAAAATCACCATTACCGGTACAAAGTCGGTTATGCTTATTACGAAGGTTGACCGCCAGGATGACGGATGCAGCAGCGTCGACGATGTGAAGAGCCTGCTGTACGACCGTCTGGTCAGTGAGATTGATGCGGTTGTTGCAAAATATGACATTAAGAGCAACGGGGATTCTTATAAGAAATTGCTGGAACCACATGTGCAAATTCATGGGGGAATGTTTGATAAGGTACGCATTGATTTGTGCCAGACCGAGGAAGAAAAGGCGGACCGTGAGCTGACGAATACGGAGCTGATCCGACAGCAGAATAGTGATAAATCAGAAATCAATAAAGCGTTTCTTGAGAGGATATACAACAACGGACGGTTTGGCCTGATCTGTGCGAGCGGTTATCATACGACCCGGCTTGGCGCGATCTGGACGGGAGCATGGAAACCGGACTGGAGCGGGGATTTTACGCTTGATGCCAATACGAATCTTCAGGTTTCCGGAATGAATACGGGAAATATGGATGGGGCAAGCGAGGGTTATATTAATTTTATCGTCCGCATGGTGGCGGATTGGGAAACCGATGCAGAAAATGTATACGGGATGACCGATGCGATCAAGGCGCCGCCGCGTGTGGATGGAACCGGGCAGGCGGGCAGCTACCATTTTATAGATGGATATCCGCATATTTATGTAAATGGAATTACGGACTGGCTCATTATTCCGATTTTTGAATATTGGCAGTGCTATGGCGACCGGGAGATTCCGCTTGGGAAGGATATTGACCTGGAGAGAAACCAGCATGTTCTTGACTGGTCAGATGACGATGTGGAGCGGATTCGCAGCACTGGTAAAATGAAGTTATTGGAAGATATTTTATATCCGATGCTTGACAAGACGATGAATTTCTGGCTTCAGTATGTGGATGACCGTTATTATACGGATGGAAGCGGCGAAATCCATCTGGATGACGGGACAACGTTATCGGAAGCTATCGCGGCCGGGGATACGGGGGCAAAATATTTGTTTACACCGGGATATTCACCGGAAAATTCACCGGCAGGAACGGCGGATAATTCTATTTATGCCCTGGCATATAATACAACAATGGATATTTCGGCATCCCACGATACGTTATTTATGGCGAGGGCGGTATTGGATAAATTAAAGCTTTCGGACTCCGCGGAGAAGTTGGAGAAATGGAACGATTTTGAGGGTAAAATTCCTGAGTATTTGTATGCGGATTCGGGAGAGTTGAAGGAGTGGGCGACAGAGAATTTAGGCGAAAAACATCAGCACAGGCATGTGAGCCATGCCTATCCTGCATGGCCTGGCTATGAGACACAGACGGATGAGAATTTGCGCGAAGGCATATGGAAGGCGATGGCATTGCGCTCGGCAGCGTATGGGGGTAAAGAGGCATCTGAGTCCCACGGGCCTACGCATAAGGCGCTCGTTGCCGCCAGACTCAAGGATTCCGAGAGTTTGGATGCGGTGCTGCGCTACCTGATGACAAACAATTATCAGTATAGTTCGATGATGACGTCTCATAACAACAATCATAGTTCTACTTATTGTACAGATTCTGCATTTGGAATCATGGGTGCAGTTAATGAGTCGCTTCTCTACTCAAATACCGGGGAGATCGAAATATTGCCGGCTCTTCTGGACACACTCCGCAGCGGAAGTATTACTGGGCTGCGGGCGAGATGTAATGCAGAGGTGAACCAGATTGCGTGGGATGTGGATGCAAATCAGGCTACGGTTACAGTTACATCGAATGAGGACAATAATAACATTGCGCTTTCGTGTGGACCAGCCTGGAGCGGGGCGTACATTCATGGCTCCAAGCAGGCAATCCGCTACAATAACCACAATAAGGCATATATTGCACTTGATCTGGATAAAGATGAATCCGTTACCGTGCAGTTTACGATGGGTGACCGCATACAGATAACGACGGATGCCAATACGGAACAGCGGGTTTATGCCGGTGATAAAATAGCTTTTGGGGCGACATATACGACACCTTCCGGAGAGGCGGGAGAAGTTTTATGGCACGTGGCAGATGCCGCTGGCGGCGAACAGATGGATGCCGCTATTTCCAGTGATGGGGTGCTGACGGTACCAGATCAAGCGAAAGGGAAGCTGTTGAAAATATTTGCAGCTTCGGCAGATGGTTCCATTGTTTCGAATGAAATCATTTTACACGTCTCAGTAAATGCGGCGGGAACAGCTGGTGCGGAGGAGCCGTTTACGGCTTATGCGGGCATTTCAAATGGCAATCTGGGACTTTGTGTTTCGAATAATGCGCAGGGCAAAAAGGTGCGCGCTGTGTGGACGGCATATGACGATGACGGCGGCATGGCTGATGTGACAGAACAGGTTATTGAGCTGGGCGCAAATGAGTACCGTAGAATATCAATGCCGGCAGCGTGGGATACAGGAGCATATTCGTCTTGTGTATTTTTGTGGGACGCAGATACGATGGCGCCGCTTCTTCCTAAAATGGAGGTGGCGAAAAACAGATAGACCGGGCGGAGAGAGAAATTGTACCCTGTGAGGGAACACCGATGGACTTAAAATAAAAACTCAAAACCAATTGGGAAGCAGGCTTCTTACTGGTTTTGAGTTTTTTTAGAGAATAATGACATTGGCGCAATCAATGTCGTGCGTCAGGTCATATACTTTTCCCGTCGTCAATCCGACTACCGTAGGGCGTAAAACGGAATGTTTATTGTTTTTGACGACGCGGGCATTTTCACCGTTACTGAGCTTTACGGTGGAGTCAACAGGATACAGTATGACGCTTTCTAAAAAGCTCCGCATCGCTGTTACGTCCAGTTCCTCCGTCATTGACATAATCATTTCCACCGCCGTGCGCTGGGAAAATGATTTTTTATACGGACGCTCTGTCACCAGGGCGTCATAAACATCGGTCACGGAAAGGATTTTGGCATAGGGGCATATTTGTTTGGCCTTACAGCCGAATGGATATCCTTTGCCGTTCATTTTTTCATGGTGCTGCAAAACAGCCAGTGAAATAGATATGCCAAATTCTTTTTTGTCTTTTAGTATTTCAAAGCCAAGCGTCGAATGCTGCTTCATAATGGCAAATTCTTCGTCGCTGAGCCGTGCCGGTTTATTCAATATTTCATTTGGGATTTTTGATTTACCCATATCATGAAGCAGTCCGGCAATGCCAATCTGGTACACATCTTCTTGTGGAAGTCCTTGTTTCCTGGCAATAATCATGGAAAGAGTGGCGACATCTACACTGTGCTTAAAGGTGTACTCATCGCTCGTTTTTAGTGCGCTGATATCAACGGCGAGGGCATCGTTGTCGTTAATGGCTTTCATAAGATCGTCTGTAATCTTATTTGAAGTATCGATAAATTGGTCGGAATCGGAATTGTTGTAGAGATACTGGATTCCCTCGGATACCCTTTTTTTTACGCTTTCGGAAAGCCTGACCTTCGCCGGATCCTGCGTCCGGAGCTTTTCGATATTTTTTGCCGCTACGGGAGGAAGGGATTCCAATTTTTCCGGTTCCGGATCCTCCTCGCCCTCCTGAATATAAACACCGGTTACACCACGTTTTTTTAAACCTTCTATCGTAAAAGAGTCCAAATATGTACCGCGGGCGATCAGGGTGCGGTCCATACGGTCCTTAATGGACTGGTCAATTTTCATCCCCTCGCGCAGGGAACTTGTACGTACATAAAACCGTTTTATCATATATTCACCACCAGTATTTATTGCTTACATGTGACGGGGGCAAAAGCATTTTACCCCGGCGGATACCATGAATGGCGCTTCTTGGTTCTGGTATCATGTCATAATATTATATATCGGCAATTTTAACCAAATTCTGAAGTGAAAATATATTTTCTTTAAAAATAAAAAAAATACTTGCTTATTCCCGCAATGTGTTATATAATACTGCCAGACAAAGGTGTCGGAAAAGAAATACATACCCGTAGTGTTTCTTTCTGACACTTTTTTTCTTGGCAGCGGCTATGTAACGGTGTCAAGGGAAGTTCGCCGGGGAACAGCGAACGGATATAAAAATAAGATGCGCGTGTCCAGTGTCAGGAGCGGGTGGCGTGCAGGAATGGAGGATGTAAATGAGCGGCAATTATGCAGAAGAGGTAAGACGAAAAGCTATAGGCATGTATGATCCGAGCTTTGAACATGACAACTGTGGGATTGGGGCCATCGTGAATATAAAGGGGAAAAAGACACATGATACCGTGAAAAATGCACTGGAGATTGTAGCGCATTTGGAACACAGAGCCGGGAAAGACGGTGAGGGAAAGACTGGGGACGGCGTGGGCATTATGCTTCAGATCTGTCATAGTTTCTTTCAGAAGGTGACCAGGGAGATGGGAATTGATCTGGGAGGAGAGCGGGAGTACGGAGTCGGTATGTTCTTTTTCCCGCAGGATGAATTGAAGAGGAACCAGGCAAAGAAAATGTTTGAGACGATCGTGGATAAGGAGGGGCTTGAATTTCTTGGCTGGCGCAGGGTGCCGATTGCGCCGGATATTCTCGGGAAAGCGGCGGTTGAGTGTATGCCTTATATTATGCAGTGCTTTATACGGAAGCCGTCAGATGTGGAGAAGGGACTGGCGTTTGACCGCAGGCTTTACATCGCCCGCCGGGTATTTGAGCAATCCAATGAAAATACGTATGTAGTTTCCCTGTCCAGCCGTACGATCGTTTACAAGGGAATGTTCCTCGTATCCCAGCTGCGGTTGTTTTTTGATGATTTGCAGGATGTGGATTATGAATCGGCTATCGCGGTCGTTCATTCCCGGTTTAGTACAAATACACAGCCGAGCTGGCAGCGCGCCCACCCGAACCGTCTGATCGTCCATAACGGCGAGATCAATACGATCCGGGGCAATGCCGATAAGATGCTTGCCCGCGAAGAGACGATGGAATCCGGCCAGCTGACCGGGGAACTTCACAAAGTACTTCCTGTCGTCAATTCGGAGGGTTCGGACTCAGCGATGCTCGATAATACGCTGGAATTTCTCGTTATGAGCGGAATGGAACTTCCTCTTGCCGTGATGATTACGATCCCGGAGCCGTGGGCGAATAACCGCTATATCAGTGACCGGAAAAAGGATTTTTACCAGTACTATGCAACGATGATGGAGCCGTGGGATGGGCCCGCCTCGATCTTGTTTTCGGATGGAGATATAATGGGAGCCGTGTTGGACCGGAACGGACTCCGCCCGTCCCGTTATTACATTACTGACGATGACCAGCTTATTCTATCGTCTGAGGTGGGAGTTATGCCCATCCGTGAGGAGCATGTTATCAAAAAAGACCGGCTGCGTCCCGGCAAGATGCTTCTTGTGGATACGGTTAAGGGTGAGCTGATTGACGACGATGAACTGAAAGAGAGGTATGCGTCCCGGCAGCCTTATGGTGAATGGCTGGATACGAACCTTGTCAATTTAAAAGATCTCACAATACCGAACAAGCGCATTGATTGTTATGATTCAAAAGAGAGTCTTTGTCTTCAGAAGGCGTTTGGATATACGTACGAGGAGGTCCGGTCTTCCATATTGCCGATGGCGAAAAATGGAGGGGAGCCAATTGCAGCGATGGGACATGATACGCCGCTTGCCGCTCTCAGCGTTCAGCCACAGCCGTTGTATAATTATTTTAAGCAGCGGTTTGCACAGGTTACAAATCCGCCGATTGACGCGATCCGTGAGGAGGTTGTCACGTCTACGACGGTATACATCGGGGAATCCGGCAATCTTTTGGAAGAGAGGGCAGAGAATTGCCATTCCCTGAAAATAGATAATCCGATTCTTACGAACACAGATCTTTTGAAAATTAAATCAATGAACGTACCGGGTTTTAAGGTGGCCGTCATTCCGATTACGTACTATAAAAATACATCTCTGGAAAAGGCGATCGACCGCCTTTATCTGGAGGCGGACAGGGCTTATAAGGACGGCGCCAATATTCTTATTCTGTCTGACCGGGGGGTGGATGAGAACCATGTGGCGATTCCGGCGCTGCTCGCGGTATCCGCTATGCAGCAGCACCTGGTTACGACGAAAAAGCGCACCTCTTTGTCTATGATCTTAGAGAGCGCGGAGCCGAGAGAGGTTCATCATTTTGCAACGCTGCTCGGTTTTGGTGCGACTGCGGTCAATCCTTATCTGGCACTGGATACAATACACGGACTGATTGAGAGCGGCATGCTGGATAAAGATTATTATGTGGCGGTGGACGACTACAATGCGGCTGTGTTACATGGAATTGTAAAAATTGCTTCTAAAATGGGAATTTCTACGATCCAGTCCTATCAGGGAGCGAAAATTTTTGAGGCGGTCGGCTTGTCCAGGACATTTATTGAAAAATATTTCACGGGTACGGTTTCACGTATCGGCGGGCTGGATATAGAAGATATACAGCAACAGGTGGAAAGACTCCATGACCAGGCGTTCGACCCGCTGGAGCTCGGTACGGACATTACGCTTGACAGCATTGGAAACCACAAGAGCAGAAGTGGAAAAGAGGAACATTTATATAATCCGAAGACCATACACCTGCTTCAAGAGTCTACTAGGACCGGCGACTTTAAGATGTTTAAGGAGTATTCAAGTGAGATTAACCGTGAAGACCTTTACGTGAACTTGAGAAGCCTGCTTGATTTTAATTTCCCGAAGAAAGGGATTCCCCTTTCCAAAGTGGAGAGCGTCGAGGAAATTGTGAAGAGGTTCAAGACGGGAGCGATGTCTTACGGTTCCATTTCCCAGGAGGCGCATGAGACGTTGGCAATCGCCATGAACCGTCTGCACGGAAAATCAAATAGCGGGGAGGGCGGAGAGAGCCTGGAACGCCTGACGGTAGGCGAGGATGGAATCGACCGCTGCTCCGCCATTAAACAGGTGGCATCGGGACGGTTTGGCGTGACTTCCAGGTATTTGGTAAGTGCGAAAGAAATCCAGATCAAGATGGCGCAGGGGGCGAAACCTGGAGAGGGTGGACATCTCCCCGGAAAAAAGGTATATCCCTGGGTGGCGAAAACGAGGCATTCGACGCCGGGTGTTTCGCTGATCTCCCCGCCGCCTCATCACGATATTTATTCTATCGAGGATTTGGCGCAGCTCATTTATGATTTAAAAAATGCAAATAAGGAATCGCGTATATCTGTAAAACTCGTATCGGAGGCCGGCGTTGGAACGGTGGCGGCCGGCGTAGCGAAGGCGGGGGCCGGTGTCATACTTATTTCCGGTTATGACGGCGGTACCGGGGCGGCGCCGGGAAGCTCCATTCACAATGCGGGACTTCCGTGGGAGCTGGGACTGGCGGAAACACATCAGACCCTATTAATGAATGGCCTTCGTTCTAAAGTGGTCATTGAGACAGACGGCAAGCTGATGACCGGGAGAGACGTGATGATTGCGGCGCTGCTCGGCGCTGAAGAATTCGGGTTTGCCACTGCGCCGTTAGTGACGATGGGGTGTGTTATGATGCGCGTATGCAACCTGGATACATGTCCGGTCGGTGTGGCGACGCAGAATCCGGAGCTTCGCAAAAGATTTAAGGGAAAACCGGAGTATGTGGAGAATTTCATGCGGTTTATCGCAGAGGAAGTGCGTGAGCTGATGGCCAGGTTCGGCGTGCGTACGCTGGATGAGCTGGTGGGACGTTCGGATTTATTGAAAGTCAGGGAAGATATTGACAGTGAGAGGGCAGGAAAGCTTGACCTGTCGCCGATTATCCACAACCCATATATTAAGGAAAAGAAGAGTAAATTTGACGGCAAGGATATATATGATTTCCAATTAAAGAAAACGATGGATGAAAAAGTTTTCTTGAAGAAATTTAGTGAAAACCTGGAAAGTGGAGAGAAGAAAACGATTTCAGTAAAGGTCACAAACACAGACCGCTCGCTTGGCACTGTTTTTGGGTCAGAGATTACGAGGCGGCTGGGCGACGGACTAGAAGACGATACGTTTACTATTAAGTGCAGCGGCAGCGGCGGACAGAGCTTTGGAGCATTTATTCCAAAAGGACTTACGCTGGAGCTGGAGGGAGACAGCAACGATTATTTTGGAAAAGGGCTTTCTGGCGGGAAGCTTATCGTATATCCGCCTAAAAATGCGAAATACCGCCCGGATGAGAACATTGTTATCGGAAATGTGGCGCTCTATGGCGCCACAAGTGGAACGGCATATATAAGCGGTGTGGCGGGCGAGCGGTTTTGTGTCAGGAATTCGGGCGTTCACGCGGTTGTTGAGGGAGTCGGGGACCACGGGTGCGAGTATATGACGGGAGGATGTGTCGTTATACTCGGTTATACCGGAAAGAATTTCGCAGCCGGCATGAGCGGTGGAATCGCTTATGTTCTTGATGAAGACCGTGACCTGTATCTGAAGCTGAACAAAGAGCTCGTATCGTCGGAGGCCGTCTCGAACAAATATGACGTGATGCAGCTGAAAGAGATGATTACGGCCCATGTGGAGGCAACCGGATCCGAAAAAGGAAAAGAAATACTTGAGAACTTTAAGGAATATCTTCCGAAATTTAAGAAAATTATCCCGCATGACTACCAGAATATGCTGCAAAAGATCGCGGCGATGGAGGAGAAGGGATTAAGCAATGAACAGGCGTTGATCGAGGCATTTTATGAGACGCAAAAGCAGATTTCATAAGCGGCATGCCACATGCGTGGATGTTGCTCCCGCAATTGTAAAAACAGTTGAAATGTAAATCACTTTAATATAGAAAGGGTTGACAATAGATGGGAAAACCAACCGGATTTTTAGAATATGAGCGCAAAATGAATACGGAGATCGGGCCATTAGAGCGAATTAAGAATTTCGATGAATTTCATGTTCCGATGCAGGAGGAGGATAGAAAGCGCCAGGCGGCAAGATGTATGGATTGTGGCGTACCGTTTTGCCAGTCAGGGTTGATGATCGGCGGTATGGCTTCGGGATGTCCGCTGAATAATATGTGTCCTGAGTGGAATGACCTTATTTATCTTGATAATTATACGGAGGCGCTTGGAAGGCTTCTCAAAACGAATAATTTTCCAGAGTTTACTTCAAGAGTGTGTCCGGCCCCGTGCGAGGCGGCTTGTACGTGCGGCTTAAACGATACGCCGGTTACGATTAAAGACAATGAACATGCTATTATTGAATTTGGATACGCCAATGGCCTTATGGAGGCGAAGCCGCCGAAAGTGAGAACGGGAAAAAAGGTTGCCGTCGTAGGTTCCGGTCCCGCTGGGCTGGCGGCGGCGGACCAGCTAAACAGGCGCGGCCACAGCGTCACAGTATATGAGAGGTCGGACCGTCCGGGCGGCCTTCTGATGTATGGGATTCCAAATATGAAGCTGGAAAAGAGTGTGATCGAGCGGAAAATTAAAGTGCTTACGCAGGAAGGAATTGTGTTTAAGACGGGTGTAAACGTCGGTGTGGACGTGAAGGCGGAGCAGCTGCTTGACCAGTTTGACCGCGTCGTTCTTGCCTGTGGCTCCTCTAAGCCAAGGGATATTCCGGCGCCGGGCAGGGAGGCCGGGGGAATTTATTTTGCTGTAGATTACCTGACACGTGTAACGAAGCATTTGCTGGATCCGGAATATAAGGATTATATTGATGCCAAGGGAAAGGATGTGCTGGTGATCGGCGGCGGTGATACCGGGAATGACTGCGTCGGTTCATCAATCCGCCAGGGGGCAAGGAGTGTGGTCCAGCTTGAAATGATGCCGAAGCCGCCGGAGGAGAGAGCGGATAATAATCCTTGGCCGGAGTGGCCAAAGGTGTTGAAGACCGATTACGGGCAGCAGGAAGCAATCGCCGTATTTGGCAGCGATCCCCGTATTTATGAGACGACCGTAAAAGAATTTGTGAAGGATGAAAAGGGAAGCGTAACGAAAGTGAAAGCGGTTAAGCTTGCGTGGAAAAGGGATGAGGCGACAGGTAGAATGGCTATGAGCGAAGTACCGGGCAGTGAATTTTTCATTGACGCCCAGCTCGTGTTTATCGCCGCAGGATTTCTTGGAACCCAGGAGTATATCGCGGAGGATTTCGACCTCAAGCTGACAGACCGGACAAATGTGCTTACGAAACCGGGCGGGTATAAAACGAGCGTGGACCGGGTATTTGCCGCGGGCGATATGCACCGCGGGCAGTCGCTTGTCGTGTGGGCGATCCGCGAGGGAAGAGAAGTGGCAAAGGAAGTGGACCGAGATTTGATGGGGTACTCCAACCTGAACTAATATGATATTAGGGTCAAGACCCGCAAAAATATGAGAAAGCAGTGAAAGCGAGGAAAATAGAAATGGCAAAATATACGAGGGAAGATATTATTCGTTTAGTCGAGGAGGAAGATGTTGGATTTATCCGTCTCCAGTTCGTGGATAGTTTCGGGGGATTAAAAAATGTTGCGATGACAAGCGACCACCTGGACCGCATTTTAAACAATGAATGTATGTTTGATGGAGCTGCTATTCAGGGATATGATACGAAAGAGAGAACCGAATTTATTCTCGCCCCTGATTTGGATACCTTTACTATTTTTCCGTGGCGGCCGCAGCGGGGCAGGGTGGCCAGGCTGATTTGCGATGTGTGGAACCCGGACGGGACGCCGTATGAGGCGGACCCGAGGTATGTTCTGAAAAAGGCGCTAGCAGAGGCGGCTAAGCAGGGATATACATTTCATGTGGGACCGGAAAACCAGTTTTTCTTATTTGATACGGATGAGGACGGGCAGCCCACGACCCAGTCAAATGAAAAGGGCGGTTTTTTTGATATCGGTCCGTTGGATTCCGGCGAAAATGCCCGGCGCGACATGGTGCTGTCCCTGGAGGAGATGGGGTTTGTCATGGAGAATTCCTACCACTCGAACGAGGTGGCGCAGCACTGCATTAATTTTATGTATGATGAGGCTCTTAGCACGGCAGATAATATCATGACCTTTAAACTGACCGTGAGGACTGTGGCAAAGAGGCATGGACTTCACGCTACATTTATGCCGAAGCCGAGATATGGGCGAAAGGGGTCGGGAATGATTTTAAATATGTTTTTATGCCGCAATGGAAAGAATCTATTTATCGACGAGGAGGCGCCCGACGGACTGAGCCGGGAGGCATATCATTTTATGGGTGGTATTATCCGGCATATTCAGGGACTTACGCTCATAAATAATCCGATTGTCAATTCATATAAACGGCTCGTTCCTGGTTATTATGCGCCCGTAGATGTCACATGGTCGCGGACGAGCCGCGCGCCGCTTATCCGGATTACTAATGTCGGGACGATTGGCTCGCGTGTGGTTTTGCGCAGTCCGGATGGGGCGAGCAATCCGTATCTGGTGCTGGCCGGATGTCTGGCGGCAGGACTGGAGGGAGTGAGAAAGGAGATCGAACCACCCGTGAGCATGGATGTTGCGGGGGGAAACCCGGATGTAAAATTTGATATTCTTCCGCGCAATTTAAGAGAAGCAATCCGCGCATTCGAGGAAGATGAATTTTTGAAGCAGGTGTTTGGGAATACACTTTCGAATATAATTATGAAGGAGAAAACAGAGGAATGGGAAGAGTTTTCCCGCCAGGTCACTGCCTGGGAGGTGGAGAAATACCTTGACCGCGTCTGATGTCCGCCGGTGACGGAATCACCATGAAAACTTAGTATAGGAGGTGGATGTCTGTTATGCGGATTATCGTAGTGTTTCCCAAACTGCAGGACGCAAAAAATTTAAAACACGTGTTGAGCCGAAGTGGGTTTGACGATGTATTGGCGTGCAACAATGCCTATCAGGTCATTAGCGCGGCTAATGATTCCGCCGGTGGTGTTGTCGTATGCGGCTATAAGCTGGCAGACATGCACTACAGTGAGCTGTTTGGTTATTTGCCGCGCGAGTTTTCCATGCTTCTTGTGGCCAGTCCCGCGAAGCTTCAGGACTGCTACAGCCAGGAAATTGTCTGTCTTGCAATGCCAATCCGCGCACAGGAATTTGTGAGCACGGTGCAGATGATGACGATGGATGTCGCCAGGGAATTAAAGCGGAGAACGAAGAGCAAGCCAAAACAGAGGTCGGAGCGGGAGCAGAAAATTATTGATTCGGCAAAGGCGCTTTTGATGGAGCGGAACCAGATGCAGGAAGAGGAGGCGCATAAATATATTCAGAAACGCAGCATGGACAGCGGCAATAATCTGGTGGAAACGGCGGAGATGATTTTGGCATTCGAAAGGAGATTATCATGAGGGCTTATTTGATTCTGGAAGATGGAACGGTATTTTCGGGAACGGGCATCGGGAGTACGAGAGAGGTCGTAAGCGAAATCGTGTTTAATACATCAATGACGGGTTACCTTGAGGTGTTGACGGATCCCAGCTATGCGGGACAGGCGGTGACGATGACTTACCCGATGATTGGCAATTACGGTATTTGTAAAAAAGATATGGAATCGAAACGATCGAGTGTGGATGGGCTGATTGTCCGCGAGCTGTCAAGGCTTGGAAGCAATTTCCGGAAGGAACAGAGTATACAGGAATTTCTAGCCGAACAGGATATTCCCGGAATTGCGGGAATTGATACGCGGGCCCTCACGAAGATTCTCCGCAAAAAGGGAACGATGAATGGTATGATTACGACAAATAGTACATATGAGCTGGATGCTGTCATGAAGCGGTTAAAGGAATATCGTGTGCTTGGCGCCGTTGACCGGGTGACGGCGAGGGAAATAGTTTCCTATCAGCCAGGAGATTTTGGCACAGACAGCAGCGTTCCGATAACAAAGAAGGTTGCTGTTCTTGACGTAGGAACAAAGTATAATATAGCGAGGTGCCTGCTCAAACGCGGCTGCGAGGTTACGATTTACCCGGCGAGGACAAAGGCGGAAGACATTCTTGCCGCGGGACCGGACGGGATTATGATTACAAACGGTCCGGGGGATCCGAAAGAATGCGTGGAGATCATTGACAATTTAAAGGTATTGTATGCATCGGGAATTCCGGTTTTTGCTATCTGTCTCGGGCACCAGCTGATGGCTTTGGCAAGCGGGGCGGATACGGAGAAGATGAAGTACGGGCACCGCGGGGCGAACCATCCGGTAAAGGATGTGAAGACGGGGCGCGTTTATATTTCATCCCAGAATCACGGATATGTCGTAAAGGCGGACACGGTTTTGCAAGATGTGGCAGAAGTTGCCTTTGTCAACGTAAATGACGGTTCGGTTGAGGGACTGCGGTATAAAAACAAACCGGTTTTTACCGTTCAGTTCCACCCGGAGGCATGTGCGGGGCCGAGGGATTCGGAGGAGTTGTTTGACCATTTTATAAATATGATGGGAGGTAAGTTATGCCAAAAATAGATGGAATACAAAAAGTATTAGTGATTGGCTCAGGCCCTATCGTGATTGGGCAGGCGGCAGAATTTGACTATGCGGGAACCCAGGCGTGCCGCTCTCTTCGGGAGGAGGGAATCGAGGTTGTTCTCATCAATTCCAACCCGGCTACCATTATGACTGACAAGGATATTGCGGACAAGGTATACATAGAGCCGCTTACGGTGGAGGTAGTGAAACAGCTTATTGAGAAGGAGAGACCGGACAGCGTGCTGCCGACGCTGGGCGGGCAGGCGGCATTGAATATCGCTATGGAGCTCGAGGAGTCCGGCTTTTTGGAACAACGGCAGGTACGTCTGATTGGTACAACATCCAGTACAATCCGGAAAGCGGAGGACCGGCTGGCGTTTAAACATACGATGGAGAAAATCGGGGAGCCGATTGCTGCAAGCGAAGTGGTGGAAATGGTGGAAGACGCGCTGGCATTTACGCGGACAATTGGTTTTCCGGTCGTAGTGCGTCCGGCATACACGCTTGGAGGAAGCGGCGGCGGTATTGCGCACAACGAAGAGGAGCTGCGGGAAATTTGTGAAAACGGTCTTCGTCTTTCCCGTGTGGGACAGTGCCTGATTGAGCGGTGTATCGCGGGCTGGAAGGAAATTGAGTACGAAGTTATGCGGGATGGCGCCGGCAATTGCATCACGGTTTGTAACATGGAAAATATTGATCCCGTCGGTGTGCACACAGGGGACAGTATCGTCGTCGCTCCCTCCCAGACGCTTTCGGATAAGGAATACCAGATGCTTCGTTCCTCCGCCCTGAACATTATTACGGAGCTTACTATTACCGGCGGGTGCAACGTCCAGTTTGCCCTGCATCCGGAAACATTTGAGTACTGTGTCATAGAGGTGAATCCAAGGGTGAGCAGGTCCTCTGCGCTGGCGTCAAAGGCGACCGGGTATCCGATTGCCAAGGTGGCGGCGAAGATCGCCCTCGGCTATACGCTGGATGAGATCCCAAACGCGGTGACCGGCAAGACTTTTGCCAGCTTTGAGCCCGCGCTCGACTACTGTGTCGTGAAAATTCCAAGGCTTCCGTTTGATAAATTTATCAATGCCAAGAGAACGCTTACCACCCAGATGAAGGCGACGGGAGAGGTTATGAGCATCTGCACGAATTTTGAGGGGGCGCTTATGAAGGCGATCCGGTCCCTCGAGCAGCATATGGACAGCCTCGACACAGGGAGATATACGGACCGCTCTAAGGAAGAGCTTTTAGAGCGTGTGAAAATTGTCGATGACCGCCGCATTTTTATTATCGCGGAGCTGCTCCGGAAAGGAGCTACGTACGACGAGATCCACAATATTACGAAGATTGATAAGTGGTTTATTGATAAAATTTCGATCTTGGTCGAAATGGAACAGAAGCTTAAATCAGAGGCTCTCACACCCGCGCTTCTCGCGGAGGCGAAGCGTTTAGAATTTCCCGACCGGGTCATAGCGGAATACGCTAATATGACGGAGCGGGACGTGCGCGCGGTGAGGAAGGAAAATGGTATTATTGCCTCGTTTAAAATGGTGGATACTTGTGCGGCGGAGTTTGAGGCGGCGACACCATATTACTACAGCTGTTTTGGCAGTGAATGTGAGGTGGATCCCTCGGGCACGAGGAAGAAAATACTTGTTCTCGGCGCCGGGCCGATTCGGATCGGCCAGGGTATCGAGTTTGATTTCTGTTCGGTGCACAGCGCGTGGTCGCTAGAGCAGAGCGGGTACGAAACGATTATTGTAAACAACAACCCGGAAACAGTGAGTACGGATTTTGATGTGGCAAATAAGCTTTATTTTGAACCGCTGACAGCCGAAGACGTCGAAAATATAGTAGATCTGGAACAGCCGGACGGCGCGGTCGTCCAGTTTGGAGGCCAGACTGCGATCAAGCTTACGGAAGCTCTCCGAAATATGGGTGTGCCGATTTTGGGGACGAGTGCGGAAAATGTAGATGCCGCGGAGGACCGGGAACGGTTTGACGCGATTTTAGAGGAGTGCGGAATTCCCAGGCCAAAAGGGCATACTGTATTTACGACGGAAGAGGCGCTTGCGGCGGCGAATGAACTCGGTTATCCCGTACTGGTCCGCCCTTCCTATGTGCTCGGCGGCCAGGGGATGCAGATCGCTATTCACGACGAGGATATTATTGAGTTTATGTCTATTATTAACCGTCACGTTCAGGAACATCCCATCCTGGTCGATAAATACCTGATGGGCAGGGAAGTGGAAGTAGATGCCGTGTGCGACGGAGAGGATATTGTTATTCCCGGTATTATGGAGCATATTGAGCGGGCAGGGATCCATTCAGGCGACAGCATATCGGTTTACCCGGCACAGAGCATTACGCAGCAAATCCAGGACGTACTTGTGGACTACACAGGAAAGCTCGCCAGGTCGCTGCATGTGATAGGACTTATCAATATCCAGTTTATTGTGTACCAGGATGAGGTGTTCGTCATCGAAGTAAATCCTAGGTCTTCCCGGACAGTGCCCTATATTAGCAAAGTTACGGGCATACCGATCGTAAAATTGGCTTCCCAGGTTATTCTCGGCGCGAAGCTGAAGGATTTGGGATATAAGGCCGGATTGGCGGAGAGGGCGGAATATATCGCAATTAAGATGCCGGTATTTTCGTTTGAGAAGCTGCGCGGCGCAGAAATCAGCCTGGGACCGGAAATGAAATCCACGGGGGAGTGCCTTGGTATTGCAACGACGTTTAACGAGGCGTTAAGAAAGGCATTTCTCGGGGCGGGAGTGAATCTTCCCAGACACAAGAAGATGATACTTACGGTCAGAAGGGAGGATCACCAGGAGGCCGTCTCGGTAGCGAAGCGGTTTTTGGCCCTCGGGTATGAAATTTATTCCACGAGGGGGACCCGGCGGGCGCTTGCGGCAGCCGGCGTAGAAGTAAAGGCGATCAATAAAATTGAGCAGGAGGCGCCGACTTTGATGGATCTTTTGCTTGGACACGACATTGACCTTGTCATTGATATTCCGAGACAGGGAGAGAATTCCCATGATGGCTTTTTGATCCGCCGGGTATCGATTGAGACAGGTGTGACGTGCCTGACGTCGCTCGATACGGCGAATGCTTTATTGACGAGTTTAGAGGATGCCGGAAAGAAAATGTCGCTGATCGACATTGCGGCAGTTAAAGGACCTGTTTGTAGTAAAAAACGGCAAGTTGGGTGCGGTCACGCAGATCCAGTTTCTCCAGTATCTGGCTGAGATAATTGCGTACGGTGCCCTCGCTTAAATACAATTCTTCTGCGATCTCGCGGTTATTTTTGCCATCGGCAACCTTTTGAATGAGCGCCAGTTCTCTCTCTGTCAGGCCGTATTGGGAAAGGTTGTCACGGGATGGCGTTTTCATTAGTTCCGGCAGCCGGGTGGTGATTTCATTGCCAAACACCGTTTGCCCATTTTGTACGGCGGCCAGTGCGGGAAGGATGCTTCCAAAATCCTGTTTTAGTATATAGCCTTTGACGCCGATATGCAGCGCCTTTACAATATATTCATCGTCAGAAAAGGTGGTCAAAAGCAGGATTTTTGCCGATGGATCCCGGTTTAGGATGGCAGAGGCAGCTTCCAGTCCGGTCATCGCCGCCATGCGGATGTCCATGAGAAGGACATCCGGTTTTTTTTCTTCATAGAATCGTATGGCATCTTCGCCGCTGCTCCCTATCCCCACAATTTCAACTTGCCCGTCTGCTTCTAGTATTGTTTTAAGCGACAGTGAGACGAGATGGTCGTCATCAATAATACATACTCTCATTTTCATACTTCACCTCATTCCTGTAAAGTAAATGTCACATTTTTTTCAATAGGGAAATAAAAATGCGAAATCCGTTTTCCGCGGTAAAGTTTATATTTCCGCCCAATGACTGGATTCGCTCCCGCATGTTTGCCAGGCCGATTCCGGCGCCGGCATATTCGTCCGCACGATAGTTTTTTAAGTTGCTACAGGAGCCATTGTCCTCGATCAGCAGCTGGTATAGTGCGGGATGTTCTTTTATTATAATATGCACGCGGTCGGCATCGCTATGTTTTTCGACGTTGTGCAATGCCTCGCGGACAATGGCAATAAAAGCGTATTTGATCTTTTTGGGGACTTCGGTTTCTATTTTATAATCGAGCGTTACGTGGAGGGTTTCTGTCTGTTTTATAATATCCCGGATGACGCTTTCTAAATGAATAGCGTCGTCATGCAGGTCATGGACGCTGTTCCGGATGCTTGTCATGGCAGTATTTAGTGTGTCGTGTAATTGCTGGATGGGCTGTGACAGCGTTTCATCTTTATTAATCACCTGGAGCGCCCCGGTCTGAAGGAGGGAGCGGGTGAGCATATGTCCCACATTGTCATGGATTTCCCGTGCGATACGGTTTCGTTCGGACAAAATCGCCACGTGGACCTCGTAATCCTGCCGTGCAGCGAGCGCTTCATTCTTTTCCTTTAGGAAAAGGGAGGACTCTGTGCTCGTATCGCGGTAGCGGTGGAATTGTGTCAACAGGGTATCGGTCTTCCGGCTATAGTATTGTAATAAGTAAGAGACGGCGGAAAATATAAGCAGGCAAAAACGGACCGCCGGGGTCAGCCTGTGAAGGGAGCCGAGGACAGCAGCCAGTACAAACAAGAGCGAGATGTTGCTTCCGGTTGCACCGCCGGAGGCGTCATATAACAGTACGGGAAGAAAAAGGGAAAAAGGGCGGGAGAGCAGAGCGGCTATGCTGTAGGGGATGCAGAGGAAATAGTACGGCCTTTTTGTTTCAAAAAAGCTGCCGAGGCAGGCAACGGTGATTGTCGAGACAAAGGCAGCAGAAGTGATGATGTCGTTAGAAAGTGTGGAAAGCAAGGCGGCGCATAAAAGAAATATCATAGTTTTGTTCCCCAAATCTTTCATATAGAATTCCTCCTGTATATGTTTTTACCATCAATAAGAATCATTATATCCTATTTCTGTGGCATTGACAACAGTGACAAATGTCACAAAAGGTGATGATGATTTTCACTGTTTCCCTGGGGGGGAATTTGTTATAATAAATTTGAATAAAGAGGAGCGGTATTTTACCGGATGCCGGCTCCGGACGGGAGGAAATTATGGGAGCAATTGTAGAAGTGAATAATCTGGTAAAACGTTATCGGGAGCTTGTTGCCCTGGATCATTTTAACCTTCAGATCGAGGAGGGAGAAATTTTCGGACTGCTTGGCCCGAATGGATCTGGGAAGACAACGACGATTAATTGTATTTTGTCGCTCTTAAAATATGATAAGGGAAGTATACGGATTTTTGGAAAGGAAATGGAGCCGGACTCCTATGACCTGAAAGCAAAGATCGGGGTAGTGATGCAAAACGTCGCTGTTTTTGATGAACTAAACGTATATGAAAATATTGATTATTTTTGCGGACTTTATGTGAGGGATAAGGAATTGCGGAAACGGTATGTGGAGGAAGCCATTTCATTTGTCGGACTTGAGGAGTTTCGCAAGTTTTATCCGAAAAAATTGTCCGGCGGCCTGCTTCGGCGTCTGAATATCGCCTGTGGGATCGCCCACAAGCCCAGGCTTATTTTCTTTGATGAACCGACCGTGGCGGTCGATCCGCAGAGCCGCAATAAAATTCTTGAGGGAATTGTGACCTTGCGGGATGAGGGGGCGACTATTATTTACACATCGCACTATATGGAAGAGGTTGAGCAGATCTGTACCCGCATTGCGATTATGGACCGCGGAAGAAGTATTGCTGTCGGCACGAAGGATGAATTAAAGAAAATGATCCGAAATACAGAGACCGTTACAGTCGAGGTGCTGGGACTTACCGGGGAGCACATAAGCCGGCTGGAGAATCTGCCGCATGCGTACGAGGTGACATATGGGAATAACGAGTTGAAAATATATTTTAGTGGCGGTACGCAGAACATTATCGGAGTGCTCCATTCGCTAAATGAAGATCATCTGGCTTTTGGACGTGTGTATACCGAGCTGCCTACCTTAAATGACGTTTTTCTTGAAATAACGGGGAAAGGTCTCCGGGATAAGGGCGCGGACGTTTATGAGTAACGTATATTTGGAAGGGGGAAAATTATGTTTTGGCATGTATTTCAGTATGTAATAAAATGTATGTTCCGGGCAAAGGAGATTATTTTCTGGGGATTTGTTTTTCCGTTCGCCTTGTCAACATTTATGTACCTGGCTTTTGGCGGTATTTTTGAGGCGACGGAAAAATTTCATGTAATTCCTGCGGCTGTTGTGGACCAAGGGGAAAATCCGATGATGGACCATATATTGTCAGAGCTTTCGAAGGAAGGCGAAAACCAAATGCTTCATATACAAAAGGCGGATGAGCAGGAGGCGGAACGGCTTTTGGACGAGGAAAAAGTTGAGGGCATTATATATGTCGCGCCGGAAAGCCATCTGAAAGTGAAAGAAAATGGGATGGAAGAAACGGTTCTCCAGATGATGCTCCAGCAAATCCGGCAAAATGAACGTGCGATACAGGACGTTGCCGCCGAACATCCGGAAAAAGTGCAGAAAGCGGTGGAGGTTATTCGCAGCGGGGTGAGTTACGCCAGCAGAAAAAATTACGGTTCTGGTAACCAGGATAATGTGGTCAATTATTTTTATGCGGTTTTTGCCATGACATGTCTCTACGCCAGTTTTGCCAGCTGTGACCGGACGTGCAAAGTGCAGGCGGATGTGTCTTTTCTAGGCCAGCGCCGGAATGTGACGCCCACTCACAAAGGGACGATTATTTTGACGGAATTTCTCGCCTGCGAGTGTATGCAATTTATGTTTTCCTGCCTGTTATTTATATATTTAAAATTTGTGCTCGGCATTGAGGTAGGGGATAAATACGGCTGTATTTTGCTTGTTTTGCTGCTCGGAACCAGCCTGGGAACTATGCTTGGAATTTTTATCGGTTCGCTGCCCAGGGCGGGGGAGGGAATTAAAGTGGGAATACTGGTAAGTATAACACTGTTTCTTTGTGCGTGCAGTGATCTGATGGTTCAGGGAATACGCGACTGGATTGAGCGCTATATCCCGTTATTTAATGATATTAATCCCGCGGCGCTCATCTGTGATTCTTTCTACGCCCTGAACGTGTATGAGACTTATGGGCGGTTCACCGGAAATATGATGATACTGGCAGGGATTACGTTAGCGCTGGCGGTCGTTAGTTTCTTTATGGTAAGGAGGAGCAGATATGCAAGTTTATAAGTGTTTCTTTCGTATACTGGGCAAGCAGAAGGGACAGATTATCTTATATTTAAGTATTTTTCTAACCGTCTCTATGCTGGTGTCGATCCAGGGAAGTGATTCCAAGGAGATAAAATTCGAGGCGTCTTCTTATAACTTTGCCGTATTTGACCGGGATCGTTCTGAGGTTAGCGAAGGGTTGGCCAAATATTTGTCCAGAGATAATGAAAGAAAAGAAATCGAGGATGAAAGGGAGACGGTCCAGGATGAATTATATAACCGCAATATTGTATGTGCGGTCCGCATCCCCGAAGGGTTTGCAGAGGCAGTACAGGAGGGCGGGGAAGTGAACATGCCTGAAATCGTTTCTGTGCCGGGGACGGTATACGGTGAAGTATTTGAGCAGAAAGTAAATGGATATATAAGAATTCTTTGCAGCTATCTTGCCGGAGGATTTTCAGAGGGGGAAGCGGTAGAAAAAACAGGAAGCGCGCTGGCCGAACAAGTGGAAGTTAAACTGGCTGACAGCCGGAACGATGGTACGCGTTCTAAGATGTATTACTACTTTCAGACGCTGCCGTATATTTATATTGCGATTTGTATCGTTGCCATTGGGCCAATTTTGATTATATTTAATAAAAAGGACGTCCGGGACCGGATACACAGCTCGTCGTATCCGATGAACCGGATTAACCTGGAGTTATATGCCGGCATGGTAGTGACTGCATTTTCCCTGCTGGCAATTCATCTGGTTATGGTTATCCTTTGCCGGGTTGATGTGTTTTCCCTGAAGGGCCTGCTATTTGTAATAAATGAGAGTTGTTTTCTTATCGTCTCTCTGGGCATTACGTTTCTAATTGGGCAAATTGCGAAAAGTTACACGGTGCTTTCCATGATTTCCAATATTGTTGGCCTCGGCCTGAGCTTTCTCGGAGGCGTCTTTGTTCCGCTTGAGCTGATGGGTGACGGGATGGTGAAGGTGGCGCATTTCCTGCCTTCCTACTGGTATATCCGGGCTTGCGGATGGATTGATACCTTTTTGTCCGGCGATTCTTTCGTACCACTCGCGGGATTTATGGGGATGCAGCTCTTATTCGGGGCGGCCTTCATCAGTGCGGGACTGGCGTGGGCCAAGCGGAAAAAAAGCTGATGGAGTGCAGTTATTCGTGGCTTGTTTTTGCCGATAGTTTAAATACGTGTTTCGATTTGCCGATGACTACAATGTGGTCGTCGGCCAGGAACCGGTAATCGCCCTGGGGCATCGGGTCAATGTGTTCTCCATTTTTGATGGCAATAATATTGACGTAGTATTGCTGGCGGACGTTGATTTCAATAATGGACTGTCCCACCCATTCGGGGATAATCGGGATTTCAAAGATCGAGCAGTCGGACGTCAGTTCAATATAGTCGAAAATATTTGTCGCATTGTACCGCACGGCAAGATTTTCCGCGATTTCCCTTTCCGGGAAAAAGACTTCATCCGCTCCGATTTTTTTTAAGAAGTCTGCCTGGCGGGACTGTTTTGCTTTTGACACAACGTAAGTCGCCCCCATTTCTTTGAGCAGGGATGTAATTTCGAGGGAGGAGTAAAAATTTTCCCCGATGGCGACAAAACAGATGTCAAAATTGTTGACGCCAATGCTTTTCAGTACTGCGGGGTTCGTGCAGTCGCCTGCGATGGCGTCGTTAAAAATTGTCGATAGTTCCTGAATGCGTTCCTCGTCTTTGTCGATAATCATGACGTCATTTCCGAGCTCCTGCATTTTCTGGGCAAGATGGCAGCCAAGCGTCCCCATGCCGATCACTAAAATAGATTTCATTGTGCAACCTCATTTCTTTGTTGTTGTATTTCTTTAATTTAACATTTATCCAATTAGGATTTTTTCCTTCGGCCGTTTTAGGGGCGGCTTTTTATCCAATTCCCCAAATACGAGCATCAGGGAGAAACCGCCGATTCTTCCGCTGAACATAAGCAGTATGAGCAGGATGTGGGAGGCGGTTCCGAGCGCCGGGGTGATTCCCATCGTCACGCCTACGGTACAGGCGCCGGATATCACTTCAAACAGTGTAGTGGACAGATCCAGTCCCTCTATATGGCAGATCAGCATCGCGCCCACAAGGACATAGGTCAGATATACGACGACGATAACCGCCGCCTGTTTTACTAAATCTTTGCCGAGGCGTTTTTTAAAAATAGTGCTATCGGAGTTTCCGCGCGACATAGAAGCCATAGCAATAAAGATGACAGCGATTGTAGTTGTTTTAATGCCGCCAGCCGTGGAGCCGGGACTTCCGCCAATCATCATGAGTGTGTCGGAAAGCAGCACGGAGGACGGCGACATCTGGCTGTAGTCAATCGTATTGAAACCGGCCGTCCGCATCGTGGTTGAGGCAAAAAAGGATTGCAGTATACGGCTGCCGGTTCCGCTGTCTTTCATGGAATATTCCGATTCAAAAAAGAAGAATCCGATTGTGCCGATTACGAGTAAAAGGGCGGTTACGATTAGTATAAGCTTTGAGTGCAGGGAATAGCAGCGGAAATTCAGCTTATTTTTCAAAATATCTTCCCACACAAGGAATCCGATTCCCCCCAGAATAATAAGCGCCGCCAAAGTCAGGTTGACGAGCCAGTCATCCTGCCAGGCGGTAAAGGAGGAAAACGCCTCGTACTTTCCCATCAGGTCGAAACCGGCATTGCAAAAAGCCGAGATCGAGTGGAATATGGCAAAATAGATGCCGGTCCCCAGTCCCATGCGGGGAATAAAGCGTATGGACAGTAAGAGAGCCCCCGCTGTCTCGATGACTGCTGTTCCGATAAGAATTCGCTGGATAAGCTTTACCATGCCGCCGACCTGGAGATTTCCGGCCGCCTGCATAAGAACCTTCCGTTCCTGCATGCGGAGCTTCTTTTTGAGAAAAATAAATACCATAGAAATAACAGTCATAAGCCCGATGCCGCCGATCTGTATCATGACAAGGATGACAAGCTGGCCGAAAAGGGACCAGTTTGTGTATGTGTCGGCGATGATCAGTCCGGTCACACACGTGGCGCTGGTCGAGGTAAACAGTGCATCCAATGGACTGGTCCACTGCCCCATACGGGAAGACACGGGAAGGCAGAGCAGGACCGTGCCGGTGAGGATGACGAGAATAAAGCTCAGGGCGATGATCCTCGTAGGACTGATTCGGTACATCCATTTATAAAACATAATTGATAGGTAACCTCCTTGCTATTTTAACAATTATTCTATTCTTTTATTGTAAAAAATGCAAGAAAAGATTGTTTAGAACTTTACATATTTCCAGTTTTGTGATAATATGATTACGTTAAGAAGAACCAGTACTCAGAATCAGGATCACTCCGACCGGTTCTTAGTAATTGGCATTTATAAAATAATATGGAGGTACATCAGACATGATGACGACAGAGAGAAAAGCAGAAATCATAAAGGAATACGGAAGGACACCGAGTGATACGGGTTCGCCGGAGGTGCAGGTTGCCCTCTTGACGGAGAGAATTAATGTATTGACAGAGCATTTAAAGGAGAACAAGAAAGATCATCACTCACGCCGGGGTCTTTTGAAAATGGTTGGTAAGAGACGTGGACTTCTGGATTATTTGAAGCGTACGGATCTGGAAGGCTACCGTACCTTGATTGCAAGGCTTGGATTAAGAAAGTAATGATTGCCCTTCGGGGGCAGTAAGTTTAGAAATGATAGTGAACCGGGTATGTTATCCGCTGTTACACTATCATTTTTGACTATGTGGCAGTATTTACTGTGTAAGTCCCGGCCAGCGGCTATACGTTGCTGGACGGGCAGGATGCTATGAAGATCTTGCAGGAGATGGGAAGCAGATGAAATATATAATATTAGTCGTAGACGATGATAAGACGAATTTAACTTTGGCGCAAAAAATTCTTACGCCGCAATACCGTATCGCTGCTACCAATTCCGGGAAAGCGGCTCTAAAGTACTTAGAAAACAACCGCCCGGATTTGATACTATTGGATATCAACATGCCGGAGATGAATGGTTTTGAAGTATTAGAACAGATTTTACAAAAGGAGGAGACGGCATCCATACCCGTTATATTTCTGACGGCAGACAACCAGGCGGACACAGAGATCAAATGCTTTCAGATGGGGGCGGTGGATTTCGTCGGAAAACCGTTTATACCCGATGTTTTGATTAGCCGGGTCAGCAAGACGATCGAACTGGAGCAGTATCGGAGCAATCTGGAAAAGATGGTAAAAGAACAGGCGGAAATGCTGATGGAAGACGCCAAACGATTTTCTAGCATACAGGATTCTGTGATCGCCGGCATGGCGAACCTAATCGAGAGCCGGGATGGCAGTACGGGAAAACATGTGAAGAATACACAGATTTATGTGAAGATGATCGCCGATGAGCTGTATAAGCGGAAGTTATTTCCGAACGAGCTGACGGAAAGCCTTATTGAAGATATCCGAAAGGCGGCGCCGCTCCACGACGTGGGGAAAATTAAAGTGCCCGATGCCGTATTGATGAAAGCCGGCAAGCTGACGGAAGAGGAATTTGAGACAATGAAATTGCACACGACTTATAGCGAAGAAATCATCAAAACGATTATCGGCGATGTGAAGGATGAGGATTATGTGAAAGTGGTCGAGGACATCGCGATGTACCATCATGAGCGCTGGGACGGAAGCGGGTATCCGACCGGGCTGCGGGGAGAAAATATTCCGCTTTCGGCCCGGATTATGGCAGTGGCGGACGTGTTTGATGCCCTGTATGAGGAGCGGGTTTATAAGCCGCCAGTGCGTCCGCTTGAGCGGATTATGCAGATTATGATGGAAGGCAGGGGAACGCAGTTTGACCCTGTTATCATTGATGTATTTATGGAAATGATTCCGGTTATAAGGGAGACATTGAACCTTACATAGTATGTTAGGCCGGCAGCGGTCTTTTGGAAAGGGACGGTAGATTACGTTGGAAGACAGATGTTATAACGATGAAAAGGGAAAGAAAAAGCAGGAACGGACGGTGCTGGTCATCAGTTCTTGTTATATGGCTGCCTTGTTTGTGGCGGCCCTGCTCTCAGGCTGGAATCTTTTGGTCAAGGAACTGATTCCCGCTTCGCTGATTGTCTGCTGGGGCGTCTGTCTCAAAAAATGGCGGACTTACGAGCACCGGGCGGTTGTTATTGCGGTTATGGCCTGGATGAATTTCGTGATATTTTCGCTGCATGCGGACAATTTTATTTCAGTTATACCGATTATGTCAGGCCTTATCGTTTTATTGAGTATTTTTTGCAGTACCCGCATTGTCGATTTGGGAATGATAGCCTCGAACAGCCTGTTTATTTACCACGGGTTTATCGCAAAGACAATTCCGCTCAGTTCCTCCGGGGATATTATGCAGTTGATTTTATATGTGCTGTCTGTTTACACCGTTTCCTTTACCGCATGGCTGACGATCCGGATGCGCATGCAGACAAACGAGCAGCTGTATGAAAATATACGCAGTCTGGAGGCGGCCGAGCAGAGCAAGGACGACTTCATGGTAAATATTTCACATGAAATCCGCACTCCGATTAATGCGGTGTGCGGTATGAGCGAGGCGATCCTGCAAGAGGATATTCCAGTTGGCGTCAGGAAGGATGTAATTGATATCCAGACAGCGGGAAGGAATCTGCTCTCCACCGTCAGCAATATTCTGGATTATTCGGAGCTTGAGAGCGGCGAGCTGGAGCTGGCCGAGGAGAGTTATAATATCACCTCTACGATTACGGACATTATTAATATGGCGGTGACGCTGGAAAATGGAAAAAAGCTTGAGCTCATTGTGGACTGCGATGCAAATCTGCCAAGCAACCTTATGGGAGATGAGCAGAAAATAAGGCGTATAGTCATGAATTTGCTTGAGAATGCAATTAAGTTTACGAGGGAGGGCGGTGTTGTCTTCCGCATCTCGAGCAGAAAAGAGGAGTACGGAATCAATCTTGTGGTGAGCGTTAAGGATTCCGGCATCGGCATTGAGCAGGCGGATTTGGATCGGGTGTTTACGAGGTTCAGCCAGGTGGATTCCAAGCGCAACCGGGAGGAAAGCGGCACCGGGATCGGACTTGCTATCACGAAGGCGCTTGTCCGCAAGATGGGTGGATTTATTACCGTAGACAGCGTTCCGGGCATCGGAAGTGAGTTCCAATTCACAATTCCACAGAAGGTACTGGATGAGACGCCTATCGTATCGATAAAGAATAAACAGAATTTGTTTGCAGCATGTTATATTAATATGGATAAGTTTAATTATTCTGTTGTGCGGGAAGGGTATGAGAGCTGTATCCTTCACATTGCGGAACAGTTTGGGATTATGTTTCGGATATGTAAAAATATTTCGGAGCTGAAACGGCGGATTGAGAGGGAGAATTATACCCATGTGTTTATTAGCTGGGAGGAATATTGTGAGGACCAGAACTATTTTGAACAGCTGACAGAGAAGCACAGCGTTGTATTGATTTTGGATTATGGGCAGGAGGCACGGGCAGGGAGTAATATGTTGCGTGTCTACAAGCCGTTTACGGTGCTGTCCATAGCGGCGGTCTTTAACGGAAGAAAGGTAATACAGCGGGACGAACAGCACAAGGATTTGCGCCACCGCTTTATTGCGCCGGAAGCCAAAGTGCTTGTCGTAGATGACAATGCCATGAATCTGAAAGTAATGGCAAGGCTTCTTTTGCCATACCAGATCAAGGTGACAATGGCGGGAAGCGGCCAGGAGGCGTTGGACAAACTGGGAGCGATGGAGTTCGACTGCGTATTTTTAGATCATATGATGCCGGAGATGGACGGTGTGGAGACGCTGCACAAAATACGGAAGCTGCCGGGTGCGTATTACCAGTCGCTTTCCATCATTGCGTTTACGGCAAATGCGATTGGCGGGGCCAGGGAGATGTTTTTGTCAGAGGGATTTGATGATTTTATAGCAAAACCGATTGAGCTCAGCGTGTTAGAGCGGATGCTGCGCCGTTATATTCCGGTGCAAAAGCAGATTGTCCTGGACGACGATGGAAAGACCGCGGCCCTTTTTGCGGAAAAGGAAGATTCTTCAAGTGCTGTCGTGCAGGAAGCCGCTTCTGTTTTTGAATCGGTTTCCGCGGCCGCGGAGGAGAGTGCGGCTGCCGTAGAACAAGAGATGGATTCAGATTCCCATGCGATGGCGGCCCTGAGCCGGGCCGGCATTGATATCCAGCAGGGAATTTCATATTGCGGCGATAAAGAGGGGTTTCGCGAGATCACCGCTATGTACTACAAAGAGGGGACGAAGCGCAGAGTCCGGTTGCTGCGGCTGTTTGAAGAGAAAGACTGGAAAAATTATGTTATTGCTGTGCACGCATTGAAAAGTAATTCGAAAGGGATTGGTGCGAATGAAGTATCGGAGCTCGCCCTCGGTCTGGAAATGGCGGGCAAAGAAAATCGTATTGAGTATATTATGGAGCATCACAGCCAGTTGATGGAACGGCACGATGCCCTGCTGGACGCTCTTGCGTCAAATACGTTTATTCATCCGGAATCAAACGGAGAGAGCGAGGCACAGGAGACGGGCGGGCATGACTTTGAGGAGCTGCTGGCTGCCCTTAAGGAGAAGCTGGATGGTTTCGAAAGCGAGGGATTGGACCGTATTTTGGACGAACTCGCGCAGTGCCACATGCCGGATACGGACGTGTCGCTTGCGGATCTGGTTGAAGGAATCCGGGACAAGGTAAATGATTTTGATTTTCTCGGTGCATTGGAGCAGCTCGGTTTATGGGAAGAAGAGCGGAAAGGATAGGTGCAGGTTATGTTTAAGAGAATACGTACGTATGTACAATCCAAGTTTGGCAGCGAGCTGGATATCCATGAAAAAACGGTTTGTTTCGTACTTGTACTCGCGTTTGCCATGTCTCTTGCGGGTATGTGCCGCGTATTCTTTGGCGCGGATATGCGGATCCTGTTTGCGCTGGCGCCGATGTGTTTCGTATCCGGGACTGCCCTTCGGCTGGCGGTTCAGCAGCACAAATGGAAACAGGCATGTTGGCTTTTGATTGCTGTGTCAAATACGGTATTATTTCCAATGCTCTTTGTGACAGGTGGGGGGCTTGAGAGCGGCACGCCTTATTATTTTGTGTTTGGACTGGCCTATGTTTTTTTGCTGCTGCACGGGAAGGAGCTTGTGGGGGGACTGTTTCTTTCGTTTGCCGGTTTATTTGTGGCCTTTTATATATCGTACCGGAACCCGGATGTTGTACTGCCGGTGCACGGGCGGTTATACGATTATATTGATTCCTTTCTCGCAATACTGATGGTCGGATGCTTTATCGGAATTGTCGTCCAAGTGCGGACATTGACGTATAACCGGGAGAAAAAACTGGCGGAGGAGCAGAAAACGGAGCTTGAGCAGGTGGTACATTCCAAAGATACGTTCTTTGCCAATATGAGCCACGAAATCCGGACGCCGATTAATACGATTATCGGGCTAAATGAAATGATTTTGCGGGAGGATATTTCCGATGAGATCGCGGAAAATGCGATTAATATCCAAAATGCCAGTAAAATGCTCCTGACTACGATAAACGACATATTGGATTTGTCAAAGCTGGAATCGGGAAAGATGGAAATTATTCCGGCACAGTACGAAGTCAGTTCTATGTTCAGTGATCTTGTGAATTTAATATGGATCCGTGCACATCAGAAGGAATTGGAATTTAAAGTGGATATTGACCCCAATATCCCGTCGATGCTTTATGGAGACGAGGTGAGGATTAAGCAGGTCATTACTAATATGCTTACGAATGCCGTCAAATATACGGAAACGGGTTCCGTTACGCTGTCGGCAAAGGCGGAGCGCATTTCGCCAGTCACTATTTTGTTCCGCATTTCGGTGATTGATACCGGCAAGGGAATTCGGAAAGAAAGCCTCGAGGATCTGTTCCGTTCGTTTAAGAGGGTGGATGAGACGGTAAACCGGAATATCGAGGGAACCGGTCTCGGGCTGAGCATTTCCAAGCAGCTGCTGGATATGATGGGAGGGGAGATCTCCGTTGACAGCGTATATCATAAGGGGTCTACTTTTACAATTGAGCTACAGCAGGATATTGTGAATTCGAGGCCGATCGGGATGATTGATTTTGCGGCCCAGAAACAGCTCGGCAACCGCGAAAAATATAAGCAGGCTTTTGTGGCGCCGGATGCGAAGGTGCTCGTTGTGGATGACAACGATATGAACCGCATGGTTGCAAAAAAGCTTCTGCGTGGCACGAAGGCTAAGGTGGAAACGGTGGGGAGTGGAAAAGAATGCCTGGAAAAGACTGCCGGTGAGACGTATCATGTGATTTTTATGGACCATATGATGCCGGATATGGACGGGGAGGAGACGCTTAAGGCGCTCCGCGCGCAGACGAAGGGATTTTGCCAGAAAGTTCCCGTTGTGGCCCTGACGGCAAATGTGATGGCAAATGCGGACCAGATCTATCAGGAGATGGGGTTTGACGGCTATCTTGCAAAACCGATCAATGCGGCGTTGCTGGAGGCCAGCCTGCTGAAATATGTGCCGCCGGATTTGATTGAGTACATGTCAGAGGAGGATTTGTCAGATTCCGGTGATGTAAGTGCTGTCAGCCAGATTACGAGTGCGAGAAAGAGGAAAATAGCGATTACCGCGGATTGTATTTGTGATCTGCCCAAGGAATTACTGGAACGGTTCCAGATACGTCTTATGTACTGTTATGTCCACACGAGGGAAGGGCGTTTTTGCGATATATCCGAGGTGTCTTCCGACAGCCTGCTGGAGTATTTGCAGGTTGAGGGGAACCATGCGCATTCTTCTACGGCGCCGCCTTCCGAATATGAATATTTTTTCGCAGATATGCTGGGAAGGGCAGAACAGGTAATACACATTACGGCGACGACAGATCTGAGCGGCGCCTATCCCTATGCGCTCCAGGCGAGTAAAAGCTTTGATAATGTTACGGTAATCGATTCCGGGCACATAAGCAGCGGTCACGGCCTTATGGTATTGTTCGCGGCGAAGATGGCAGAGGAGGGAAAGAGTGTAAAAGTAATTTGTGATTCCATGAAAGAATTTGGAAATCTCGTGTGTTCGAATTTTCTTGTGCCGAGTACGGAGTCGCTCAACCGCAATGGAAAGGTGAACGGTGTCGTACATAAGATTTGCAGCGCCTTGCAGCTGCATCCGGTTCTGTATATGTCCAAAAATAAGTTGAAGGTGTGGAAAATTGAGATTGGAAATATGCGTCAGGTAAACCGGAGATATGTAAAAAAACTTTTGCATCACAGCAACGATATTGATACGCGCATTTTATTTCTTACGTATGCGGGTTGCAGTATGAGCCAGCTGGATGTTATATTAGAGGAAGTGAAAAAGTATGTTGACTTTCAAAAAATAGTCGTGCAGAAAGCATCCGCAACGGTGTCCAGCAATTGTGGCGTGGGCACATTTGGGCTTATGTTTCTGAGGAAAGAGGACGACGAATAAAGAATGGAGGAAGGTATGAAAAGAGACAGGTGTCAGTCTATGGTAATCCGGGAAGACCGAATTTTACTGGTCGAGCATGTATTATTTGGAAGAGATTTTTATACGCTGCCCGGCGGTGGAATCGAGGAGGGGGAGACTCCTGAGCAGGCAGCGCTCCGTGAGTTGTCGGAGGAATGTAATGTGTCCGGGAAAATTGTCCGGCCGCTGACGGTCGAATATAAACCCGATTTGGAAAGCCGGGTATATACATTTCAGGTAGAGATTCCGGAGGAGGAACGGCCGCTCAAAGGTATTGACCCGGAGCTGCCGGAGGACGAACAGTCGATCGTCGGTGTGGCGTGGCTGCGTCTGGACGAGATATCGGAGAGGGACAGAGCCTATCTCTTTGGCGCGGGATTGATGCGCATTCCGTTTTTTCACGACGAGGTATTGGAGTGGGATGGCGGGGATATAAGTTATCCGAAAAAAAATGCTTCCATTATTTCATAAATATGGTATAATATATACGTATGCGTAGAAGAATTTTAAAGGAGAAAAAGAAATATGTATAAGACGTTTTCAATGGAGCTTGCTGGACGAACTCTTTCTGTAGATATTGGACGAGTTGCCGCACAAGCGAATGGTGCAGCATTTATGCATTATGGAGATACAGTTGTATTGAGTACGGCAACTGCGTCGGAGAAGCCAAGGGAGGGGATTGATTTTTTCCCACTCAGTGTAGAATATAATGAAAAAATGTATGCAGTAGGAAAGATACCTGGTGGTTTTACGAGGAGAGAGGGAAAGCCTTCGGACAACGCGATTTTGACCTGCCGTGTCATTGACCGTCCCATGCGTCCGCTTTTTCCAAAGGATTACCGAAATGACGTAACGCTGGAAAATCTGGTTATGTGTGTAGACCAGGACTGCAGTCCGGAACTGACGGCGATGCTTGGCTCCGCACTTGCTACGTGCATTTCTGATATTCCATTTGATGGCCCGACGGCGGCGACACAGATTGGTCTGGTTGGGGACGAGCTTATCGTGAACCCGACTTCCGAACAGAGACAGGTTTCGGATTTGTCGCTTACGGTTGCTTCCACAAGGGATAAGGTGATTATGATTGAGGCGGGAGCCAACGAGGTACCGGAAGATAAAATGATTGAAGCCATTTATATGGCGCACGGAGTGAATGGACAGATTATTGAATTCTTTGATAAAATCGTAGCCGAATGCGGAAAGGAAAAGCACGCGTACGAGCACTTCGACACGCCGGAGGATTTGTATGACGATATGGTTTCCTTTATTACGCCGGAAGCGATGGAGGAAGCAGTATTTACAGATGTGAAGCAAGTGAGGGAAGAGAATATCCGCAAGATAAAAGACCAGCTCGAAGAGCGCTATGCCGAAGAGCATCCGGAGTGGCTTGACCTGATTGACGAGGCAGTGTACAAATTCCAGAAGAAGACGGTCCGGAAGATGATACTGAAAGACCACAAGCGGCCGGACGGACGTGAGATCACACAAATACGTCCGCTGTCAGCGGAGATTGATGTGCTTCCGACGGTACATGGGTCGGGACTGTTTGCGAGAGGGCAGACACAGGTTCTCAATGTGACGACGCTCGCACCTCTGGTAGAGAGACAGAAGCTCGATGGATTAGATGAAAACCATACGTCGAAGCGTTATATCCACCACTACAATTTCCCATCTTATTCGGTAGGTGAGACGAGGCCGAGCAGGGGGCCGGGCCGCCGGGAAATCGGACATGGTGCTCTTGCTGAGAGAGCGCTTGTGCCAGTGCTTCCGTCCGAGGAAGAATTTCCTTACACGATACGTACCGTATCAGAAATTATGGAATCGAATGGATCGACTTCACAGGGAAGTATTTGTGCGTCTACGCTTTCGCTTATGGCGGCCGGCGTACCGCTCAAGGCAGCAGTAGCGGGTATTTCTGTCGGGCTCGTGACGGGTGATACGGATGACGATTATTTGATTCTTACCGATATCCAGGGACTTGAGGATTTCTTTGGCGATATGGACTTTAAGGTTGCCGGAACGCATAAAGGGATAACGGCAATCCAGATGGATATCAAAATACATGGCCTGACGCGTGAAATTGTGGAAGGTGCGATTTATAGGACGAAAGAGGCGAGGACATATATCCTGGATGAGGTGATGTCAAAGGCCATTGCGGAGCCGCGCGAGGAGGTCAATGAATATGCGCCAAAGATTAAACAGATTATGATTGACCCGTCAAAAATCGGCGATGTGGTCGGCCAGCGCGGAAAGACGATTAACACATTGATTGAGCGCACGGGTGTGAAAATTGACATTACAGACGATGGCGCTGTATCTGTGTGCGGCACGGATAAGGCGATGATGGATGAAGCGATCCGTCTGATCCAGATTATTGTTACAGATTTTGAAAAGGGACAGATTCTGGAGGGAACAGTCGTAAGCATTAAGGACTTTGGTGCATTTATCGAATTTGCTCCCGGCAAGGAAGGTATGGTCCATATATCTAATATCTGTAAGAGAAGAATTAATCATGTGGAGGACGAGCTTACCCTCGGCGACAAGGTCAAGGTCGTATGTCTTGGAAAGGACAAAATGGGGAGAATCTCGTTCAGCATGAAGGATGTAGGAGAGCGGTAAGCTTTCAGGGAATGGGAGAACATAGGAAAAATGATAAAGCGAGCTCAGATTTTGTAGCTCGCCTTATCCTTTTGTAATTATGAATATTTTTAAAAAAATGTCGCACTCTAGTAGAGAACTCTTTTAGGAGAAGCTGTGGAATAAATGGTAATGAGAAAGGTGAGTGTGACATGGACAAAGATGCGATCCGGGAATATGGAAAATGCCAGCTTGGAGGAATCCAGCTGTTATCTATTATTGGAGAGATTGAGGGACATGAGTGTGTCTCAGAAAATACGAAATCGACAAAATATGAACATCTGCTTCCGATTCTGGCGTCGGTTGAGGAGGATGAGGATACGAAGGGAATTTTATTTCTCGTCAATACGGTGGGAGGAGATGTATCCTGCGGACTTGCCTTGGCGGAAATGATTGCGGGAATCAGCAAGCCGACGGTTTCGCTTATTATTGGTGACAGCCATTCCATTGGCGTTCCTCTGGCGGTGGCGACGGACTACTCGTTTATCGTGCCAAGCGCTACGATGATTATTCACCCTGTGCGGATGAGCGGTATGGTGATTGGAGCGCCCCAGACATATGGGCAATTTCAGCAGATCCAGGACCGGATCATAGATTTTATCGTCCGGAACTGCCAGGCGGAGAAGCACAGAATCGAGGAATTAATGATGAATCCCTGCATGCTTTCAAAGGATTTGGGAACGGTGCTCGTAGGACAGGAAGCGGTGGAGGAGAAGCTTGTCAATGAGGTCGGGACGATTTCGACGGCATTACATTATATAAAAGAATTGGTAAAATAGACGGAAAGGTAAAAAGACATGGCAAAGAAAAAGAGAAAACCGGTGAAGAAAGGCCAGGCCGCTTCCCCATTGAAAAGGGAGATCACATTACTTGTGATTATCATTTTTTCCATCTTGTCATTGCTGAGTCTGTTTGATTTGTGCGGTGCGGGTGGGAAGCTGCTCAGCAGCCTTCTGTTTGGGCTCTTCGGGGCAGCTTCCTATCTGTTTCCGGTTTATCTGCCCATAGCCAGCGGGCTATATATTTCAAATGAAGAAAATACGGAGCTTAAACGGAAAATAATTTATAGTATAGGATGTTACATAAGCTTATGCGGTATATTCCAGTGGGTGGTTGACAGCGGGGCAGACGGCTTAATTGAAATTTTTAAGATGTGCAGCAGTGAACATATAGGCGGCGGATTAATAGGAGGACTGCTTTCTTATCTTTTAACGCTTGCGGCCGGGAGAGCGGGCGCGCTTATCGTCATTTTCGGGCTGATGCTGCTGTTCGTCATGCTGATTACGAGGAAGCTCATTTTTGCGGCGATCCGGGATTTGTATGAGGAATCCTCTTTTGCCAGGCGGGACGCATATGAGGAGGAGGAAGCGGCTGCTGCGGAGCCTTCCCCGGTTAGGGCCCGGAGAGAGTCTGGTTCACAGAGACAGATGAGGGTGCATACATTTGAGAAGAAGAAAAAGAAGAAGAAGGCGGAGAAACCTCAGGAAGAAGTAAAACAGGAAAATGAGACTCCGGTGGTATCCCAAACAGCGGAGAGCAAGAAGAAGCCGGATATTTCGATTATCCGTGACGAGAGCCAGCCGGTGGCTGAAATACCGGTATACAAGGAGGAGCTTGAGACAAAATTTGGAGCGAAGGAGAAGAAACCTGCGCCCCCGGTTATAGAAAAGGCGGAGCCTGTGAAGGAGAAGGAAGAAGTCCCGCGCCAAAAGGCGGAACCCGACGCTGTTCCAGAGGGGGACAATACGTACCTGTTTCCCTCGATGGATTTGCTCTCGAAACCAAAGGGAGGCACAAGTGCCAGTGACGATGATTTGATACATACGGCGTCAAAACTACAGCAGACGCTGGAGAGCTTTGGCGTGAAGGTAAAGATGGGGGACGTCAGCTGCGGGCCGAGCGTCACCCGGTATGAACTGGTACCGGAACAGGGAGTGAAGGTGAGCAGCATTACGAGACTGGCGGATGATATCAAGCTGAGCCTGGCGGCCCCGGATATACGAATCGAAGCGCCGATACCGGGAAAGGCGGCGGTGGGAATTGAAGTCCCGAATGCCAAGCGGAATATGGTTACGCTCCGTGAGCTGTTGGAGAGTAAGGAATTTCAAAAATCAAAGTCCAATGTGTCGTTCGCCGTGGGAAAGGATATCGGAGGCAGGACTGTGGTGACGGATATTGCAAAAATGCCGCATATGCTCGTGGCGGGGGCGACGGGTTCTGGTAAATCGGTCTGCATTAATACATTAATTATGAGCATTCTTTACAAGGCGTCGCCGGATGATGTTAAATTTATTATGGTTGATCCGAAGATGGTAGAGTTGACGGCATATGCAGATATTCCGCATCTGATGATTCCGGTCGTGACGGATCCTAAAAAGGCATCTGCCGCACTGAACTGGGCTGTCCAGGAAATGACGGTCCGTTACAATAAATTTGCCGAATTGGGAGTCCGGGACAGGAAGAGCTACAATAAAAAGATTGCAGCACTTAAGCATAATGAGGATGGAACGTATGAGAAGATGTGCCAGATCGTCATAATCGTGGATGAGTTTGCCGATTTGATGATGGTAGCCCCCGGCGAGGTGGAAGAGGCGGTGTGCCGTCTGGCACAGCTGGCGAGGGCGGCGGGCATACACCTTGTGCTTGCGACGCAGCGTCCGTCTGTCAACGTAATCACAGGTCTCATCAAGGCAAATATCCCGTCGCGGATCGCGCTTTCTGTATCCTCTGCGATTGATTCCAGAACGATTATCGACGGGGCGGGCGCGGAGAAGCTGCTGGGAAATGGCGATATGCTTTTTGCCCCTCAGGATTATCCAAAACCGGTCCGGATTCAGGGCGCTTTTGTGTCCGATGAGGACAGGGATAATGTTATCGCATTTTTGCGGCAGCAGCAGAAAGAGCCTGCATATGATGAGGAGATCACCAAGCACATCGAGGAAAATCCCGTGGGAACGAAAACAGGGCCCGGCGGGGCGGCGGGAGGAAGCGACCAGGATGAGCTGTTCGCCGAGGCGGCCCATTTCATTATTGAGAAGGATAAGGCATCAATCGGAATGCTGCAGCGCGCATTCCGCATCGGTTTTAACCGTGCCGCCCGCATTATGGACCAGCTGTGCGAGGCGGGCGTTGTCGGGCCGGAGGAGGGAACAAAGCCTAGGACGATATTGATGTCGCAGGAACAGTTTGAAAACTATTTGGAAGGAGAATGACTATGAGAGGATGGATAATTGTAAATGGTTTTTTGTACACGAATAAATTTTCGGAAATTACCCAGATGTTCACGGAAGCGGCGGACAGACAACGCGTTATCCTGGATGTTAAATCCAATACCGAAATTTATACGGGAATTTTTGAGATTGACCGCTCCGTCAAAAAGCCTGATTTTGTCCTGTTCTGGGATAAGGATATTATTTTAGCGCGGTATCTTGAGCTTGCGGGGATACCGGTGTTTAACAGCAGCAGTGCAATTGAAATCTGTGACGACAAGAGGAAGGCATATACCGCTTTTTTGAAGGCGGGGCTGCCGATTCCACTGACGATTTCAGCGCCGATGACGTACGAGAATATCGGTTTTTCATCGCTGAAGTTTGTGAAGCCGATTATTCAGAAACTGGGGTATCCGGTCATTCTCAAGGAGGCGTTCGGTTCCTTTGGCGACCAGGTGTACAAGGTAGACGATCCGAAAACGTTAAAGAGGATGCTGCTCGAGCTCCAGAAGACGCCGTTCCTTTTTCAGAAGTACATAAGCACGAGCCACGGACAGGATGTGCGCGTCCAGGTTGTCGGCGGGAAAGTGATCGCAAGTATGCGGCGGTTTTCCGACAAGGATTTCCGCGCGAATATTACATATGGCGGAAGCAAGGAGAAATTCGAGCCGGATGAGAAGGCGCGTGCGCTCGCGATTGCGGCGTGCAAGGCGGTCGGGTGTGATTTCGGCGGCGTGGATCTTTTGTTTGCCGAAAAAGGGTTTGTCGTCTGCGAAGTTAATTCCAACGCCCATTTTAAAAATCTTTACGACTGTACGAGGGTAAATGCCGCGGATGCTGTCATAGAGTACATTGTAGCAAAGGTGAACCGTTAGGGCGATGGTTATCTGGATGGTTTATGACGCCGCGGGATTAAAACGAAATGCCGGCTATGTGTCGCTATTCCAGCGGCATTGCCAGCCATATGGGGCAGAGGTGGAGGCCGTGCTGGATGTGGAAGTGAGACGAAAGAGTCTGGCAGGAGAACGTCCGGTTTGTGCGTTTGTGCGGACGATTTGTCCTGAGATCAACCGCTTTTTAGAAGAACAGGGCATCCCTGTATTCAATTCGTCCGAAGTGAGTTACCTTTGCAACCACAAGGGCAGGACGCTTGCCTATTTGCGGAACCGGGTATTCTGTGTCCCAAGCATTACCGTTACGCGTGGGGAGCTTTCCCACATTCTAGACATGGATGTTCCGGGAGTGCGCGGTTATTTCCAGAGTCATTTTCCTTATTCTGCATTTGAAGAACGGGAGCGTTCTATCGTCGGGAGGGCAGAGGATTTTGTCGTGAAAACGGCGGATGGACATGGCGGCAGCGAAGTTTATTCGCTGTGCATGGACAGGGATAGCGGGATTGCGGCCCTGCTCTGGGAAACGGGGACAGATGCTTCTGAGCTTGTGCTACAGCCGATGGTCACGTGTGGAACCGTTTACCGCGATATGCGGGTGTATGTGATTGGAACGGGGATTGCAGCGGCAGTTATGAGAAGCTCGGTCCACGATTTCCGGGCGAATTATTCCCGCGGCGGCGATGTGCGGCGGGTAGATTTGACACCAGAGCAGATTGAAGAGGTAAACCGGATTACTGCTTGTTTTACATTTGGCATGGCGGGAATTGACTTTTTGTTTGATACTGATGGACAGATTGTTCTGAATGAAATTGAGGATGTAGCCGGGGCGCGTATGTTGTATGCTTGCGCGCCGGAGCTGGACATCGTTCATGAATATGTGAAATATGTTTTAGAGGAGAGGTTAGGTCTCTCCGTCATATAAAGGAGGGTTTATGATGAAATCGGATATTGAGATCGCTCTTGAGGCGGAGCTGCAGCCGATTCAGGAGGTCGCTAAGACTCTTGATATTTCAGAAGAAGATTTAGAACTTTATGGGAAGTACAAGGCGAAACTTTCAGATGAATTATGGGAGAAGCGGAAGGGACAGCCGGACGGCAGGCTGGTTCTTGTGACCGCGATCAACCCGACTCCGGCAGGGGAGGGGAAGACGACAACGACAGTCGGACTTGGACAGGCCATGCAGAAAATTGGAAAGCGCTCGGTTATTGCCCTCCGCGAGCCATCACTTGGACCGTGTTTTGGGATTAAGGGCGGGGCAGCTGGCGGCGGTTATGCCCAGGTAGTGCCGATGGATGAGCTAAACCTTCATTTTACCGGGGATTTTCATGCGATCACATCCGCAAACAATTTACTGGCGGCGATGTTAGATAACCATATTCAGCAGGGCAATAAGCTTCGCATCGATACGAAGCAGATTGTGTGGAAACGCTGTGTGGATATGAATGACCGGGTACTGCGCAATATTACCGTTGGTCTTGGCAGAAAGGCCGACGGCATCACGAGGGAAGACCATTTTATTATTACGGTTGCCTCGGAAATTATGGCGATATTATGTCTGGCTGAAAATCTCCAGGATTTGAAAGAACGCCTGGGGCGCATTATCGTTGCCTACAATTTTGACGGTGAGCCAGTCACGGCCAGACAGCTTCATGCGGTAGGGGCGATGGCGGCGCTATTAAAGGAGGCTTTGAAACCGAACTTGATCCAGACGCTGGAGCATACGCCCGCAGTCGTACACGGGGGACCTTTTGCGAATATTGCTCACGGCTGCAACAGTCTGCGCGCGACGAAAACGGCATTGAAGCTGGCCGATTATACGATTACGGAGGCCGGTTTTGGCGCAGATCTTGGCGCAGAGAAGTTTTTTGATATCAAGTGCCGAATAGGGGGCTTTAAGCCGGATGCGGTTGTTTTGGTGGCAACGGTCCGTGCCTTGAAATACAATGGAGGCGTCGCCAGGGCAGACCTTGGAAAAGAGAATCTGGAGGCGCTGGAAAGAGGGATTGCGAACCTGGAAAAGCACATAGAAAATATAGCAAAATATGATGTTCCCTGTGTTGTTACCCTGAACCAGTTCACGACGGATACCGAAGAAGAGCTTGCTTTTGTCCGGACATTTTGTGAGGAGAGGGGATGCGAATTTGCTCTTTCGCAGGTCTGGGAGAAAGGCGGAGAGGGTGGAATTGAGCTGGCGAATAAAGTAGTGGAGACGGTTGAAAAGAAGGAAAGCCATTTTAAGTGCTTATATGAGGATTCCCTTTCCCTGAAAGAAAAAATGGAAACGGTGGCGAAAGAAATTTACGGCGCGGGCAACGTAGTTTATGACAAGGCGGTGGAAAAGGAAATCGCCCGTCTGGAACGGCTTGGGTTTGGGAATATGCCAGTATGCATGGCTAAAAACCAGTATTCGCTGTCGGACGACCCGTCGCTTCTTGGCAGGCCGGAGGGATTTACCATTCATATCCGCGACGTATATGTGTCAGCAGGCGCCGGATTTGTCGTGGCGATAACGGGAACGGTTATGACGATGCCAGGACTTCCGGAAATTCCGGCCGCAGAGCGGATTGATGTGGATGACAGCGGAAGAATTACGGGCTTATTCTAATGTAAACTGTTTGTAAAAATAGGTTGACAATAGACGGGCAATGTTTTATTATAATGTCAACAAAGAAAAAAGAGAGGTTGACATTATGAACATTTCCAAGAGAACATTAATGATTTCAAAAGTGACACTATTAACTGCGTTTTTGATTGTGGCGTCTTACCTTGTGATCCCGCTTCCTTTTGCGGTTGCTGCAATCAGCGTACAGACATTGGCGGTAAACTTGATCGCCCTGCTTCTTCCGCCTGTGCAGGCGGGGATATCCATTTTCGTATACATATTACTCGGTGCGGTAGGGGCGCCCGTATTTAATGGCGGAAATGGCGGGTTAAATTATTTGCTTGGACCCACAGGTGGGTTTTTCATCGGATTTCTTTTAGGAGTAATATTGATTTCGTTATTAAAAGGAAAAAAGTACAGTTTTATACGATATACTTTTGTAACCGTCCTGGCCGGCATACCGGTTATGTATATATTCGCAGTCGGCTGGATGGTTGCCGTGACGGGCATGCCGGTAAAAACAGCCTTTTTAACCGGATGTGCGCCGTTTCTTCCGATGGATGTACTGAAATGTGTGGTGGCGAGTGCGGTCGCAAAACCGCTTTTGTCTGTTATGAACCAGTACGAAGAAAAGAGAGAATAGTATGAGTATAAATAAAAAAATAATCTTGTTATGTATTGTCTCCCTCATATCCATTTCTGTATTACTGATTGACCGGGGGGCGGCGACAGAGAGCCAGGAGCAGAACAGGCAGGAAACGAATGAACCGGTCTCGGTTACGGGAAGGGCTGTTATTACTAGTATGAGTGGTGCAGCCGTTCGGGGCGAAGAGGAACAGGAAGGGAAAAGTCCCGGGAAAGGAATGATAGGAAATGAAGAAGGGGTGGACGGTCAAACAGACACTAAAACGTATCCGCCGGATGAGGAAACTGGCGCGCGCAGCACAGGCAGTCCGTCGGGCAGGACGCTCAAGAAGGAAAGTTCAAATCCACCAGAGCAGACAGATCCGGGGCCTTCGGTAAAAAAACAGGACAAATCGAAGAAAGCGTCGGAGAAAAAGCGAGCTACTAAAAAACCGGCGGTGTCCAGTACGCCAGAGGCAAAGCCATCAGAAACTGCCAGGGCGACAGCGGGGAATTCCGTCTCCAATAATCCGGTTCCCTCGCCAAAGGATGAGCAAAAGAGCGAATGCTTTCTTCAGATTACGTGTTCGGAGGTGCTGGCCCATATGGACAAGCTGAAAGAAAGTGTGAAAAAAGTAATTCCAAGCGATGGCGTTATTTTGCAGGGGACGGTCGCATTTGAAGAGGGGGATACGGCCTTTGACGTGTTGAAGGCGGCCTGTGCAGACCAGAATATTTTGCTTGACTATGTATTTACGCCAGGGTTTTCTACGTATTATATAAAAGGCATTAACCATTTATATGAGTTTGACTGTGGGGACGAGAGCGGATGGATGTATACTGTAAATGGAAAGAATCCGGACTACGGCTGTAGCCAGTATAAGCTTGGGAAGGGTGACAGGGTTATTTTTTATTATACTTGTGAGAGATCCTAGTACAGACGCGCTTATAACGGTGCGTATTTGTGTACGGGAAAGAGGAGAGGTATGAATACATTTCGTGAGTATCATCCGGGGGTAACCGCATTGTATTTTCTGGCAGTTATCACGGTAAATATAGTAGTGTTTGACCCGGTATTGTTCGGTATTTCCTTTGTCAGCCAGTCTGTTTTTTACCTTTATTTAAAAGGCACGCGCGCGGGAATATTGTTTGCTGGCAAATGTCTCGCGTTTGTTGTGATGTGTACGGTTGTCAATGCCTTCGTGAATCATCGCGGGGGCAGCGTGCTTTTTTTCGCGGGTGGTCTGCCAGTCACGTTGGAATGCATTTTTTATGGGATCATGACAGGTTTTTTGCTGTCGGATTCCATTTTGTCGTTTAGCTGTTATCATTCGATTATGACTTCGGAGAAAGTTATGTGTCTGACCGGTAATTTTTTTCCTTCCTTTTCTCTCGTACTTTCGATGGCGCTGGGACTTGTTCCGAAATTGAAGCGGGATTATGGGAAATTGCGGGAAAACCATAAGTTTGTAAAAAACTATAAAGTACAGACGGGGATACTTTCTGCCCTGATCGGCTTTTCCCTGGAGGATTCGCTGGAAATGGGAGTTTCGATGAGGTACCGGGGATTCGGCAGGGGAAAGAGAACGAGTGTATACGGCAGGCGTTTCCAGGTAAGGGACGGCATATTGCTCTCGGTTATTTTTTTGTGTGCGGCGTCGGGAATGGCAGTTTATGTCCGGTCCGGTACGGGACTGGAAGTGTTTCCCTTTATTGAATATTACTACAATGGCGCAGGACTGGCGGCATATATGATTTTTACTGTTTTGTACAATATTCCGATGGCGCTGAATGTAAAGGAGGAACTGAAATGGAAGCGTATCGTTTCGAAAATATAAGCTACACATATCCCGGAGAGAAGGAACCCGCGCTGGATAAGGTTTCTTTTACCGTAACCCAGGGCGAATTTGTCGTCGTATGCGGTGCCTCGGGGTCGGGAAAGACTACGCTTCTAAGACAGCTCAAGGAGCAAAATCCCGAATTTGGATTTGTGATGCAAAATCCTCAGAACCAGATTGTGACAGACAAAGTATACCACGAGCTGGCATTTGGGATGGAGAGCTACGGGGTGGAGCAGGAGAAAATGTGGCATGCGATTGCGGAGACGGCTACTTATTTTGGTATGGAGCACTGGCTTGACCGGGATACCGCTCTTTTGTCCGGAGGGCAGATGCAGCTGGTGAATCTCGCGTCTGTTCTCGTCATGAACCCGAAAGTGCTTTTGTTGGACGAGCCGACAGCCCAGCTGGATCCGATGGCGGCGACAGAGTTTATAGAAGTGGTGAAGCGGCTGAACTCGCAAATGGGTATTACCGTCATACTAATTGAACAGCGGCTGGAGGAGGTTCTGGCCGCCTGCGACAGTATGCTGGTACTTCATAAAGGAAGAGTGGCCGCTTATGATAGTGTAAAGGAGGTTTTTTCCAGTATTTGCCGTTCCGGGCTCTCGAAGGAATATTTCTCCTATATGCCGTCTTATGTGCGACTATACGCAAAGGTGAACCGAAATACGGATGAGAGGCTGCACTGCCCTGAGAGTATAAAGGAGTGCCGGAAATGGTTTTACGACAATTCAATTACGCTTTCATTGCGGAAAATGGACCGCAGGGAATGTGCGGGGACGTGCTCGCTCGAGTGCCGGAATGTTTTTTTCCGGTATGAGAGAACCGGTGGGGATGTGTTGCGGGAAGTGTGTTACCGCGCCTATCCGGGGCATATTTATGGGATTGTCGGAGGAAATGGAAGTGGGAAATCGACGTTTTTAAAAGTGCTGGCTGGGGCCAAACGGCATTATCACGGAAAAGTAGAGATAGACGGTGAAGTGGCCTATTTACCGCAGGAGCCCAGGTATTTGTTTATAGAGGATACCGTGGGGGATATTATTAAGCGGCCGGAGGCGATCAGGAGGTTTGGGATGGAAGAGCTGCTCGATCGGCATCCGTATGATATGAGCGGCGGCCAGATGCAGCGGCTGGCTATGTCGTATTTGTATGAAAAGGATGCCGACATATATTTATTTGATGAGCCGACGAAGGGACTGGATCCCAGGTGGAAGAGAGTGTTTGGGGCATGGCTGGAGGAGTTGCGGGATCAGGGAAAAACGGTAATGGTTGTCACGCATGATGTGGAATTTGCGGCAAATTACTGTGAGCGGATGTCGATGTGTTTCCGTGCCAGGCTGACGGAACCGATGGCGGCGGCCGAATTTTTTCAGGGGCATCATTTTTACACGACGGCGATCCATAAAATTGTCAGGGACCGGTATCCGGATGTGGTATCAGAGAGGAGCTTGCATGAAGAGTAGGAGAGAGCCTTTATATGCTGCAATACTTTTGTTTTGTGTCTTTGTTTTGTACTTTAGTTTATTTTATTTGCACGGGAAGGAATATTATTTAGTCAGTCTGGTAATTATTTTATCAGGGATTATCCTTTTTATGCTGAATTTTGAAAATCGGAAGCCCTCGGTAGCGGAGCTGACAATTATAGCAGTTATGTGTGCCTTAGCGGTTGTGTCACGGGTGTCCTTCTTTTTTTTGCCGGAGGTTAAGCCAATTGCTGCGGTTGTCATTATTACAGGTATTTCTCTTGGGGCGGAGACCGGGTTTATCACAGGTGCGCTGAGCGCTTTTGTGTCCAATTTCTATTTTGGGCAGGGATCATGGACGCCATTTCAGATGTTTGCCCTTGGCCTGGTCGGTTTTTTTGCGGGCGTTTTGTTTCAAAAAATCCCCGTAAATAAATGGTTCCTTGGCATTTATGGAGTGCTTTCTGTCCTCGTCCTGTACGGCGGCATTGTGGATATAAATACTTTGTTTTACTATGGGGGCGACAATACGTGGCAGGCAATTTGCGCCGTTTATGGCGCGGGATTTTTCATGAACCTGATGTTTGGCATCTCTACCGCCGTTTTTCTTTTTCTTCTTCATAAGCCGGTTTTAAATAAGCTCACCCGGGTGAAGAGGAAGTACCGGCTCATAGAGGAAGATCGTGAAAAGTAGAATTCATCTGGCAAATTTGTGTCCGCACTGCGATGCAAATGATTGCAATATATACAATAGCAGTGCAGAAATGAGGAGAGTGAAAATGAGTAAAGTGAAAATTATGACGGATAGCAACAGCGGCATTACGCAGGATCAGGGGAGAGCTCTCGGGGTGGAAGTAGTTCCTATGCCATTTTTTATTGATGGGACGCAATACTTTGAGGATATCAGTATGAGCCAGAAGGATTTCTATCAGGCGCTTTTAGATGATAAGGTAAATGTGTCTACTTCCCAGCCCTCTCCAGAAGCGGTTATGGAGGTGTGGACGAAACTGCTGAGTGAGTACGACGAGATTGTACATATCCCCATGTCGAGCGGGATTAGCAGTTCCTGTGCCACGGCCAGCATGCTTGCGGGCGAGGACGAGTTTGCGGGCAGGGTATTTGTAGTGGACAACCAGAGAATTTCCGTTACCCAGAGGCGCTCTGTCTTGCAGGCAAAGGAATTGGCCGACCGCGGTTATTCCGGCAAGGAAATATATGATATATTGATGCGGGACAAATTCCAGAGCAGCATTTATATTATGGTTGATACGCTTAAATATTTGCGGAAGGGCGGGAGGCTGACGCCTGCGGTGGCGGCGATTGGAACGGTGCTGCGCATCCGGCCGGTACTACAGATCCAGGGAGAGCGCCTGGACTCCTATGCGAAGGTAAAGACGCTGAAACAGGCGAAGTCAACGATGATTAAGGCGGTTGCCAGTGATTTGGAGAACCGTTTTGCGGATTGCGGGGACATGTATATCGATATTGCCCATACACAGAACAGGGAAGAGGCGGAACAATTCCGAGAGGAACTTTTGCGGGCATTTCCGGGACATGATATTTATATTGATGACCTGTCATTGAGCGTCTCATGCCATATCGGCCCAGGGGCTTTGGCGGCGGCCATTTCCAATGTCCCGAGGGAACTTAGATAATCCAATTCCATATCAAATAAACAGAGCTGTATATCCGTAGATATACAGCTCTTGAAAAAAGAGAGGAAAACAAAAACTGGTAATATGCTTTTATTTTGATTTGACATAGACGTCTACATCTTCGTCAACATCGCTGTCATCATCTTCAAAATCATCGTCAAATTCATCATAATCAAAATCGCCGTCAAAATCATCCAGATAACGAGGCGTCACATGACGGTACACAGCATAAGCAATCGCAGCCACACAGGCAACGGCGCCAATAATCGCAAGTACCCATACAAGACAGTTCTTTCTCTCCTCATCCGCTTTGTTTTTGTTTAAAATCTGGTTGATCTTGGCATTGCTCACAAGGTCGTCAAACTTTTTGCACATATATCCTACCATCCTTTCCAATGTTTTTCATTGCAATCACTTCTATATAGTAGTATAACATAATGATAGAAAATATACTAGATAAAAATTAAATTTTTACAAGTTTAGCAAAAGATGCCCTCAGCTTTCGCTGTCCAAATTCCTTAAAATCGACGACCACTTCATAGTCCGTATTCAGCTGCCGGAGGGAGGTAACCGTTCCCGAGCCGAATTTTGTGTGGTAAACAGTATCCCCCTGATGGTAGTCCGGTTCGGCGGATACGCCTTTCGTTATGTATGGATTGCCGGCAAAGGGATTTTTTGATTTTGTCCTATTTTGTTTTACCGCGGCTGGGCGGTGCGGGATCTCATTCCTCTCCGGCATGTTTTTGCGCGGATTGTCCCCGCGGCACTGGTGAACGAGGTGGCGCGGGATCTCATTGATAAAACGGGAGGGGTAATTGAAATTGGGTTCCCCGTTTCTCATCCGCTGCATGGCGCACGTGAGGGTAAGTTTTTTCATTGCTCTTGTAATGCCTACATAACACAGACGGCGTTCTTCCTCCATCTCTTCGTCGGAAGGGTCAAAAACGGCGGCGGCGCCCGGAAAGACAGATTCCTCGAGCCCGCATATGTATACGTGTGGAAACTCCAGTCCTTTGGCGCTGTGCAGTGTCATGAGCAGAACTTGCTCCGCCTCATTGTCCAAGGTGTCTATATCGGCGACGAGCGCGATATTTTCAAGAAGGCCGTCCAGTGTGGCAGGGGAGCCGGATGGGTCATTTTGCGCATCCGTTTCGTATTGGACGATTTTATTTATAAGTGAGTCGATATTATCAAGTCTGGCATTTGCCTCTTCGCTGTCTTCATTTTCCAGCGCTTTTACATAACCGGTCGCCTCAATGATTTCTTCTATCAGACCCTTTAGTGTGAAATCTGTTTCTTTAAGCCGGCTTTTCATGAGCTCGATAAAGCTTACAAAATCATGGATGCGGGAGGCGGCGCGGGAACAGCCGTCGATATAGTCCGCATTTTGAAGAGCCTCATAAAAACTGATTCCACGTTCGATGCTGTAATCCGTGATGCGCTGGATAGTCGTTGCGCCAATTCCCCTTCTCGGTACGTTAATAATCCGTTTTACGGAAATGTCATCATTTGGATTGCTAATAGTTTTGAGGTAGCAAAGAAGATCTTTGATTTCCTTTCTCGAATAGAAATGGATCGCCCCGACGATGCGGTAAGGAATATTTTCCTGTACGAGCTTTTCTTCAAACACACGCGATTGGGCGTTTGTGCGGTATAAAATAGCAAAGTCCGAAAAACGGTGAGAGGCATTGTCTGTCTCACATTTGATATCTCCGGCGATGCCGGCCGCCTCTTCGTATTCATTTAAGTATTGTACGAAACGGATAGGGTCTCCCTCTTCTGCAGTTGTCCAGAGGGCCTTTTCTTTTCGGTTGGTGTTATGACGGATAACTTCATTTGCCGCCTGAAGTATGCGCCCGGTGGAGCGGTAATTTTGCTCGAGACGAATCGTTTTTGTATCGGGGAAAATTTTTTCAAAGTTTAAAATATTATATATGTTTGCCCCGCGGAATTTATATATGGACTGGTCATCGTCCCCGACGACGCATAAATTCCGGTATTTGGAGGCAAGCAGGCTGAGAAGGGTGAACTGGGCCGAATTGGTGTCCTGGTATTCGTCCACCATAATAAACCGAAACCGGTTCTGGTACTGGTCTAATACTTCTGGCTGTGTCTGGAACAGTTCCACCGTTTTCATAATAAGGTCGTCGAAATCTAAGGCATTGTTTTGTTTGAGCCGTTTCTGGTATTCCCGGTAGGCGTCTACAAATAGCTTGTAATTATATTCGTTTCCCATTTTTTCGGCAAATTGTTTGATCGTGAGCAGTTCATTTTTGGCATTGGAAATCGCATTTAGAAATGTTTTTTCCCGGTATTTTTTCGTGTCAATATTTAAATATTTGCAAATGTCCTTCATCAGGCTTTTTTGGTCGTCGGTGTCGTAAATGGTAAAACTGCGGTCATAGCCGATGAGGTGGATAAAGCGGCGCAGTATGCGCACGCAGGTCGAATGAAAGGTGCTGACCCAGACGCTCTCAGCGCCAAAGGAGACGATTCGGTCCACCCGCTCGCGCATCTCGTTGGCCGCCTTGTTTGTAAACGTGAGGGCAAGGATCTGGTAGGGGTTTACCTGTTGTTCTTCGATGAGATAGGCGATCCGGTGGGTGAGGACCCTGGTCTTTCCGGAGCCTGCACCGGCAAGGATCAGAAGAGGTCCCTCAAAATGCAGGACGGCTTCCTTCTGCTGTTCGTTTAGTTGTGCTAACATATCCGTCATGTTGTTTTATCCTTCCTTTTTCAATTGTTTTACTGCAAATCGGACTTATTTTTTCTTTGGCTCATTGTCCAGCGTCTCGTCTATAATCCGCTCAATAATCTGTTTTTTTAAATAGACGTCAAAACTGAGCATACAGATATAGGCGAACCGGGACAGGTAATCCGCCTCCGCCTCATCTGTGGCATCGGTAAAGATTTCCTGGGAGCTTTTAAACCGGCGCACCACATCCTTTGTGAGATTATTTGTCTGAACCTTTTCCATTTTGAATATTTCACTGTAGATTTCCGCCAGGGAAATATCTTTGGAGGCCCCGTTGAAAAACATACGGGTGAGCGGGGCGAATATTTTCTGGATGTCGCTGATGGAAAGCACATTTTTAAAGTAATATAAAAAGATGAGGAGAAACATGTGCTCCTTTGAATACTTTTTTTTGTCCGGCGGAGGAAGAAGATTATTTTTTGTATAGTTATTAATCATGGTTTTTGTGAGGATTTTATCCTCGTCCGTCCGTTTGCAAGCCTCTAGGTGGGCATCCATAAAGGTAGTGACCTGATCCATATAAAGATCAATATTAGGTATATCTTCCGGGTTTATGTAATCGATTTCCTGTAGCTTATGAATGATGTCCATAATACTTTCTTCATTATTTTTTTTCATACGGCTCCTCGTTTCTGTGCATGCACCGCTGCGCATAACACGTAAATGAACATTGTCATAATGTCCATTTTACCACATATTTATGATCGAAGCAATGGAAACCCTAAACTTTATAGGAGCTGCGCTGTGCCAGAAGGCGGTGCAGTTTTTCTGCCGATGTATTGGCGATGAGCTCAACTGGGAAACCGGTTTCCACCAGAAGCTGGTCTGCATATTCAAAGTTCAGGATATCCTCCTCTGTGTGGGCATCGCTTCCCACAATGACAGGAACACTATATTGCATACATAGCTTCAGGATTAAAAGATCCGTGTCTTTCGCATTGCGGCGGAAACTGTCCGGCGACAGGGAGGCGTTGTTCAGTTCAATCAGGGTGCCGTATTGTTTGGCTGTCCGGATCACTGTCTCGTAGTCAATTTTATAGCGGGTGTCATCGGGATGCCCGATAATGTCTACATGCTTATTTTGGATCGCGCCAATATAGGCGCTTGTATTTTCTTCGCGGGATCCGGGTTTGAGACAGCCAATGTGCAGGCTGGCGATAACAATATCCATCTCTGCCAGTACATCATCCGGCAGATCAAGGGATCCCTTGAAATCCATTATATTTACCTCTGCGCCGAGCAAAAGCGGCAGTCCGTATTTTTCCCGCCTTGCTACCTTCAGATTTAAAAAATGCAGCAGGCTGGCCGACCCGGTCATAGCGGGTGCGTGGTCGGTAATGCCGAGTAGTTCCAGTCCCTTCTCTTTGGCCTTGAGCGCCATTTCATTCATCGTATTGTAGGCGTGGCCGCTGGCATAAGTGTGGGTGTGAAGATCCAGTGTATATAGGTCTCTCATATTTAGCCTCCAAATTCATTTACCATAGCAAATAGTCGCTAGTAATTTTTCATTTATTATTTTTTCCGCTTTGAATTATTTTATCATATACATTTCGCTCAGACAATTCTTTTTTGGACTTCGGAAAAGTTATTTGACGGGAGCCAGCCGCTTATGGTACAATTTTTTATAATGATGTGAAAAGGAGAGATGCATTATGCCATTTATTAATTCTAAGGTAACGGTTAAAATGTCAGAAGAGAAAAAGGAAGCGGTCAAAGCAAAGCTTGGGGAGATCATTTCGCTTATTCCGGGGAAATCGGAGAACTGGCTGATGGTCGGGTTTGAGGATAGCAGCGATTTATATTTCCAGGGCAACCGGGACGCCGAGAGTGCGTTTGTCAACGTAAGCTTATTTGGAAGCGCATCCCCGTCCGTATACGATTCGCTCACAGGAGCGATCTGTGAAATTTTTGAGAGCGAGCTATCTATTCCTAAGAACCGCATTTATATCAAATACGACGAGACCAGGAACTGGGGATGGAACGGGAGCAATCTTTGATTGGGGTGAAAAGGCCCAATTTTTTATAGAAAGCCGGGATTACTGTGAACAATGATTTTTCCAAGGGGAGTGTCTGTAAGCACATTTTACTACAGGCAGTTCCGCTTACGGTCGCACAGCTTATACAACTTTTGTACAATGTTGTGGACCGGATGTATATTGGGCATCTGCCGGGGACTCATGGAGAGGCTCTGACAGGAATCGGCCTGGTTTTTCCGATTATTTCCATTATTGCTGCCTTTACGAATCTATTTGCCTCGGGCGGCGCCCCCCTGTTTTCCATTGCGCGGGGGGCGGGTGACGAGGAAGAGGCTTCCCGTATTTTAAACGTCACATGTTCTATGCTCTGTATTACAGCTGTGCTATTAATGGCAGCCGGTTATTTGTTCCAGCGGCCAATCTTATATTTGTTTGGGGCGAGTGAGGCCACCTATCATTATGCCAGTGAATATATGGGAATCTATCTGTCCGGAACTATTTTTCTTATGGTGGGAACAGGAATGAACCAGTTTATCAATGCACAGGGATTTCCGAAAATAGGTATGGCAGTTGTGATGAGCGGTGCGGTTTTAAATATTTTGCTTGACCCGCTCTTTATTTTTGTATTTCAAATGGGACTTCGGGGCGCGGCGGTGGCAACTGTTTTGTCCCAATTTGTTTCTTGTGTGCTTGTAATAAAATTTTTTTTGGGAAAGAGGACGATGTACAAGCTTGTGCCCGAGAAAATGAGGCCGCATCCCAGACGGATAGGGAAGATCGCCGGACTGGGGATGTCTGGGTTTATTATGGCTGTGACAAACAGCATCGTACAAATTATATGTAATGTCACGTTGAAGCAATATGGGGGAGATTTGTACATAGGAGTTATGACGATATTAAATTCGGTGCGGGAAATTGCCAATATTGCCATTGTCGGTATTACGAGCGGCGCCCAGCCGGTTCTGGGGTTTAATTATGGCGCCAGGCAGTATCGGCGGGTGAAGCAGGCGATTGCGTTTACCTCCCTGATTGGCTTTTTGTACACGACGCTTGTGTGGGGAACCGTCATGCTCAGGCCGGGCGTATTTATTCGTATGTTTAGTGACAGTCCCGCGATGGTAACGCCCGGGACGGAGGCATTAAAATTATATTTTTATGGATTTTTCTTTATGGCATTTCAATTTGCCGGGCAGTCTACCTTTGTAGCGTTGGGGAAAGCGAAGCATGCGGTATTTTTCTCACTGCTGCGGAAAGTGATCATTGTAGTTCCGCTGACGGTTTTTCTGCCAAGGCTGTGGAATCTTGGGGTAAATGGTGTATATCTGGCGGAGCCGGTCTCCAATGCGGTGGGCGGACTTGCCTGTTTTGTGACGATGTCTTGTGTGGTGTGGCGGGAGTTATCGAAAAAAGAGAAAGGCTTGGAGTGAATGAAAAAGAAAGAGAATTACGAAGGGGAAGTTATCCGCCTGAAGTTTCCCAATAAGGGGATTGTAAAGGTGGCAGGAGAGGAGGAAATTGTCCAGGTAAAAAATACACTTCCAGGGCAAAAAATATCTTTCCAGCTGACAAAAAATAAAAAGAATAAAAAAGAGGGACGGCTCTTGGCGGTTTTGGAAGCGTCAGAGATGGAGACGCAGATACCGCCCTGTCCTCATTTTCACATGTGCGGAGGCTGCTCGTACCAGACGATGCCTTATGAGAAGCAAAAGAATCTTAAGCTGGACCAGGTGAGGGCGTTGTTTGAGCAGATTTTGCCGGAGTTCCCTTTGGAAGAGTGTCTGGATAGTCCCGTTAAGTGGCAATACCGGAATAAGATGGAGTTTTCCTTTGGGGATGAGGCAAAGGGGGGAGAGCTTACGCTTGGCCTTCATAAGCGGGGAAGTTTTTATGATATCGTTCCGGTTCGGGAGTGCCAAATTGTGACGGGGGATATCCGCAAAATTTTGTGTACTACAGTCGGTTTTTTCTCTAAAAGGGGAACGGCCTTTTATCATAAAATAAGCCATGAGGGATATTTGCGCCATCTGCTCGTGAGAAATGCGGCAAAAACGGGAGAAATTCTCGTATGTCTTGTGACGACTTCCCAAGAGGACATGGATTTGAGCGAGTACAAACGCCTCCTTTTAGAAAATGAGTACGACGGCAGGATTACAGGCATTCTGCATCTTATAAATGACGGACTTTCTGATGTTGTGAGAGCTGACCAGATAGAAGTTCTCTACGGGAAGGATTATTTCTATGAGGAGCTTCTCGGATTGAAATTCAAAATATCTCCGTTTTCTTTTTTCCAGACCAATTCGCTAGGGGCTGAGGTCCTTTATAAGATTGTGAGGGAGTATGTGGGCGACGCAGGAGGAAAGGTGATTTTTGATTTGTACAGCGGTACGGGGACAATCGCACAAATACTGGCCCGGGCCGCGAAAGATACCCCGTCTGGCCGGGAAGTGTCCAAGGTGATCGGTGTGGAAATCGTGGAAGAAGCGGTGGAAGCAGCCAGGGTGAATGCTGCGATGAATCATTTGGATAATTGTGAGTTTATCGCTGGAGACGTACTAAAGGTAATATACGAACTGGAGGAAAAGCCGGACCTGATCGTACTTGATCCGCCTAGGGAGGGGATACATCCGAAAGCGCTTCGCAGAATTGTTGAATATGGTGTGGAACAGATCGTCTATATTTCCTGCAAGCCGACAAGTCTGGCAGGAGAGCTGGAAATGTTTTTGGAGTGCGGATACCGGCCGGTGAAGGCAGTGTGTGTGGATATGTTCCCTTGGACGCGTGGGGTGGAGACGGTATGTTTATTGTCCAAACTTCATTCAGACCAGCATATCGAGGTGGAGCTTCAGATGGACGAGCTTGATTTGACGGCTGCGGAGAGTAAAGCCACCTATGAGGAAATCAAGGATTATGTGTTGGAGCATAGTGGATTGAAAGTCAGCAGTTTATATATCGCACAGGTAAAAGAAAAATGTGGAATTATTGAGAGAGTGAATTATAATCTGCCAAAATCAGAAAATGCCAGACAGCCGAAATGCCCGCCAGAGAAAGAAGCAGCGATAAGGGAGGCGTTGGGATATTTTCGTATGATTTGATGGTAGCTTAGAAATGGTGGGGTATTTATTGTAACACTTTCCCAGAAAAATATGACAGTATTATCAATGGAAAGATGTAGCTTGGTGAGGATGAAGACAAAGGAGCTTGATATATATGAGTTTTTCTAAGAATGATTTTGATAAATTGGATTTACGTCTAAAAAAAATAACAGAGCAAATGGTTGAACAAATAGAAATAAACTCAGAATTGCCACCAACGATTGAGCAGTTAGAAGATAATAATAAAACATATTCTATTATGGCAGCTATACTTTTTATTGATATTCGCAAATCAACATATTTAACAGAAAATAGTCAGGCGAAAAGCATGGTTAAAATTTATCGTTCGTTTATGAGAATGGCAGTTGATTGTGTTAGAAAAAGTGGTGGTGTTACAAGGCAATTTTTAGGGGACAGAATTATGGGTGTATTTATTGATTCTGTTGATAAAAATGGAAATATAGTTGATAGTGCAGCAGATAAAGCACTTAATGCGGCAAGGAGCTTGCAGACGGTTATAGATTATAGTTTGAATAAATATTTAAAATCTAATGTCAATGGTAAAATTATAGAATGTGGTATTGGAATTGATTATGGAAAGGTTTTAGTAACACAGGTTGGGATGTATGGTGTGGAAAATGATGAGGACAAAGAAAATGAGGTGGATTGTGTATGGGTTGGTAATACAACAAATCATGCCAGTAAATATTCTGATATAGCATCTGGTGGAGAGGTATTTATTTCGGAGAATGTTTTTAAAAATATGTCAGATAAGCATAAGGAAGTTTTTACAAAATCTGCAAAATACAAAGGAAGAAAGTCTTTTCAAGGATATGTAACGAGAGAGTATTATTTAGAATTTTCAGAAGAGTTGGGAAAACCAGTTAGGATAGAAGAAGATAATACAGTTGAATTAGATACTTCTGAACAGTTGGCAGATGGAATTAAAGAGATTGAAAAGTTACAAAATAGCTTGATTAAACGAGAAAGAGAATTAGCTGTTTTAGAAGAAAGATTGAAAAAAGAAAATGATGAATTAAGAAAAAAATTTTCGGATGAAAATGATAAAAGGATTATGGCTGTAAATGAAAAAGAAAAAGCAAAAAAACAGTTAGCTGAAGAAATCAGTTCAGCATACTCATTTATCCATACAGTTATAAGTGGTTCTTTCTGTAGAGAGATTGAATATATCAAGAATATTGGTATCAACAGGTGGTTAGATATAGATGAATTTTATCACGAGTTGGGGAAAAAGAAAGGTTATGATGAAGATGTAATAAATGATAGTGCATTTGAATTTATAGAGATATATGCCTACTTTAAGCACTATGATAGGTCATATAAATATATGGTAAGTATGGCGAAGAAAAATTACATATGGATATATATAAATGAATTTACTTTTAAATGGGCATGCGAACAAAATATAGGATGGGAAGTCATTAATGCAATGGAAGATAACTTGCAAAATAATAGAATACAATATGAAAATATAAGAGATTATGAAGAAAAAATTAAAAGATTGAAAAAAATAAGGGGGTTTTAAGATATGGCACAGAATGACAATCAGCAACACGAATATAAAGCATATAAAAAAGAGGATGCATATGAAACATTGGGTATCATTAATACTTGGATTGGGAATATGGATACGAAAGTTTCGTTTGCATTGACATTAGCAGGAGTTTTAATAGGTGTGATATTTGAAAAGGGCATGCCAAATGCATTGAAAGCAATAGGAAAGGTCACAAAACTTTCCGAATTAAGTGGTGGAGAAGTCATAGCAGCTTGTTTAGTTTGTTTGCTTTATTTAGTAAGTTTTATTTCGATTTTATGTTTTATGTTATCTATTATAGCGAGAGTAAAAAACCTTAATAATGCACCATCTATATTTTTCTTTGGTTCTATTGGAAATATACCATTACAGAGTTATAAGAACAAAGTCAACGATATTGAAGAAAAAGGACTAATAGATGATTTAGTAGAACAGATACATACTAATTCTAAAATATGTAGCTTAAAAGCAAAATGGTATAATAAAGGAATAAAATTTTTATTGTTGACAGTTGTATTGTGGTTTGTGTGTATGATATTTCAGTTGATATAAGGGAGGGAAAAGTATGGAATCAAATCATACAATGTCTTATGATGTAGATAAAAGTTCGGAAAGAATGGATGAAATTCTGGATGCAAGTGACAATGATTATTGTGATAAAGATAGTATTCCAGCAAGAAGTGACTTAACATTTAAAAATGGCTATTATGTGAATGTATCTGCAATTTTTATTGATATTGTAGGGTCATCTGATATGACAGACGGGCATAAGAGACCGACATTAGCAAAAATGTATAGAGCATTTTTATCAGAGTGTGTTGCTATTATGAATGCGGAAATAGATTGTAAAGAGATAAATATTAATGGAGATTGTGTATGGGGAGTTTTTGATACACCTTATAAATCTGATATTGATAATGTAATTTCAGTGGCAGCCAGATTGAATAGCATGATTAAGATACTAAATTACAAATTAATGAAGAAAAATTATTCAGAAATTTCTGTTGGAATAGGTATTGATTATGGAAGAGCTTTGATGGTTAAAGCAGGTTATTCAGGTAGTGGGATAAATGATGTTATTTGGATGGGGGATGTTGTAAATTCAGCATGCCATTTATGTAATAAAGCTGGTAGAAATTATAGGAAACCAGTGGTAATTTCAGAAGTTGTCTATAATAATTTGAATGAGCAGCATCAAGGTTTGTTTTCAAGCTATATTAATGGATGGGTAACTGAGTATGAAGGAGATATTATAAATCTTGCTATGGATGATTGGTATAAGGAGAACTGTAAGTAAAAGATAGACAAGCTTTAGTGGAGTTGCTACATAACCTTGTGGAGTTGAAAAACTAGCTCATACAACAAGGCAGATATACGGACTGCGTTGACGAACTGATATTTAAGGTCGTAAACGCACCAGTAAAGAGAATGAAAATTGAATATGTCTAAGGCACATCACAGAGCCGCTTATTCTTATTGATTTTTAAGAGTAAGCGGCTTTTTTGCGTTCTCTGGTACTCTTACATAGCCACCTTGACAAAGTGGCTAAATCTATGCGAAAGGAGGACGCACCCTATGTCAAATTGCAAAGTAATCGCTTTAACCAACCAGAAAGGCGGCGTTGGAAAGACCACCACGGCGGTCAATCTGGGCGTGGCTCTGGCACAGCAGGGTAAGAAAGTCCTGCTTATTGATGCCGATGCACAGGCAAATTTAACCATGTCGCTCGGTTACAGCCGACCAGACGACTTGCCCGACACGCTCTCGACTATCATGCAGGACATTATTGACGACAAACCCGTCGATGTTTCCAGAAGCATCCTGCACCATGACGAGGGCGTTGACCTGCTCCCGTCCAACATTGAACTGTCGGGACTGGAAGTAAGGCTGATTAACGCCATAAGCCGTGAAAGCGTACTGAAAACCTGCATCAATGAAGT
>CAJTZF010000006.1:0-85908 GCA_910584245.1 uncultured Eubacterium sp.
CTGGCGGTCTATCTCTTGTTTTCGGTTGCTAGCTTCTTTACCGTACATGAGCATTGTCGGTAGGATTATCGCAGGGCGTTGCTCCTTTAGTGGGCTATTGCTATGGAGGAAATGAGAAAAAACGAATGTCTGATATAGTGAAGTGTACGATGCTATATGGAATTCTCATGGGCGCGGTATTTACTGCGGTTTTCGTCCTTCTTGGAAAGCCACTTGCGGCTATATTCCTGCAAGATAATGTTCTGATTGAACAAACGGGATATTTTTTGAAAATCCTCTGCTTATCAGCTCCTATGCTTGGCGTTATCAATATGATAACGAGTTATTTTCAGGCATTAGGAAAAGCAATCAAATCACTAATCATTACCGTGCTAAGAAATGCCGTACTATTTATTCCGGGAGTAATCATTTTGAATTACTTTTGGAAACTAAATGGCGTGATTGCAGCACAGCCCGTTGTTGAAACGGCTCTGACGATAATTTGCATATTTATGTATATCCAAGATATACATTCAAGCGACCACTCCACACGCTAATGACTTCCAAGCCAAACAGGAAACGATCCGATGTCATATTTGTCTCCGCCCAGTCCGCCGGGTTTTGGAAACATGAGCTTGAAATAGCTTTCATTCTTCATTGTAATAGAGCATTTAATAGAACCCATCCAGCCTTTTCTATTTCGCAGCTTTGAATGTCTGCCAATAAAAAGCATGTTCCGATATCGGCCAAAAATATATCTGAGATAACTTCTTGTATATCCGCTTCGCTTGCGTCCGGGATGTGCCTGTCTTGCATATGAATACACTTCCTAAAAACTCCTATTACATTCGTTTCTTTCGATACTGCATGTATGCCCGCCAGCAGCGTTTCCCCACCGGGTATGTGTTCCCCCAAAGCCCGCCGCATGTTTGTCTCATCAAAAATTCCAGACATATCAAATCCTCCCCTATCACGTTTACAACATCCTATTTACCTTGTCCATATCCTCTTGCCAATATTGATAATTAGCGGCTCAGACATTCCCGCAAATGAATGAGGGCAGAAAGGGATGGCTCAAATATCCGGTCGAACAACCATACATAAACAGCCCCAAACAAATTATTAAAAATCCTAAGAAAAATAGCCCATGACAGTCCGAAAACGGGCATGGCAACGGCAAGAGAACTAAAGGCGTTAAAAATAGTCTGCCATCCATAGCTGGCGGAAAATCCTGTGCCAATTCCGCCCACAATCCCCAGGTAGGAAATGGCTCCTTCCGGCAAAAGAAAATAAGCCGCCAGGAAAAGAAGGCTTCCCGCTATATTTCCCGGAGCACGGTACCGCATACGGTCCGCTAAATCACTTCGAAAAGGCACGCACACAGACATTGCCGCGATACCGATCCACATAGGTTTGGGAATACCCAAAAGGGAAGCGATCAGCATTACGCTGGAAATGGTGAGAGTGAGACGAAGCTGCCACCGGGTACGGGCGGAGGATAGGTCAAACTCCTGAAAAAGACTCTTAAACGTCCGCTTATACGTTTTTTTCCTATGATTACGATAAAAGACAGCCGCTGTTATAACCGCACCGACAAAAAGACCGAGCAGTCGTTTGTTATACGCCTCGCCGCTGACATCATATCCCTGAAGCAGAAGATAGGCAAGAACTAGCGTGGAGTGATTGAACATAATTACATTGTGGCATCCAAGCAGCATTAAAAGCATAATAAAGATGGCATTTGTGCCAAAAGCCCATCCTGCCGGAAGGATATTGGATAGCTTTGGGCCAACTGCCAATATGCCAAATACGATTAAAACATTCCATGTGCCATGCGATACACGAATTCCAAAGTCAGCGCTTCGGAATACCATAATACTAAGAAGTACCGCAAGCCCGGCCGAGCTATTTTCGGCGCCAAATAAAATGCTAAATAGCGCGATAAATACCGTGCAAAAAGCTATGTTTAAAAAAATCTTGAATAAATAGATCCCGGTATGCTTCCATTTATCTTTTGGGCTTTCAAAACTTGAAATATAAGCTTTTGAACCGGCCTGGTTAAGTTGTAGCTCCTGATAAAAAGTCATTCGGTTACCTCCTTACTCTGTAACATAATATTTGCCTCTTTGATCTGTGCTAATAAAGATTCAAATCGTTCTTCCCCAACGGTTCTCCGAAGTCTGTAGACCGGCTTCAGATAATGCTGGTACGTCTGCTGCAATTCCAGATTTCCCTTTTCTGTAATATGGAGAGTATAACTCCGTTTATCCTTTTCACTATAGTGCTTCACAAGAAATTCTTTCTTTCCCAGGCTCTCAATCAAACGGCTTACCGCAGATTTGCTCAAACCGATAAGTACGGTCAATTCCAGCGGCTTCAGCGGTGCATCCGATAAAAGGATACGGGACAGCACATCCAACTCCTGCGGAGTGGCGGCCCCTTTTCGCCTCCCTCTCAAATTAAGACTTGCAAAAAGCCGGATTTCCTGCATTTTTTCCATCATGTCTATCCAGTCAAAATCATCCATAATTACGTGTGTCTCCTAAAGCAATAAAGTATAGTTTACATTGTGAACAACATTCTATAATAAAAACAAACGATTGTCAATAGGTTTTTGAAAATATCCTTTTATAGACTAAAATTCATTATAGAAAAAATCCAAATTTTGTGTTAAAATAATACTATCCGTTTGGGATTTGACACTGAAAATATAGAAAAATAAGGAGTAAGAGTTATGATACGAATATTATTTGTGTGTCACGGCAATATTTGCCGTTCACCGATGGCTGAATATATATTCCGCGACTATGTGGAAAAACAAGGGGTCGGCGACCGGTTTCATATCGAATCTGCCGCCACCAGCACAGAGGAACTAGGCAATCCCGTTCACCCAGGAACAAGAAAGGTTCTTCACAGCCTTGGTATTGACGCCTCGGGCCACCGGGCAAGACAGCTTCGTTCCTCCGATTATATTAAATTTGATTATTTTATCGGTATGGATTCAAGAAATATACGAAATATGATAAGAATTTTTAAAGATGATCCACTGGGAAAAATATATAAGTTCCTCTCCTTCTCGGAACGCCCCAGAGACATTGCGGATCCCTGGTATACAGGACAATTTGACGAAACATTTATAGATGTCTGTGACGGATGCGAGACATTTTATAGGTATTTGCAAGAGCAAAATATGATATAATGATACCGAGTAAAGACAATTATAAAAGAGAATAGGAAAGAGAAAAGGAGAAGCTATGAAAGTATTATTAGTAAACGGAAGTCCGCACAAAGAGGGCTGCACGTACACAGCTTTAAAAGAAGCGGCAGGAGCATTGGAGAAAAATGGTATAGAAACCGAAATATTCTGGGTCGGTGTAAAAGAAGTGGCAGGATGTATCGGTTGTGGCGCATGCGCAAAAGGAGATGGCTGTTTCCGAAAAGACGTGGTAAATGAATTTGTCGCGAAAGCGGGCGCAGCAGATGGGTACATATTTGGATCACCCGTTCATTATGCGGCGGCAACGGGAGCGCTTACCTCCTTTATGGACCGTGCTTTCTACAGTGGTGGTAAAGAAATGACCGGAAAACCGGGTGCGGCCGTCGTTAGCTGCCGGCGCGGCGGCGCCTCTGCTGCATTTGACCAGCTAAACAAATACTTTACAATCAATTGCATGCCAATCGTATCTTCTCAGTACTGGAACCAGGTACATGGCAGCAATGCCGAAGAAGTCAAACGCGACGCCGAGGGCATGCAAACTATGAGAACCCTCGGAAACAATATGGCCTGGTTAATCAAATGCATCCAGGCGGGGAAAGAACAGGGAATTTGTTTTCCGGAACGCGAGCCGGTACAGCGCACCAGCTTTATCCGGTAATTACACAGCTTTCGTTTTTGTACGTACGAGTGATCTGTAACCTTCTTGAACGAAATCTCATACGTTATTAAAAAAAGAGATTGACGTGATCATTATGGATTATTCTGGATTCGAACCCGTGGCTGGCTCTATTATAAACATTTCCAACGGAAATGGCTGTTGCAGCCAGATGATAACGCTTCGGACGGGGAACGGAATTGTGAATTTTCATGTAGATGCCGAAACGTTGGTGATTGATAACAGACAGCTCCGGCGGGGAATGCAGGTAGTGGCATTTTATGACAGCTTTCTCCCTGTACCCCTTATTTTCCCGCCCCAATACCGCGCACAGATTGTAGCCGTTCCGGGACGGAATGAACAAGTAGTTCTCAGTTACTTTGACCAAAACCTGTTGGCTGGCGACCGTTCACTGCAATTGAACCTTGGCGACAATACGGAAATACGAACTGTAAATGGCCAAAACTTTCGGTGCAGCCCTGGCGGACATATGCTCCTCGTTTTCTATTCTTCTACGACAAGGAGCCTGCCGCCCCAGACGACCCCACGGAAAATCGTGGTGTTATGTTAGCGCCAAAGAAAAATACCGTATTCTGACTGACAAAAAGAATGTCCTTCCGGCCACATGGCCTTCCGGACATTCTTTTTCTTTCTTATTGAAATATGCGCTTATTCTCAATTTCCATCCGTGGCAACAACCGGGTCAAAACTGAATACTAAAGAAATATCCATTTTATCTGCTGTCGTCCATGCCTTAGCTGGTTTTGCAGCGGCGTCACCCAGGATTTTAAAGCCACTGCCTTCTATTCAAAAGCCGCTTACTGCAGAAGGGAGAGTACACCCTGATTTGCCTGGTTTGCCTGGGAAAGCATGGATGTAGCTGCCTGCTGGAGAATGCTCTCTTTCGAGAATCTTGTCATCTCGTCCGCCATGTCTGTATCACGGATGCGGGACTCCGCAGACTGCATGTTCTCAGCCGTATTGTCATCTACCTTGATCGTATATTCCAGGCGGTTCTGGATTGCACCAAGCTTGGAACGCTCTGTAGAAACAGCTTTCAACATATCATCCACCGTGGCAATTACACTGCTGTTGGCAGCAGCACCACCTGTCACATCAATGTCCGTCCAATCCGTTTTGGCAATCGACACTTCAATTCCCTGCGCATCGTTGGCGCCAATCTGAAGCCACTGGTCGGTATAAGTTCCGTCTAAAAGCTTCTTCTTATTAAACTCTGTATCCGTATTAATTCTTTCATACTCTTCCTTCAATTTATCAATCTCATCCTGGATTTTCTGGAAATCGTCCTCATTATCCGCTTCCAAAACACCAGAGTTGGCCGCCTGCACTACAAGCTCCCTTGTTCTCTGCAAAATAGCGTGCTGCTGGTCCATCGCGCCTTCCGCTGTCTGGATAAGGGAAATGCCGTCCTGGGCATTATCCGACGCACGGTTTAAACCGCGTACCTGAGCTCTCATTTTCTCAGAAATAGCAAGACCTGCTGCGTCATCTGCGGCGCGGTTGATCCGATAACCGCTGGAAAGCTTCTCGGTTGCCTTTGATAAATTGTTTCCTACGATACCAAGCTGTCTGTTGGCATTCATTGATGTAATGTTGTGTTGTACGATCATATTAAATTACCTCCTTGTTTGCGTCATAAAATGACTTCTGTTCCGCTGCAAATCCCTTTGCAGCGCCTGTTTTCGTTTCTTTATTATAATATCTGGAAAAATGATTTGCTCATCGCGGGCCCTGCGGCGAGCGCCTCCCCCTCCCAGTTATTATCATGATTTAACCCTGGGCGCGGTGCGGCTTCATTCCCTTTTTCAAACGGAACCTCTTCGGAAGCTCCGGCTCTGCATAATACGCTGCAGCACGGTTCTTCCGTTCCGGATGACGTTTCTCGAGCACCGTGCTCCGCACGATATCCACCTCTTTCGGAGCATCCACCATTATCCTCAGATGATTGCCCGTGCCCCCCAGAAAAACGATCTTAATATCATCGCCCAGCATAAGATATTCCTCTGTACTGAGTGTTAAACGAAGCATAAAAACACCTCCCTGTGAATGTGGCATCCCTGCCAATCTATTTCGCAACAATTGTTTATAAACCGTTGCGTAATGTAGTAAACTTATTTTTATCGGAAAGAGGAACTAAGGTTCATGCATTTCCTCAAATACATAATAAAGAAAGAAGGTTTTAAAATGGGAACGACAATACCGATAAAAAGTAAAAGGAAGTTAGTAGAATTCCGCAATTACTACAGAGATGTAAATTACAACCCCAGAAATTACGCACTCATCGTACTAGGGTTAAATTCCGCGCTTCGGATCGGAGACATTCTGGCATTACGGTGGGAGGATGTCTATATCCAGGAAAAAAAGAAATACCGGGAACATATTTCCATCATTGAAAAAAAAACAGGAAAAAGAAATGTTCTGGCCATCAACGCCCCCACTCAGGAAGCACTTGAGTTCTACCGGAAATCAATTAAAACATTTAAGCAAAAGAGCTTTATCTTTATCAGCCAGAAAAGGCCTTATAATGGAATCAGCCGTTCACAGGCATTCCGCATTATAAAAAAAGCCGCGGGCCACTGCGGGATGGACAGCCACATCAGCTGCCATTCCCTCCGCAAAACCTTTGGCTACTTTGCCTGGCAGAATGGAATTCCGCCGGCTCTCCTTATGAGTATTTACAATCACTCTTCCTATGATATAACGAAACGGTACCTCTGTATTGACCAAATAGAAAAAGATCAGGTGTATTTAGAAACTTTTTTATAATAGGGGTTAAGTAAATGAACATTGCTCCGATATATATAGTATAAAAACAAAAATGCAACATTTTATAAACAAATGTTGCATTTTTATTATGTCCCAAATTTCAGAAAACAATTCAAGATAAAGATACCCATGTCCGGCGGAATCTGCCCGCCTAAATAAGATAAATCCCGATTCCCTCCCACTCGCAAGGATGTTGAATTGTCAGCCCCCCATCTTTCAACCCGATAACTTCCTCGCGGAAGGAATAAATACTTTCGATATGGTTCCCACACTTCTCCGGCAGCTTGATTTGTATTTCATCCGGCACCGGCCCGGCAAACGTATGAACCACGACAAGCGCCCCGCCATTTTTTCCGCCCTTTCGGACAATTCCCTGCCACCCCTGCGGATGCCGGTCACTCGGAAACTTTTCGCCGTGAAAATAAGTAGTGCCGTCTTTGATGACCGAACAAACTTGCATGTAAAATGACATCGCCTCGTCTATCACATGCCACTGTTCATCATTAAGCTCCGTCACATCTCCTGACAGGCACATCCTTCCAAGAAATGTACTCGCCATAATATAAGCGATTCTTTTCAAATCATAATCTTTTCGGATAACGGCCCAAATCTGGCTCTGGGATGGTAAAATACAGCGGTGGAGATTAGCTGCGATAACTGGTATTTCCTCACATTCATGGGCGTCAGAAAAAGATGCCATACTGCACATCCGCATCATACGGGGTTCCAGCTTGTGCCCACCGGAGGCGCAGTTTTCTAAAATAATGCCCGGCACCTCCTTTTTCACACGCTCTACAAAGGACAGGGACGCCTCCACATTCTGTCTGAGCCCCTCGCCGACAGATTCCGCCCCATCGCACCCGATCCCGATCGTTTCATTGTAATCCATTTTCATATATTCAAATCTGCACTCTTTCAGCCGGCCAATAACCAGCCGGCCCAGGTGTTCCTGCACCCACGGATCGCGCATATCCCAAAATCGTCTGGTCTGCGTCGTCAGCGTATATCCATCCCGCTTCAAAAGATGATCCTCATGATCTGTAAACGCATGCGAGCGATGCCCTACATTGTCGATCTCAAACCATATCCCCGGCTTCATGCCATAGCTTCGTATCGTGTCCGCCGTATATTTCATTCCATTTGGAAATAATTGATCCGACGGCACATAGTCTCCCATACTAACAGACCAGTCCACGCCCTCCTCTACAAACCAACCGCAGTCCACAACAAAGTAGCGGATCGGCTTGTCCTTAATCGCCTCAAGGATACGTTTAATATTTTCATGGGAGGGCAATCCCCACGTCGTACAGTATTCATTGAACAAAATAGGAAGCTCCTGTTCGGATTCCGGTCCCGCCTCGACAAACCGCTTCGACGCAGATGCCAACCGCTGGCACAGCAAATCCACGCTACCCTGCAATACAGATACGATAGCTGCGGGCGTCACAAACGTCTCTCCCGGCTGTACCGTCTTCATCCAATGCCCAAATTCCCGGTCTGCCAATCCGCCGTCCATAACGAGGGCGTCATCCCTCCGGTACAATTCCATTTGCCACGATGCCTCATGCGCCAACTGCACGCCCCACACGACGTGCGCCTTCGTATCCTCTACTGCCATAAATGGGAAATATTTTCTCACCGGCTGCGAACCGAGCTGCCCGAACCGCTCCGCATGGGGCGACCAAAGACACCAGGACGGTTCTAACTGCAAATCCTCAATGCGCTCACTGACAAGCCTTCCCTCCTGGCTCCACTTCGAGCGTATGCGGTGCAGAATCATCGAATTTGCCGCATCCCCCGCCTGAAATGGGGTAATCTCATTTATACAAAAGCTTGTCAGATTTTCCAGCGTCACTTCCCGCTGGGACTGGTTCGCAAACGATACACAGCACTCAAAATACTCATCCCCCCTGTGCCAGTTGACGCGATGGCACATTTCATAGCCGCGCTTATCACGAAAATATGTACATATTTCAACTTCGGTTTCATCCTCCCGCACCTTTTGGCAGTCATAAACAAAATGCTCCTCCGTCGTTCCACAGTTGTGCATCGTGACCCCGCCCACATAACTGGCCGGGTATACATCACCTAAAATTTTGCACTGAACCATGCTGTCCCCTCTGGAAAATTTATATTCCTGAATTTCATTTTCCATGTGAGTTGGTACAAGTGCAAAAACGACATGTCCCCGCTCCGTCTCCTCGTAATACCGGATCTGCATATCCCCGAAATCAAACTTGCTCAAAAGCTCTCTCTTTACTGATTCGTCCATGCGGCTCCTCCTTACTTTACACCATACTCTTCGTAGTATTGGTCGATTCTCGCTTTCATCTCATCATCAATGACAACCTTTCCGTGACACGGTTTATTGTAAAGATATTCAACAACCTCCTGCATCGTCACAATCGCGCCCGTCTGTATGCCGTACACCTCGCGAATCTCATCCAATGCACTCTGTTCTGTCTTCCCCCGTTCCATACGGTTTAAGGAAACCATAAGCCCGGTTACTTCTACTTCCCCCTGTTCCTGGATAATCGGATACGTCTCCTCAATCGACTTTCCCGATGTTGTCACATCCTCAATAATTACCACGCGTTCGCCATCCTTGATCTTGCTTCCAAGCAAAATCCCCTTATCACCGTGATCCTTGACTTCTTTCCGATTCGAACAATAGCGGACCTCTTTTCCATAAAGTTCATGAAAAGCAATCGCAGTGGAAACACTAAGCGGGATCCCCTTATAGGCCGGCCCAAAAAGCACGTCAAAATCCGTTCCATACTTGCTGTAAATCGCTTTTGCATAAAACTGCCCGAGCTTCATCAGCTGCTCCCCTGTCACATAAGCGCCTGCATTCATAAAAAACGGCGATTTCCTACCACTCTTTAACGTAAAATCACCAAACTTCAACACATCCGATTCCACCATAAATTCGATAAATTGTTCTTTGTATACTTCCACTTTCCATTTCCTCCTTGATAATTGCCACTTTTTATTCTTTTCTCTTCTATCAAATAAGTATATCATCAAACCCTTGAATTTTCAACTTTTACATATGTTAAGCGTACACTGACAGGCACGCCTATAAAACAGATTTCTCTGCTTATTTCCGCTATACCCCGGCGCTTATATGGACATAGGATTTTTATTTTTAGTTGTGTGTAATAGAAAGTGTATTGAACAAACGGTTTCCATCTTGGACTTCCTTATCTACCTATACCGCCACAAATGAGTATAATGTAACATAATGTAAATTTATTCAACAGACAAAACATCAGTTCGGTATGGTGTAATAAAATTTCACTTCATCTAAAAGTCAACCTGGATTGTTTCTATTAGCTGATTTATCTTGTATATAGAATAATCGCTTGTATCAAATATACTTCTTTTTCATTGTATTTCCATCGTATTCTTTAGTAACATAGAGATGTTTCATTACTGATCAAAAAAATTCACATAAAACAATAAAGATAGGAGGCTCTTGCCATGAACACAAAAAAAAATATTTTCAGTTCAGAATCCGTAACCGAAGGACATCCGGATAAAGTTTGCGATCAAATCTCGGATGCCATTCTTGATGAATACATCAAAAAGGATCCTCTTTGCCGTGTTGCGTGCGAAACAATGATTATGCCGGGAAAAGTTATTATTGCAGCTGAAATATCTTCATCCGCATCCGTTGATATCCTTGATATTATAAAAAATACACTTAAAAATGTATCCTACACGGAGCAATATCACGGCTTATCTCCAGAAAACTGTGAAATTGAACTTAATATCGTGCCCCAATCCGAGGATATCTCTTTAGGAGTAGACAATTCTTTAGAAACAAAAGAACATACGATGGACCTATGCCTTGGCGCCGGCGATCAAGGCATTATGCATGGATATGCGACAAGGGAATCCGGAAACCTTATGCCGTTGCCGATTACCTTGTCCCACATGCTAGTAAAAAAACTGGACCAGACCCGTAAACAAAGTAAATTAGACTATCTTCTCTCAGATGGAAAAGCCCAGGTTTCTATGGAGTATTCAAAAGATAATTTCCCAGTCAGATGCGACACCATCGTACTCTCCGCCCAGCATTTGCCGGATGTCATGATGCCGCAGCTTCAAAAAGATTTGCTTGAACATATTATTCTGGAGACGATTCCCGAAAAATATATTGACAAAAAAACGAGAATATTAATTAATCCAACTGGCCGATTTGTCTCCGGTGGTGCAAAAGCCGATTGCGGATTAACCGGGCGAAAGCTTATTGTTGATACCTATGGCGGATGGGCGCGGCATGGCGGCGGGGCATTTTCCGGAAAAGATCCTTCAAAAGTAGACCGAAGCGGAGCATATATGGCCAGATATATAGCCAAAAATATTATAGCTTCTGGAATCTGCGACAAAATTGACGTGCAATTGGCATATGCAATCGGAGTAGCGCATCCCGTCGGCGTTTATATCGACACCTTTGGAACGGGCAAAATACCTGACAGCCAAATCTCTTCTAAAATACAAGACCAGCTTGATCTAACGCCATCCGGCATGATTCAAAAACTGAATCTATTAAACCCGATCTACAAACAATTAGCCGTCTATGGCCATGTCGGAAGAGTTGATATAGACCTTCCCTGGGAACAAATTGATTATCTATATTTAGGAATGTAAACTGTCCCGCCGCCAACCGCAATTTCCGAAATCAGCTGCATCTGGAACAATTTTTACGGTTAATCCACTGCACAGAGGCATCCATAGCAATACGGCAAGCCTCTGTCTGGTCGAGAGCGTTTAACATGACAAAATCGTGAATGGTACCCTGTATGCGTACCGCTGTTACCTCCACACCGGCGCAGCGAAGTCTTTCCCCGAAAGCTTCCCCCTCACTGCGCAACACATCTGCCTGGCCGTTAATAATCATAGTATCCGGCAAATGGGAAAGACACTCCATACTGGCGCGAAGCGGGGATGCCGTTATTTGATTCCGGTCAGACGGACAAGGTGCGTACTGTTGCCAAAACCATTGCATTCCCGCGCGGTATAAATAATAATTCGTAGAGAACTGATGATACGTTGGCGTGTCAAAACAGGCGTTTGTGACTGGATAGTACAAAAGCTGCTTTTGTATTTTAGGACCGCCGCACATTTCTGCCATAATGGACATAGCAATTGCCATATTTCCACCTACGCTATCGCCGGCCACCGTTAATGTTCCCCAATCAATGTCAGCATAACAATCTCCCAAAATCTCAGTAAGGGAAGAAAGAATGCAAAAACACTGCTCAATAGCCGTTGGATATTTCGCTTCGGGTGCACGGGAATACTCGGGAAAAACAATAAGCGAATTTGTCCTGGCCGCAAGCTCCCTGACAAGCTTTTCATGAGTGTGAAAACTGCCGAACACCCAGCCCGCGCCGTGAATGTAAAATATAACGTCTCGCACGGGCTCTGCCTCCTGTGGCGCTACAAAATAAATAGGGACTGTCCCCCATTTTCCTGTGTCATACCGGCCAACACTCACATTTGCCGGATATTTGTAAACAGGGGCATTTTGGATATCCTCCAGCTTTTGGCGCCCTTCTTCAGGTGGTAACTGAAAAATCAGCGGAGGAATTGCACTTTGATTGCATACTTCCTCCGCAGCAGTTTCCAATGGAACGCATCGTTTCATAAAATCTCCTTACAACAGGCAAACTTCTCATAAATAAAAATATGTAACCATTCATCAAAAGTTACATATGTTCCCTCATTTAAGCTAAACTATATTTTTTTATTACTTAACAAACTAAAATCATGCAAACTGTTTCTATTTTTCTATTTTGTAACCTATATAACAAATGTGAGCCAAAATTTCGCCTCGCAAGGTCTTTTTCTGGTAGGATATATCCCATATTTATTATAAATAATTCTGTTAGACCAGGAGGCTCAAATGTTGACAATCCAAGCCTATTTACAAGACACCTTTGGTTATTCCGATTTTCAAATCGGACAAATCCGCTATACTGTGGTAAGTATATTGTCAGAAGCAAGTAAGCTTATCCTAATGGGATTTTTCTTTGCCTATACGCAACATTTTCTACAATATGTTGTAGCGATCACCGTTCTGCTCATACTCAGAACATGCACAGGCGGCCTGCATTTCCAGCACTATATCAGCTGCCTGGCAGTTTCTTTCGGTATTATATATTTGGGAATATGCCAGTTGCCACGCATACCTTTTGAACGTCCGCTTTACTTTATTTTTCTTCTGGTATGTGTAATTATCAATTACCTTTTTTCGCCTGTCGTATCCTCATACCGCCCCATTCCATCCGGGATACGGATCCAAAAATCAAAACGGCAGTCCTTTTGCATTATCACGGCATATTCGCTAATCATGTTTGTCGTTCCAACCAACCTGTACACTGTTACCGGTTTTTGGATAATACTGCTGCAATCGTTTCAACTTTTTGTAGCAAAACTAATTAAAAAGGAGGATCCAAAATGAAATATCTAACAAAATCATGGTTGTTTCACGCATGCAACCTCTGCATCTCTTTATCAAATATTATGCATTGGACTAAAATGAGCTTACTTTTGTTTGGAGAACAAAAATATCCAGAAAAATCCGAATAATAGCATTTCAAAACTCAGAGCTCCAATATAGGGGTGGCCCATGCCACCCCTCACTGCTCTTTTTCTACTTCAAACCCGACTACTATTTTACTTACGTTTTCTTTCTCACAGTATATCATAAATTCACAATCATACTCCTTCAAAATTTCAACTACTTTCGGCAACCCGATTCCCCGGCCTTTATTTTTAGTCGAATACCCCGGTTGCACAAAGGCAATAAGTTCATCCCTGGAAAATACCCTTGAGTCATTTTTAATTACAATATGTATCTTTTCATATGTCTCTGAAATCTCAACATATATATTCTTCGAGACATATTGCATAACAGCTTCCACCGCATTATCCAACAACACACCTAATATCTCAACTATTCTATACTGGGGAATCCGGCACTTCATTTTGTCCACCTTAATATTATAATCAATGTGGCATCCTTTTTCCTCAGCCTCTATAAATTTAGAATATAAAAAGGCTATAATCATCGGTGATCTACTCGAAAGCAAACGGGCATACCGATTATCTCTCAAAAGCTCACCACAGTATTTCTTTTGCATTGAGACAAGTGTATCATAATCTTTCGCTAACATATGGTGACTGAAAATGGCTGTTATGTGATTATGAAAATCATGTTGCTTTTTCCGAATTGATTGTAAGAGCTGCTCGTAGACAGTATCATATGTATTTCTCAGTTCAAGTTCCTTTTCTTTCGCTATCTTATCAAACTTTTCCCGCTGCCAGCTCATAATCAATATACCTATTAACCCCGTCCATACACCAAAAATAATGTAATCTGTTATTCGCAGAAACTCCTCCATTTTATAAACCACTAAAAGATATGCTGCTCCTGCAAAACAAATGAGCGTTGCTGCATTTGTCAGCCTATCATAACCCATAATTCCTTCTGACAATTTAAAAAAATAACCTTTTTTACTAAAAATAAGGAAAACTATTATCATAAAAAAATTAACCACTATTACAAGTATATCTACTAACACCCAATCTGATAATATAAATACTGGTATGGAACAAATGATTTGTACAAACACGCCAAAAATTATAAAAAGTATCATATTGACATTTGCCTTCCGGACCGAACACTTAAACTTTGTTAATTCGTAAATATAAATACCAATGTATCCAAATAGGGCAGCTCCCTTAGATAACCCTAAATAATTTGCAATTTCTATTATGATTACTTCCGACAATAGAAAAACCGCATCGTGGATTCTAAAATAGTATTTTTTGCAAAAGAGATGGTTCACACAGATCAGAGTTGCCGCCATCTCTAACAACGCGTTGAGACAAGTAAGCATATTTACTTCTCCGCCTCCGTCATTCCCTCTAAGAGTTCTGCAAATACCCTCAATCTCCCTGCAATTGCAGCAGGTGTCATCGGAATTATTTCCATGTTATCTAAATCGACAAGGGCAGGCTCAGACGTAATTCCATATATAAAATTCATGTCACAATGCAGCTTCGTTGCCAAAATATATGCATAGGAGCTTGATAGTCCTGTTTGTCCTCTTTCTATCCGGTACACGGCATCTACTGAGATGTGAAAGATCTGTGCCAACTGTGCTCTGCTTATACCATACGCCTCCCGGAATCTTCTCACATTGTCCCCAATAATTACATCTTCTGGATTAAAATCGCTCATAAAAATGCTCCTTTCGCTTCTGCTTGGCTTACTTTCATAGTAAATGATACCAACAAACCACTCCTTACTGTTCGGTATTATTTACCGAATAAACGGTGCTTTATGCCTGTTTTCCGTCATTTCAGCGCTCTGGCCGGCAGCAGCTTGCCCCCATCTCCCCTCTCGCTTCCCCACACCCCCTATTTTTCAACATAATCCAATATTGATTTTTTGAGAGAATAGGTTTACTATAAAATAGTACTTATTGGTTCAACATCATAAAATAACAATAAAAATAAGAGGCGTGAGACAGTGGAAAAGAAACATAAGATTTTTTACTCCTTAATAATTATTTCTGCATTGGTAATTGTCTGTTTTGTTACCATCTTTTATATTTCTCAGATGAACCAGACAATTTCAGATAATATTATTGGTTCCATCAGTGAAATAGCGGAGCATGACAAATCCGCAATCCAGACTTACATAGAGATTTGCTGGGATGACTTGCATGAAATTGCAGACCGTTTTAAAAATAATGAATACAAAACAATTGAGGACATTGAAAAAAGAATGAACTTAGAATGTGCCTCCAGCAGTTTTTCTAATCTTTACCTGCTTGCGGAGGATGGTACCCTTTACACAGACAAATATATTCCCCATGTTTCCGACGGCAATATCGTAAACCGTAACACGGATTTTCTTCCATACTTTGCTGACGGAGAGGAAAAAATTTTTGCGCGGTTTGATAACAAGGGTGACGAAGGGAGCCTCTCGAAAGAAATGATTCTTTATGGGATCCGGCTCGACCATTATGAAATAAAGGGAACTAAAATGCTTGGTTTGATTGGAACAAGCGATATTTCAACGATACGGAATAAAATAGTTATTGACAGCTTCAAAAAGAATGGTAAAGCCCGTGGCCATAGTGCACTAATTGATATGAAGGGAAATTATATCATAGATGTTAATAAGGAGATTTATCCTAATAAGTCCGATAATTTATACGCACATTTAACAGAATCCGCATATTCTGAACTGACAAATGAAGAAGTAACAAAAAAACTCAAAAGATCAGAAACCTTCGGTTTCTACCACACTCATGAGGGGGAAGAAGACAAAGAATTATTTTATTTTATGCCCTTTAAAAAGGGGATGGATTTATATTTCATTACATCTGTCAACGAAGAAGTTTTTATGGAACAGACGAATACGTTTGTTACAATGAGCATGTCAATGCTTATTATTAGCATGGCGACGGTAATTATTATGCTTTTAATCGTCATGGTATACCAGAACAAAACGATCCGGACGACAGAAAAGGCGAAATCACAAAAAGAGTTTCTCTCTAACATGAGCCACGAAATCCGTACTCCATTAAACGGCCTGATCGGTGTAAATCATTTGATTATGGCACATATTGACGACGACAGCCAGAAACAACAAATAAAAGAATGGCTAAAAAAATCCGACAGCACTGCCAATTATCTTCTGTCACTTGTAAACGATATTTTGGATATGTCGAAGTTACAGGCGGGCAAAGTGGATCTTATAATTGAGCCGTTACTAATTCCCGCCATGATTGATGATATTTTCTCTATGCAGGCAGAAAATATCAAAAGCCGCGGCGTAGAATTTATAGTAGAAAAAGAACTGCCTGAGCCCTGTGTGGAAGCGGATGCCACCCGCATCAAACAAATTTTAATGAATATTGTCGGCAATGCGGCAAAATTCACTCCAAAAGGCGGATATATTAAACTCACGGTAAGGCAGGCCAAAACAGATGATACGCATGTAAATACCATTTATACATGTGAAGACACCGGTATCGGTATTTCTAAAGAATATATTGGAAAAATCTTTGACTCCTTCAGCCAGGAGCGAAATAAAAACACAAATGGCATCAAGGGGACCGGACTGGGCATGGCAATCAGTAAACTGCTCGCCAACGCAATGGGCGGCGATATCGTAGTAGAAAGTGAACTAAATGTAGGAAGCACCTTTACCGTCACAATCCCCTCTGCCATTGTAAAAGATATGCCAGATTATTTAAAAAATAGCGGAAATGAACAGGAAACAGAGACCCACATTGTACCGGTAAATAATGAAGCAAACAAACCATTAAAGATTCTTGTGGCAGAAGATGTAGAACTAAATGCAGAAGTCCTGCTTGAAATTCTCGCACTGGAAGGCTTTGAAACAGCCCACGCGAAAAATGGCAAAGAAGCTGTCGACCAATTCCAGGCATCCGAACCAGGTGAATTTGACATTATACTCATGGATATGCAGATGCCTGTTATGGACGGCTGCACAGCGGCGAAAGAAATACGAAAGTTAAATAGGGAAGACGCAAAATCCGTCATGATTTATGCCTGCACCGCCAACACGTTCCAGGAAGACCGGGACATGGCGATAGCAAGCGGTATGGATGACTTCCTGACAAAACCGATTGATATCAATATGTTGTTGAAAAAAATAGGTAGAAACCTTTGATTATATAAATAAGATAATAGCTATTACGGGCAGCTTTGAGACCAGGGATGCTGCCGATATCCTCTATAGAAGGTTATTTTCAATATGGCCCCTTATTTTTGCACAGTAAAAAATAAGGGGAGCTATCCATATCCTGTCCTTTATTCAAGCATTCGGCAGCACCATTTTCGATGAGAACGGTAACGTCAACTTATTTCTAATTGCAATGGATCCACAGGTAGCACGCCTCACGATTAATGTGAACAATAGTTGATGCTAATAAGTTAACTAATTAATGTGTGCGAGCTCATACGCAAGTTCCAACAAATCTTCCACCTTTTCCAGTACGCTTGGTTCAAATTTTTCCAGTGTGGCTGCAATGCCTTCATCAAATTTTGTATTTCCACGGCCAGTCATAATATAATCTGCGCTTACATCCAATGCATTTGCCAGGTTCACTAAAGTGTTTGCGGAAAAACCTTTCTCATTCCTCTCAATCTCGAATAGAAACTTAGAAGATATATTTGCTAACTCAGCCAAGCGTTCTCTGGAATATCCCCGGTCGAGTCGGAGCTGCATAATACGAAACCCGATCTCTTTGTTTTTTAATCCTTTTTTCATATTCGTGATCTCCTTTAGTAGAAATTGTATACAATAAACTACTTGAAAACAATGTAAAATAATTCTAAACCATCTCACATATTGTTCCACTTCTATTGTACCTTTTCTTCTACTCAGGAATGATTTTATTTACTCAAACGGGTTTTTTACTAACCCAACCTATCCGAACAAGCCTGGATTCACATTTCCGTTTCACTTTGTCCGGCCTTTTACAAAGTTGATGAAATACTCTTTATTTCCGTGTCTCCAGCACTTTGTCCATAAAAGCCTTTTTCATAATCGGACCTATTTCGAGAACATCCTGGATTCCCTTCAAATAAATAAATCGGTTGACGGAATCTACTTTTTTGACATACGACATATTCACAATCGTTCCGCGGTTGCATTTTACAAAATTATCATTGTCAAGCTCCTCCAGCATGGATTTGCAAGATTTATATGGCACACACAAGCACTCTTCCGCCGTTTTAATATAAAGCTTATGCTTCCTGCTTTCTATGTATATAATTTCATCTACTGCAACCATTTGCAATAAACCGTCAACATGAAAAATAATATTGCGCTTTTTCTCATCTACCGTACGGTATTTAATAGCTTCCTGAATCGTCTCCCTCACCTTCTTGGCGTCAAACGGCTTTTCTATAAAACGGTAACAGTGTACAGCTGAATACATATAAATCTTAGGGTCGTAGAGTGAGGTAATAACAATAATAGGGGTAAATAAATACTTTTCAATCGTCCGCAAATTTTGTGCAAAATCTGCTCCAGATTGATCCCCCATCGTCTCTGGATGTAATATAATATCCACTAAAAACAAGTCAATCGTCCTCTTCATCGCAATTGCATAGGCTTCATCTTCGCCGGAAACCGCATATACGTCGGCGTCAGGCTGCACCTGCTTTACCAGTTCCTCCAATATCCTCCTCGACTCCTCTTTATCTTCCAGAATCAATACTTCTTTCAATTAAACACGCCCCTTCCGATATAGTCGTAGTGACTATGCCATTTTTCTTTGTCTGAATGCTTTTATTTCAAGCGTTCTTAGAACATTTCTCATATCTTTCAACAGATGTAGCCGTTTGGAGGTTTGCGCTTATCTTAGCTATTTCTTTAACTTAAAAGTAAACAATTTCATTTCCCAATGTTCCAAATAATAATCGTTTTTATAATACGATTTCAGTATTAAATTCTTTTTCTTATATTTCTTCAATTTTAAGTTTTTAATGTTAAATACACCGGTTTTATTCGCTTTTACCTTCTTTATTAGCTTTTGTCCCTTAGGGCTGGCATAATAAAGTGCAACCCACAGGTTTTTATCTGCTTTTCCGGCTATCTTTTTTGTCTTACTGGTAATCTTTGCCACTTTTTTAGGGGAAGTTACTTTCAGTATCTTCTTCACATTGTATTTTTGAAGATCAATGGTTTGCTTTAGCCACTTTTTATCTCCTGCTAACTGTTGAGGTAATTTTGTAGTTAATTCCGCTTTTGTCAGGTCATTCCCCTGTAAATAAGTATCATGGCCAGCTAGCTTTGTATGTTTCGTTAAATCTGGCAAAGTGCTTATATTAGCATTTGCTGCACTCAAGCCACTCAGTTCTGTCATCCCCTCAATCGGACTTAAATCTGTTACTGTATTGGGAAGCCTAAGGTATTGCAGTTGAGTTAGGCTACGTAGCTCCTCAATACTCGTGATACAAAAATACTCTAGACCGATAGTGGTTAAATTTTTTAAATTTCCTAACGGTTTAATATCTGTAATATTATTTCTCCCAAGATGGAAGTAACGTAAATTTATTAATTTTTCTATTCCCTGAAGAGAAGCAATTTTCTCCTCTTCCTTTCTACCCAGATCATTTTCTGTTAATATGTCCTGTGATAGTACTTCCACTTTCTGTGCCTCTTCCTCTGTAAAAGTACTGCCTGGCGCCTTTCCCAACCCTTTCAGAATCAGCTGATAAAGATTTTTATCCGGTATTCCCGTTTCATCATTCCGTATGACGTCGGGGCCTGCCGCTTTAACAAGACCTCTAAACGAAGGCAGACTTCCCAGCAAAACCGAAAATACCATTATTAAAATAACAGCTCTTTTTATTATTCTATTCATATTTTTTCACTCCTTCTAAAAAGTATCCGTATCGTGACATTTCCACCGTTTCTTATGCTACAATACCCACGATGTCCGTTATGCCCGATAACCCTTCTTTCTCCACATATTTCTCCAATCCATCCACGATATCGGAAGCCGCACATGGATTAAAAAAACTTGCCGTGCCGACTGCGACCATCGTAGCCCCCGCCATAAGAAATTCCAGGGCATCTTCTGTATTCTGAATCCCTCCCATGCCAAGAACCGGGATTTTTACAGCATGCGCCACCTGGTAAACCATCCGGACTGCAATTGGCTTCACACACGGCCCGGACATCCCTCCCGTCTGATTGGCGAGCGCAAACGTCTTTCTCGCGACGTCAATCTTCATGCCCGTCAGCGTATTAATCAGGGATACGCCGTCCGCGCCGCCGGCCTCGACCGCCCTCGCCATTTCCGCAATATCCGTTACATTGGGACTAAGTTTCATAATGACGGGCTGCTTCGCTTTCTGCTTAACTGCTCTCGTAATGTCTTCTGCACATTTCGGATCCTGCCCAAAGGCAATCCCGCCCGCTTTCACGTTAGGACAGGATATGTTGATCTCCAGCATGTCCACCTGCTCCCCGGCAAGACGTTCCACTACCTCGACATATTCTTCCTTAGAACGTCCGCACACATTAACAATAATTCTTGCCTTCTGTCCGTGCAAAAAAGGAAGATCTCTCTCGATAAAGGTTTCAATTCCCGGGTTTTGCAATCCAATTGCATTCAACATACCCGCGTGCGTTTCCGCAATGCGGGGCGTGGGGTTCCCCTCCCACGGAATGCTGGAGACCCCCTTTGTCGTCACGGCCCCCAGCTTATTTAAGTCTATGAACTCACTGTATTCCATACCGGAACCAAACGTACCGGATGCCGTTGTCACCGGGTTCTTAAACGTAAGACCGGCAAAATTAACTTCCAGACTCATATAAAACTCCCTTCATTCTTTTATAACTCGATATGCGTAGATAAAAATACCGGCCCATCCTTGCACACCCGCTTATTGTTCACTTTCGAGTGCGAATCCTTTTCGACAGACTGGCACACACATCCCAGACAGGCGCCTACCCCGCACGCCATGCGTTCTTCCATCGAAATATAAGCAGGAATTCCCCGCTCCGCTCCAAAAGCCTTTACGCCCCGAAGCATTGGCACAGGTCCACAGGCACAAATCACATCGGCAAATGGTTGTCCGGGCACAGTATTTTTATAGTGCTTTGCCGCCGCGTCGATCACCGTCCCCTTCGTGCCTATACTGCCGTCATCGGTCGCAAGGACTACTGTCCCATACTTTTCAAACTCATCCTTTAAAAACAGATTTGAATCACGGTAACCAAGCACTGCTGTCACATCTCCATGCAGCTGCTTGGCAAGCTCCAGCATCGGAGGAATCCCGATTCCGCCTCCGATCAAAAGACACCGGCTCTGCGCGGAATAACGGCTTTGGCACTCGATAAACCCATTCCCCAGCGGTCCCATCACCTCAAGCGCATCCCCGGCTGAAAGCCTGGAAAATTGCCTGGTGCCCTCTCCAACGACACGGTACACGAGGCGCAAAAGCCCGCGTTCATAATCAAGCTCACAAATACTGATCGGCCTTGGCAGCAAATGATCCCTGTCACTGCAATACAATGACACAAACTGTCCTGGAACAGCATGCTCCACAATACCTGGCGCCTCCAGCCACATACTATAAATCTCGGGAGCCAGCTTCACTGACTCCCGAACAATACACAGACCTTTCACTTTACACATATGTTTACTCCCCATCCTGCGACTCTCCGTCTAACTCACTTATATCCTTTGCCTCCAGCGCCTCCTTCGGAATCTCAAAATCAGCGGCCGAATTAATATTTGAATAGGAAAGCTTCATATTCATATCCGACGTCTCAATATTCATAGCGGGAATTTCCGCTTGTTCGCCTCCCTCTGCTTTTGCCAGATCGCTGATTGATCCCATCAAGGACTTCATCATCTTGTTCATAAATTCAGTCATAGAATACTCAATATGAGAAATATTTTCCGTTTCACGGTCAATAAATATCGTCATTGTGATATCCCCGACCTCTTTTACCATAGCATTCAGAATCTCCTCCATCTGACTTTCGTCCTCTCCTGCCAGTCCTAGGGAAGAACCCATAGAGGAGGACATGGATTTTATCATATCCTTGATTGCATCACCGGAAATCGTATAATCGTATACGAGATATTTCTTGCCCTCTTTTTCCTGGTCGTCTTTTTTCACATATTTCGATATATCGTCTACGAGCTGCTTTGCCATATTATCCATACCGGAAACTGCCATCGCCTCGTCCATATTGCCAAGTTCCATTTTACTCCATTCATCGTCCACTTTCGTATAAGTCACATACTTGTCATTTTCCTTCGCAATATAAGATTCCGATTTGACAGACGTTCCCGCACTGTTTAATGTCGACACGACCTTTGTCTTGACCGGGTCCATGAACATCGTACTTGTTATATCCATATCCATGTCGACGTCCTGGGAAAAGTCACCGATCGATACTTTCATCTTTCCGCTCATCTTCGCCGTTATATCACAGTTCTTCGCCTCATTCAAATTTTTTACAGAGGCGGTCAGCAATGCTTCATCTGACTTGCCTCCACAGCCGGCCAGACACACCGCAGACAGAACTATACACATAAACAGACTCAAAAATCTCCTCATCTTTTTCATTTTTTCCTCACTTTCTGAGAACTTCTCATTCTCCAATGCATGATTTAATATCTTCCTTCATAGCAAGTGCTGCTGCCCTCGCTGCCTCCGCATAACCGCTATCACCGTATTTCCCATACGCCGGCTGCTTATAAGCTGCGATGATACCTCTGGATGAATTCACAATTGCACCTAAACCATCTTCATTAAAATATGGAACAAGATCTTTCGCTGTTCCTCCCTGCGCACCATACCCAGGAACAAGAATATAAGATTTTGGCATTATCTTACGCAATACTTCTCCCATTTCGGGATACGTAGCCCCCACAACGGCTCCCACATAACTGTAGGAATCGCCCATACACTGTTTGGCCCACTCTGCCACATGCTCGCCGACCAATTCGTACAGCGGTTTTCCATCTATCTTCCGGTCCTGGAACTCGCCGCTCGATGGGTTCGAAGTCTTCACGAGAATAAACAAGCCTTTCTTCTCCTCCTTGCAGACATCAATAAATGGCTGGATTCCATCAATCCCCAAATACGGATTTACAGTAATAAAATCCTCTCCAAAAGCAGAAAGCTTCTTCCCGCCGACCTGGACAGTCCCGATATGCCCCGCGGCATACGCCGCCGAGCTCGACCCGATATCACTTCGCTTGACATCTCCGATCACTACCAGACCTTTTTCTTTACAATAATCTACGGTGCGCTGAAACGTCTGAAGCCCTGGAACCCCAAACTGCTCGTACATCGCAATCTGTGGTTTTACTGCCGGTACAATATCGCAGATAGCATCTACAATCCCCTTATTGTATTGCCAAACTGCCTCTGCCGCTGCCTCCAGCGTTTCCCCGTACTCCTTTAGAGCTCTCTCCTGCAAAAACCCCGGGACAAAATCCCACATCGGGTCCAGTCCGACTACAATCGGCGCTTCCAGTTTCTGAATCCGGTCAATTAAAACATTTATCATCCATCTGCTCCTTTCCGCCTTCAAACGGATACACTACCTCTCCCGCAACAATCGTATATGCGATCGTTCCATATACTTCCCGGCCGTGGAATGGTGTATTTTTTCCCTTTGATACAAAATTATTCTTGTCGATCACGTACTTCTCCTCAAAATCCGCAATCGTAATATCCGCGGGCATGCCCGTCTGCAGCGACCCGCCTTCCACTCCCAGGATGGCGCACGGATTAGTACTCATTTTCCGGACAAGCTCCATCGGACTGAGAATTCCTGTCTTTACCAATTCTGTCACCGCCAGGGAAAACGCCGTCTCCGATCCCACAATGCCAAACGGAGCCTCTGCGATCGTCCTCTCCTTCTCCTCTTTGCTATGTGGGGCGTGGTCAGTAGAGACTGCATCCATAATTCCACTGGCAAGCCCCTGGCGAAGCCGGTCAACGTCGGTGGCGCTTCGCAATGGCGGATTCATTTTATAATTTGCGTCGTCACACAAAATATCCTCGTCGGTAAGTGTAAAGTGGTGGGGGCACACTTCTCCCGTCACGGCAAGCCCTTCCTCCTTTGCGCGCTGGATCATGTCAACACTGTCCTTCGTCGAACAGTGGCACAAATGAAGCTTCGCTCCCGTCTCCTTTGCCAGCAGAATATCTCTCGCCACAATCACATCCTCTACCGCGTTCGTGATTCCCTTAATACCAAGTTTTTCCGCCTGAGGACCGGCATTCACCGCTCCTCCACCCACAAGGTTTATATCCTCGCAATGAGCCATAACCGGTATGGAAAGCCTTGCCGCCTCCCGCATCGCCATCCGGTAAATTCCGGCATTCATAACGCTTCTTCCATCCTCGCTGATTGCCTTCGCGCCCGCCTTCACCATACCATCAATATCCGTAATTTCTTTCCCCAGCTGGCCAACCGTCACCGCTCCCACCGGGTACACATGAATTGGACTATCTTTTTCTGAGATTTCAAGAACCTTTCGGATCCTCTCCGGGCAGTCTGTAGGCGGGTTCGTATTCGGCATCGGACAAACAGCGGTGAATCCTCCTTTGGCTGCCGCCATCGTCCCCGTCCGGACCGTTTCCTTATACTCAAAACCCGGCTCGCGCAAATGCACGTGCAGATCCACAAACCCGGGCATGACGTACTTGCCTGCCACATCCAGCTCCCTGACGTCTCCGCTGAAAAACAGCTCCTTTTTGTCCTCCGGGAGAGAGCCCACTGCCGCGACCGTCCCGTCCATAACGTACAAATCGCATATTTGATCGCAACCGGCTGCCGGATCCAGCAAATGGCCATTCTTAATCCATAGGTTCAACGAACAAATCCACCTTTCCAAAGTCATCCAAGTCAAAGCTGCTTGTAAGGCCGGAGCGCTCAATATCCTCACGCACCGCCTTGTTCGTTATAACCTCTGCGAGCTCCTCTTTGGAAACCCACTTGCTGTCATTGAGATCCTCCGCCAGAACAACCGTAGACGTCTGCGCCGTACACTCAAACGCAATTCCCACGCTGCATACCTCGCCAGCAGTAAATCCCCATGTATACAGAGGCCGGTCGACCTGAACCGGAATCCCGGTCTTTTCCTCTACGATCCGCTGCACCGCCTTTTCGGGTGTCTCCCCAAATCCCATTACACCATCGATAAATTCCCACTGGTATGGATCAAAAATCCGATCATCATACCATTTTTCCACTACAAGATATTTCTCGCAGCATTTCACAATTCCTTTAATCAGTATGCGGTACTTATCCATGCCGATTCCCCTTTCCTTATTTCTTCGTGATAAATCCTTTCGCCTTTAATAACTCTGCAATGAGTACCGCCCCGCCTGCCGCGCCGCGCACAGTATTGTGTGACAATCCCACGAACTTCCAGTCAAAATGCGTATCCTCACGCAGCCGGCCAATACTCACTCCAAATCCATTTTCATAGTCAACGTCCAATGCCACCTGTGGACGGTCCTCATCCTCCAAATATTGTATAAACTGCTTCGGCGCGCTCGGAAGCTCCAGCTCCTGAGGCATTCCTCGAAACTCCGTCAAAGACTGAACCAGTTCTTCTTTCGTTGGTTTTTTATCGAAACTAATAAAAACTGCCGCCGTATGCCCGTCTAAAACAGGTACGCGGATGCACTGGCACGTAATGAGCGGCGCATCCGCCTTCTCAATCTTGCCATCCACTACCTTTCCAAAAATGCGGAGAGGCTCCTGTTCGCTCTTTTCTTCCTCTCCCCCGATATAAGGAATAATATTGTGCTCCATCTCCGGCCAGTCCTTAAATGTTTTGCCAGCCCCGGAAATCGCCTGGTATGTCGTCGCTACTACGAGTGACGGCTCAAATTTCCTCCAGGCCGTAAGCGCAGGTGTGTAGCTCTGAATGGAACAATTCGGTTTCACAACGATAAACCCTCTTGTCGTACCCAAACGCTTTTTCTGGCTCGCAAGCACCTCAAGATGTTCAGGGTTTATCTCTGGCACAACCATCGGCACATCCGGCGTCCAGCGGTGTGCACTATTATTGGAAACAACCGGCGTCTCAGTCTTCGCATATGCCTCCTCAATGTCACGGATCTCCTCTTTTGACATGTCAACAGCGCTGAACACGAAATCCACCTCACTGCTGACCTGCTCTACCTCATTCACATTTTTCACAATCATTTTTTTGACTGCCTCCGGCATAGGCGTCTGCATTTTCCAACGGCCGCCTACGGCGTCCTCGTACGTTTTTCCCTCGCTCCTCGGACTTGCTGCAATCGCTGCCACCTCAAACCACGGATGATCCTCCAAAAGAGAAATAAATCTCTGTCCTACCATTCCAGTACCTCCAAGGATACCTACCTTTAACCTATCGCCCATTTTTTCCCTCCATTCTGTACTCACATAATCGTCTTTATCATACTACATTTTAGATAAGATTTCAAGCTTTTAAAAAACCCTTTGACATTTACAGCTACTTATGTTATTGTTAGATGGTATTAATATTTTAGTTTTAGGAGGCAACAACATGAAAGGTACAGTAAAGTGGTTTAATGCGAAAAAAGGATTCGGATTTATTTCGGATGAGACTGGAAACGATGTATTTGTACATTTTTCCGCTCTGCAGATGGATGGCTTCAAAGTCCTGGACGAAGGCGATGAAGTAGAATTCGAAGTAGTAAATGGCGAAAAAGGCCCGCAGGCAGCAAATGTAACCAAGTTATAATCGAATTGAATGGACTAATTTTTATATAAACGTATGTAAAAGTTAAAAATTACAAGTGGTTGTAACCCAGCAGAACGGTTCAAATCCGACATTTGGGCCGTTCTTTTTTTTGTTTTTTTGACAAATTTTTGACAAACTTATTTTCTTTAATAAGATTAGAGTTTATAAAAGAAAGGACTGATGTATCATGAAAAAATCACACGCATCCCTATTTATCATACTTTCTCTTGCTTTGTGCGTATTCGCTTCGTGTATCCACAGTAATGAGGCAAAAGCAAAACAGCTCCGCACACTAAACGACGCAAAGCAAGCGGCAAAAAAACAAGTTCCTTCCGCACAAATTACCGAAATCGAGATGAAGCAGGGGGCTGCGTCCTGCGAAGTTTCCCTGAGAAAAGGAAGTAAGGAATATGATTTGAAGTTCCGGACTTCAGACGGCAAACTGATCGAATATGAGTGGGAACTGCCTAATACAAGCTACTCTATGCAAAATAAACCAGCCGTATCAAATTCCACAATTAAAAAGAAGGCTTTAAAACAAGTAAAAAAGGGAAAGATTGTATCAATAAAGCTCAAGGTGGACGATGGCCTTCAGGAGTACAAAGTATCCCTGACAAAGGGAAAACGCCAGTACACTCTTGTTTACAATGCAAAAAATGCAAAGCTCCTCGAATATAAGTGGAAACTGGTATCCTCAAATGCCGCTTCGTCCAACAAGTATATCGGCGAGCAAAAGGCAAGAAAAATTGCATTGGCAAAGGCGCCCGGCGCCACAGTCACCAAATTCGAGTTTGACCATGATGATGGCATAGCTGTGTACGAAATTGAGATGAAAAAAGATGGTTATGAATACGACGTGAAGATTGATGCCAAAACAGGAGAAGTTATTGAATTTGAAAAAGAATTTGACGACTAAACGCCCTCCTTCAAATTAGACGGGCAGAAAAAAACGGTGTTAGGACTCGTATCCTGGCACCGTTTTGTGTACTATCTGAAAAGGACACCTCTTTGCGGACGTCAAAACCACCCCATCCACTTCCCGATCCAATAAATTAGTCCAAGCGCCCAGCTTGTCACTACACCATACAGGATGACCGGTCCCGCAATTGTAAAAATCTTACATCCAACACCAAACACCCAGCCCTCCTTTTTGAACTCGATCGCAGGCGCCGCCACACTGTTGGCAAACCCGGTAATAGGTACAAGCGTTCCGGCTCCGGCAAAATTAGCAATCTTAGGATATATATTAAACCCTGTCAAAAGCACGCTCAATAAAATGAGGGAAAGCGTATTGTATAACGCGGCTGTCTCCTTGTCCAATCCCAGATTCATATAAAGAGTGATCAGTCCCTGGCCAATCACACATATGATACCGCCGACCAAAAACGCCTTGAGCAGATTTATCATCCAGCTGACCTTGGGCGTATTTTCATCCACATAGTCATTATAACGATTGTTGCGCTCCTCTGGAACACTTTCATAGATTACTTCACTAATATCTGTCTTTTCATTATCCATATTTAACCCTTCCTTTCACAAAAATATGACGCATCTCCGGCCGATTGGCTTTCTTTCATATAAAATACTGAAATATCGTTCCAAAAAGCTTTCCAAGTGCAATGGCAAAAATTACAATCGGAAGCCCCTCTCTCATTTTCATCCGTTTCACAAAAATCGGGACAACACGCAGGTTTTCTGCAAGCGCCATCGCGAGACAACCGACAAACACGCCGGAACAAAGGCCAAATACTGCCATCCCTGCCTGGCTGACCGGGAAATGCCGGACAAACAGAATCAAAATATTTCCAAATGTCCCGCCCAGTATGATTACATTTTCATACCCATACAAATGAGCCGCTGTCCCTGTACGGTGGCAAAGCCTTGGGACAACGCCAAGCATCGTAATAAACGCGAAAATTCCGGCTGACACCGTGACGCCAAAACTCAATCCTAGAAAGCTAAGGAATATATTCTCAATTAACATCAATAGTCTTGCCCTCCCTTGAAGCGGATTTGAGCATCGCTTTATTCATTTGCTCCTCATACGTCCGCATTTCCACCTGGATCGGCGTCGGGTCATTCTTAATATCCCGTCTCTTAAAATGATTATAGAACACGATAATTCCGATGGGAAGTCCGATCGCATATGAGATTTCCAGCACACCGCCCCCGGTCTGAAGCTGTCCGGTAACCATCTGGTATACCTTTCCAAACACACTGGATACATTTACATCCTCATTAAATGTCATAATAGTAAAGGCAGATCCAAAGAAAATTACGGCAGCCACCATAATAGTTTTCACATATTCCCATACTTTGCCCGGTTTCTTGCCCTCCTCATATTCGACGATAAAATCAAGTTCCCCGAGATTCTCAATCGTAACATCGGGATAGACCTTGTGTATCGTCTCATAAACTTTCGTGATCGTGAACATAGTGAGCTTCTGGCCATCGTTGGGAAGCGTGTAAAAAGGCTCTTTATCAAGCTTCTGCACCATTGTCTTATTGACACTGTACAGCGTAGCTACATCTTTCAGCTTCAAATTCCGTTTTGAGACTGGGATATTTTGTTCCACTTTTACATAAAGAATGTCTTCCATAAAAAACTTCTCCATTTCTACAACCTGACGGCATTGATTTACACCTACTATTACCAGCATATCCATTTTTTATTCACGCAAAATCACAAGCGAAAACAGAACGAATATAATAGTAAAAAACAATCAGGGGAAACTCATATGGCTATTAAAATTTTTGTCGACCAGGGGCATAATCCCTATGGCTTTAATGCTGGCGCGGAAGGTTTTGGAGCAAGGGAACAGGACATCACGTACATTGTCGGCGCTTATCTCGCGGATATCCTGGCAGCAGATTACCGTTTTGAGGTCGCTACATCACGGCAGAACCCTACCGAGATATTAGGCTACGATACAAACTCCAGCCTGCGGGAGCGCGTGGACATGGCTAATACATGGGGCGCCGATTATTTCATCAGCATACACGTAAATGCAAATGTAAACCCCTCCATCAATGGCACGGAATCTTATGTTTATGCGGAGGGCAGTCCATCCTATTACCTTGGACAGGAAATCGTGCAGGAAATCGTTCGCCGCGTAGGCACAAAAAATAACGGCACGTATGTACGGCCGTCATTATATGTTCTGCGGCGGACACAGATGCCCGCCGTCCTTGTGGAACTCGCCTATATATCCAATTACGAAGACTTCGTATTGCTCACTACAATGCAGTACCAGTTTGCATATGGCATTTATGTGGGACTGCTGAATTACCTCGGGCTGCCCCAGCTGTCATAAAACGCTTCGCCAGCGCCTTTACAATACTTTTGCGCCGCTGATGCCAAAATACAACAAGACTAAAACTCCGAGCACAATCCGATAATATCCAAAACACTTGAAGTCATGCTTGCGTATATATCCCATTAAAAATTTAATGACAAAGAGTGAAACGACGAACGCCACAAACATCCCGACGAGCAATATCGTAATCTCCATCGGGCCATAACTCAATCCGTCCATCACACTTTTCACAAGCTTGAGCGCACTGGCTCCAAACATGACCGGAATCGCAAGATAAAACGTAAACTCCGCTGCCACGCCCCGGGAAACCCCGAGAATCAACGCCCCGACGATCGTCGCCCCTGATCTCGACGTACCCGGGACAATCGCAGCCAGCAATTGAAAAACACCAATGATAAGCACTGTCTGGTATGTAAGGTCATGCACCGACGTGACAACAGGCTTCCTTCCCTTATTCCAATTTTCAACGAGAATAAACAACACACCGTATATAATAAGTGCGCCGGATACGACAACCTGGTTATAAAACATCTCATCAATGACATCGTCAAACAGCACGCCAACCACCGCCGCAGGTATACATGCCACAACGATCTTCACCCACATCTGCATAATATCCATTTTAACAAATCCCTCTCCCCTGTCAGGATGCAGGTTAAAAGGAAATATTTTCTTCCAAAACAGCAGCACAACCGCCATAATTGCACCAAGCTGTACTACTACTAAAAACATCTCCGAAAATGTACTGTTGGAAAAATCCAAAAATTGGTTGACCAATATCATATGTCCCGTACTGCTGACTGGAAGCCATTCCGTAATTCCCTCTACGATGCCTAAAATAATCGCCACCAAAATATCTTTTATTTCCATATCAATGTCCTTTCTATTCGTCTGTCCGTGGTACTTAGCTTATTTTACCACAATTTTTTTACCAAAACAAGTTATCATCAATATTTATTGCAAAAAAAACTCCTTTATGATAAAATACTTTTGTGTTTCGCAATTTTTTACCTTTTGGGGAGGGGAATCCAACACATGATAAAAGTAATTAAAAAATTCATTCCACTTTATGGAATACTGCCACTGTTATGCTGTTTTGCGCTTAACATGCTTGTTTACAGCGGCGCCATGATAATATGTGCGGATTGGAAGCATTATGACCTGACAACGCCATTTGACCGCATGGTTCCACTTTCATCCGGCTGGATGTATATTTATTTTGGCTGCTACCTGTTCTGGATTGCAAATTACATTTTGGTAGCACGGGTCCATAAGGACAATCCATCCGAGTTTTACCGTTTCGTAACGACGGACATGATGTCACGGATTGTCTGCGGCGCTTTTTATTTTCTGATGCCGACAACCAATATTAGGCCGGAAATCATCGGGGATACATTTGCCGATTCACTTCTGCGGTTTTTATATGCGGTAGACCAGCCAGCCAACCTATTTCCATCAATCCACTGTCTCGTCAGCTGGATGTGCTATATCGGCATTCGCGGCAATAAGAAGATACCGGCCTGGTATCGTGCCTTTTCATGTATCTTCGCTATTTTAGTCGTGATTTCCACACAAACTACGAAACAGCATTATATCGTGGATGCAATAGCGGGACTTCTGCTCGCAGAAGGGTTGTTTGCATTAAACAAACGCATACATGTTTACCGCTATGTCCAAAACTTTTTTACGCAAATAAACCAAAAAGCAGGATCTATCATAAAGGAGAAAGCATTGAGTAATCCAAAAATTTCCACAACCTTTGAAGGAGAAGATCATTGAGTAAGCTGAAAAAAAATGTACTGAATATTGCATTTTTATTATTGCTTCTAGCGCTGACCCTATGGCTTATTTTTCGCGATCAGGATTTGACACCAATTTTAGAAACACTGCAAAACGTACCGGCCGGTTACATCGCAATTGGGCTTGTACTGGTAGTTCTTTATGTTTGCGGTGAATCTGTCATTATCAAATACCTGCTTCATGCGGTCAAAAAGAAGGCACCGCTTATCAACTGCATACGGTATTCGTTCGTCGGATTTTTTTTCAGCTGCATTACACCTTCCGCTACGGGAGGGCAGCCGGCGCAAATTTATTATATGAAAAAGCAAAAAATTGACATTCCGACCGCCACAATCATTCTAATGCTAGTTACGATTGAATACAAATTTGTCCTCGTATTTATCGGACTGGGACTTGCCATTTTTGGCCAGGGACTTGTACAGACACTTACCTTTGAGGCACAGTTTTACTTATACCTTGGGTTGGGATTAAACGTCTTTTGCGTTACCTTTATGAGCTTTCTCGTATTTTTGCCAGATACCGCAAAATATTTGATTACAAAAGGATTTCTTCTGCTTCAAAAGCTCCACATCATGAAAAATAAAAACAACCGGATGCAACGTCTGGAAGCTTCTATGGAACACTATAAAAGAGCGTCTGCTTTTTTAAAAGAGAATAAACTGGTTATATTGAATACGACGATAATCACATTTGTACAGCGGATCCTTCTGTTCCTTGTCACGTATGTCGTATACCGGAGTTTCGGTCTTCACAGCATTTCCGCCGTGACGATTACGCTTTTACAGGCGGCCATCTCTGTGTCCGTTGATATGCTCCCACTGCCGGGAGGTATGGGGATTAGCGAACGTCTGTTTCTGCAAATTTTTGGCCCCATATTTGGCAGCACAGCGCTCTCGCTGTCCGGAATGCTTATGAGCAGGGGAATCAGCTATTATATGCTTATCATTATAAGTGCAGTCATTACCTGCATCACACACGTAACCGTAACAAATGCAACTGCGGGCTCAGTTAAGAGAAAGAAAGATTCATGAGTTCCGTTTTTTGACCTGGTTTAAGAAGCCGCCCAAGCGGCAGAATGTGAGGAATCCTATGATTGGCTTTTACAATTATTCCGTTATACTGACTTATCTGGGCGTGGCCCTTTCTATATTCGGCATCACACAGTCCCTTACCGGAAATTATGACATCGCGATTTTATGTCTTGCACTGGCGGGCTGCTGTGATACCTTTGACGGCAAGGTGGCCCGGAGCATGAAAAACAGAACGAGGGAACAGGAAATATTTGGTGTCCAAATTGATTCCCTCTGCGATGCGATATGCTTCGGCGTAACACCTGCAATCATCGCTTATTCTCTCGGTTTGAACAACCCCTTTGGCATCACGGTGGAAATCATTTTCGTTCTGTGCGGTGTTATACGGCTTGCGTATTTCAACGTATTGGAAGAAATCAAGCATACGGAGCCGGAAAAGGAGGACCGGAAGTGCTACCACGGACTTCCCATTACGTCCATTGCGATTTTATTTCCGATTCTCTATATGTTCCGTCCACTCGTATCAGAACAGCTTTTCTTGACAGCCCTGCCGTTCGCGATGCTGGCAATTGCATTTTTGTACATTCTTGATTTCAAAATCAAAAAACCGTCAAATGCTATGGTTGCTTTTATCATCATATTTATGGGCATCGTCGTGCTGAAAATTTTACATCTATTTTAAGAAAGGGAGTAACATACAAGCAAATTGGTAAAGGAGAAACTCGTGTCAATCGGAATGAAACAAATGGATATAAACGGAAAAAAGATTACTACAAAAACAGGACAGGATACTCTGCTGCATTTTCTCTATGCGACCACACCGGGGCGAATGCTTCTGAAACCACTTGTATATCCGTGGTTTTCTAAGCTTGCGGGAATGTTTCTCAACACAAAATTTTCTTGCCGTCTCATCCGGCCATTCATCCAATCTGCGCAGATTGATATGTCTGATTTTGAGAAAACGGCCTATTCGTGCTACAATGATTTTTTTACCCGGAAAATCCGTCCGGGAGCCAGAACGGTATCCGGTAACGAACAAACACTGATCAGTCCTTGTGACTGTTATGCTACCGCATACGAAATCACAGACCAAAAAACCTTTCACATCAAACAGGCAAAATACACCGTCGCCTCTCTCCTGCGGAGCCGGAAGCTTGCCAGCCGTTTTCAGGGCGGATATGCCGTTATACTACGGCTTACCGTAAGCGATTACCACCGGTACTCCTACGCTGTAACCGGAAAAAAGTCGAAAAATTACCGTATTCCTGGCATCTTTCACACCGTAAACCCAATGGCAGGCGAATACTTCCCCATTTATAAAGAGAATACACGTGAGTATTCCCTTATTCACACCGCCCATTTCGGCGATGTTATCCAAATGGAAGTTGGCGCCCTTATGGTTGGTAAAATTGTCAATCACAAGGAGGCGTGCCAGGTGCGGCGGGGAGAAGAAAAGGGGTATTTTGAATTTGGCGGTTCCACTATTATCCTCCTTCTCCAAAAGGATGCTGCCACGCTCCGCCCAGACCTTTTAAAAAACACTGCTGCCGGCTATGAGACGCAGCTCCGGCTGGGCGACGCGATCGGACAGGCAGCGCAGAAATAGTAATACTATTCTACTTGTATTCCCGCCCTGCTAAATATTCTGCCGGCACACATCTGCCAGACAGCATTTCTCACAATACGGCTTTCTCGCCGTACAGACCTCCCGGCCGTGGTAAACTAGCCGGTGACAAAAATCACTTCCCTTTTCCCCCGGGATTATTTTCCACAATTCCATTTCCACCTTTTTCGGATCCTTAATGCCATCTACCAGCCCCATTCGGTTTGTCAACCTTATGCAGTGCGTATCGGTAACAATCGCCGGTTTCCCAAAAACATCTCCCATAATAAGGTTGGCGCTCTTGCGCCCCACTCCCGGCAAATCCAGTAGCGCGTCAAAATCATCCGGCACCCGTCCGCCATATTTTTCAACGATCACATTCATACATTTGTGAATGTCCCTCGCCTTGCTGGGCCCCAGGCCACATGGTTTCACAATAGCTTCAATCGCCTTTACGTCGGCCGCTGCCAGCGCTTCCGGAGATGGAAATTTCTCATATAAATCCTTCACCACAATATTTACCCTGGCATCTGTACACTGCGCCGCCAAACGGACGCTGACGAGCAATTTCCACGCCTCGTCATAATCAAGGGAACAAGCTGCCAGCGGATATTCCTTTTCCAATCGCTCAATAATCTCTTTTGCCCGCTGTTTTTTTGTCATATGCAATCCTCCATCCTTTCAAACAAGGGTATTTTAAAATAATCCACCGTCTCCGTAAACCATTTCCCATTATCCAGGGTTCTCACCTCTCCAGTAAAAAAATCCGTCCACTTCCCTGCGGGAAGATAATACTCGGCCCTCGATTCCCCGTTAAAAACCGGGGCCACAACATACTTGCTGCCAAGCATATACTGACGGTCCAGATACCAGCAGTTCGCATCGTGCGGAAACTCCAAAACCATAGCCCGCATGACAGGAATTCCAGTTTTATGGCACTCCCGGGCCTGTTCCTCAAGATACTCCTGAAGCCTTTCCTTCACGCGCACAAAATGGCGCAGCACTGCCACTGCCTCTTCCCCATACAGCCACGGTACCCGGTAAGAATTGCTTCCATGCAGTCTCGAGTGGGTCGAGAGAAGGCCAAATGCCACCCATCTCTTATAAACGTCCGGCGTCGAAGTATCCTCAAACCCTCCGATATCATGGCTCCAGTACCCATACCCGGACAACGTCAGCGAAAGGCCGCCCCGCAGGCTCTCTCCCATCGCCTCATAAGTCGCAAAACAGTCTCCGCCCCAGTGTACAGGAAATCTTTGCCCTCCCGCTGTACCGCTCCTCGCAAACAGTACAGCGTCTTTTTCCCCCTTACGCTCCCGGAGAAGCTCATACACCGCCTCATTGTATAAATTCGAATAGTAATTATGCATTTTTTCCGGTGACGACCCGTCAAAAAACACCACACCCCGTTCTGGAATTCTTTCTCCAAAATCCGTCTTAAAACAATCGACCCCCATATCAAGCAGTCCGGCAAGCTTGTTCTGATACCACCGTTTTGCCGCCGGATTCGTAAAGTCAACGACTGCCATACCTGCCTGCCACTTATCCCACTGCCACACATCGCCATTTTCCCTCTTTATGAAATACCCTTCCCGTACCCCCTCCATAAACAACTCTGATGCCTGCGCAATATAAGGATTGATCCACACGCATACGTTCAGTCCCCGGTCATGAAGCGCCTGTAACAGCCTACTTGGATCCGGAAATGTCTCCTTATCCCACAAAAAATCGCACCAGTGAAACGGCTTCATCCAACAGCAGTCAAAATGGAAAACACGGAGCGGAATATCCTTCTCCTGCATTTGATCTATAATATCTATCACGGTTTCCTCGTCATAATTAGTCAGAAATGACGTCGACAGCCACAGGCCAAAACTCCAATCCGGCACCTTCCCCGGCTTCCCAGTAATATCTGTATATTTCATCAAAACATCCTTCATGTCCGCACCGGGAAGAAGAAAGAAATCCAGTTTCTCCCCCTTCACTGAAAACGCAGTCTTCTCCACCTGCTCCGAGCCAACCTCCATCGAAACCGTCTCACAGTGGTTAATAAATACCCCATAAGCGCGGTTTGATATATAAAACGGCACATTTTTATATGAAACATCCGAAGAAGTACCTCCGTCATCATTGCGCAGCTCAATACTCTGTCCATTTTTTACAAATGGGCCAAAATGCTCTCCCAACCCATAAATACACTCTCCCACACCAAGTCCCGTCGCTCCTCTCATATAAGCTGGACCACTAAATTCTTCATACAAAAGCCCCCGGTCCTCTGTACGTATATAACAAAAATCCTCCTCCCCCATCACCGTACGCCTTTTGCCCGCATAAAACAGTTCGATGCGAAAATTCTCTTTATAAATGCGTAGCTGCGCCTCCCCGCTATCTAACACAAAGCAGTCCGGCCGCTCCTTCACCTGAATATCTTCCTCCTGGATATCGAGCGGGAAATGTGGATCCTTGTCGCTCGCCCCCATATAATGTACCATCTGAATACGGAATACCTCAGAATGCGGCACCGTAACCCGAAACGTCAAATTCACACCATCAAGCGTCATCCCTTTATGCCCAATGTGTGAATCCGGTGCGATAAAGGTAAAAGCGCGCCGGCCGATTTCATATTCATATATCTCCCGGGGACAATAAACATGCACTCCCATTTTTTTCTCCCAGCGTCCATTATAAAATTTCATATTCCATCCGCTCCTTCCCATATACTAAGTATACATGGAATTTTTCATATTGCAAATGCTTTTATTGACTTTATCATACAAAATAGAGTATAATTTTCTATGAAAGTAAGCCAAGTGGACGAAAACGCGTCATGCTTGCATGCATGCGGTTTCGGACATTTGTAATTATGAAGAAAAAAAGGGGGTTCTACATGAGTCTATCTATAAGCGCAGTGGGCGGATATGACACCTTATATCCAGTCTATAATGCGAACCCAGTTACTCCGGTAGACCAGGCCGGCCGCGTCACCCGCGGTTCGGAAGGAACGACCGATACCGAATCTGGGAAAAAAGTAGAAAAAACAGAATGCCAAACATGCAAAAACCGTAAATATGTAGACGGTTCCAATGAAGGTAATGTTTCATTCAAGACACCCGGCCATATATCGCCGGAAAGCTCCGGCGCTAAAGTTATGGCACATGAAAAGGAGCACGTTGCAAATGCAGTTGCCAAAGGAAATCAAGCTGGTAATAAGCTGGTTTCTGCCACAGTCACACTTCATACTTCGGTCTGCCCTGAATGCGGCCGGGTTTATGTTTCCGGGGGTGTCACCAACACCAAAATCCGGTCTACGCAGCCATCTTCTAATCCGTACGATAAGCTGCAACAGGATATGAACCGCAATCTTTTGGCAGGTATGAATTTTGATCTTGCAGTATAAGCGGCGACTGAGAACCGCGCCGCTCCAAGTTTGCCATAGGCAGAATTGCCCCGCAAACGACAGAATTCCCATCAAATAAAAAATGGAGGCAAATAAACATGTCAAAAAAAATTCCTTATAAAATCTACTTAGAAGAAAGTGAGATGCCAGCACAATGGTACAACGTGCGTGCGGATATGAAAAACAAGCCAGCGCCGCTTTTAAATCCGGGCACACAAAAACCAATTACTCTGGATGAGCTAAAACCAATCTTCTGTGAAGAGCTTGCAAAACAAGAGCTGGATGACACAACCGCATATATAGACATCCCGAAAGAGATCCGGGATTTTTATAAAATGTACCGGCCATCCCCTCTCACAAGGGCCTATTGTCTGGAAAAGGCACTGGATACACCCGCTCACATCTACTACAAGTTTGAGGGAAATAACACCTCCGGAAGCCACAAGCTCAATTCCGCGATTGCCCAGGCATACTACGCAAAGCAGGAGGGGCTAAAAGGTGTAACGACGGAAACGGGTGCGGGCCAGTGGGGAACTGCGCTATCAATGGCATGCTCCTACTTTGACCTGGACTGCCAGGTATACATGGTCAAGGTCTCCTACGAGCAGAAACCATTCCGACGTGAAGTTATGCGTACTTATGGGGCAAAAGTCACCCCTTCTCCATCCATGAATACTTCCGTAGGACGAAAAATCAACGAAGAATTTCCTGGCACAACAGGAAGCCTTGGATGTGCAATTTCTGAAGCAGTTGAGGCGGCCACCACACAAGAGGGTTACCGCTACGTACTCGGCTCCGTACTCTCCCAGGTTCTTCTTCACCAATCCATTATTGGACTTGAAACAAAGGCAGCGCTGGACAAATATGGAATCAAAGCAGACACGATCATCGGATGCGCTGGCGGCGGTTCCAATCTTGGCGGGCTGATCTCCCCATTTGTCGGTGAAATACTTCGCGGAGAAGCCGATTATAAAATTATTGCAGTAGAGCCGGCTTCTTGTCCATCACTGACGCGGGGAAGCTATGAATATGATTTCTGTGACACGGGAAAAGTCTGTCCGCTAGCTAAAATGTACACCCTCGGAAGCGGATTTATTCCTTCTGCCAACCACGCCGGCGGACTTCGATATCACGGTATGAGTTCCGTCGTATCCCAGTTGTATGACGACGGTTTCTTAGAAGCCAGAAACGTAGAGCAGACGAGCGTATTCCATGCCGCCCAGCACTTTGCCAAAGTAGAGGGGATTCTTCCGGCGCCAGAAAGCAGCCACGCGATCCGCGTCGCTATTGACGAGGCACTCAAGTGCAAGGAAACCGGAGAAGAGAAAAATATTGTTTTCGGCCTTACCGGAACCGGATATTTTGATATGGTTGCCTATCAGAAATTCAATGACGGAGAGATGTCCGACTATGTTCCAACAGACGAAGAAATTGCGGCAAGTCTGGCAAAGCTGCCAAAGGTAAAATGAGATGAAGCAAACACGCGAAAAGAAAAATAAATTTCCCAAACTGCTCAAACGCTTATTAATCGCTGGCGGCGCCATCACATTGCTGGGCGCCGTCAGCGTTCTGGGACTTAATCTGTGGGTTACGTCCAGTGTTTCCGATCTGATATACGAAGTATCTTCCGAAAATCGGGAGGAACAATCGTCAGAACCACCATTTAACCAGGTGTACGACTGTATCCTCGTACTCGGCGCAGGATTACGGGATAATACCCCTTCGCCTATGCTCAAAGACCGGTTGGATAAGGGCATCGCCTGCTATCAGCAGGGGATCGCTCCTAAAATACTTATGAGCGGGGATCACGGCAGGGACGGATACAATGAAGTTCAGGTAATGAAACAATATGCCATAGATGCAGGTGTGCCGTCCAGCGATATTTTTATGGACCATGCGGGTTTCTCCACTTATGAGAGCCTCATTCGCGCACGGGACATATTTGGTGTCAATTCACCAGTCATTATCACACAGAACTATCATATGTACCGCGCCCTATTTATTGGCAGACACCTCGAACTAGACTGTATCGGAATTTCTACAGACTACTTCCCCTATGGCGGAAATGCTTACCGCACATTCCGCGAATATATCGCCAGATGCAAAGATGTGTTTACGACCATGATTGGCACGAAACCTACGTACGGCGGGGACCCAATCTCCATCAGTGGGAACGGTGACGTAACAAATGATTAAAAAATAAAGTGGATAATAAAAAGCTGCCACACAGGATTGACATGTCCCCATGTGACAGCTTCTTTTATTTCATTAAAATTCCTCTTTATAAATTTCTTTTCTTAATCAATCATAGAGATGGAATATGCGGCGCAGGAAATTGTACAATCCATGCTTATACACATTAGCTTCATGACCGCCGCCGCCTTTATGGTTTTCGTCACCGCCCATTGTCTCATAATAAATATGCGGCACTCCGTTAGCCTCCAGCGTATCTGCATAATTCTTTGGATTCTTCCCAACAACTCCGTCATTCTTTCCCGCTGCGATGAGTACAAGCGTATCATCCATGTATTCTTGCTTCAACGTAAACGTCTCTGGAGTGAAAAGCCCATCCTCATGCACGTTATTTGTCGTGTGCTCCAATATTCCCGGAGCAGGACAAAACGCACCGACATAACGGAACATATCCTGGAGCATAAATCCAACATGAAGGCTCACGCGGCCCCCCATCGAAAATCCGCAAACCGCCGTATTCTCACGGCCAGTCATCGTTGAATAATTGTCATTGATGTATGGAATCAAGCATTCCTTCAAATCATTGATGAAGTTATCATAAGCTGCATAATGCTCCGGACTGTGAAACTCCAGCCCAGCCCCGCTTCCCTTCTCGTTCGCACAGGCATTTGGGAGCACGACAATCATCTCTTCTGCGTCGCCATTGGCAATTGCATTCCATACCACATACTGCACTTTATCACCAAACAGCGATGTCTCGTTCCCTCCGATACCGTGCTGCATGTAGACAACGGGATATTTCTTGCTATCGCTATAATCCTTTGGCAATATCACTTTTGCCTTCCTCATCACCGTGGCGCCTTCTTTGACAACCGTAGATTCATATGTAATATCCTCTACGGTTCCAGCTACGCCGTTATCCTGGTCCATAAATCCAGTCGGAACATCAACCTCTGTGTCCTCAACGTAAGAAGTGATCGGCTTAATCGTTGGTTCCGGCTCCTCTGTTGGGGCTGGCTCAGTAGCTGCTGGCGCACTTGATACCGGCGCCGCACTAGGCGCTACAGACGGAACCGCGCTTGGACTTGCAGATGGCACCGCCGGCGGCGGGGTCTGCACCGTAGTTACTTTTTTCGCTTTAATCTGAACTACAACCTTACCTAATTTTCTAGTCTTCTTCTTATACTTTTCTTTCACCGTAACTGTGACCTTTCCCGCCTTTTTTGCGGTAACAACGCCACTTTTCGAAACAGCTGCCTTCGCTTTTGAAGAAGAGGAAAAACTGTAAACTGCTTTTTTCTGTTTTCCAGATATCGTGATTTTCTTTGTCTGGCCTACCACCATCGAAATCTTCTTTGTCTTTAATTTTGCTTTTTTTGCCGCCTGGGATGTGACGCCCGTAGTGCCTGGGCAAATCATGCCCAAAATAAGCATCAAACATACCGACACTTTTACTAACGTCTTTGTCGATACTCCAACCATCATAACACGTTCCTCCTTAATAGAATATAGTGAAAACACTTCAATAATACTATATAATAAATAAGGTATGGTTGTCAAGGTTGTATGTCGTTTTCCATCACATAAAAGCCGGCTGCTCCGTGCTTTTCACTTTTACAAAAAAACAAGACCGCAAAATGCGATCTCGTTTTGTAATGCTGGTAACCGGAATCGAACCGGTACGGGTGTCACCACCCACAGGATTTTAAGTCCTGGGCGTCTGCCAGTTCCGCCACACCAGCATATATTCTATTTTACAGACATATATCACTTCTATGCTGTAAACGACCCAGGAGGGACTCGAACCCTTGACCTCTGCCGTGACAGGGCAGCGCTCTAACCAACTGAGCTACTGGGCCATTTCTATATATAATAGAAAAACAGTGGACCCTCGGGGACTCGAACCCCGGACCGTCCGGTTATGAGCCGGATGCTCTAACCAACTGAGCTAAAGGTCCAGACAATGACTCCTACGGGAATCGAACCCGTGTTACCGCCGTGAAAGGGCGATGTCTTAACCGCTTGACCAAGGAGCCATCTGGATGCAGTCTTACATTAACATTTCCCGCCTATCGTCAATGTCCGACAACAAGAATTATGTTACCATATTTATATAGGATTTGCAAGCATTTTTACAAATTTCTTTCTATATTTTTTTCTGGCCGCCCCCATTTTCAAAATAGGAAAACCAGGACGGCCATCATTCTTTACAAATTACTTTTTAATTCTCGCCGTTTTAGAAAGCCCCTTTCCTTTGAAAAGCTTTTTATAACTTTTTAGCTTTTTCGCCGGCACCTTTACGGTTGCCTTTTTATCAATACCCTTAAAAGCGCCATTCCCAATATTCTTTAAAACAGCCGAGCGAATATTCACCGCTTTCAATTTCTTGCATCCCTGGAATGCCTTTGCTCCAATTTTCGTGACATTTTTGCCAACCACGGCCTGTTTCAGCGCCTTTGAATTATAACATGCTTTTGCCGCAATAGATGTCACTCTGAAATTATAACCCAAATACGAAACTGTCGCCGGTACGGTAAGCTTCGACCCGTTCTTTTTCACCATGCCCTGGAATTCTGCTGTCTGCTTCCCTGTAACCTTATACCGCATGCCGCCAGCTTCAAACCGTGTCCCCTTTCCCGGTACCTTATCGCCTGACGGCGTCACATTTGCAGTAGGATTGGACGGTGTCTGGCCGGGAGCCGCAGACGCACCCGGATTGCCCGTTGCAGCTGGCGGGGCCGGTGTCTCCGCTTTCTTCTCTTGAACCGTAACTATCATTTTTACAGCTTTATTTTCAGGAAGGATTTCGAACTCCTCCTCCAGATCGAGAATCGGAGAACCATCTGCCCCGAAATGCACAATACGCAGGAACGCATCCCTTTGAAATGCATTTCCATCACCTGGTCTTGCATGGAACACATTAACCAGGTTTCCATCCTCATCCGTGACATATGAATTGTGGCCCGGACCGTGATATTTGTTTTCGCCCTTCGAAGACAATCCCGTCAATATCGGATAATTTGTTTTTTTCCATGAATCTGGATTCAGGAAATCGACTTCATTCGATAGATCAATTTGCGTCATGCCTACACAATAAGTTTCATCGGTCGCACCACCCGAGTAGGTGAGATAAAGCCGGTTGTCTGTCAAAATAACAAACGGTCCCTCATTTACAAACTGATGATTTCTCTCCCAGCTGTACTCGCATGGCACAATTAGAACCGGTTTACTGATTAACTGACCCGGATTCTCCGCCGTCGTCTCTCCAATCCACAAATCCGCCGTTCCACCATTTTTACCAAAATTCCGCTGCGACCAGACCACATAATGCCTGTCAAGATATGAAAAATGCGTCATATCGAGCGTGATTCCGCCGTAATTTGTATTCAAAACCTTTCCATCCTGGTCTAAATAGCGTTTGGGCGCTTCCCAGTCATCATACTTTGTCGGATCGCCGCCCGTTTTCAATTTCATAATAAGGCTCTGCACATCCCATCCAGAACCAATGTTAGAGGCAAACAGCATGTACAGTTCTCCGTTGATCACGTGCAGCTCCGGGGCCCAATACCGGGTGAGGGAGACAATTCCGCCTTCTGCTCCCTTTGCCTCATCATACACTAAATGCTCTTCCGCTTCATTTAACCCCGCTACTGTGTCAGCTTCCCGGATATAAAGATCATCCTCCCCCGTCTCAGTCGTAGCGATAAAATAGTATTTTCCGTTGAATTGAACCACATTCGGGTCTGCTCTTCCAGCCAAAAATGGATAATTACCCGCCTCAGAAATGCGGTCTGACATTTGCCGGATCGTACCGCTCACTTCATACGTGCCTTCTTTTGTAAAATCTACCTTTGCCAATTCACTTTCATTCCATGTAACGCTCTTTTCCGCCGTGGAACCATCCGAATAATGAGCCGTAACCTTTGTGCCGGGTAAATCAACCGCCTTACCGGGCTCTGTCTGAATCTCTGCCGGATCTACCGTTGTGTTGACTACCGGCCTTAACTTATTCAGAATACTAGTGGCTTCCTCTGGCGTAACTGCAATAACATTGCTCTCGATCGCATATGTAATATCCGTATCTGTTACGTCCTGCTTGAATGACGCAAATTCCTCTTTTTCCCCCACAGCTTCAAAATCGGAGGTCCGATTTACATAGCTTATACCGGAATCCCCGCTCGTCCATGTGATATAATAAGTATCGGTAACTTTGTCGTATACACATGCCGGATCTGTTATATCATCTTCATTACTCAGCTGGATCAGCTTCACCTGCTCATACGATATTAAATCCTTGGAAGTAAAAAGAAGAACCGTCCCCTTCTGGTCGTTTACCGACTCCTCTTCATTTGCCCGCACTGCCACGACGCCGAAGCTTCCATCTTTCATGCGGAAAATATACGGCTGCTTTAGGACCTTTGTCTTTGTACCGTCATTTTTTGCAAACAAAACCCCCGTGTTATCATGCAATGGCTCAAAACTCATTCCATCCGCGCTATATCCGAGATGCAGACTATCCGTCACCGCTGACTGGTACATCCCATGCGCCTTTCCATTTCTCTTGATCTGGTCGTCATTTTCTCTCGTATAACTCAAAATATAGCCTGAGCCTTTTGGCAACACCTTGACACAAAAGCTCTTTGTTTTTTTCGTGTTGTCTGCCTGCGTAATGGACGCCTCTAAATTTACTTCTGTAATCTCAGATGCGGGCGCCGTGATTTTACCTGTGGCGGCGTCGATACTCCCACTGTCTGATGTCCACTGAATCCCCACGCCTCCGAGCTGCATCGGAAGGCTGTCCTGCTCTGATATATAATATGGCAGCAACAGTTGATCTAAATCCTCCGCCTGTGCTCGGCGCGCACCCTGGGACAATTGTTCTTCTGCTTGTACTGTTGTCTTAAATGCAGAAAACAACCCTGCCACAAGTGCGAATGCCAGCAATAAACTAATTGCTTGTCGTAACCAGCGGTTTTGATTTTTCAATACTCTTCGTTCCATTTTACATTCCTCCTCGTATTTTTTATTTATTACTGAAATAGCTGAACATAATCACTACTACGTTAATTATATCAGATCGGGATTTATCTTACCATGATGTATAGTATCTAATAATTTGATTAATAATGTCCAGCCTTTTCTGTTTATTTTTTATGATCCCGGGTAATACTATACAAAAATGAAAGTGAGGACACCGATATGTTTAAAGAAAATGAAAATGTGCAAAAGGATTCCACTCAAAACACGGCATCCAACTGCCACCGGCCGAAAGGAGGTTCCTCCTCTTCGGGATCCAGTGATAGTTCCGACCAGGATTCCTCCACATCCAAATATGTCGTAAAGGATGACCACAGGGAACGCAGGGATGGCCCGGGCGGAAACTGATTGCCAATATATACAAACCAAAACAAATATAATAAGGCTGCTGCACCCGGTCAATGACGACCTGTGCAGCAGCTCTTTTCATTCTACATCTGTTATCAATTAAATCCGTACAATTTACGTGAGATGCTATATCCCCACACTACCATTTTCCGGCCAGCCTTTCCCCGGATCTGCATCGGCCGGCTGAGAATCTGTTTATTCACCAGGCGGTACATGCCCTTACTCGAGCTTTTCAAATACTTCCAAAGCTCCGCCCGCTTGGCAAGGCTCTCCTCCGATCCCTCCTTAATGAGAAACACAGAGCTGACTGTCATCATCATAGCTAAGTATTTTACCATGTAATCACGCAGCTTTTTATTTCGGATCTTCGTAAGGTCAAACTTGTCTATCATAATTTTATTTACTTTGATCTGCTGGTCAATGCGCCCAATCATAATTCCTTCATTGACTGACTGGTCATCCCTGCCTATGAAATACCTATATAAATCAACATTAATATAGTACATCGTCTTCACTGACGGAAGCGGTGTGTACACAAATATATTGTCGACATAAAAAGTGTGCTTCGGCAGTTCCAATTCGCAGTCGACCAGTATCTGCGTCCGGTAAATGACGGAATGCATCAATATATTCTGGCTAATTTTAAATTTCTTTATATCACTCCAGCTAAAAACCTTATCCTCTGGAAATACGCCGTCATAACGGATGGCTTTATGTTTATGGACACTCGGTTTCTCATACACATAGTTTGCCAATACCATATCGACAAGCCTTCCTTCACGGATAAAGCTCCTCAACTGCTGGAGAACCCGGAGAAAAGAATCCTTATCCAGCCAGTCGTCGCTGTCAAGCACTTTAAAATAAATCCCTTTCGCATTGCGGAGACCTGTATTCACCGCTTCCCCATGTCCTCCATTTTTCTGGTGTATCGCCCTTACGATACCAGGATGCTGCCTCTCCAGCTCATCCGCAATTTCCGCCGTATGATCTGAGGATCCATCGTCCACGACGAGAATCTCCACGTCCTCTCCGCCGACCAGTGCACTCTCCACTGCATGATTCATATATTCCTCAGAATTATAACACGGAATCGCCACACTTAAAATCTTCATCCTGTCTCATATCCTCTCTGCCAAATCCAACGCTCTTTCTACAATGGCATCTATATTGTAATATTTATACTCTGCCAGTCTGCCTAACAAATAGAAATCCGGAATCTGTTCCACTAAATCCCTATATTTTTCGAACAACGAATCATTTTCAGCATTATTAATCGCATAATAAGGTATTTCACCCTGTTTACCCGAATACGCCATTGGGTACTCCTTCACGATCGTAGTGTCCTTCGCATCCATCTGCCCGGACAAATACTTGAATTCTGTAATCCTCGTAAAGTCTTCACTGACCGTATAATTCACCACTCCATGACTTTGATAAAATGGCTTGTCATAGTGTTCGAAACGAAAATCCAGGGAACGGTACGGCAGCCGGCCGAACCGGCAGTCAAAAAACTCATCCAGGGCACCCGTAAATATAACCTGCCCATGAAACGGTTTCCCCTCAAAATATACCTTTTCCCGTCCTTCTGGCTCAACGCGCAAAACCTCTTTCCCCTGACAGTTCAAACGGACCTCAATGCCGTCAAACGCGAGCATCTTCTCAAAAATAGCGGTATAGCCATCCAGCGGTATCCCTTGGTATTCATCCTGAAAATAACGGTTATCTCTGCTCAGAAGTACAGGCACTCTGCCGGAAACAGCCGGGTCAATCTCTTTCGGGGACTTTCCCCACTGCTTCATAGTATACTTAAGAAAAACATTTTCATACACATAAGCCGCAATTTCTTTCAGATCATCATCTTTATCGTTCATCAGCTCCAGAATCGGAACCCTGGCGCCCTCGCCAAAGCGGTCAACAAGCTTTTTCTCCAGCTCCGGCGCTTTTCCCCCAAATACCATTTCCAGACTATTTAGATTAAAGGGTACTGGTATCTCTCTTTCATAAATCTTCCCGACCACCTCATGATTGTAGTGATACCAATCGGTAAATCTAGACAAATAATCATATACGCGTTTACTATTTGTATGGAAAATATGGGGTCCGTACTGGTGAATACAGATCCCGTATTCATCCTTCCGGTCGAAACAATTCCCCCCCACATGATCCCGGGAGTCAATAATAAGAAGCTTTTTCCCTCTCGTTTCCGCCAGCTGCCGCGCCACAACAGCGCCGGCAAATCCACAGCCTATTACGATACAATCGTACATATCATTCTCCAATCTCTTTATTTTCAGGCTTATTTTAAAACCTGAAATCAGGTCAAGAAACGCATTTTATTTTCGGTGGATGATTTTTTCTTGGCCGCCGCAGGCTCTTTCGTTCCCGCTGCCCCCTGCAGCCGGGTCGTAAGCTGATCCTTACATGCTTTACAATACCGTCCAGTCTTAATCGTAGTACCACAGTTCTCACAATTGAGACCAATCGGCGATTCATCGGTAAAGCACAGCCTCTCCTCGCGGATCCAGCGTTTAATCTGACGGATCGACACTTCCATCTCTGAAGAGAGCACATTAATGTCAACTTTTGGATTTTCGCGGACAAACTTTTTTACCTCCGCAAATTTTTCATCCATTTCCTTTGTGCACTGTGAGCAAATTCTGTCGCCCTGCACATAGTTGAAAATCTTTCCACATCTCTTACATGTTATAATTTCCATATCCTACTACCTCCATTCACCAGACAAGGACATGCCCGTCTACTATTATTTTCCTTTTTCTCTATCAATCGCCGCTGCCTATGCACAGGCAGAGAAAATAAACCCGTTTTGCCCCCGCCTCTCTCAATATCCTGCCGCATGCTTCCAGTGTCGCACCCGTCGTGTAAATATCATCTATTAATAATATATTCCGATATGCTGCATTTTCCCCAACAACAGAAAAACTCTTTTGAAGATTGTTGATTCTCGCCCGGCCCCCCAGACCCTTCTGCGGTTTCGTATTCCCAGTGCGGATCAGATAGTTCAAATCCACAGCAATACCCAGCCGCTGCCCGATCCGGACAGCAAGGCAGGCCGCCTGGTTAAATCCCCGGAATCTCATCCTTCTCTTATGTATCGGAACCGGAATAAGCACATCTGGTGAAATACGCCGCACCCATGCGCCATAACCCGCGGACATCTGGTCTGCAAAATACTTACCGCCCGCAAGCTCCCCCCTGTATTTCAAATTCCGAATAGCCTTCTGCATCCGCTCGTTATACGGATATAATGCAAACCCGCGGTCCACACAAAATTCATGGCTCCGGCAATTCTCACACAATTCAGCCTCCAAATCAATCAACGGTTTGGAACACCTCTTGCACCTAGGCTCCGTCACCGGAAAAATCGCAGTCCGGCAAACGCGGCACATCCTTTCACCCCTGGGTTCCGTCAGAATCTGGTGGCATACAACACATTTTTCAGGATAAATCAAGTTTAAAAGTTTATAATTTTGCAAAAAACTCCCTTCCGCATGTCACTCAACTTTATTTTATCAAATAATCAGTTATTTTGCAATTCTTTTAGTCGAATTTCCAATGTGGAATATCTTTTCTGTTCCGACTCATTGCAGATCATATCAGACACCGTCTTCTTGCTGCCAACGATCGTCACACACTTTTTCCCTCTCGTAACTGCCGTGTACAGAAGGTTGCGGTTCATAAGCACCCGGGGACCGCCCAATAACGGAATCACCACGGCAGGATACTCACTTCCCTGTGATTTATGTATCGTAACCGCATAGGCAAGCTCCAGCTCATCCATATCCCCAAAGCTATATTTTACCAGGCGCTCTTCATCAAACGCAACCGTCATTTCCTTGTTGAAAAGGTCAATCTGCTCAATAATACCGCAGTCCCCGTTGAAAACGCCGGTTCCCTCCTCCACAACAACGCCGTGAAATCCTTCTACCCGCCACGGCAGCTGATAATTATTTTTGACCTGCATAACCTTGTCTCCCTCGCGGAAAACCGTGCCATGCACTTCCAGCTGTGCCTTCTTTCCATCCTCCGGATTCAAATATTTCTGCAAAACCTCATTGCAACGAACGACGCCAAGCTCCCCTTTTTTCATCGGGGTCAGCACCTGCACGTCAAACGCAGTACAATCCGTATATTTTGGCATTTTATCCCGCACGAGCCAAAGCATAACCTCCAGCACACTATGGCTGTCCATCTTTTCCAGGCAAAAAAAATCCCGGCTCTTGTTATCCAGGCTGACTGGCTCACCGTGATTGATCTTGTGGGCATTTACTACAATATCGCTCTCCGCCGCCTGCCGGAAAATCTTTTCCAGCTTCACGACACTACAACATTCTGAGCGGATAATATCCCGGAGCACATTGCCCGGCCCCACACTCGGCAGCTGGTTCACATCCCCTACCAAAATCAGCCTCGTACCGACAGAAACCGCCTTTAGCAGACTTGTAAACAGATAAATGTCTACCATAGACATCTCGTCAATAATGATGACGTCAGCCTCCAGCGGATTCCACTCATTGCGCTCAAAACTGCCCTGGCCCCCGCTGTCTGAAAACTCCTCACCGCCCTGATCGGCCCCTGCGCCATTATATTGCAGCATCCGGTGTATTGTCTGTGTCTCCCGCCCGGTAGTCTCACTCATCCTCTTTGCCGCCCGCCCAGTGGGCGCTGCGAGGAGAATGGTCTGTCCCTCCGACTCCAGCAGCTTGATAATCATGTTAATTGTCGTCGTTTTACCCGTTCCCGGCCCGCCTGTGATAACAAGAAGTCCATGATTCACCGACTCCTGTACCGCCGTAACCTGCTGCTGATCCAGCTCGATTCCCAATTCCTTCTGAAAATTTTGTATTCTTCCCCTAAGCGAATCCTCCGGACGGCCGCAGACTTCCCCCAGATCTAAAAGCATCCTCGCACAATTCAGCTCACTGTAATACAAATTGGGCAAATACACCCGCTCCCCGTCCCGGATAATACTTTTATCCAGCACCATCTGGTCTGTCATTGCCATAAGCCGTTCCACTCCCACACCGAGAAACTCTACGCAATTGCGAAAAAGCAGCTCCTCCGGCATATAAATGTGGCCGGAATTACTACCAAGCCCCAATACATAAAGAATGCCCGCCCGGATACGGAAATCGGAATCCATATCCAGTCCTGTCCGAAGAGCGATCCCGTCCGCAATCTTAAATCCCACACCGCGTATGTCCTCCGCCAGCTTATAAGGATTATTTTTTACTATGCCATATAACTCTTCCCGGTACGCCTTATAAATTTTCACGGCAAGCTGATTGCTAATGCCGTATTGCTGGAGAAAAAGAAGCGCGTTCCTCATCTCTCTTTTTTCCTCAAACTGGCTTGCAATATCAGCCGCTTTCCGTTCGCTGATTCCCTTTACCTCGCTCAGACGCTCCGGCTCTTTTTCGATAATGGTAAATGTCTGCTCCCCGAACTGGTCTGTGATCCTTTTGGCCAGTCCGCCGCCAATTCCCTTTATAGCGCCAGACGCCAAATAGCGCTGCATTGACATAACATCGTCCGGGTCCCGGCTCTCACTTTTCTCAACCTTGAACTGCTCGTGATAGGTCGGATGCGTCACCACGTTTCCGTGCAGAACCATGTATTCCCCTTCATTGATAAAGGGAAAGGTGCCGACGCACGTTTCGAGAATTTCGTCGTCCCCGTCCCCACAAGCAAACTCGAATACCGTATATCCATTCTCTACATTCCGATAAATAATATGTTCCACATATCCGTTCCGTTCTTCCATTCCGATCTCCTAACACAATGGGGGTGCCAACGCCGCACCCCGCATGGAACTGCACGCTGCCCGGTGTGCTCCGCACACCCCAAAACAGCATAGCCTTTTGACACTGGTATCATAATAAATAGCGCCCAAAACAGGCGCTGTTTATAATCCTATGTATAACATAACAGAAATCTGCACCTTACAAGTCCTTGCCCCGTCAGACTACTGTTCCGTATTTGTCCCTTCCGCTGGTATTATACCGGCATTCCTTGCCATTGATTCATACAAGGTTTGTGCGATACCGAGACCCTGGCCGGATTTCACCATATTTTCTGCCACCGACTGGTACATCTGATCGCTGAACATATCTACGTATCCGCCGCCCTCTTCTTCTTCATCGTCGCTAAACACCTTAGCCGACTCCTCCATAGACTGGAACATCTTCTGCAAAAGATATACCTCAAATTCTTCACAGGCCGACATCATCTCTTCGTCCGTCCCCGCGCCCTGAATCGTGCTCGTAAGCTTAGCCGACGCCGCCATCCCGGACACCATGTCTGCGCTGATAGAAGACGCGCCAAGACTGCTGTTCAAATCATTTACTGATAATGACATATCGTTCTCCTTTCCTTAGGTTCCAATCAAACCCTGCCTATGTAACATCCCTTTATCCTCTAAGGTTATTCGCCTGCTGAAGCATCTCGTCTGACGCCTTAATCGCCTTGGAATTCATCTCATACGCGCGCTGGGCCACAATCATATTGACCATTTCATCCGCCGCCTGTACATTAGAACCCTCCAGACGCCCCGGCACAATCTTGGAATTGAGCTGTCCAGCCGTATAAACGGTCACTGCCCCCGACGCCAATGATTCCTTCATCATCGTATCGGAAACCCGGTCCAGTCCAGAAGGGTTGGGGAAATAAGCGAGCCCCATCTGAATCCCGATTGGCTGCGGATTTCCATTTTGATCTTTGTAAAGGAAATTGCCATACTCATCCGTTGACAGCTTAAAAGCCTCCATATTCTCTATATTAAAGACAATTTCATTACCTGCGCTGTCGAGCACGGCATTTCCGTCAGAATCTGTCAGCGCCATACCGCCGTCCGTAACTGCCACGTAGAAATTACCATTTCTCGTATATCCTGTGCTGCCGTCGCTTAACTTCACCATAAAAAACCCTTCACCCTGGATGGCATAGTCAAATGCCCCGTTCGAAGCGATAAGGCTTCCCTGCGTGAAATCCGTCGCAATCGCCGCCGGTCTTACACCAAGACCGACCTGGGCACCGACCGGTTTCGGTTCTCCCGTGCTGTCATATGACTTTGTCTGCAAGGTCTGGTAAATGAGCGATTTAAAATTTACTGCTTCCGTTTTGTAACCTGTCGAGTTGATATTTGACAGGTTATTTGCAATCGTATCCAAATTTGTCTGCTGCGCAATCATACCTGTTGCCGCAGTCCATAGCGAACGCATCATATCTGTTTCCTCCTATCAAAATGAGTTACACACGACCAGCCGGGCCATTAACCGAGCCGTCCGACCTGATTTACTGCTTTATCCATCATACTGTCCATAGCCTTAAGCATTTTCTGGTTCGCCTCGTGCGCTCTCGTTATAGTAATCATATCGACCATTTCTGAAACAACATTAACATTTGATTGCTCCGTATATCCTTGAACGACCGCCGCATCGGATTCTTTTTCAGTCGCTCCATCCACTGTCGTGTACATATTATCGCCAAGCTTCACTAAATAATCATAATCCTGGAAATCTGTGACAAGCAACTTGTCAACCACTTCCCCATCTACCGTAATCGTTCCCATCTTATCAATCGAAACACTTTTCGCATTCGGGTTGACGCGGATGTCACCGCCCGTCCCCTGCACACGGTTGCCCTCGGTATCTACGAGCAAACCGTCCTTCGTAACCTGGAAACTGCCGTCCCTCGTATACCTGGTCGACGTCTGGCCTGACGCATTCGTATAATGCACTGTAAAAAACCCTTTTCCACTTAATGCCACGTCAAAATTTCCTCCGGTATTCCGAAACGATCCCTGGGAATAATCCGTATATACTTCCCCTACTTTTACACCAAGGCTCATCGTACCGATCGCCTGATTGTGGTATGCCTGAGATCCATCTCTTATTTTAAGCGTAAGCAGCTGGTCAAACGACTGGCTGCTGACACTGTCGGCCTTATAACCAAGTGTCGCTGAATTTGCAAGATTGTTTGAAACGACATCCAATCTCTTCTGCTCATTGACCATCCCTGTCCAAGCAGTATAAAGACCTCTTAACATATGAATCCTCCTATAATCACTTTTCTCCTGTTGCCCCGCTCAGGAATTCTACATATTTTCCTGTACCAATTGCGACGGCTGTCATCGGTTCTTCCGCCGTCATGGTAGTAATACCTGTCTTACTCTCAATCAATTCTTCCAGTCCATACAGCAGGCTGCCGCCTCCTGTGAGCACAATTCCCCTGTCCGCGATATCCGCCGCCAGCTCCGGCGGTGTTTTTTCCAGCACGCTGTGTACCGCCTCTACGATCTGTACCGTTGTATCCCGCAGCGCTTCCTCCGTTTCCATTGATGTGACCGTAATGGTCTTCGGAAGCCCCGTCACGAGGTTACGTCCCCGGACATCTACCTGTTCAAGTTCCGGACGTGGGAAAGCGGATCCGATACGGATTTTTATATCCTCGGCCGTTCTCTCCCCGATCAGAAGATTGTGTTTCTTTCTCATATATCTGACGATCGCATCATCAAAATCATCCCCTGCGATCTTGATCGACGTGCTGACAACCGTTCCCCCCAGAGAAATCACGGCAATGTCTGACGTTCCGCCGCCGATGTCGACGATCATATTTCCGCATGGCCTGGCAATATCAATACCAGCCCCAATCGCGGCTGCGATCGGCTCTTCTATAATCTTTACATCTCTCGCCCCTGCCTGGAATGTCGCATCCTCTACCGCTTTCCGCTCAACCTCTGTGACCCCGCTCGGCACACAAATGCTGATAAGCGGCTTTCTGAATCTCTGTTTGCCAACCGCTTTCTGAATAAAATACTTCAGCATTTTTTCTGTAACGGTATAATCCGAAATAACGCCCTGGCGCAGCGGACGCACTGCCACTATATTTCCAGGCGTACGGCCAAGCATAAGCCTTGCCTCTTCCCCGATCGCCTTTATCCGGTTCGTATCCCTGTCAAATGCGACTACGCTGGGCTCTTTCAGTACAACGCCCTTGTCTTTGACATAAACCAGGATGCTCGCCGTACCTAAATCTATTCCAATGTCCATGACTTTCTCCTTTCATTCTATCCCACTTGTATATGAAAATCTCTCTTCTGTCATTCCACGCAGTAAACTGACATGCCTTTTATAGTAAAAAGCACCCACTCTATTCTATTATAAACCCATTCCTGTATTTTTCAAATGTTTTTTCTATATTTAATATATAATTCACATTTTTTGTTCCTATATTCAGCTTTTGGCCGCTTGAATCATAATCGCACATTCAATTCTCTTTTTCTGAAGTTCACAGCCGACCTCATATGTCTTGTTTATATCCCCGTGCATATTGTAAGCGTTGGCCGCGCAGCCGCCGCTGCAGTAAAATTTCGCAAAACAGTTCCGGCACTCTTCCTTTGCATACACATTGCAGAGCTTAAACTCATCGCGAATTGCCGTATTGACAATACCGCCTTCCACATTACCGAGCAAAAACTTCTCGTTTCCAACAAACTGGTGGCACGGATATAAATCCCCCCACGGCGTCACCGCCAGATATTCAGTGCCGGACCCGCAGCCTGACAACCGTTTATACACACACGGCCCCCCGGTCAGGTCAATCATGTAGTGGAAAAACTGGAATCCCCTGCCTTCCTTTTCCCGCTGGATCATTTCCTTCGCCAGCCGGTCATAGCCGTCACATATAACCGGAATATCTTCCTGCCGGATCGCATATGGCTCATCGGGCCCCGCCACGACAGGCTCCACTGAAATCTGTTTAAATCCCTCATCGGCAAGATGAAGCACATCCTCAACAAAATCCAAATTGTAATGGGTAAAGGTTCCCCTGACATAGTATTTCGTCTGGTTCCTGCTCTCCGCCACCTTCTTAAATTTATCCAAAATACGGTCATAGCTGCCGGAACCGTCCTTTGCCGGGCGCATATGGTCATGGACTTCCCTTCTTCCATCAATGCTGAGCACGATATTGTCCATCTCTTTGTTGGCAAACTCTATGATCGCGTCATCCAGCAGAACCCCATTCGTCGTAAGCGTAAACCGGAAATGCTTATCGAACTTGTCTTCTAGCCCTCTTCCATATTCCACCAGACGCTTCACAACATCAAAATTTAAAAGCGGCTCGCCGCCAAAAAAATCAACCTCCAGGTTCTTCCGGTTTCCGGAATTTCTAACCAAAAAATCAAGTGCTTTTTTCCCAACCTCAAAGCTCATAAGCGAGCGGTCCCCGCTGTACTCTCCCTCTCCTGCAAAGCAATACCGGCACGCAAGATTACAAGCATGGGCAATGTGCAGGCAAAGAGCCTTCACAACCGTCTGGCGCTGTTTAAAATCGACAACGCCCTCCTGATACGTATCCTCCGTAAACAGGGTACCCGCTTTCTTCATTTCCTCCAGATCGCAGTATAACTCCTCTAAATCCTCTTCCGTCACATTCTGGTCTTTATATTTTTCACAAATCTTCTCTGTAATCTCTGCTCTTTCCCTCGATTCGTATAATTCAATTACATCATATGCCACATCATCGACTACATGGACTGAGCCGCTATTTACATCCAAAACTATATTATAACCATTATTTTTGTATTGATGAACCATGTTTTTCCTCACTTTGCAAATCGACTACAAAAATCCCTGACGGAACAATATCGCAATCGGTCAATTTAGACAAGAAAGGACTTTGCCTGGCACATCGCTCAGACAAGTCCTTCTATCCATCATTCCTATGTAAATTATTTATTCTCACAACTCTGGTTTCCCACGGTGCAGGATGTCTTGCAGGCAGACTGGCAAGAAGTCTGGCACTCGCCACACCCACCCTTTTTTACCGTGTCCTTTAAATTTTTCGTTGTAAGCGTCTTTATTCTTTTCATGATTGTCTCCCTTTCTTCTCATATAATACTGATATTTTGGTACAAAAGTCTATTGACTCTAGTTTCACAATGATTCTAGTATATCATAACAATATTTTTTTTTCAACCTCAAAACCGCTTCTTTTTGCCCGATTTTCTCTATTGTCCCGAACCATTTCCTGCCAGCTTCTTTAGTTTGTGTATGGCATGGGAAATAAGAGGGCGAAACGGACGCATCCACAGCCACACCGCGCTGAACGCCCGGTATCTTATATTTTCGACGGGGATATATACTCCTTTTCTCTCTACCGCTATCATTTTCCCACAAATCTGCTGCGACGGCAGCGGCCCCTCAATGTCCCTCTGGTTATCTCCTACAAAAAAGAAAGAATCCCCTCTCCTTTTCCATATCCGGTGAAGCACAAGAATACTCCCTTCTCTCCTGTAAAGCGCCACATCCCCCCGCCGGAGCCGGGAAACATCCACCCGTTTAATCTGCACAGTATCCCTTCCAGGCACTATAAGCGGGTACATACTATACCCAATCGGACTCACCTGAACCGTGCGCCCTTCCAAAAGCAATTTCTCTATCTCCATAATTCCAATCTCCATTGAATGGCATTCACAAAATTACGCTTTCATTGTAGCATTTTTTACTAATAAATGCTATACTTAAACATGTAAAAGAAACTATGGTTCTTTATTGATTATATATGACGGCTGCGGCCGGCACCGGCATGGCTGGAAATATACTGAAACGGAGGTTCCTATGAAACGGACGGACGGATTTGTCTTGAAGCAAATAAACCAAATCCCCTACCTGCTCCCCTACGGACAGCGAATTGCAGAACACCGACGGGGAATGCGTCTGAATGAGGCGGGTGTATTTTTGTGGAATCATCTCTCACAGGCGGGAACCCGGGACGAACTCCTGACGCTGTTCGCACGCCACTATGAAGCTCTCCCATCAGAAATCCCCATTTTAGCGCGGGATATGAATGCATTTCTGGATGAATTGTGTACCTGGGGCATGTTAGAAGACGAAAAGGAACCTCCGTGTGCGCGCCATAAGTTATATTTAGGAGGGCTGTCAGTTGACCTAAACACGCCGCCGGAGCTTTCTATCCCACAATTTGATGCATTTTGTGCGAAGAAAGATAACGCCCCGGATTTCACCATTCATATTAAAAGTGGATCCGGCCTGAGCTGTTCGCCGTCAGGCGGGCAGCTTCTGGTGTGCACAGAAGAGCTATTCGTTATAGAACAGGAAACCGAGTACCATATCCGGTTTCCCCTTGCACCGCAAATTACCGAATGCCGGCTTAAAAAAGACGGCACCAGGGCAAACCTGTATGTAGTTCCCCCCTTTCGTGAGCCTCTGCTATCAGACTTATTTCATGCTATACGCCTTCTCTTTCTTTACCGGGCACAGCAGTCAGGACGTATCGCCATTCATTCTGCCTCCTTGTATTACCGGGAAAAGACCTGGCTGTTTGCAGGCAGCTCCGGCACTGGAAAGTCCACGCATACAAATCTCTGGAATGCCTGGTTCCACACTCCGGTCATAAACGGGGACTTGAATTTAATCGGCCTTCTGGATGGGCAGCCAATGGTCTTTGGAACACCCTGGTGCGGCACATCCGGCGTGTTTCACACCGGCAAGCTTCCCCTCGGCGGCATTATCCACCTAAAGCAAAACGGTACAAATGAATGCCAGCCGCTCACAAAAGATGCGCAAACCCTGTCCCTTCTATACCGCACCATCTCCCCGTCCTGGACAGGTGAATTGATGGACCGGAACCTGCAGCTTGCCGCCTCCATATCAGAAAAAATATATAATACCAGGCTTCTCTGCACGAAAACACCAGAGGCCGCTTTTTTCATGAGACAACAAATAGATGCCTTCTTTTCCTTGAAGGCAGATGACAAAAAAATTTGAGTGAGGAATGAAATGTTACGGGAAACTATAAAACATATTACCCGCCGCATCCGGGAAGGGATGCTAAAGGATATGCTCCTACAGACAAAATGGATCTACGGCTATGCCAGGCGGTACTGGCTGGCGATTATTTTCTACACGCTAATCGGACTGGTTGGGACTGCCGTTTCACTTGGCTCCAGCCTTGTTTCAAAAGATCTGGTCGATATCATTACCGGACATCAGACCGGGGCTCTGCTGAGGACCTTTTGCGCTATGATCGGACTGGCCCTGGGCAGTACGCTTATGAATCAGGCATCCAGCTATGTCTCCAACTGGATTAGCATGAAGGTTGACAATGAAATAAAGGCTGATATTTTCGCAAAGATGCTTGTTACGGACTGGGAATCGATCACCAGCTATCACACCGGGGATCTTTTGACACGTTGGAGTTCGGATGCTTCCAGCCTTTCCAACGGAATACTGAACTGGATCCCCAGCCTGATCATCCATTCTTTCCGCTTTATCAGCGCGTTTGCTATCGTGATCTACTACGATGCTTCCTTTGCCATTTTTTCTTTTGTCGGCATTCCTGTAACCCTTCTTATGTCCAAAACGTTAATGAACCGCATGATAAACAACAATAAAAAGAGCGCTGCCTTGAATGCCCGCATGTCTGGCTTCAACCAGGAAGCATTTTCAAATATACAGACAATTAAAGCGTTTGACCTGATCCCGCTCTATATAAAATATTTAAAAGAACTGCAGACAGAATATCTTACTATGCGTATGGATTTTCAAAAATTATCTATGGTCTCGTCTATTCTTATGTCCGTTGTAGGACTGATTGTGTCCTATAGTTCCTATGGTTGGGGCATTTACCGGGTATGGGACGGCGTCATCAGTTATGGAACTATGACGATGTTTTTATCCCTCTCAGGTACACTTACCGGCACGCTGAATTCACTAATTTCCCTAGTGCCCAACGCCATCGGCCTGACTACCTCGGCGGGGCGCCTGATGGACATTCTCGATATGCCAAAGGAGGACTACAGCCAGGACGAGGCAGTTCTCTCCTTCCTGCAGAAATACCGCGACCAGGGAATCGGTGTAGATGTTTCGGATCTCAGCTATACGTACCGTGGAGGAGCGCAGGTTTTCGAACACGCCAGCCTGACCGCAAAACCGCATGAGGTCGTCGCCCTTGTCGGGCCGTCGGGAGAGGGAAAGACCACGATGCTCCGCCTTATACTCGCGCTGCTCACACCGCAGAGCGGTACCATCTCCTTTCACAGCAGCCCATCCGGCGGCGGGGAAACGCTTCCTCTGTCCCCCTCCTGCCGAAAACTCTTTTCGTATGTTCCACAGGGAAACACAATGTTTTCCGGAACGATAGCCGAAAATATGCGGAATGTAAAACCGGAAGCTACAGATGATGAAATTATTGCGGCGCTAAAAACAGCGTGTGCGTGGGAATTTGTCGAGAAACTTCCAGATGGTATAAATAATCCGATCAAAGAGAGGGGCGGCGGCTTTTCCGAAGGACAGGCACAGCGCTTGTCCATTGCCCGGGCGCTGCTCCGCAAATCCCCCATCCTGTTGCTCGATGAGGCTACCTCTGCCCTGGATACCGCCACGGAGCATCGCCTGTTACAGCAAATTCAGTCGGATCCTTATCCACGGACATGCATTGTGACAACCCACCGCCGGGAAGTACTGTCCATCTGCGACCGCATTTATCGGATTGAAAAGAAACAGTGCAGTATAATAGATCTTTGTTCCCAGGGCAGTAATACCTCCTTGTAGTCCAGTTGGGCGTATGTTATAATTTTAACATTGTTGATAGTGGCAAACCAAAATTAACAGGAGAATGATCTATTAAAACGTTTTGAGAAAGTTTACCGTCAAGGTACCGTTGATGTGATGAAAGTTTGGATTGACAAAAAAACAGGAAATACACAAATAAAAAAATTTAAAAAATTATTCAGCAAGGTTTTATCCGATATTACCTTTGATTTCGTAAAAACGATACAGCTCCTTTTTATTATCGTTCAAATCTTTATACATTCTTTTTTCGTTTAGGATATACCCAGCTTTTTCAATCGCTTTCCAAGAGGGTACATTTTCATTTCTCACTGTAGCGATTATTCCTTTTGCGATATAATGTTTTAGAAAGTATTCTGTATATGCTTTAACCGCTTCAACAGCATAACCATTGCCCCTATACTGCGCTCCAACAAAATAGGTAATCCCTATTTTCCGAAAGCCTTCATAATAGGAACATCCAACAGAACCAATGACCACAGTCTCATCCTTTAGGGTTATTGTATAAGCCAGATAATCTATATTAGGATCATCTCTAAGCGCAAAATCCTTTGCCTCGGCTATCCATTTTGTTATCCAACTGCCGCAGTCTTTGTCAAAGCCACAATCATTTAAGCTTCCGTCTGCCGCCATTATAGCAAATGGTATCGCATCTTCTGTTTTTACATCCCGGATCAACAATCTCTGTGTTTCAATCTGCAAAAATAAAACCCCCATAAATTTTTATTCCCTGCCGTTTATGTATCCATAGGAAACCGACAATGGTTGATACCGAAAGAAATAGACTGTGGTAATTCCCCCTTTAATTCTATGTCTCAATTGTATGCAATAGCCATGCTATGCAAAATAAACAGGTATAGTCATAAAATATCTTTCTCCTATCATTATATTTTCAAAGCAAATCTGTCAAAATGATCACAGTTCGCCTTGGGCAAATAGGTTATCTTTTCCCATGCCACATACGAACGGATTAGAGTCATAATAATGGCAAAAATCCAAAAAGTCAGAACGCTGCTTCGTATCTTTCATAATTTTCACAAGCAATTCATTCGGGAGAGTTCTTGCATATGCACCGGGTCCTGCCAGTTTAATATTTTTTACGCCATAACGTTTTAATATATCTTCCAGCTCATCCGGCATAAAAGTATATGTGATGCACCACGGTACCCCCCCTTTTTCATACTCAGCAATTTCACTGTCACCACCCATGAGTCCTTCCTCCCATAGCTTCATAACCGCATCCTTGCTGAAGCGGAAAGCTTCAATTGCATTTGTTTTATTACCAATGCACCATTTTACAAATGGATCATCACAGGTTTCATCTAATATGAACTGGCTCTTTTGTATCGGATTTGCCAAGTAGGGAAGATACCCCAAACGACTTGACACACTTATCATAATTCGTTTGCGGCATATGCGTATGAGTTCACTAATAACATCTTTCTGATTCGGATAAGTATATGAAATAGGGGCATCAAAGGAAATTACCATATCAAAGGATTTATCGCTAAAATCGTTTAAATCCTCCAATGCGCCGTTTACAAAAGTTATTTTGTCAAGAACTCCTGCTTTTGCCGCTAATTCTTTTGCCTTATCTATCATAGTCTGTGATATATCAAAATGTGTAACCTCACAACCATGTTTTGCAAGGAGAATAGAAAATCTTCCACATCCTGCACCACCATCAAACACAGTCTTTATTCCATCCAAATGGGAGAGCAGTTCCTTTTCTATATGGCTTTTTTGGATAATGTCATCAATAAAGGTTTCCTCGCGGCGGCTCTCCAGTTCACCTTTATCCGGCATATTCCACAAACGTTCCGATATTTTTCTGCTATAATCCATAAATCCGTCTCCTTTTCTGGCTATAATAATCGTCGCATTGCCATCTAATACTTTTTCAATTACAAATCCTGCATCTTGCAATAAATCTTTTTCATGTTCCAAAGTCAGGGGAATATCAAAATGTACATAACAATTCTCCGATATTGCAGACCGTTTTCTTTTTTTCACATATGCACTGCGTAAAAGTTTCTCTTCTTCATCACAACAGGCAATGTAGTCTCCTAATATAAAAACACCGCTTTCTTTCAGACCGCAACAAATCTTCTGGTACAATTCCCTCTTGCGCTCTGGCAGAAAATGGTGCAGGCTTTCAAAGGAAATTACAGCATCCCATTTACCATATCCAAAATCATATTGGAAATAGTCCTGACATATTGCGGTAAGTGGTTTGTCCTGATGTTTTTCAAGTAGTTTATCCAGCATATTAGCACATAAATCTATGCCTGTCACCTCAACGTTCGGACTTATTTTCCATATTTTGTCTAATTCTAACCCAGTTCCACATCCTAAGTCTAAAATCTTTTGACATTCCAAAGGTAAGCTTTCGGCAAATACCTGGTAAGATTCCTCCCAAATTGACATATGTTCTTCATAATCATGCAGCCGCTTCGTAAAGAAGCCAGACATTTCTTCCAGCGGGGAATGTGCTGTATCCCGAAGCCATTGTTTTAAATCTTGTATGTACTCTCCAGATGATTGCATAATACTTTTCTCCTTCCATAACCGTAATCAAACTGCCATTTCCTTTGTATTATAGCGTAACATATTTTAACCCCGCTTTCCACCTCACGCATTTTTATAAAAAAACATGAGCCAATACCAAGGAACTGCAATCAAAAAACAAACCAATGTTATTTTGCGACAGTCCCTTCGTATCCACTCACATCTTTACGAACAATAGACAACCTGGCTAAAGATATGCCTATTGTTTGCCTAATTTTCAAGAATACTTTTGTATTCTCAGGATACGCTGTATGCTTTTCTCTGACAGATAGTATTTGCAAGCTAATTCCGCTGTATTGCTTCCTGCAAGATACTCCTCATAAATCTGTCTGTCACGCCTTAAAAGTTCCTGTTTAATTTGTGTGCCGGTTCCCCATGCTTGTCTATGTGATAACTTGCGTGGAATATAAATACTTTCTCCGTCAACATACTGCTGTATCAACTCTATTATCTCATTTGGCAGAATTTCTTCCGCTTTCCTATAGCCCATGTTTGCCTCCCTAAAATTTATTTCTAGGAATCGCATTGGCTATAACAATTATTTACTATTGCAATAGCCAGCGCTATGCAAACATAATATATCTTCTCATATACAAATCCCCTTTCTAAAATTTCTTTTTCATAATATCATTGCTTGTGAAATAAATCAAATTTGTATGTTCCATCGTTCTGAAAATCTCCTGTTTATTTCGCCTATTTTACTACACCTGCCCTTTATATTTGAAAGAAGCCTGATCACGTAAGAATGATCCACATCAACCAAAGGAAATACATAACGCCATAACAGATTAGTAATATGGCTCCAATTGTACGGGCACGAGAGGGCTTTTGGTTAAATAATGCATCGCCTCTTATAATTCTGATCTGGTCTTTGTACTTCACATTATAATATTGGGGTGATATTCCGGAAACCGCAATCCTTCCATCAATAATATCCGAAATATAAAGCGCGGGTATTCGTATGCCGTTTTCGTCATAGAAACAACCTGAAACCTTAGAACCAGAAACAGCTATTTCAGCTTTAAGCGTCACTGGTCCTTTGATCGTTTTGACATATTTCCCATTACACTTACTGTATGATACCTGCGTCAGTTGGTTGCGGATCACTTCTAACCCTATATACTGTGTACTGAGAAAACTATATGGGTCATACATTCCTCCGACCGATATATATATTTTATGTAACTTATTTTTATTTGGGTTTTCACAAAATGTAACAATATTCTTTCCTTCTTCCCAAATCCTGTTACATTCTTTGTCTCTATATGCTTTCAGCCTTTCAGGGTCATTTGCTAACGCTAAAGCCTTTTGGTAATTTTTATTATTATCAAACCAATATCCATCCTGATGATAAGCTAATAACGCCATCTGCCACCAGCCTCTGTAATCGTAAGGGTAAGTTTGAATGATCTGCTTAACCAACTCTTCAGCATCACTATATAGCTTATTTGCCATAAATTTGTCAACTGCCTTCAGGGCAGATTCAATATCGTAATTTGAAAGATTAATGTTATCGCTATTTACAATAATGTTTTCCGCATTGATTTCATAATGATTAATTACCTTTTCCGTTATAAACTCTGTCCCACAAAACTCACAAATCCCCGCTTCCTTTGTATCATCGACTTTAATATTCGCTCCGCACTGCGTACATTTTGCTGCAATCAATCCCATTCGTCTGCACCTTCCTTCTGCATCTTTTTCAGCCTTCCCCCCTCAAAGCTTCTTTTTTCTCCATCCCAAAGTAAATCATATTCCTTGCGTCTTGTCGGTTCCGCACCATAAACTGGTGCCATAATGCTGTTCAATAGTAGCCTTTGATCTTCATAACATAGTATAACACAAAACATGCGAGAGTTGAAATAATTTCGAAATAAAAATAACTAAAGAAATATCTGACAAAGAAGAAAGCAAAAAAATTTTAAATGACTTAAAGTAAGTAGTTTTTGCGCATATGCCCCCGACAAAAATACGAAACAATAATATAATTAGAATGCGGTGCATTATCCGACATCCATTTAGGGGATCTGACAGAAAATTTGAAAAATATCCATACCATGCGCGCATGTATCATTCATATCATTAAGGAGGAAAAGACATGAAAACAACGAAATATGCAGGAACACAGACAGAAAAAAACCTGGAGGCAGCATTTGCAGGGGAATCACAGGCAAGATACGGTTCCCTATAGTAGAATAAAATAAATCTTTTACATACTTATTTGTTCTGTGTTTAGTCTCTATCCGCAGACTATACATCACATTTAAAATACTTGGATTTCATGACTCTTCTTTATCCATTAATAAATGGAAGGTAGTTAGTACCGTATTATTAAAAATGTTAATAAAAATATCAAAATTATCTTTCATAAACGCCCGCTCTTTTTCATTTGAACTATCCATTACTTCTTTAAAACACATAAAAGCAATACCCGATATCTCAACTATTTCTTTACGTTTTTCCTTGTCCATGTTTTTCATCTCCTAAAATTTCCCATTATACTAAGCAATTCCTTATATTCATGCTTGCAAAATTATTGTCCCCACTTTCTTTTTCTATATTCTATTGTACTACTATTAGTATATATTCACAAAGAAATAATCATTCTGTGGGGCTACATGAAAGAAAATGGAATTACACAATATTATTTATTAAAGAAAACTGAACTTGATAATAAAACATTATCCAATATAAAGAAAAACGGCAATATTACGTTACTTACAGTGAAAAAAATCTGTAAGGCCCTTAAATGTACTCCAAATGATATTATATGTTTGAAAGATTAATTTTGATATAGAAAACAAAGAACCGGACACAGGCGGCAGAAAACTACCTATGTCCGGTTCTTTTTCTCAGCTAGCATACGGTACACTAATCTGTCAATTTTGCGTTTGTCACCTGAAGTCCAGGATCCGCCTCCACGATCAAATCACCAAGTCCGATATTATCAACCGGATTCTGATGATAATTATAATCCACTACGAGCGACGTCCCCGTCCCCAGCCCAACCAGTGTACCATTACTTGACTTGTAATCCACTGGCATGTTGAAACCAATCGTCAGTGTCTGTTTCTCTTTCGTATGATTAGCATCATGTTTTCCATTGATCTGAATCCGGTAATCCCCTCTGCCTGTCTGCATTTCCTGGTGCACATGCGTCGTAACTGTATAACAGCCGCTTGCCGCATACACGCCTTCACTCAGCTCTTCATTGACAAAGATACACGGTTTGTCATAATGCTTCATTCTTATCATCCCCCATGAATCATTTATGGTATTCTAATTAATTATATAATAAAAAATTAACATTTGTCAACCTCTGTTTTTCCCCTTTCCTCAATACCAGGCGATGGCATTTCCTGGCAAAACAACTTCAAATGCCTGATCTTTCTGCCCCGCTCCCCCGCTTTCTTTAATACCTGGAATGTAGAAATACCGCGAAGTTTCCGGTTGTTATTTATAAAGCGGACGAGCGTCAGCACCCAAAGAGCCGGCCACAAAAATAAAACCTTACTTTTTTTCGGATGATTCAGACACATTTGATGATGAAATTCCCGCAAATATCCGGCGAGCCCCCCGCCCCGGGCAATCACCATGCGCCCCTCATCCTGCATACCAAATTCTCCGGCGTCCAAAATATCCCGCATAAATGCCCTGCACCTTTTCAGACTAACATATTGTGTCACAATTTGGCTGGCATTTTGTTTTGCAAGGCCAAAATACTCTACACACAAGCTGGTAACCATATCGGAAAACCCCGTTAGTCCCGCCTCCAAAATCCGGTTCCGGTACCTCCCAATCTCATCCGGCGTTCTGTTCTTATTCCAGAACACCACCCAGTCACAGAGGAGCTTTAGGCCAAAACCTGCCCGCAAAAAATGGTGCAGCATATGAAGAAGCAGATAATAGGCATGATCCCCATCCTCTAGCACTGGAAAATCCAGTCCCATTACATTTTCTCTCCGTATCCGCCCGTCCATTTCCCGGAGCTGCCGCCCCAATACCGCATTCACTCTCCGGTCGTCAAACGGTTCCGCCAACATAACGTGCAGTTCAATGTCGATGCCCTCTTCCGTTCTCCACACCTGGTGATGATGGGAGAAATGTCCCTCTTTTTTCTTAAATCCCGCCACATCCATAATATGCTCCGCCTCTTCGTATGTGCCCTCACTCGTCAAAAGCAAATCTATGTCACCGGATTTCCGCAGTTCCGGCACGGGATAGCAACCAGCCGCCGCCGCTCCCTTGAGCACCGCTACACGTAATCCTGCCTTTTGCATTCTCCCCACTAAATAATGGGTAAGAAACATGAGACGGTAGCTCTGCTGTACCGTCTGGCGGCTCTCATTACTTATGCAGACGGCAAATGAGGCCGGAATTTCATTTCCCTGCTCCAAAATGGGATATAAAAGCGGTAAAACGGCATGATGCTGCGCAATCTGAAGCAACCGGTCCCAATCGGGGACAGGCGCCCCGGCCATCCCGTCTCCCCACTCTCCCTGATTCAGTATCACAGAGAGACTGCGCAGCAGCCATTGTTCTTCCGCAGACAGCTCCCGGTCGTTCGAATTATGCATGATGGCCTTCCTCCTCTTTCTTACGCTTTCCGAGCATATATTTCATTTTGCTGAGTAAAAAAGCAAATTCCTTTGTCCTGCAATAACACAGGAAAAAAATTAAATTAGGTACGCATAGACAAATAAGCAGCCGGTAAAGCAGCAGATCCCATACGGTCCCGGACACCATACGGCAAAGCGCGTCCGTCACAATCCCCGCCATCCCAATCACAGCCGTATAAAATATATATCGGAAAAAATACGAATGGACGGATATCTTGAGGGAATGACGGTACAACATCCAGGGTTCCACCCAGAAGGACGTTAGCATCGTGCTCACCAATGTCCCCGCAAACACACCGGCCGTGCCATACCTCCTCGCCAAAATAACCGATACTATTAAGTTCAGCAGCGCACCCGCCAGCGACTTATAGCGGTCAAACCAGAACAAACCGAGAGAATCCCGGAATACGAGCGTCGCTTGCCGCATGCCGGTCACAAAAAAGTTCAGGCATAAAATAAGAACTACGCTGGTTGGAAACACATATTGAATACCAAAACTGATCTCCACAAAAGGGTTTAACAACTCATACAGACCGATCACAGCAAACCCGTACATCCACTGTCCGACAAAAAATGAGCTCTCAAAAATACGCCGCACCCGCACGCAGTCCTCGGTCACGCCAAGGTTTCCCACACTGGCCGTAATTCCCCGAAACAACTGGCTTACGAGCTGGTGAATCGATCCGATCACCAGGTAGTAATTGGAATAGCACCCCACGCTAACGATGCCAACGATGGATGACAGCATAAGATTATCCGTATTATTTACAACGACATCCCCGACCTTATGCATTAGCATCGCCCGTATGTTTTTGAATATTCCCTTGCGCTCCTCCCTGGCCAGGGGAACCGTATTTTTCTCCTTCAAATACGGATATAAACGATCTGCCTTCCTGGATATGCCGATATTATTTCCAAGTGTACAAATGAGATAAACTACCAGAAAGAGGATAAAATTGTGCGTCGTGATGAGCAGTACAATCTGGACCGTATCCTGGATAATGAGAAACGCCATCTGGTAAACTTCTCCGATATAACTGAGCTGGTGGGCGTCAATAAGCGTCTTTTTATAAATTAGCAGGTAAGATAGCACAGAATTGGCCAAATACATCAAATAGATCGGAATTAAATGATCTACCCCTGGCTGGTTCTTAATCAAAATATCCATAAAGGGGATTACTGCCAGTCCGCCCACAAACACGATTCCCGCCACCAGACGGTAAAACTGGCAATACAGCCTCATCAACGATTTTTGTTTTTCAAAATCATCTTCGGCAATCGGCTTGTACAGCGCATATGTGATCGCAGTCCCCACGCCGAGTTCAGACAATGCAAGCACATTTAGCACATCCGAAAAAAGACCATTTACCCCTACATAGCTCTCACTCAGGCAATGGGTAAACACAACCCGCGTCGCAAATCCCATCAATATTGCGACTATTTTCGATATCATCGCCGCCGTCGTATTCCGTACGGAATACTCGGTTCTGCTCCGGTCTGCCACCTTGACACCTCCTGCCTTATTTTTTATAATGTATAAAACGATCAAAAAATCGGAGGACAACATGCATACATTATCCCGCAAACTCTTCATCACTGCGGCCTGCATACTTGCAGCCGCGCTCGTTTTCACACTGGCCATCCAAAGACTTTGCAAAAGGGATATCCAGTTTGACCCCGTTCCGCTGCATGAGAGCAACGGCATACTCAAACTTCCGTACTGTGGCTTCTACCACCTCTACGGCTACACCCTCTCGGAAAAAGAAACCAGGGATGCAGAGGAATGGTGCCGCAGCATGCTGGCAAACGATTCCCAGTCCATCGTGCTGCTGGAAATCAACCTGCGCAATTACGCCAGCCGGGACATCAGCCGGCGCGCCCTTGAGCAGCTAGAAACCGTTCTTTCCTCCTTTTCCGGTGCAAATAAACAAATCATTCTCCGTTTTCTCTATGACTGGGACGGAAACGCGCTCCAAACCGAGCCAGGAAGCCGCCGCCGCATAAAAAAGCATATGGAACAAACAGCCCCTGTCGTAAACCGCTTCTCCTCCCACGTGTTTCTAATGCAGGGAGTCTTTACCGGGAACTGCGGCGAAATGAACCAGACGCATTATGGTGGCAATGACGATATTACCGACCTTATGGCTACATTATCAAAAGCCATCTCACCGGAAATCTTCTTGTCGGTGCGAACTCCACAGCATTTGCGGACGATCGTCGGTTCCGGATCCCCGCTTTCCCAAACACAGGCCTACCGCGGCACGCTTATTTCGCGCCTGGGACTGTATAACGACGGTATGCTCGGCAATGTATTTGACTGCGGCACGTACGACGATACGCCGCGTTCGGGCAGCCCGGACTATACAGAAAAGGGCACCCGCGAAGAAGAAATTGCATTTCAAAATACACTTTGCCTCTACGTGCCGAACGGCGGCGAGGTCGTCCTTGACAACCCATTCAACGACCTGACGGCGGCCATCGCCGATCTTTCACAAATGCATGTATCCTACCTGAGCTGTGACCACGACGCCGCCGTGCTGGATAAATGGAGGGCGTCGGTCTACAAGCCGGCGGATCCTAACATATTTGAAGGTATGAGCGGCTATGACTACATCGCCGCCCACCTCGGTTACCGCTATGTCGTCCGCCAGCTGGAAATAGAGCCGTCCGATGCGGCCACCTTCCGCTTATCCATTGAAAATACCGGGTTTTCCCCCGCCTACCGCCCATTTGAAACAACGCTTCTACTCCAGGAAAATACGTCCGGCCAGCAAATTACCATTCCCGTCTCCCTCGATACCCGCACATTACTGCCAAACGAAATATACCACATAACTGCGGCCATTCCATCCATCGGGACAGGGAGCTACTCCGTAACCCTTTCCATGCGGGATCCCGCCACCGGATGTTCCATTCCGTTTGCCAATAATGGCGCCGAAACAGGGGACGGCCTGGCTTGCGGCCAACTAAACATTTCGTAATCACAGGCGGTGAAGTCTGCCAAGCAGCACCCTCTCCATGCCGTGCCCGCCGTTTGCAAACAAAATGCTGCGCTGGTCCTTTGCGCGCCGGAGAGACAAGTAAAAGTTTCCTTCCCTCAGCGGCACCCGGTGGGAAATGCGCACAGTCCCGCCGCTGCCCCAGCCCTTCACATCACAGGAAACCATATCCCTGTGGCATTGTCCCTCCAACTCCTCATGCTCCACGAATAACTGCGCGCTTTCGTACATGTTTGAAAAACCCACATTTTTAATATCCACATAAAGAACTGCGTATTCGCTTCGCGGCTCCCACTGCATGTCCGCATATTCTACAAAAAAGCGGTAGCCCAGATGACATCCGATATAATCCAATCCATTCATACCTTTCCAGACGCCTTCTTCCTCCCATTTCAATGTCTTCCAATACTCCAGAACCCTTTTATCGTGGCATCGGTTTAAATAGCCAATATGCATACTGCGCAAGCGCTCCACAATACCTTCCAGCGGCTGCCGGGCCGTATACTGCCCGTACACCGCCTCTCCTCCGTTCGGGACGTATTGACACAATCTCTCCTGAAACCAAAGCTCCTCTTCTGGAAGCCAGGCCGCCTCCCATCCGGCTGTGTCCCGCGCCGACGTCCCATAGGTACCGAGATCCGTATCGGATCCTAAAATGCCGTCATTAAAAAGACCTATTTTCGCTCTTTTGACAGCCATCTCCACATCCTCACTGGAAAATATCTGTCTCCATTGCGACGGTTTCCGCACGGCGAGAAAAAATTGTCCCCCGGATATGTCCGCCAGCTTCCGGCCAAGCTTTTTTACATATTTCCCAGAAAGATACCGGGACGTATGCATCTCCCCCCAGCTTCCCACAAGCATGCCCTGGTACACATACAAATACGGCGCATACTTCCGGAGCAGAGGCGCCAGCTGTTCCAGATGCCGCTCTACCTGGCTGAACTGCCCTGGTTCCTGTTCCATCCCTTTGCCTGCCAAATCATAGACGAACCGCAAAAGAATGTCCCTTTTTCCTGCGAACGCATGTAAAATCCGGTCCGCCGAATCCAGCTGTTTTTGTGTCAGCCCGTCTCCGGCATGTTCCAGACAGATGAGAAGGAGCGCCAGGGTATCCGGTCCGTCGCAAACCTCCCGCACCCGCTCTAACTCTTCCTCCCGGCAGCCCTGCCCAATACAAAACGTATAGATCTCATACCATCCTCTTCCTGGATTACAAATGATCTGCGTACTTTCCTCAAATTCTGGCGGAACAAATTTCCACTTACTCCTCTTTCTCATCCGCAGCCCCCACATCCATCTTCATAATGCGGATCCCGATCCACACCGCAATAATAGAGTAAATCATCCGGCACATATAAAACAGCGGCCGGAGCCCGGAATGCATACTGACCCCCTCTGTCCGCGGATGCATGACAGCCGGTACCTCGACGAGACGGTACCCCAGCAAAAGCATTTGCATAATGATATTGGCATCCGGGTATCTGTCATCGAAATGATTATATAGGGAGTAAAAAATGACAACCCGCCTGCTCAAGCCTTGCAGCCCGGTCGTGGGATCGGCTATTTTCCGCCCGGTTCCCAACAATATCATAAACCGGAACAGCGACCATGCGAGCTTTTTTGGCGCGGACACGGGATAGGGAGAACTCCCCTCTAAAAAGCGCGAGCCAAGCACGATATCCGGATATTTTCCATCCTTGTCAGCGGTCTTCAACTGTTTGTAAATGACAGGAATGTTGCACACATCGTGCTGCCCGTCTGCATCCATCTGGATGACGTACTGATACCCCCGCCGGATCGCATATTTATACCCGAGCTGCAACGCACTTCCATACCCTAAATTAAACACATGGGTGACAATCTGATGCTTTCTTCCCTTGACAATCCAGTTCGTCGCATCGGAAGAGGCGTCATTCATAATAAGTACGTCAGCAATTTCCTCGATCTCTGGCTGCTCAAGCTGCTCTAACAGTTTTTCAATATTTTTTTCCTCGTTATAAGCGGGAATAATAATTAGTAATTCTTTCGAAGTTCCTCTTTTCATATGTCTACCTCGATTCCTCTTTCAGTAATGCCAGCAGACGGTCCAGCTGCGCTGGCTCCTGGAAATTCCTTTTTCCCGCCGCCTCACCATAGCGCGCGCAAGCCTCCGGGTCCCTTAGAAGCTCACGTATGCCATTGCAGATCCCCTCCGGGGACAGCTCACACATCCGTCCGTCTACTCCATCCGTCACCTGTTCACGGTTGCCGCTGCAGTCGGAAACCAAAATCGTACATCCAAGTGTCTGAGCCTCCTGGATCGCAATGCTCTTTCCCTCATACCGGGTCGCATGCACGTACAGATCGGTCTGCGCGTAATAGGGATACGGATTCTCCCGCGCCCCCAGCAAAAGGAAATCCTGCTCTAATCCATATTGCCGGATCAATTTTTCCAGCGCCCTGCGCTCCTCCCCCTCGCCCAGCACATACCAGCGGACCGCTTCTCCCTCCTCCCGCAGCAGCTTCATTGCCTCCACAGCAATGTCATAAGCTTTCTGCGCCGTCAGTCTCCCAACTGTCAAAATACGCGTTCCGTCAAAATCATCCTCAAACCCTCCGGGCTCGTTTGCCCTCGCCCGGATTCGTCCGGAATTGATAAGATTGTGGAAAATCTCTGTCTTCCCATCATACTCCGGATATGTGTCTAAAAAATGCCCACGGACCTCACCGGACACAGTAAAAATACGGTCATATTCCTCATAGCATCCACAGTCCAGCTCTCTCGTATAGCCTGCCTTCCCATAATCAATATGTATAAATCCCGCTTTCCTTTCCGCCGATACATGATCTGCGACATAGTAGGCGGAACCGCCTTCCAGATAAGCCACTGCCAGATCATACCGTTTTTTCTGCTCCGTCACACCGTCTGACATAAGGCGCCAGAGCAATTTATCTGGCAAAACGGCATGTTTTTTTAACATGATAAAAAAATTTTTTAATAAATATGGCATATTCCGCAAAAGGCTGGCGCGGCCAAACATCGTCCGGAAAATATACCGGTTGAGCTTTCGTTTCCCGTCCCTGTCAAGCACGGGGGAATCACAAAAATGTTCATTTAAAAGCGTCACATGCCGGGGAAGCTGATGAACCATTTCCCCCTGGTTCATCAGAACAAACAACGAAACATCGTATTCCTCCGGGGATAGCTGCCGGAGAAGCTCGATTAGGGCCGTCTCCGCCCCCGCCCCGCCAAGCGTATTTATGACAAACAATATCTTTTTCATATACACCCATCACCCCTGTCACTTTCTTCCTTTTCCCTGAGCTGCTCCAACTCGGCCAGAATCCGTTCATTCTCCTGGTTCAGAAGCGATACCTGCATCGCCAGCTCCTGCGTTTTCCTGCTTAATACAGATATATGAACGCTAATAAAGAACAAGCACCACACAAGGCAGAGTGCCGTTATAATAATAACGACCGTACCCGTCTCGCTTATATACTGGCTCCATACTGTCGGGCGGAGAAAAATCCCGGACACAATGAGCAAAACCGAAATAACACCCCAGAGCAGACAGAACTGCTCTTTCAACCTCCGTTTTGACAGCGATAAAACCGTCTCCATCAAAACAAGTACCCCCGCCGCTATCATTACCGTGCGCAAAATTTCCCCAGTTTCCATAGCCAACCCCTCATTTCTATCCGAGTACTGCGTTTATTCATGTACTGGTTTTTTCTTCTCCAAAAGCCTACGGTCAAATACTTTTGTATCCGGCTTTTTTCCATAAGCAGGCTCCAGCAGGCTTCCCTGGCAGAACACATGCTCATCCAGGTGGGCCTCCAGCCACCCGAGCCGGTGATAGGCGACACACCAGCCGAGAAACGCCCCGGCCAGCACACCGGCGCCATACCATATTTCCGACAGATTCGCCGCAGCAACTGCACTGACACCTGTCGCCGCGCAAAATACCACTGCCGTCAAAAGCGCCCCATTCAGATCATTAAAATAATATAAAAATATAATGGCAGCGTACAAGATAAACAATATGAAATATCCCGCAGCCAGGCATGGGTATATTTTCAGTACCATACCGCCAAATCCAAAGCGGGGCAGCAACAGCGTACATACAAAAAACAATATGACTGAAACAATAAACTGAATCCGGACCAGATTCATCAATTCTTCGGCCAGCTGCCGGAACATTCTGCTTTTCGCCAGCTCAATATCCATCTCGCGCCCGCCGATGACCGCTTCAGAATACGCCTTATACCGCTCATGAAAATGCATCTCCACCCGCGAAATAAATATGACTGACGTCGTAATGCTCGTAAACATGGCGAGGTAGGTCGCCATATCATACGATGTGACGCTTACAAACGTATTTGCCACTACCATGCGGAGATCGGTCGTCCAAAATACGAAATTGTGTATATATAATCCGAGCGTATAAATAAAATTCGTGACTACCAATTTCCAATATTTACGGAAATAGTGAAGCACCCTCTTGTATTCCCCGCTATTCTCCCGGAAGTAACTGCGGATTACCGCAATTTCCAGGCTGGCGATCAATAAAAACCCGATATCCAGCGCCGAGAGCACGGCGAACGTCTTTTCAAAATGAAATAGAGCCACAAACACATAAGACATCAGCACCGCCAGCGCCATTCCCAGCAAGAAAAAGAAAGAGATCTTTTTGTAATCCTTGCATATGGAAAGATACAGCATCCCGTAAAAGACGAGCACCAGACCGATATAACCGCAGTATCCCGCAAATACAAAATGCAGGGGCACATTGCCCGCCACGATATACTCGCGGACACAAAACGGGATTCCGGCCATACAGCTGACCGTTATATTCATCACCAGTCCCACATAGAAGCACGGTAAAATATCGTCATAGGTTTCCTCATAAATGACATCTGACATATACCTCGATAGCACGGAATTAAACGGCGAAGCTGTCAACAGTGAAAAAATGAAAATATATAATACCGTACAGGCAAATAATTCCCTCTGCGCATATCCTGTCTTTGAGATCTCCAACATCAACTGCATTACCATAATCGAGGCGATTACGAGTACCATCGGGGCAATGGTAATAACTGTGCTGTATCCCATGCCGACCAAATTTGTCGTCAGCGTATTCTTTCCGTATATTTTATTCAGCTTTACACCGATTCCTGCCATATGACCCTCCGTTCGTCACAAAACCCCCGGTAAATGTCCTTATACGTATTTCTCATATCCCCGATCTTATACCGGTCCATCAGCCGGCGGTAACCGTTCATGCCCATCTGTCTGCGCAGACCGCCATTCCTTGCCAGCCGCACCATCGCATCCGAGATTTCTTCCAAATTCATAATATGGGTGAGAATACCGGCCTCCCCAAATTCGTCTCCCTGTCCATACAACAGTTCCCGGCAGTTCCCCACATCGGTGGCAATCACAGGCTTGCGCGCGGCAAAGCTCTCGAGTATTGTCAACGGCTGTCCTTCGCTGATGCTCGTCAGAATCGTCACATCCATCCGCCCCAGGTACTCACGCACATTCACTCTTCCGGTAAAGACCACATCCGCCACATGAAGCGTTTCCACGAGGTCAAAGCACTCCTCCGCATACTCCTCATCCTCATCGCACGGTCCCATAATCCATAGCTTTAATGCCGGCACACGCTTTTTCGCAAAGGAAAATGCCTGGATCATCGTCTTAACGTCCTTGATCGGCGTTACGCGCAGCACCGCCCCAATATTTACCCAATTCTGATCCTCCTCTGATTTGCCGGGAATACCGTCAAACCGCGAAGGGTCAATGCCATTCGGCGTCACTCTCGTCTTCTGCGCCGGACATCCAAGCTCGATCTGAAGGCTTCTGGCATGTTCATACAGGCTAGTTACAACATCCGCCCTGTCATATGCCACGAGAGACATTTTTTTAAACTGCTCGATCCATATATTTTTGTATATGCCCTCGACCCATTCCGCCTTAATCAGCTCTTCCTCCCTCTCTCTCGTATAAATGCCGTGCTCTGAAATCAATAGGCCGCAGTGGTGAAACTGTTTCGCCATACTGCCGAGGACGCCCGCGTACCCCGTAGACACGCAGTGGTATAAATCCGCCGCCGGCAGTTTTGTTTTCATAATAAAAAACAGCGGCAGGTAAATGGAACGCAGCGTCCACAAAAAATCCGAAAATACAATATGGGGATATCTGGATTTATAACAATCCCTTGCTATGTGGAAAAAATCCTGCCCCATCAAAAGTTCATCAATGGAAAACCGTTTTTCCTGGAACAGGCGGAAAATGACGTCCCAGTCAATCTCCTCATTGAAAATCATACTCCGCATCGCCCGGTATTCCTTCTTTTTGAGCTGGAACGCTATCTTCCTGCTTCTTCCCTCACTCCAGTCCTTATCCTCCAAATATACCTCGTGCACTTCCATAAGGTTCTCAGGCAGCTCATATGCAAATTTCCCACTCTGCGAGCGGTTCGCCACAATCGCCAAAAGAATAAATTCAATTTGCGGAAAATTCTGTATCATGCTGTGTATCCACCCGGATACCCCGCCTACCACATAGGGATAACATCCCTCCGCGACAATACATATTCTCACCTGTTTCACCTCTTTTCCTTTTTGCCACGCGCCAAAATGAATCCGCAGGCTACGGCAGATAATAATAGAGCTGGTCCGTCTTTTCACACCGGATTTTCAATGTATCCTCCTGCGCCCGGATAAGGTAGGCGTCTTTCTCAATCTCCTCAAATTCCCCGCCCTGCATCGAGACGATCTCCTCCCCGTGCGTCCGCAAAATAAACCACACCTCGCCGCTCTTACTTTTGACGCTGACCTGGATTTCGTTCCCGGTCCGTCTGGATTCATAATCCGCTCCGAGAAATGCCCGGATTCTTTCGTCGCTCTCCGAAGCAGAGGTCTGGGAAAACATCTCAAATGCCTGCCAGTACGTATTGATGTTGCTTGAGAATTTTTCAGCCAGCAGTTCCCACCGGTCTCCCTCCTTCTCCGGCCAGGCCACCCGGTTCATATCGAGCACGATATGGGAATATCCCAGGGCCGTCTCAAGACTTTTCATCCGGATATCATCTGAATACGTATGAGAAATGCCCACACTCGTTATACTCTGGGTCGTAATATTTTCCTTTTCATAGGAAACGACCGGGCGGTCTTTCGTATAATGGCGGGTTACCGTCTGCACATGGCGAAGCACCGGATACGTTTCAAATACGTCCGCCCCCCCCCTGTAGCCATCGGGAAGATAGACCGCCCCAAAACGGTAACCGCTGCCGGTGGAACGAAAAAACGCCTCATCTAAACTAAGTTTTTGTTCCAGGCTGTCCGCATATACATATTCCATCGTCAGCCCTGCCTCCGCCCCCTTTTCACGCATCTGCCTGAGGTAAAAAACCAGCTGGTCAACCTGCGGAAAATTGTTGTCTTTATAATGAAACTGCGGTGCGAGATAACACGTGAGATGCGCCCCGCTCTTCTCAATGGCAGAGCACAATCCCGGCCACAAAATATCCCGGTAAACCGCCATCTGATCCCTGCTGTACAGCCGTCCCATGTCCTCTCCATTTTCGGACGCAAATCCAGGGAAATTCGCCACCGCCATTGTTTGCGCATTGATAACGGGATATATCATATAGTCGCTCACCTCCGCTGCGATAGCATCCAGAATGCCAAGCGCCGTACAGTCAGACATATAACCGCCATTGACGGCAAACACCCTTCCCGCACCTGCTCCATTGCACCAGATTAGCGCCGGAAGCTCCTCATTTTCTACCGATTTGTCAGCCAGCATGCCAACCATGTATGTCTTACAGCTGCCCGCCGTCAAATACCAGGGTACCGTTAAATCCAGGTCCTGTCTCGCCTCCCGTTCCTCCTCATCCCTGGGCACATAAATTGCCTGTCCTCCGAGCAAAAATCCAGAAAACAAATTCACCCCCTGGAGTTCAACCTGCTTCGCTGTCACTTCCCTGACGCCCAACAGCTGCTTCCACCCCTCCGATGCTGCGATCACAGACGGATCCGGCAGGCTGCAAAATACGAGAACCATCCCCCGGTCCGCCATCTGCTTCAGCCTGAGGACATCGCCGTTCTGCTCCCGGACGTAATCGTTCTCCAGCAATATATATTCCCCATTTTCCTCCACATCCTCCGGACATTCTGAGATGCTATTGCGAACGACCAGACGGCGTTTCGTGTACGTACACCACTGTGCCGCCATTCTTCCTATACCGCTGTGAGGGTCGCCGACAAACAGCGTATATTTGCTGCGGCGGTCCGCATCCACTCCCCCCGTATCCTTCCATTCATCCGAAGCATTCTCTCCCGGGTCCACGGCGTATTCATTTACATCATACTCATTTCCCGCTTCTTTCATAATTTGAGGAAATTGGACGATAAAAAACAGGACGAGCATCATAACTGTCATGCCCAAAAATTTTTGTGACGTAAGCATACCCGTCACCTCCTTATCCTGCGGGAATTATAACCATAATCGACCGCGAAATTATAGAGGCGGTACGGATTCTGCTCAATTCGGTAACAGACAAACTGGTCCGTCTCAAGATAGGTCGTCACCTCGTTCGGATAGAGACGCTTAAATTCCTGGGCCCAATAGTAGGCGCGCGACATGAGAATCCACCGGTTTTCCCCTTTGTACATATCAATTCCACCAACAGCCGGAAGCTCGCGGACCGCCCCCTGCTCGGATATCGACTGGCCGCTCTGCGCGTAGTGCTCCGTATAATCAATTGGAACCTTTTCAATAAAAATATAAACATGATCCGTCGGAATCTGAATATTGGGTTCTGCCCCCTGCTCCATATTGTTTAACTCCATCTCGCGCAAAAAAGAAATTAGCTCATAGTGGTAGCCATGATCCAGTCCCATCTGCGTTTCATCGTTGGCGGAACATATTGTCCACGTAAAATCCCGCTCCTCACGTATAATATTTGTAAGACAGGCGATCGCCTCATTCGTTACAAGCGTCGTAGTTTCCACCGGCGGTTTCCGGTAACCGGCATTCCAGAGCAAACATACCGCCCCGGCGACACAGGCGAGTGACACCAGATTCCGAAACTGGAACCAGCTCTGTCTCCATATAAGCAAACGCAAAAGTCCGTCGGCGGCCAGGGCAAATACGACGGGAAGCATATATCCAAAATAAATCCGGCAGCGGCTTCCATCCATCAGCTCTGGGAGGCCCAGCTCTTTCGCCGTCTGGAGAATAAGCAATAATACCATAAAAACGCCCGTGGACAAAAGCATGGCCCCGTAGCACTTCCGCCGGGAAAAAAGGAACAAAAGCCCGAGAACAAGCAAAAGCCCCATCGCGGAGAGAACAACCAGGTAATACCAGGGCTGCGGATTATTTAAAACGGCTCCATTTATTGCTGAACACATCTTATCCCACGCCCCCGCAAGCTTGGGAACGATGCCCTCGCCGCGCCCGCCCCGCTGCTGTGTGACGGCGCCGGACTCCGTTTCCGCCTCTGGATTCATTGGGTTTCCCTCCGCGTCGTAGTAGAAAACCTCCGTATCGTTTTCCTCTTCCTGCTGCTTCTCCTCCTCACCGGAACCATTAATTACACTCATACCCCACCCGAGGGAACCTTGCAGCGGCGTACCGAGGGCAAACGCCACCGCCATCGGCAGCACTGCCAGCATAACGCTGACCAGACATGTGACAATGACATTCCAAAAATATTTCTTTCTCACAAACCAGACGAAATACCCGACTGCCACGCCGGCACAAAACAGTCCGGCAATCATCGTATCATAAAAATGTACGGCCAGCGTCATCGAAAAGCTCATGGCAAACAGGGCAAGACAGACCAGTGATTCTCTTTTCCGCTCTCCCCGCCGCACCTCTTTTCTTCTCTCCTGAAAAAACTGGAAGGCAAAATAAATCGACGGCAGTATAAAAATCATGCCATATTCCTGCGGCAGTACGGCAAAAAAACGCAAATAGGTGCTCGGCTGCAAAAAATTTCCCAACACATATATACCGGTCACTGCATAGGCGATATACCGGCTGCGGCAGCACAGTCGGATAAATCCCAAAAGTACCATGTGCAGCATAATTGTCTGGACAAAGGAAAACACCCGCATCAACACGTAACTGTCAATTTGAAACACAGCATGGATATAATAAATGACACAGTGATAGCCAAAAGGATAAACGCCGTCAATAAAAATATCATTCCTGCTCAGTCCGTTGATCCAATATAGATGGACCGGCGTATCCGACGCGGTGTAACCATATCCTTCCAGTAACTGTATCCCGTAAAATGAGGCGAGGGCAATCCATATGCTGAATAGAAACAGCCACTCCAGCCACCGCTTCCGAAACGCACGCAAAGCTGCCCGTACGCCCCGCTTCACCCTCCTGCCCGCAAAAGAACACACCCGGTATACCACCGTACGTATGCCGAGATACCCTCGCGACATCCGCTGTAAATCCTGCCATATGCTCTTAATAACAGATACCGGGTGATGCCCGCCCAGACGCACCCATGCAAAAAAGGCGGGGACTACCGTACCAATTATGAGCGTAACCGGATTTGAAATCCGGAGAAGCTGCAGCAGGAACACCAGATTCATAATATAAAAGTTACCCGTTAGCAAACAGATGAAAAACCTCTCCATCAACCGGCGTCCCTTGATTTTTTCATGCAGGACAAACGCCGGCAGCAATACCGTTGCCAAAAAATATACCGACAATATTTCAGTAAACTGTAAAATTGTAAGCATCCGCATCGACATTTGTCCAACCATCCTTTTGCATCACTGAAACACGCGAATCAGCTCCAATGTTTCATTATCAATGACAATATTTGAGTTCCGAAGCTCCTCCATCACGGCGAAAAACTGTTTTCTGTCACCATTCGAGAAATAAAGCTTCATCTGGCACGTATAGGCGGAAAGCGTATCCGGGTAACACCTTCTGGCGCGTACACACCATTTCTCACACGCCTCAAACTCCTGTATTTCCAACAGACGGAGAATAACCGCTTCAAACTGGGCGCTTGTCATCCACTCTTTCTTTTTACTGTAAAGGATCTCACAGATCTCGTCCATAACCGCCACAAACGATCTCTGTTCCATATCGGTAAAAACCTTTTGCTTTAAAACCTGGTCCATGTACCCAATAAGCATAACCACATAATCCAGCTGGTTTTCTCCTTGCTTCTCAATCTCATTACAGCATTTCTGAACGGTCGTCCGGAAATCATTCAGCGCATCCTGGAGCACAGACGCCGCATAGTGGGACGTCTCCGAATCCTCACTATTTAGCGCCAGGGAAATGGATGCCAACGAGTTCCGGACGTCCCCCCGCACGACATTTAGCATCAGGGCCCGCAAATTATCTTTGTCCGTCACGGCCAGCGCCTCCTCCATCGACACTACCGTTCTGCCCCGCTCCTCATCCGCGTGCATATATGTCTTTACCCGGTCCTTCTTAAAGATAATATCCTCCAAATCCACTTCCCGGGAAAAAAAGCACCGGTATATAACATAGCCCATCCACACATACAATGGTCCCACAACGGGACACAGAAGCATTACAAGCGTTTTGGAGCCATATCCGAGAAACCGCTCCTTCTTTCTGAGTACGCTCCAAATGAAATAAACAGCGGCCAGTATACTATTTATACCTAAAAGAATAATAAATCGATCCATATGCGCCGTCATCCCTCGATTCCTTCTACAACTATGCTCTTAAATCCGGCAGCATCAAACCGGCTAATAACGATTTCCGCCTCTTTTCGGACCGTATTGGCAAGAAGCACGTATAACCTGCCGTCTTCCATTGTTCCAAGGTAATCGGTCTGTCTCAAATTTTTCAACAGTACCTCTCCCGCCCGCTCACACTCCGACGGGTCCGCCTGTATTTGGAGCAACGTGCATTCCGTCAGATTTTTCTTTTTCGCCTTTTGGTATGCCTCCACAAGGGTAGTAAACGCACCCGGCTCCAAAATATGCGTATCCTCCACATATCTTTGCTGTTCCAGCGCCTCCATATACCTGCCGGCACGCAAAACAGCATTTTGAATCAGATAACTAATAACAACAAGAAGATTCGCCTGCCCAAGCGTCATGCGCTCCCACGGAATTCCCCACACCATCACAATCATTTTCATCTCATCGTTTTCATAAATGGCGTTTGCCATCAACGGATATCTCTCGTCCAGCTGGCGGTTTACATAAACCTTGCGCTGCCGGAGCGCCTCATACAGTTCCCCCATATCGGGATAACGGATAGAATTTCCGAGCTGCCTGGCCACATCCGAGCTGGCGGAAAACATTCTGGCATAATCTGAATTATACACCGTATAAATGGCGACATCCGGGCTCCTAAGAATTTTGGACAAAATTTCCACTGCGTAAAACAATACCTCTTCTGTCATATACTGGTCGAGCGTGGAAGTAATACTGTATAGTTTCCCAATACTGTCCTTCTGGTCTATAACCTGTCTCTCCAAAACGTCCTTTACCCGGACATTGCTGTTATTGATGTCTTTGATATCCCGCAGCTGCCGTTTCAGGTTCTTCTGGACCTCCTCACTCTCCATCCGTATCGACCGTATCTGGTCTCTCATATAGCCGACGACAAGCCCGAGTATAAATAGCTGCGCCATCCAGACATACGTCGTGTAATCCAGCATAACCTCAAATCCGCTGCGGGTATACATCTGGCGAAACAAATAGCCGCACACGGCCAAAACTGCTGAAAAAATAGCCTGATGCTGTCCATAAACAATCGCAAATAGAAGAACATAAAACAAATAAAAATCAAGCCTGGCAAAATAATCACTACCCACCGTCCGGTTATTCAACATAAAAAACGGAATAAAACATATCATGTTTTCCACAAAGGGAACAGACGCCTTCACAAACCATCCGACCCGGCGCCAGATACGCTTCCAAACCGACGGCGTCTCCTCCTCCCCCGTGAGAAATACAGCCTTATTTTTCATCATACCCGACACGATTTTGTCCACACCGTCCTCCGCCGTATGACAAACGGAGACGCCAAATTCTTCAAGAAACCGTTGATTTGACAATACTCTCCGGCTTTTCGCCGGTTTTGGCTCCAACACAATTTCAACCACGGAATCCATATTTTTACCAATCATACCGGCGAGTTCCAGCTCGGAAACCGGCTGCGAAGACGACAGATGGTAAAGAAAATGTTTCGTCCTTCGAGCCGCTGCAACCTGATAAATAAATTCCACCGCATCGGATACATACAGCAGAGAAAGCACCGTATCCGGATCCGCATGAATGCACCCGGATTCCATCGCCTTCCGGCACATTTCCCCACATATACCATCAAGCTCTTCCCTGTCCTTCGGTATACTATACAAATGATCGAGCCTGAGAACCAGTATATTCAAATTCCAGTTCTCCCTGAAATTGCTGCAAATATTCTCCGCCTGTTCCAGTGCGGTCCCACGGAACCCGCGGGCGCACGGCGGTTCTTCCTCCCATATATCCTGTTCAAAATTTCCCTGATAAAGCTCTTCGGAAGAAAGGAATATAAACTTCCCCTTATTTATCATAGAATATGCTACTAAAATATTCATAAGTCCCGCTATAAAACGCACCGATTCACGTTCACTGTGACGCCAGCTGAAATTCGTGTCATATGCGCCCAAAAACAACGTCACATCGGGACTTACACTCTGGAAAATTTCACTCAGGTTCCCGTTGTCATAGGTAAATTCATACCGCTCAAACACCTTTTCATACGTGTTTGCCGCGTGCTGCTCTCCCGTCAGCAAATGAACTCTGTGGCCTTCCTTTTTTAATTTGATGATCAGCTGGTTCATCAAATTCCCAGATCCGCCTATTAGTAAAATATTCATCGCGACCTCCAAGCTGCTGTTCAGACTTCAATCCCCCGTTCCCTCAGCTGTCCGCAAAACCCGCGGATATCTTCCCGGATCTCCTCACCCGGAATTTCATACTCCTTTCCCAATGCTTTCGATATCTCGTCCAAACACAGCCCTTTTTGCATCATTTCCCAAATTTGAGCTCCCATCTCGTTAAGCGGCAGCGGTTTTTCGTACGGGTATCCCTGCTGTTCCATATCCAGCAGCCAGTAAATTCCTGCTGCATGCCGTATCTGGTACCGATCCCATGTAATGGACATACTGTCTCATCCCCCCTGCCATCTTGCTTTTCCGATATTTTCCTATTCCCAATTATACCACATTTCATGCTAAATGTAAAGAACGCCGCTCAGCCCGGCCCCCGCCGTTTTCCAAAATCAGTCCTCCCTCAGCCCGGTATCCGACAGGCGTTCGTCCACACGAAGATCAATTAGAAGCTTAATTCCGAAAGAAAGGATACGATAACAGTGAAACCTCATCCCACAGGCAAATCCCCATATCATTACCTTCCATATGAACGGCGAAATCATTTTCAAATGCTTTCCCTTGCACAGCTCTGAAAAATAAAAACGTGCCAGCTTTTCACTTCCGTATTTTTTTAAAACTTTTTTTACACGGGACAGTTTTTTCCCTCCAAATTGATAATACATTTTTCCGTCGAAAAATGCGGCAAAAAAAATCGTGCAGGCGACCAAATCCCCGTATTTTTCCCCAAGTCCCTTTTCACGCAGGAGCCGCTCTGTCCTGTCGGCAATCCCCATCCACCCTTCCACAGAATCCCCGCGGAAAGCATAGGAAACCGAGCGTTCATTTTTCCGGTAGACATATACCGGCTGTTGCAGGAACGCGTACTTTGCCCCCTGGATATAGCATTCGAAATTAAACAGCTTATCTTCGCCATACTGAAATTGCGAAAACTGTATACCGTTACATTCCAGGAACGTCCGCCGGTACATTTTGCCCCATATGTAAGAGAGCGTTCCCACTGAAAAAAAACCTTGAAAACGGAAAGCCCCCCCATCCGCCGGGAACCCGCTAAACCTGCCACAACTTCCGGCGGTGAGCCGCCGCCCGTCCCACAGCCGTTCATAATCACCGACGAGAACATCCGCAGGAGCCGCCTCTATTTCACACACCATATGCGATACTATATCCGTTCCTGGTAAATAATCATCGGCGTCCACGAAAACAATGAACTCTCCCTCCGCCTGCCTAAGACCAGCATTTCTGGCAGCGGACGCGCCGCTATTTTCCTGGCGCAGCAAACGGATCTTTCCAGACGCCGCCGCATACTCCTCACAAATGCGACCGCTCCCGTCCCGGGAGCCATCGTCCACTAACAGAAGCTCCAGCTCCTCATAATCCTGTCCCAATATACTCTCAATACATTCTGCCAGAAAATCCTCTGCATTATATACGGGGACGATTACGGATACTTTATGTTGCATTTTTGCCCTCATTTCTACGTGTACTTCAATGCCTGATACCACGAATTGCTCCGTTCGCTCTTTGAGCTCTCTCTCGCAATTCTAAAAC